>JAEEXE010000081.1 GCA_016291375.1 Butyrivibrio sp.
TCATCTCGATAGCATGAATTGCAAGAGGATCTGTATAGTCACAGTTAGCTGTAGAAACGTATGCCTCAACGGCATGAGTCATAGCGTCCATACCTGTATGTGCAACGAGCTTTTTGGGCATTGTATGAGCAAGCTCGGGATCTACGATAGCAACATCAGGTGTGATTTCGAAGTCAGCGATAGGGAACTTAATGCCCTTCTGATAATCTGTGATGATAGAAAAAGCAGTAACCTCGGTAGCTGTTCCCGATGTAGAAGAAATAGCGCAGAATTTAGCCTTAGTGCGGAGCTTGGGAAGTCCAAATACCTTACACATATCTTCGAAAGTAGTATCGGGATACTCATATTTGATCCACATAGCCTTGGCTGCATCAATAGGTGAGCCACCACCAATAGCAACGATCCAGTCAGGCTGGAATTTCTGCATAGCCTCTGCACCCTTCATAACAGTCTCTACAGAAGGATCTGATTCGATACCTTCAAAGAGCTCAACTTCCATTCCTGCTTCCTTAAGGTATGCCTCTACCTTCTGCAGGAATCCACCCCTTTTCATTGATCCGCCACCTGTGCAGATGATGGCGCGCTTACCCTCAAAAGTCTTAAGCGCTTCAAGAGCCCCCTTTCCGTGGTAAACATCTCTGGGTAGTGTAAAACGTGACATAAAAAATACCTCCTTCTAAATCTTGTTAAAAAAATAACATTAAATATATTATATGTGCACATCCCACAAAATACAAGCCATTTATTGCTATTCTTTGTGAAAACTCCACCAAAAATTAAACTAAATTTAAGTGCACATTTCACAGTGCTTATTCACAAAAACTCCATCACCATATTACAAAAACTATTTAGTTCTCCCCTTCCAAAAGTACAAACTCCTCCTCTTATTGACTCCCCCATGGCATGAGCACAGCTAAGACCTATTGGCAGACGGATTGCGCCCGATGCGTGAATTGCTTCAGTGCGAGTTGTTAAAGGCTTATATTAACGGACAAAGGAACTCTTGCACGAGCACCGGATTCATAAAATGAAAAAACAGATATATTTCTCATTCTTTGAACAACGTGAAATGAGAAATATATCTGTTTTTGAGTTTTAATGTAATCCGTGCGAGGAAACGTTCCTTTGAACGTTAATATAAACCTATAACATTCGCCGACGCGCCCCCCATCGGGCGCAACCTGTCCGCCTGCCGGTCTTACCTGTCCTCCATGTGCACGTAGTCCTTTCGAGGCTCGATTGCCATGTAGGCGGGACGAATGATCTTGCCGTTGTTGGCAAGCTCCTCCATTCGGTGCGCACTCCATCCTACGATTCTCGCCATAGCAAAGATAGTGGGATAAAGCTCCTCAGGAAGATCAAGCATCCTGTATACAAAACCGGAATAGAAATCCACGTTGGCACTGACACCCTTGTACATGGTTCTCTCTCCGCTGATAATCTTGGGCGCAAGCCTCTCAACCGCTTCGTACAGCGCAAGCTCTTTTTCTCTGCCCTTCTCTACCGCAAGCTTCTCAACAAAGCTCTTTAATATAAGAGCTCTCGGATCAGACTTGGAATAAATAGCATGACCTATACCATAGATAAGACCTGCCTTATCAAATGCCTGTTTATTTAATATCTTGTCAAGATAAGCTGAAAGCTCCTCTTCATCTTCCCAATCCTTGACATTGGCCTCAATATCATCAAACATATGAACAACCTTGATATTGGCTCCACCATGTCTGGGACCTTTGAGAGATCCGATAGCAGCAGCGATAACGGAATAGGTATCCGTCATACTGGAGCTTACAACGTGGGTTGTAAAGGATGAATTGTTACCACCACCGTGCTCCATGTGAAGCACAAGGCAGATATCAAGAAGCCTTGCCTCCAGCTCCGTGTACTTGCTGTCAGGTCTAAGCAGCTGCAATATAGTCTCCGCCGTAGAGAGGCTCTCAATAGGCGGATGAATAAATAATGTGTTTCCTTCGTGATAGTGATTATAAGCCTGATATCCGTAGATAGATAAAAGCGGGAACAGACTTATGAGCTGCAGGCTCTGCCTAAGTACATTCGGAAGTGATGTATCATCTGCAAGGTCATCATAGGAGTAAAGCGTAAGTACACTCCTTGCAAGCGTATTCATCATATCCTTACTGGGAGCCTTCATGATAATATCCCTTACAAAGCTTGTTGGAAGGGATCTGTAAAAGCCCAGAAGCTTATTAAAATCACCAAGCTCCTTTTTATCGGGAAGCTTGTCAAAAAGAAGCAGATATGCGCACTCCTCAAAAGCAAACCTCTTATCTTCAGTAGCTGAATTGATAAGATCTTTTACGTCATATCCTCTAAAGTAAAGTTCTCCGTCCTTGGGAATGCTCTTGCCGTCAACTTCCTCCTTGGCAATTATCTCAGAAATACGAGTAAGACCGGTAAGAACACCCTTACCGTTAAGGTCTCTTAAACCTCTTTTGACATCGTATTTGTAAAAAAGCTCATTTTCTATCTGATCTGCATCTTCTGAAAGTTTAGCAAGTTCAATAATCTGCGGTGTGTTTTCTGAGTAAATATTCTTTCCGTTTTCCATTCGCACCTCCGTATTTTATTGTATGCGCGAGAATATCGCGCAATAAATATGCGGATTCTCGCGACTTTTCTTTTTACATGCCCAGGAAATTCTTTACTGCCTTCTCCATCTCTGTCTTGTCAACAACAGTCTTGTGTCTGATCTCTGCTGTTCTGATTGATGAAACAGCCTCAGGAATAGCTACTCCAGATACAGCTGAAAGCTCATCTGCAAGTGCAAAATCATCCTTGCTGTCATCGCCCTTTCCAAGTGCGTTCATAACGCTTCTTGTGAACTTGAAGGGGCTTGCTGTTGAAGCAATAACAGTTACAGTCTTATCTCCGGTCTCCTTTACATACTTGCTGTATACAGAGCTTGCAACAGCTGTATGTGTGTCCATAAGATATCCGGTCTTGTCAAATACATTTCCTATAGTGGCAAAAGTCTCTTCTTCTGTAGCAAATCCACCGAAGAAGTCTGCAAGTTTAGATTTCATATCATCTGTTATCTCATATTTACCGGTCTCTGAGAGCTGTTTCATATACTCAGCATCCTTGGTAGCGCTATCACCTGAGATATGATAAATAAGTCTCTCAAGGTTAGATGAGATAAGAATATCCATTGAAGGAGAAGCTGTAAGAACGAAATCACGGTTTCTGTCATACTCCCCTGTCTGGAAGAAGTCAAAAAGTACCTTGTTGGAGTTGGATGCACAGATAAGCTTTCCGATAGGCACACCCATGTTCTTAGCATAGTATGCTGCAAGGATGTTACCGAAGTTACCTGTAGGTACAACTACGTTGATCTTGTCATCATCAGCTATTCTGCCCTCTTTGAGAAGCTTAGCGTATGAATATACATAATATACGATCTGAGGTACAAGACGACCGATATTGATGGAGTTAGCTGATGAGAATTGGAAGCCCTTGGCATCCATCTGCTTAGCAAGCTCGGGATCTGTAAAGAGCTTTTTAACTCCAGTCTGAGCATCGTCAAAGTTTCCTTCAATACCTATAACACAGGTGTTGTCACCCTTCTGAGTAACCATCTGCTGCTCCTGGATAGGGCTTACACCGTGCTTAGGATAGAACACGATAATCCTTGTACCGGGAACATCAGCAAAGCCTGCAAGTGCAGCCTTTCCTGTATCACCGCTGGTAGCTGTAAGAATAACGATCTCGTTCTTGGCATTATTCTTCTTGGCTGCTGTAGTCATAAGATAAGGCAGGATTGAAAGAGCCATATCTTTGAAAGCAATGGTTGCTCCGTGATAAAGTTCAAGATAGTATGCGCCGTCTGCTTCTGAAATAGGTGCAATCTCTTTGGTATCAAACTTGGAATCATATGCATGTGATATGCAATACTTCAGCTCTTCCTCAGTGTAATCCGTAAGAAGAAGTTTCATTACTTCATAAGCTGTTCCCTGATAATCGAGCTCTGAAATCTCTCTAAGGCTCTTTTCGAGATGCGGTATATGATCCGGAACATACAATCCTCCGTCCGGTGCGAGTCCTCTAAGAATCGCCTCAGAAGCCTTGATCTGGCCCTGTGCGCCTCTGGTGCTACTATACAATACTTCCTTTGCCATTGCTTTTACTCCTCTTTTATTGATACAATATTCCCGTAAAGTATATCATAAAAGAGGTTCTTGTGTGAAAAAAAATAAATC
>JAEEXE010000044.1 GCA_016291375.1 Butyrivibrio sp.
TATGTTTGATATTATAAATTTGTTGTCATAGACAACTGAACGATTATTTTTTTATTTTTATGTGGAGGTATTACAATGAACAAAGGTACTGTTAAGTGGTTCAACAACCAGAAGGGTTACGGTTTCATCTCAGACGAGGCTGGAAATGATGTATTCGTACATTATTCAGGACTCAACATGGAAGGTTTCAAGTCTCTTGAGGAAGGCGCTTCTGTAGAGTATGATGTAATCCAGGGTGAAAAGGGACCTCAGGCCGTAAACGTAAACAAGCTTTAATTTCAGATTTAAAGCTTAATTAATCAGACTACAAAGTGCCTTATTCTAAATATAGATTTATTTTGAATTCGCAAGATTGTAACAATGATTAATCATCAGAGCCATCCGACATATGTCGGATGGCTCTTTTGCGTTGCACATATTTTTGGTTGATCATTAACTACTTCAAATAATCACATCAGTCCTTGCAGGCATCTATAACATCATTAAGCTTAAGCTTGCCACCAAATATCTCAAGGGCGCTTCCAACAGTAACATCAACCTTTCCATTGCCTATTTTCTTAAGCTTCTTGATATCCTCCATGCTTCTGGCTCCGCCTGCATAAGTAATCGGAATCTTGCTCCATTTTCCCAGAACCTTGGCCACATTCTCTTCTATGCCGTTCTGCTTACCCTCTACATCTGCGGCATGAACAAGGAATTCATCACAATACTGTGACAGTTCATCCAGTGTAGCTTCGCAAAGTTCCACATCTGTCAGCTTCTGCCATCTATCAGTAACTATATAATATTTCCCATCAGATAGCTTACATGAAAGATCAAGAACGATCCTCTCCTTGCCAACAGCCTTTACCAGCTTCTTAAGATTGGTATAGCTTATCTTGCCATCCTTGAAAACATATGACGTTACGATCACATGAGAAGCTCCTGCATCAATAAATTCACCGGCATTGTCTGCGTTAATGCCGCCGCCTATCTGCATAAGCCCCGGACAAGCTCCAAGTGCTTCTAAGGCTTGTTTTCTTGTACTTTCATAAAATGGACTTCCTACAGGGTTAAGAAGAATAATGTGTCCACCGTCGAGGCCGTGTTCTCTATACATTCTTGCGTAGAAAACCGCATCCTTGCTTGATACATAGTTCTCTGAAGCAGAATCTTTTTCATCTCTAAGACTGCTGCCCACAATCTGCTTTACTTTTCCGTTGTGAATATCAATACAAGGTCTGAACTTCATAAATCATCTCCTCTTAAGCTGCTGGTCCCAATTTAAGCAAGAACATCTGCCATATCGTACATTCCTGCGCCTTTACCCGCAAGGAATTTTGCAGCCTCAATGGCACCTTTTCCAAATACAGCTCTTGAATATGCTCTGTGAGAAAGAGTTACAACTTCATCGTGACCAGCAAAAATCACATCGTGGTCTCCAACAATTGTACCACCTCTTACAGCAGAGATACCGATCTCTTTCTGAGGTCTCTTCTCTCTTCTCTGGCTTCTGTCATACACGTAATCATACTCATTGCCTAGTGATTCATTTATGCTGTCAGCAAGTGCAAGAGCTGTTCCGCTTGGAGAATCAAGCTTCTGATTGTGATGTTTTTCAACAATCTCAATGTCAAAACCTGCTGCCGCGAACAACGGTGAAACCTCTTTAAGTACCTTAAGAAGTGCATTGATTCCAACCGACATGTTTGCTGATTTAAGGACAGCAACTTTGGTTGAACTCTCTTTTACTTTCTCAAGCTGTGCATCTGAAAGTCCGGTAGAACACAGAACTACAGGTACTTTTTTCTCTACACAATAATCAAGAAGCCCATCTACAGCAGATGCATTAGAAAAATCTACGATAACATCGCAGTCAACATTGCATTCGGAAAGACTTTTGAATGTAGGGAATTCATAGTTATTCTCTCCATATGCATCTATTCCTGCAACTACTTCTATATTATTATCTTCTTTGACAAGGTCGATAATAACACGACCCATACGGCCATTGCAGCCGTGCATGATCATCTTGGTCATATTAACTTTCCTCTCTTTGTGGTATATATCTGTTTATTAAACAGAAATCCGCATATACTGCGGATTTCTTAATGACATTATTAAATAAGTCCGTATTTTCTCATCTCTGCACTGAGCTTCTCAACGTTTGCCGGTTCCATCTCTGTAAGCGGAAGGCGAAGCGGGCCTGCCTGGAATCCGATGAGCTTAAGAGCGCTCTTAACAGGGATAGGATTAACCTCAGAGAAAAGAGCTTTCACAAGAGGATATGCCTTAAACTGAAGCTCTCTTGCAGTCTCATAATCACCCTCAAGACACTTTGCACAGATCTCATGAGTCTGTCTGGGTGCAATATTTGAAAGAACTGAAATTACTCCCTTTCCACCTACTGACATGATAGGAACAATCTGGTCATCATCTCCGGAATAAAGATCAACACATCCCTCAGCAAGCTGCATTGTCTTGATTGTCTGTGAGATATTACCTGTTGCGTCCTTTACACCAACAATATTCTTGTTCTCTTTGCAGAGCTTAACGATTGTCTCAGGAAGCATGTTGCATCCTGTTCTGCTGGGAACATTGTACAGAATAATAGGAATATCAACAGCATTTGCTACTGCTGAGAAATGAGCAACAAGTCCGCCCTGAGTTGCCTTATTGTAGTAAGGTGTCACTAGCAAAAGACCATCTGCGCCGTATTCCTGTGCAAGCTTGGAAAGCTGAATAGCTGTCTCTGTGCAATTGGAACCTGTTCCTGCAATGACAGGTATTCTCTTTGCAACCTTGTCAATACAGTATTTGATAACATCCATATGCTCTTCTTCTGTCATTGTAGCGGCTTCTCCTGTAGTTCCGCATACGATGATGGCATCAGTGCCATTTTCGATCTGAAACTCAATGAGTCTGCCAAATTCTTCGTAATTAATTTCTCCGTTGTCTTTGAATGGTGTTGCGATAGCAACTCCAGCTCCCTTAAAAATTGCCATATAATCCTCCTTCACAGGCCTAATCATAAAAAGAGTTTTGCTCACAAAACTCTCGCGCCGAGCGCGGTTGCATTTATGCAACATATCCTCTCGCGATGAGCGCATCCACAGCGGTGCGCTTTTATATCAATGAAATTCAGAGACATTTCACATGATATAAAAAAAGCCGACTCGAATGAGTCGGTAACATAATCTCTTCTTACAATAAAAGAAAATGTTGATAGCGCCCCATCCTAATTGATGACAGTTATGCAGTTCTTAGCTGCATACCCAAGGTCCCGGTTATCAGGTAACCGACCCTTTCGGCGCATTTTCCTTTTGCAAAGCTTCTACTGTGCCTGTCACATCCGCTAAACTACTATTAAAATGCGCAACCTCTATCTAACTTGCTTAACTCATACTACACCCACTATACTTTGATGTCAACCACATGCTACTAATTATGATAAAGACAGAATCCTGTACATAGGTGCTTTATTTAATTTGATATTGAATAAGAAAAAAACGCGTGTTATACTTTTTTAGTTTGAAAAGTAAACGTTATGTTTTTTCTTATTTAAGGAGTTATTTATGAAGCAGACGAGAAATGATGTAAGAAACGTTGCAATTATCGCCCACGTTGATCATGGTAAGACAACACTTGTTGATGGACTTTTGAAGCAGAGCGGTGTCTTCCGTACAGGTCAGGACGTTGTAGAGAGAGTTATGGATTCCGGCGATATCGAGAGAGAACGTGGAATTACAATCATGTCCAAAAATACAGCTATTTCATATAAGGATATCAAGATTAACATTATTGATACTCCCGGCCATGCTGACTTTGGTGGCGAGGTTGAGCGAGTTCTCAAAATGGTTAACGGTGTTATTCTTGTCGTAGATGCATTTGAAGGTCCCATGCCTCAGACTAAATTCGTTCTTGGAAAAGCTATGGATCTTGGTCTTCCTGTTATTGTTTGTATCAACAAGATTGACCGTCCCGAAGCAAGACCTAACGACGTTATCGACGAAGTACTTGAACTACTTATGGATCTTGGTGCTGACGACAACCAGCTTGATTGTCCTTTCGTATTTGCATCAGCAAAGGCCGGAACATCTTCCCTTAGCCTGGATGAGCAGGGAACAGATATGAAGCCTCTTCTTGATACAATCATCAACTATATACCTGCTCCTGTTGGAGATCCCGAGGCAAGCACACAGGTGCTTATCAGCACAATCGACTACAACGAATATGTTGGTCGTATCGGTGTAGGTAAAGTTGATAACGGTATCGTTAAGGTAAATCAGGAAGTTGTTGTTGTTAACCATCATGAACCCGAGAGACGTATTAAGACCAAGATAAGCAAATTGTATGAGTATGACGGACTTGGAAGAGTTGAAGTTCAGGAAGCCAAGATTGGTTCAATAGTTGCTATCTCTGGTATTGAGGATCTCAAGATCGGTGATACTCTTTGTTCTGTTGACAATCAGGTTGCCATTCCTTTCCAGAAGATTTCTGAGCCTACAATCTCAATGAATTTCATTGTAAACGACTCTCCACTCGCAGGACAGGAAGGTAAGTACGTAACATCACGTCACCTTCGTGACAGATTATATAAAGAGCTCAACACTGACGTTTCTCTTCGTGTTGAAGATACCGATTCAACAGAGACCTTCAAGGTTTCAGGACGTGGTGAGCTTCATCTCTCTGTTCTTATCGAGACAATGAGACGTGAAGGGTTTGAGTTCGCTGTAAGTAAGGCTGAGGTTATCTATCACACAGATGAAAATGGCCAGAAGCTCGAGCCTATGGAGAAGTGCTACATTGATGTTCCCGATGAATTCTCCGGAAGCGTTATTCAGAAACTCGGCGAGAGAAAAGGTGAACTGGTTAACATGGGTGCCGGAAACGGTGGATATACACGTATTGAGTTCAATATCCCTTCTCGTGGTCTTATCGGCTACAGAGGCGAATTCATGACAGATACTAAAGGTAACGGTATCATCAATACTATTTTTGACGGATATGCTCCTTACAAGGGAGATATGAACTATAGAAAGACAGGATCCGTTATCGCATTTGAGACAGGTGTTGCTACTGCGTATGGTCTTTTCAATGCACAGGATCGTGGACAGCTCTTCATCAAAACTGGTGACAAAGTTTACTCAGGTATGGTAATCGGTACCAGCGGAAAGAGTGAGGACGTAGAGGTTAACGTATGTAAGACCAAGCATCTTACCAACACCAGAACATCTGCTTCCGACGAAGCACTCAGACTTGTTCCACCTAAGATCATGTCACTTGAGCAGGCAATTGAGTTTATAGATACTGATGAGCTTTTGGAAGTAACTCCTACAAGCCTTCGTATCCGTAAGAGAATTCTTGATCCCACTCTTCGTAAGAGAGCCGGATTCAAAAAGCAGTAATATTATAAAAAACACGGGATAGCAAGTAGCTGTCTCGTGTTTTTTGATTGATATTCATACTATGTTATATTTATTCTTTCAGAAAATATAGTATCCTTTATCTCCTTCGATAATCTTTATTCTCCCCTCACATTTCTGTGTAAGGCCGTCTTTTATTTTATCCGTATCTTCCACCTTGACGCAGATATCGTACTGAACATTTTCTGCATATCTTGGCTCATTGATCTTAATATCATTCTGGCCAAGATAATACTGCACGTTGTTGACCATATTATAATCAACTTCCAATGTAAGAAGCTGTGAGTAAACCATTTCTCCAACTTCTGACGCAGCTATTCCCGCCTGAGCTGCCTGAGTATAAGCTCTGACAAGTCCTCCTGTTCCCAGAAGCACTCCTCCGAAATATCTTGTCACCACGATAAGTGTATCCGTAAGTCCCGCACCGGTTATCACCTCCAGTATGGGCTTACCGGCTGTCCCTGATGGTTCACCGTTATCACTGCATCTGGTATTCTCACTGTTTTTGCCTATGACATATCCATAGCAGTTATGTCTTGCATCCCAGTATTTTTTGGAAATTTCTGCTATCTTCTCTTCTGCCTCAGCAACAGACTTAACTCCGAATACGTGAGCAATGAACCGTGACTTCTTTTCTACGATTTCTCCGGTTCCGTCTTTAGTTACTATTTTATAGGAATTTATCTCACTCATAGGAATCAGTATAGCACATTTCATGTCATTTCTTTATTATATATGGATTTCATGGTATAATTACCAAGTTATATTGGACTAAACAGAGAGGTTATAATATGAACTATGGAAAGAGAGGTATCGTAAATCAGGCTAAGGCCCTTAGTTCCGGTACCAATAGATGGGGAAACAAGTTCAGTCTTTTCGGATTTTGTTTTCTCTTATCAGCATTTATAGGATTGATGATCATCGGCGCAAGTGCCGGCATCGGTGTCTTTATCGGTATTAGAGACACTGCTCCCGAGATTAGTTTTGATGATGTAACCCCAAAGGGAGTTAAGAGTATCGTATATGATACTGAAGGCAGTGTCATTGGCGAACTTGTAGCCAAGGATGCCAACAGAATTCCCGTAGGTAAGGACGGCATCTCTGAAGATCTTGCCAATGCATTTGTAGCTATCGAGGACGAAAGATTCTACGAACACAACGGAATAGATATTCAGGGTATTATTCGTGCCGGTTTTAAAGCCTTGTCTTCAGGTGATCTTTCACAGGGTGCCAGTACTATCACTCAGCAGCTTGTAAAAAACACAGTTTTCTCCGAATGGGTAACTGAGAAAACTGTACTTCAGAAGATTAAGCGTAAGATACAGGAGCAGTATGTTGCTGTTCAGCTTGAAAAGCACGTCAGCAAAGAGGACATTCTCGTCCGTTATCTTAATACAATCAACCTAGGTTCCAACCAACTTGGTGTAGAAGCTGCTGCTAACAAATACTTTGGTAAGCATGCTTACGAACTAAACATTTCAGAATGTGCCGTAATTGCTGCCATCACTTCTGCGCCTACAAGATACAATCCCATCAAGAATCCTGACAATAATGACGTCAGAAGGAAAATTGTCCTTCAAAAGATGCTTGATCAGGGATTTATAACTCAGATTGAATTTGACGAAGCGATTAATGACGACGTTTACGCTCGCATTAGTAGCGTCAATCCGGATGATGGCAACGAGACCAAGGTCAACTCCTACTATGTTGACGCTCTTACAGAGCAGCTTCTCAAAGATCTTCAGGAGAAAGCAGGTTACAGCGAAGCTGATGCTAAATCACTTCTTTATAGCGGAGGTCTCAAGGTTTATTCAGCAATGGATCCCAAAATACAGGATATCTGCGACAGAGTTTATCAGGATGAAAACAATTATCCTGAAGGCACCAAATATCTTCTTGATTTTAAGCTTACCGTTCAGAAAGCTAACGGAGATGTTGAAAACTACTATTCCGAGAAGCTTGAGGCATATTTTAAAGAACAAGAAGGCGATAAATTTACAAGACTGTTCGATTCCAAGGAAGCTGCTGAGGAATGTGCTCAGAAATATCAGGATGCTGTTGTGGAAGAAGGCGATGAGATTATCGGCGATCCCCATATAGAATGCATTCCGCAGCCTCAGGTTTCAATTACTATAGAGGATCAGAGCACAGGATGTGTTGTTGCAATGGTTGGCGGAAGAGGTAATAAAACAGCCAACAGAACCTTCAACAGAGCAACCGCTTCTCCCAGACAGCCGGGTTCAACATTTAAGGTTGTATCAACTTATGCACCCGGTATCGACAGTGGTAAGATCACTCTTGCGTCAGTATTTTTGGATACAGCTTATGCATATAATGGTGGAAAGCTCGTTAAAGACTGGTGGGGTACTCCGGAAGAGAAATGGTATACAGTAAGAAATGCCATTGCACGTTCAGCAAACGTTGTTACCGTTCAGGCATTTACTCTTATAACTCCTGAACTTGGATATGAATATCTTAAGAATTTCGGCTTCACTACATTGATCGGCCCGGAAGGTATAATGATCAATGGCAAGAAATATACTGATGTAGCGCAGCCTACGGCTCTTGGCGGTCTTACAAAGGGTGTTACCAATATGGAACTAAATGCCGCATATGCTACTATAGCAAACGGCGGTGTGTATATCGAGCCAAAGCTCTATACCAAAGTTGTTGATTATGAAGGTAATATTATTCTTGATAATACAGAGCCCAATTCAAGGCGAGTTCTTCAGGAATCAACTTCATTCCTGCTTACTAGCGCCATGAAGGACGTTGTTACCAGTTCCATAGGTACCGGTAAATCAGTTAACTTCGGAACAACCGAAATAGCAGGTAAAACAGGTACAACATCAGATTATAATGACGTATGGTTTGCAGGATACACCACTTCTTATACTGCTACATGTTGGACCGGTTTTGATAATAATGCCAAGCTTAAAAGCAAAGCTGAAAAAGATCTGTCAAAGACTATGTGGCGAAAGGTAATGGAGGAAGTTCATAAAGATAAACCGTATTCTGCTTTCCCTGCGCCTCCCGCAACTGTAACTTCTGCTACAGTTTGCTCGGAATCAGGAAAATTACCTATTCCGGGAATATGTGACGGAACACTTAAGTCAGAATACTTTGCTGAGGGTACTGTCCCCACAGAAACTTGTGATGTTCACTATCAGGGCGAGATCTGTCAGGTTGACGGACTCCCGGCTTCAGAATGGTGTCCATTCAAGGCTCCCGGTGTACTCACAATACATCCTGCTCCTCCGGAGGAAATACGAAAAGGATTTGTAAACGGATTTAATGAAAATTCAGCTTACAAGACCGAGACAGATGAAGAAGGAAATACTGTAACAGTTCCCAACACCTGTCACCATACACCGGAATTTATGCACCAGGAGGGAATTGAAGGAATTCTGGCAGGAGAAAGAGCTCAGGCAGAAGCAAGAGCCGCTGAAGCCGCTGCTGCAGCCGCAGGACAAGCACCTCCAGAAGGTGGCGATCCAAATGCTGCTCCTCCGGCACCTCCGGGACCTCCCGGACCGCCTGCTATAACGGAAGAAAGTGCTGCAGGAAACTGAGAAATATCATTTAAAAATCTTGCAAACGCAGATTAATCTATGTATAATCTAATATGTTGTCGCCCTGAAAAGGGCGACGATGAGCGGATGTGGCGGAATTGGCAGACGCGCTAGATTTAGGTTCTAGTGTCTTCGACGTGCAGGTTCAAGTCCTGTCATCCGCATAGGTGGAAAGCATATATACAGCTTTCCACTTTTTTGTTACAATTTTTTATTACAGAAGACTTTCATGAGTCGGGAGAATGTATATGGAACAAAGTAATAACAAAATCACTCAAGGCCCCATCTTAAAAGGAATGCTCATCTATTTCGTCACCCTTTTGGTTGGCGCTTTTTTTCAGCAATTATATAATACAGTCGATGCCATTATTGTCGGAAATGTTGTTGGCGCAGACGGTCTTGCCTCAGTAGGTGGCTCTGCAGCCACAATAGTAAGTATATTTATCGGCTTTTTCATGGGACTTTCTTCCGGTGCTACTGTCGTAATTGCCCAGTTCTACGGAGCTAAACAGTCAAAGGAAGTTGAAAAAGCTGTTCATACTGCCATCGCCATTGCGATTACAGGTGGAATAATAATAACCGTAGTTGGATTTGCCATTACCCCGCATGTAATTTCCTTAATGAAAACCCCGGATTCCCTCAAAGAGCCTTCTATTGCTTATCTTCGAATTTTTTTCCTTGGTATGATAGCTAATCTCGTGTATAACATGGGTGCCGGAATATTGAGAGCTGTAGGGGATTCAAAAAGACCTCTTATTGTTCTGATAATAAGCTGCTTTACCAATGTGGGTTTGGACCTGTTCTTTGTTGTAGTGCTCAAAATGGGCTATATGAGCGTCAAAATGGGCGTTATAGGTGTTGCCATTGCAACTATACTTTGTCAGCTTTTGAGCGCTGTAATAGTGGTTATAATGCTCATTACAAGCAATGATATGTACAAGCTTACACTTCGTAATGTTCGCTTTGATAAACTCATGCTCAAAAAGATACTCAGAATTGGCCTTCCTGCAGGTTTTCAGTCCACTATGTACACTTTTTCAAATGCACTTATACAAACTGCCATCAATGAACTTGGACCAGAATACAGCGCAGCATGGGCTGCCTACGGCAAGATTGACGTTGTATTCTGGATGTCCATAAATGCGATAGGAACTTCGGTTACAACCTTCGCAGGTCAGAATTTCGGAGCCGGTAAATATGACAGAGTGAAAACAAGTACACGCTATGCTTTCCTTATTGCCCTCATAATTACTATCCCCCTAAGCCTTGCTTTGTACTTTTTCAGTGATTCTCTTCTGCACATTTTTATTAAAAACAACCAAGACGTCATCCGGATTGGAATACAGATGGTCAGATTCCTGGTGCCATTCTATGTGACTTACATTTCTGTTGAAATTTTCTCCGGAGTCCTAAGAGCCATGGGTTCAGCGCTGATTCCTATGATAATTACTTTGAGCGGAATCTGCGCTCTTAGAGTAATATGGATATTGACTGCCTTTCCCATCTTCAAGACAGTTGAGACTGTTGAAGCGAGCTACCCCATAACATGGATCGTCACTTCTATTCTATTTCTCATATATTATACGTATTTCACAAAAAGACACGTAAAATATGACGTATAACCTCATTCTCTTTTCGCAAAATATGAGATGTTTTAGTCATAAAGTAGTTAGAAGGATCCGCGTATCTAAGCTACAATTAAATGTGATAAGAATTATCAATAAAGCTCTTATTTCTAATATTCCCGCTATTATGCGGTTTGAAAGGAGAAAGCATGAAAATTTATAATGTTACAGATCCTGAATTCACCAACTATGGTAGGATCATCGAAGGTTACGAAGAAGAAAAGAAACAGATTTTTGAAGCACTCAGAGACAAGACTCCTATTCCTGAGGGAACGGATTATGTTGCAGAGGATCCTGCTCTTCAGTCACTTCCTGCAGCTAGCGTTATCACCAACAGCCTCTTTGGCGGATCACCTATGCAGTTTGGTTGGTGCAACGGTCACAACACCAAGCTCAACTGCCTTGAGTACCACCGCTCAAGCGAGATAAACCTTGGCGCTACAGACTTTATCCTTCTTCTTGCAAAAAGAGAAGAGATTGTAGACTATAAGATTGACTCAAGCAAAGTTAAGGCATTCCTTTGCCCTAAGGGAGTTATGATCGAAGTATATGCAACTGCTCTGCACTATGCACCTTGTCAGGCAAGCAAGGATTCCGGATTCCAGGTTCTTGTAGGTCTTCCTAAGGGAACTAATGTTGGAAAGCCTGATTTCAAGCCCGCTAATAAAGAAGATGCTCTTCTTACAGCAACCAACAAGTGGCTCCTTCCTCATGCTGATTCATCAGAAGCAAAGGGCGGCGCTGTTGTCGGACTCACAGGTATCAATATCGATATCGCTGAAGATCTCAAATAATAGACATTTTATCTAACGGTCGGAATTGTTTCCGGCCGTTATTTTATTGTTCAAAAGCAGAATAATCGCAAAAGAAAAACGCTCAACAAAAAGTTGAGCGTTTTCACATGAGACATGGGGGATTCGAACCCCCGACAACTTGATTAAAAGTCAAGTGCTCTACCACCTGAGCTAATATCCCATATTGATGTAATTACGCGACGAAACATCCCGCCGCTAACTGGGCTAGCCGGATTCGAACCGTCGTATGCAGCAGTCAAAGTGCTGTGCCTTACCGCTTGGCGATAGCCCAATGTTGTAAGAGCATAGTAAGCATTCCGCTGTAGCAATTACAAGCGGGTGGCTAGAGGGACTCGAACCCTCGGTCTCCAGAACCACAATCTGGCGCGTTAACCAACTACGCTATAGCCACCATGTAAATGTTCACACATGGTTTACTGCAATATCATGTGCCTTATTAAAAAATAAAGTGTGCCCGAAGGGATTCGAACCCCCGACCCACGGCTTAGAAGGCCGTTGCTCTATCCAGCTGAGCTACGGACACACGGTAAAAGGTGAGTAGATTATATAATGTGATGCTCTACTCAATGGGATCCTCACCAAACTTGAGAGAATCTTGAATGGTGCTCTGCTCTGGGACTCTCACTAAGTTCGCTTTCGGAACTTCCGCTCTCGCTTCGCTCGACGGAAGACGTTCGAACTAGCTTCAAAAAAACTTCAGCAAGTTCTCTCAGCTCACTAAGTGTTCGCCCATGGTTCACACCAACTTCGTGAAAAACCTCAGTAGGTTTTCCACTCAAAGCGGGTGATGGGAATCGAACCCACGTATCTAGCTTGGAAGGCTAGTGTTCTACCATTGAACTACACCCGCGTATTAAATTATCAACGAAACGGTTCCTGCAAGTCGGGGTGACAGGATTCGAACCTGCGACCCCCTGCTCCCAAAGCAGGTGCTCTAGCCAAGCTGAGCCACACCCCGTCTAGCGCGCCCTTATGGCTTAAGCCGTAACGCGAGATTTATTATATAATGATTCTGGAGGGCTTGTCAACAACTATTTTATCAATTATAAATATTTGATTTCAGCGTCAACCTTGTCTCCGTCTATAGTTAGAATTATGTAGCTTGGTCGCCTTCCCTCCTGCCTCGGATAAGCTAGACTACCGGGATTAAACAGATAAACCCCGCCCATTGTTTTGGCAACCGGTTTATGTGTGTGTCCAAAGCAAATGATTTCGCATCCCCTTGATAGCCCCTCAGCACGGATATTTTCCAGGTCCATGGATACTAAATACATATGTCCGTGAGTAAGGAATACCCTGTGTCCATCTAGGGTGAATTCGATTTCTCTTTTCAACGAAGAAAAAAAGTCATTATTCCCGGAAACAAAGTAAACCGGACAGTCCGCAGCAATGGCAAATTTCCCTTCAGAGCCTTCGAAGTCTCCGCAGTGAATTATTCCGTCCAGATTTTGCTCAATATCAAGGACCTTATAAAAGTTGTCATCTCTTCCGTGAGTGTCACTCACCATCAAATATCTGTGCATCTCGATCACCTGCCGGGATTATTTAGAAAGTTCCGCCTTTAAAAGCTTTGCCATCTCTCTGAGCGCTTTGCCCCTATGGCTTATAGCATTCTTTTCATCCGCGGATATTTCTGCGCTTGTCTTGCCATACTCAGGAAGAAAGAATATGGGATCATATCCAAATCCGCCTGTTCCTGCAATCTTATACCCGATTATACCTTCCATATTACCTACTGTAGAAAGCTCTTTTCCTCCGGGCAAAACAGCTGAAATCGCACATACAAATCTTGCGGTGCGCTTCTCATCCGGCACTCCGTTTAATCTCTCAATAATATTGTTATTCTTCTCTGTATATGAAGTATCTCTTCCCATATATCTTGCAGAATATATGCCGGGCTCCTTATTAAGATAATCTACCTCAAGCCCCGAATCATCAGCAAGAACTATAGTTTCCTTTGCCGCCTCTTCATCAGCATCCTGAATAAGCTTATATACTCCTCTAGCCTTTATCATAGAGTTCTCGGCAAATGTACTTCCATTTTCCTCTATATCGCCCTCTACGCCGGCTTCTTTCATAGACAGGATCTCAGTACCAAGGTCACCTAAAATCCCGCGTATTTCCCTCATTTTGTCCTTATTTCCTGTAGCAAAAACTATTCTCATTCCATCTCCTCAAACGCTTCCAAAACAGCATCGTAAATGCCTTCAGCGATTTTTTTCTTATAGCCGGATGACTCAAGAGTTCTGCTTCCTGAGCGTCCAACTTCTATGCGTGCACCGGGAACAGTTGATTCCGCAATGAATCTGTCCTTAGCATCGGTAGGGAAAAGACCTATCGCCTTAGCCCCGGTCTTTCTTGCACAATTCTTCTCTATTATATCTGCAAATTCTGCATTAGTGAGTCTATTCGTAAAAAAGACATCATTGTAGCCGCATCTGATTCCTTCAGTCTCCGTAGAAGCCTCATCCTGCGTAGCTATCTCAACAACAAGGTCTGCTTCACAAGCTCTTATAGTCTCCACTCTTTTCTGCTCATCCACATCTATATCCGATGTTCTGGTAAAAAAGAACCTGATATTATTATCAGAATCTTTTTCCGCTATGCTCTTAAGTGCCAGCGCGACATCTACTGACGCTTTAGATGAAACAGCATCTACCTCATCTGTTCCTCCGACCGGATTGACAAGCACTATCTTATCATATTTCTGTGAAGGCTTTGCAAACTCAATCTCTATTGTGCTTGACTCCGTAAGTGTGCTCTCGTTCACATAGAAGTCCTTTAGCTTGAAATCAAGGCATACTTTTCCGGATTCATTTTCATTGTAGCAGATTGCGCTGTCAAAAATATCAAGATCCGTCGTAACTGCGTTATCCATGTAAAAGCCATCTTCACGGCTGTCTATATGGATCATAAGCTCTCTGTCCATATATCCGTCTTCAAGCACTATATCATCAGAACTAACGCTTTTTGACAAGGGTATTATAAGCTTGCCTTTCCCTGAAGCTCCTGTGTCTCTGTTAACAAGCAGCTTGTATGCGTCACCGGAAGTCCCACGGTCTACTGTAACTCCTGAAGCCTCCGTTATCATGATATGTTTGGTGGCAGATCTTTGAAGCATAACTGCAATGGAAACCACGCCAAATACTGCCGCCTTCAGGGCAATTTTTTTCATTGCTGTATTATCCATGACATTCTCACTCGCTTCTTCTTGGTGGCTTTGGTCCCATAAACTGATAAAAGTAAGTTTTTAGCATTCCGTTGTATATCTTGCGGTTCTTGTCTGCTTTTCTGCCAATGTATTTTTCTGCCTGCTCGTATCCGCTTATAAGATACATAGACCAGGAATCAAGGTTTCGGTATCTCTCACCTATGGTCTTGTACAAAGCAGGTAACTCTCCGCCCTCACCGATTCTCTCACCGTATGGTGGATTGGTAATGATAAAACCATATTTTTTCCTATGGCTTAGATCCGCTATATCTCTTGCCTGGAAATGGATCATATTCTCAACCCCGGCTTTGGCGGCATTAATCCTCGCAATATCCACCATATCCGGATCCAGATCATATCCCTGAATATCCGTATCAATATCAGTTATGATCTCATCCCTGCACTCATCCCTGACATCCTGCCAGTTCTGAGGTGTGATGATATGTGTCCATGTCTCTGCAGTAAAGTGTCTGTTCATCCCCGGCGCAATATTGGCTGCCATCATAGCCGCCTCGATTGGAATGGTTCCGCTTCCGCAAAATGGATCCACCAAAATCCTGTCCCCTCGCCAAGGAGTGAGCATGATAAGTGCAGCCGCAAGGTTCTCAGCAATAGGAGCCTTGGACTCAAGCTTTCTGTATCCTCTCTTATGAAGTGAATCACCGGTTGTATCAAGTCCTACCGTCACCTCATCCTTCATCAAAAAGACTCTGATAGGATAGCTTTCTGCATCCTCTTTGAACCAGTCGGTGTGGTAACTCTGCTTCATGCGCTCTACTATAGCTTTTTTGACAATAGACTGAATATCTGACGGGCTGAAAAGCTTACTCTTTACACTGGAAGCCTTTTTAACCCAGAATTTGCCTCTCTCCGGGATAAACTCTTCCCAAGGAAGGGCTTTGATTCCCTGATAGAGTTCCTCAAAACTCTCTGCATGAAAGCTTCCTACTTTTATAAGAATTCTCTCTGCAGTCCTAAGTCCGATATTAGCGCGGCATACAGCGTCCGCATCTCCGTCAAAAGAAATTCTTCCGTCCGATACCGATGTGATCTCATAACCAAGATCTATTATTTCTTTTTTAAGTACTGACTCCAGGCCAAAATGGCACGGAGCTATCAATTCAAATTTTCTCATAATTAAAAGTATACCATAAAAAACAAGCATTCATTCGCTTGCCGGTCTTGTGCAACAAAAAAGAGATCAGAAAGTCTGATCTCTTTACAAAGATGTGAGTGACAAGATTCGAACTCGCGACCTTCTGGTCCGTAGCCAGACGCTCTATCCAGCTGAGCTACACTCACATATAAAAAATGTTCGCCTGCGGCAACAAAGTATATTATATGCACCGCAGGCGTCTTTGTCAACAAATATTCTAAATACTTATCAATAATTGTTATCCCAAGTCTTTTATGAACTATATGGAGAATAGTTGCCTTTCATGGCCGCTTCTGCTGCCTTGGTTTGTGCTACAAGTTTCTCCATATCCGGTCTTGCAAACTCAAAACATGCCAAAAGAGTTGGTGAAAATACTCCGCACTCGCCGTTCTTGATCATCTCATAAGCCTTATCAACCGAGTACGCCGATTTATATACACGGTCACTTACAAGAGCATCGTAAACATCTGCAAGCGCTGTAAGCTGTGCTCCTATGGAGTTCTCTTCTCCCTTTAATCCGTCAGGATATCCTCCGCCGTCATATCTCTCATGGTGATGTCTGCATATATCAAGACACATCTCATAATACTCTTTGTCCTGAATATCCTTGAGCATTTCAATTACTTCACATCCTCTGGTCGTATGGGACTTCATAACCTCAAATTCTTCATTGGTAAGTCGACCGGGCTTAAGAAGTATAGAATCAGGTACCGATATCTTTCCGATATCGTGCATAGCCGATGCCTGAGTGATCACATCTATGAGATGAGGCGTAAGCCCAACCTTTGGATAATTGTTCATGGCAGTCAGTGCAAGTATTCTTACAAATCCTTTGATTCTCTTAAGGTGATAGCCTGACTCCATGTTTCTGAACTCTACGATAGTAGCAATGGTATCTATTACTTTTTCATTACTGTAACGAAGCTTCTCTTCCTGCTTTTTGAGATATATGAACTGTTTCTTTAATACTCTGGTCTGATCATCAGCCTGTTTCTCAAGATTATTCTTACGATCAAACAGCTCAACAGTTCTGGACACCCTTCTGTTTACAATAACAGGATCAAAAGGTTTATGCACAACGTCAGCAGCACCCTTCTGATAGCTGGTACGCTCCGCTTCAGTAGAAGTATCAGCAGTGATCATAAGCACAGGGATAGTATCATTTAGATTATCCTTCTGTGCCATAGCTTCCAAGACCTCATAGCCATCCATTTCAGGCATAATGATATCAAGTAAAACAGCGGCAAGATTGTCCTTGTTTTCCTCGATGATCTTCATAGCTTCCACGCCATCGCCGGCTTCAAGGATATTATATTTATCTTTGAATATTTCCCCCAGTATACCTCTGTTGATCTCATTATCATCAACAATAAGGATTGAGCGTTCTGCCATAAATCCTCCTAAAATGAGTATGGAAGTTTATCTTTCAACGATTGCTGCACAGCCCATTCCGCCGCCTACGCACAATGTTGCAAGTCCCTTATGAACATCTCTTCTCTGCATCTCATAAAGAAGAGAAACAAGAATTCTGTTTCCTGAACATCCAACAGGATGTCCAAGAGCGATAGCACCGCCGTTTACGTTAAGAACATCATTACTAAATCCAAGGTCATGCTGAACAGCCACAGACTGCGCAGCAAATGCCTCATTAGCCTCAATAAGATCAAAGTCTCCGATTGAATATCCGGCCTTCTTCATAACTTTATTTGTTGCTGCCACAGGTCCGATACCCATGATGCTGGGCTCTACGCCTGCAAGCTCACCTGCGATCCAAGTTCCAAGAGGCTTAACACCAAGCTCTTTGGCCTTCTCTTCACTCATAACTATGATAGCAGAAGCGGCGTCATTAATTCCTGATGAATTAGCTGCCGTAACAATACCATCCTTCTTGAAAGCAGGCTTAAGATGTGAGATACCCTCTGCTGTTACACCACTTCTTGGACCTTCATCTGTATCAAAAATAATTGTCTCTTTCTTTTTCTTGATCTCAACAGGAACAATCTCTTCCTTGAATTTTCCTTCTGCAATAGCCTTCTCAGCTTTATTCTGGGACCAAGCTGCAAACTCATCCAGCTGCTGTCTTGTAAGGTGCCACTGCTCTGCAATATTCTCAGCTGTGATACCCATGTGATATCCGCCGAAAGCATCCGTAAGAGCATCCTTGATCATAGCATCCTGAAGCTCTCCTGAGCCCATACGATATCCGTAGCGTCCCTGCTGCATAAGGTAAGGTGCCATTGACATGTTCTCCATACCACCTGCAACAATGATATCCGCATCGCCCATAGAAATAAGCTTTGCAGCAAGGTTTACACAGTGAAGACCTGATCCGCAAAGTACGTTAATTGTTGTTGCGGGAACTTCTACAGGTATACCTGCATTTAATGCTGCCTGTCTGGCAGGGTTCTGTCCAAGACCTGCCTGGATAACACATCCCATATATACTTCATCAACCTGCTCAGGTTTAACTCCCGCGCGGTTTAATGCTTCCTTAATTACAATTGTTCCAAGAGCCGGAGCCGGTGTTGTACTAAGTGCTCCTCCCATGGTTCCGATCGCTGTTCTGCATGCTCCTGCAAGTACTACTTTCCTAGCCATTTTTACCTCCAAGTTTATACACTTTACCAATTATTATTTTATCACTTTAATGATTAGTACTCAACGCATTTATGTATACTTTCATACCCATTAAAGCCCATGTGCTTCCAGCAGTTCTCTGTTTCCAAGAATATCCTCAGTCCTTCCATCTGCAACAACAGTTCCCACGTCTAACAAAATCGTTCTCTCACATGTATTCATAACAAAATCAAGATCATGCGACGCTATTATCTTAAGACCACCCAGACCTTTTAAAATCCGAATCAGATTCCTTCTGTTTCTTGGATCCAGAGCCACCGAAGGCTCATCCATGATTATTATATCAGGTTTCATAGAAAGAATCGTTGCAATTGATGCAAGTTTCTTTTCTCCGCCTGAAAGTTTGTATGTCTTATTATCTCTAAGATTTTCAATTCCCACAAGTCTTAATGCTTCAGAAACTCTTTCCTCTACTTCTTTCTCTGAAAGGCCATAGTTCCGAGGGCCAAATGCCACATCATCTTCAACCGTAGATAAAAAGAGCTGACTGTCAGAATCCTGAAACACATAACCAATATGTTCTCTTATGTGATCAAGATTCTTTTTACTCATCTCATGTCCTGCAATCGTGATGCTTCCTGTGTAATCAAGATAAAGGCCAACCATCAGTTTCATAAGAGTTGATTTTCCTATACCATTTGCACCCACAAGCCCGATACTTTCACCATATTCAGCTTTAAAAGAAATGTCTCTCAGAACCACTTGATCTTTTTCATATGCAAAATTAAGTTCTGATATATTCAGCAGTTCTCCATTTACTCCGGTTTTCATATACACCTCATTTTACAAATAATCTTACATATAAAAACACAACCAGCCATATCATCGGATAGATTACATCTATAATTCGAATGCTCTTTTTCTTTGGGATAAAGTCTCCTCTAAATCCGCGCAAAAGCATACTTTCATACACAATCCTTGCTTTGTCCATACTCCTAAGAAGCCACTGTCCTACCAATGTTCCCCAGGATCTGTATTCTATTCCCTTCTGCCCCGGTGCTCTTAGCTTATAAGCTGTGTAGATTCTATCTGCCTCTCCGGCCATTACATCAACATATCTGTAGATCAACATGATCACTATGACAATAGTCTTTGGAATGCGGATTGTTCTTAAGGCATAGCAGATATCATCGATTGATGTGGTCGCTATGAGCGCATAAACCGCAAGAACCGTATACAAACCTTTTATGAACAGCGTTATCATGGATACCAATCCGCCTCTTACAGCAAAGTCACCTATCATCACTGTGCTTTTATCAAGAAAGGGATTAAAAACACCTACAAACAACACAAGCGGAAGTACAAGTCTCATTCTATAAAGGCCTTCTTTAAATGAAAAATCTCCAATTATGAATGAAAAGATAATATACAACGACATCAGAATAAGCGGTACAACACTGTACTTATCTATGCTCGTCACAAAAGAAATATATATAACGCTAATAAGCAGCTTCCCCAAAGGATGAAGATCATTCATCCAATGAGAACGCTGCTGTAAGTCCTGCAATCTATTAAGTTCCAAAAGCCTTTTCTCAATAGAATTCATGTAGCCGCCTTAATCTCTGTCTTTTTCCTAAAGAACCTGAAGGCATAGCAAAACACCGCTGAAAGCACCGCTACAACAAGCGCTCCCACTATTCCGGAGAAGCTTGTTCCAACAGCTGACTCACTGTCAGGGAAAGTATAATCAGGCAAAAGAGATGTTGTCTCCTGAATGTTTTCTGCCTTTTCATATACTGTTCCTTGTGCTTCAAGCTCTGTTGTCCCTGCAACCTGCTCCATTGACCATTCAAGACCATCAGGAAATGCAGATGCATAGAGAGATACGAATCCTCCGCAAATAGCTGCTGCTATTGCAATGACTGCAACAGTTTTCTTTAGGGATAATCTTGCTTCCTTTTTATCTATCGATTCACCAATTCCCCACAAAAGCTCAGGTCTTGCCTCATATACAAATATAAGGACAGCAGAAGTTATAAGTCCTTCAACAAATCCGATAGCAAGGTGAATTGGCTGCATCGTTGCAACAAAAGCATTAAAAGGAAGTTCCGTTATTCCTGATATTAACGTCTCAAGTGTAACCGAGAAAGCGCCAAGCTGCAAGGTCAAGACGCATCCCAGTATGGACGCAGTTATTATCTTTGCTCTGGAAGCACCTTTCTTCATAATAGGTTGCCATATAAATAGCGCGCCTATAAAGCACCCATAAAAAGCCATATTCCATATATTACATCCAAGTGCCATTAGTCCTCCGTCAGCAAAAAGAAGACACTGAACCAAAAGCACTCCTATCATGGTAAGGAAGCCTGCATATGGTCCAAGCATTGCTGAAAGCATCATTCCACCGCAGAGATGTCCTGAAGATCCCGTTCCCGGAATTGTAAAATTGAGCATCTGTGTTGCAAAAACAAAAGCTCCCATAACCCCCATAACAGGAATCTTGGACTCATCGCTTTCCTCTCTTACTTTCTTAACTGAAACTCCTGCTGCTCCAGTAGACATTACATACATTGTTCCTGCAACAGCCGGAGCAATGAGCGCATCTGCCATATGCATAGCCAACTTCCTCCCTACTCTGGTTTTGGTATTAGTTTCTATTCCAATAAAGAGTATAGTGAGCTAAGTTTTGGGCTACAAGCCCCCTAGGGGGTTAAGTAATAACTTGGCGAGGTTTTACAGAACTTCATTCAAAAAAGGCGCCTATGATTTCTCATAAGCACCTTTGATAAATTTATGGTTTTTATAAAAGATTACTTGGAAGCAAGTTCCTCTTTGATCTTCTTGGTAAGTACAGGAAGGATCTTGTTAAGATCTCCTACTACACCATAATCAGCTACATCAAAGATAGGAGC
>JAEEXE010000045.1 GCA_016291375.1 Butyrivibrio sp.
CAGTCTTGTACATGTCGCCGTAGATATACTTATCTGTGTCTTCTTTTTCAGAGTAATCAGCATTACCCGACCACTGTGCAACCAAAAGCTCTGTATTCGGATCGCTCTCTAATTCATCTTCAGGCGTCTCTTCGCCGTCACACTCAGGAGCGGTATAGGCAGAAAATGTGTAATCTGCCTTGTTTGATCCATCAGTATAACTATAAACAGTAAAGAAATTATTATAATATTCAAAATACTGGAGCTTATCTACATTTGTTTTTTTATCATGATATTTTGCATTAACACTCTTTACAAGAAAAGATCCGTTTTCTGATTCTTCAAACTCCCAAAGATCCAAGCCTTCCGAAGATTTCTCTTTTTCCAAAGTAAGAGCATTTCCTGTAGCACCTGTTGTGAGATAGCCTGTCGATGTCTCCTCGCTATCTTCATTTACAAGTTCAGCTGCAATATAATATTCACCCTCGTTATCAGTCTTCTCAAGCTTAAGTGTTGCTATCTTGAGCTCAGTGTCTTTATAAACAAGATATCCCTCTTCATTAAGCTCAACACTGATTGGCGAAAGCTTCTTGTTATTTTTCTCAGCTCCGGGAGCTGAAGACATCATCTCCTTGTCATCGTGAACAAGTACAAACTCCTGTCCGTCAATGAGAGAAGACAAGTCTTTTATCTTCACGCCTTTTTTCAGCTTGTATTCAAAAGATACCTGCTCGCTCTTTTCGCCACTTCCTGCATCACCTATTAGCGCATAGGCATGGATAGTGCAATCCTTCTTTATCTTGATAGGCTCTTTATATTCAGAGTAATTCTCTGTATCGTTTGTGTTGTAGTAAATCTTGGCATCTTTTGTATCACAAGTAAGCGTAATCTCTGTGTCGTAATCTACTTCCTCGCCGCTCTCTATGGATGCCTTGGGAGCTTGCAAAGCTGCGCTTGCTTCCTGATCTGTAAGCTTATAAAAGACCAGATTCTGCCCTTTAATATTGTTACTAATAGCTCCGTCTTTACCTTTAAGATAAGCTCTAAAATCTTGTGCATTATACACCCCAAGATATCTAACTTCTTCTTTAGAATCTTGTGCACATAGATACCCGCTATCAACTTTCCACTTTGCACCGACTTTATCATTTGGCGCGCTGCCAACTCTAACGCCGTTGTTAGCTGCATTTGTATAAAGCACGCCGCCATTAACAGATTCTATAGTGTAATATTCTTCCGTTACGGTTTTTCCGTCTTCGTCTTCCTCTTCAGGTTCGATATCTGTATTTGTGGTAGCAGGATCTTCCTGAACAGTCTGCTGTATTGTTTGGACGTTTCCATTTGCAGGTGTTTTCCCGTCGTTATTTTTTTCTACGTCGGGGTCCGCTGTTTCTTTTTTGTTCTCAGCATTGTTAGCCGGCTTATTATCAGAGTTTGATTCTTTTCCCTTGCCGTCATCACTTTGCAAAATGGGAGGATTCTCTCCCTTGTTATTTTCGCCCACATAGCCGACTGACTGTTTATCATCACCCTGAGAGTTATCTCCGGGCTGTTTGTTATCGTCATATGCACCGGAAGCACCTGTGGTTGGATTATCTAAATTGTCCTTTTTGAGTTCATCCAACGAACCGTTTTCAGGTTCCTCTGTATTTGGCTCCGCTTCATTTTCGTCATTGGTTGAAGTTACCTTTTCAATAACGGTTTTGGTGATCTTCCACGCATAATCACTGTCGCTACCTTCTGCGATTGTCATTTTGTCATCTTTAACTGTCGCAGTGACTACTAACGGTCCACTCGCTTTCGCATTTGGAAGAACATAAGTTGTTCCTGCTTGCGTAGTCATAGTGATAGCTATGGAATCATCATCAGAAATATCTTCCAGATCAATAGCTGTCCATACATGATTGGCTTTTGCCGGTTCCTCTGCATATGTAACCAAAGAGAAATCAAACACACCAACAGATAGTGTCATCAAAAAAGACAACACTAAAGAAAGCGCTTTCCGACTCGCTTTTCTCATTCCCATTATCCTCCACCTTTATAAATTCCCCTGATTATATCCCCTCGATAGAGCTTAGCGCCCACTTAAAAATGACCTATAATCATTCATCAAAGAAAAAATGAATGCGCTTATAGGTCATTAATAATTCAAGTCAAATCGCATATGAAAAGGTTATCATTTATATGCCTTTGCGTCAAATGAAATGACTACTGTAATAATTCATTTGTACCTATACCCGGATGATTTTTACTTTATCCAAATCGGGGCTGTTACCGCAATCTGTCTATCCTCTCGGGTAAGTTTTAGGAAGTAATACTTTTGTTTTTGTTTAATTCTTATGTTCTTATCAATAACACTGTCATTGCAAAAAGCAGTGTCTATTACTACTCCGCCTTCTCCATAAACATCTATTCTGCCAATCCTGCATTCATCATCGCAGGAAGCCTTAACGTTAATGGTTAGATCGTCAGTCCAATCAATGATAGACCCCTGTATTTTTCCATCTATCGAATACATAACTCTAAAGCCGGGCGTTCCGGTGAAATATGTTCGCAGATTCTTCATGGCGTCATAGATATCAGCAGCGGTGAGCCTTCTCATAATGGCTCCTGTTCTGATCCCATTCTGAGTACCCCAGTTTTCCTGGTGATTGTCCTGATTACCAACTGGAGCAAGGTGCCATCCTTTATCAAGAGCGATCACGTAATACTTTAAAATCTCTTCTCCCGATAACTCTATGTTGTTAAGCTCGATAGTGTAAGTTATCTTGTCCAGTTCCTCATCATAAGGTTCAAAATAATCAAAATGTCTGTTTCCGCAAGACCATGGATGATTCCACTGACTTATAATACCGCTGTAATCCTTGAGCTTACTGTAATACTCCTCCGCATCATCAAACTTAAATTCATAAGAATTAAGGTAAAAATCAGCGCAGTATATATTCATATGTCCAAACTGATTGTACCAGGTAGTTTCAGAACCGTATAAGCCTACAAATTTGCCGTTCTCGGTGGCTCTTTGGGCAGCTCTTTTTAGATCTCTCCACTTATAACTCTTGTCGCAGTCAAACATTTCATCAAGGCAATTACTGTGCTCAGTTATGCCCAAAAAGTCCAGCTTGGCAACATTCCTTGCATAGTCATAAGCATGCTCTGCTGTTCCAAAACCGTCAGTAAGCCCCGTATGAGAATGCATATCTCCAAAAAAGATCTTATAAGGTTCATCATCCTCAATAAGCTCATCTCTGTAATCCATTGTTGCAGGAGACAGCTCCGGGCGCTTATCAAGCTTAACCCAATAAAGCACAACGCTTTGTGGCTCATCGATCTGTGTCACAATAATATATAAGTCATGTTTTCCCGAAACAGGCTCTCCACTGTCCCTGCATATATCGATTGCTAACTCTGTGAAATAAGTGTACTGCCTGCAAAGATGTATATTTCCTACTTTTTCACCAT
The DNA here is from genome assembly GCA_016291375.1 of Butyrivibrio sp. GTDB lineage: Bacteria > Bacillota > Clostridia > Lachnospirales > Lachnospiraceae > Butyrivibrio. The sequence goes on from JAEEXE010000045.1 coordinate 3,439, forward strand.
CCACTGCATCCAGTCTCACTTCGATATTTACGTAAGAAACCTTATCTTTGACGGGAAGCCCCAGACAGAACCGCATTTGCTCCGTATCTTTTGTCCAGAAATATACATTGGAAAATCTTAGTACTGCTCCGGGCTTTGTTGCTTCAAGAACAGAGTCTGTGTAAGTCTCTTCTACCGCATAATCATCAAGACGTACAAATCCTGACAAGACTTCTCCCTCAACAGCTTTTACTCTTTCAAGAGTTATATCCGTAGGCAGCTTTCTCTTGGAAACGGGATAACCTTGTATAGAAACATTTTCAACCGTCACAGTGCTCGAACTTGAACAGTAAGAAACTGTGATCCTGATAAACCTCGCTATCTTATTTATCGCTATGGTATCTCCGATTTCCGTCGCAGGAACTTCGTCATCTTTTTCCATGACAAAATACCAATTTATCCTGTCCGTACTGCATTCCACATGGTAATGATAAAATTCTCCATCGTGACCGGTTATTAAATTGATATGCTCTACGTGATAGTCATCGCCCAAATCAAGCATCAGCCATTTAAAATACGGATCTGCTTTCCACGCCGTATCAGATCTTCCATCGCAGACGTTTTGGGGCTCAAAACCTTCTATGAAACTCTCACTTGATGCTATTGCTTTGATCTCTGCAATTTTAGTATCCACTGCACTCTTCCTTTTCTATCTAATGATCAATTGACCCATTGCGACTTTTTGTCCATCCTTGTCAAAAACGCAAACGTTGCTACCGGCTATATTGCACCTTAGCTCTTCGTCTGTCACATAATCCGACGCACCAAATACAACAGATGAAATTATCTCTTCACCAATCTTTAGTTTGATCGTAGTCTCAAGACCTGATGGAAGTGTCGAATATACGGTCGCACTTATCTTGCCATCTTCTGCAATCTTCATAAACTCAGGTCTGAATCCCACGGTAACGTCTCCGTCTATTCCCTGAACTTCCTCATTTGGAACAAATTCAGCCTTGTATCCAAGCAGTGAAACCTCATACTTATCACCACTTTTCTCTATCCTTCCATTAACAAAATTCATGCTGGGATTTCCTACAAAATCAGCAACATACAAGTTGTTGGGTTCGTTATAAACCTTGAGAGGAGGTGCATACTGCTGGATCGTTCCCTCTTTCATAAGACAGATCTTCGTTGAAAGAGTCATTGCTTCAAGCTGATCGTGTGTAACGTATACAAAAGTTGAATCTGTATCCGCATGAAGTCTCTTAAGCTCTGTTCTCATTTCCAAACGAAGCTTGGCGTCAAGATTTGACAAAGGTTCATCCATAAGAAGCACCTGAGGTTTAATAGCGAGCGTTCTTGCTATTGCAACTCTTTGCTGCTGGCCACCCGAAATCTCTGAAGGATATCTCTTCTCAAACTCCTCGATCTTCATAAGGGCAAGCATTTCTTTCACTCTTTTATCTATCTCTTTTTTGTCCCATTTCATACTCTCAAGTCCGAAGGCAATATTTTCATATACCGTCATATGGGGCCAGAGAGCATAATTCTGGAAAATAAACCCAACATCTCGTTTATCCGGAGAAAGGTTAACGCCTTTTTCCGAATCAAAGACCACCTTATCACCGATCTTTATGATACCTTCAGTGGGAGTCTCCAGACCTGCGATCATTCTAAGAGTCGTTGTCTTTCCACAGCCCGAGGGTCCAAGAAGTGACACAAAATCCCTGTCTTCTATTACCATGTTTAGGTTTTTGACTCCGAAGAAATCTCCCCATCTTTTTGTGATATTTATAAGTTCTATTCTAGGCATACTCTTTTCTCCTCTACTGTTTGTTGTACGAGCCGACACTCTGCGAGATTGACGCTCCTGTAAGCTTGCTTGAAACCTGATTGATGACAAGTACGATCACTATGATCAGAAGCGTTATGGCACTGGCATATTGATCGTATCCTGTCTGGTTAAATGCCAGAAGCATTGTCGTCAACATGTATCTGCTGTTAGCTACAATAAGAGCAAACAGATCAACTTCTCTCATGGCAGAAACTATTGGAAGCAGATATCCGGAGAAAATACTGGTCTTTTGAATCGGCACCAGTATTCTGAATATCCTCTTGTACCAAGGTACGTTCATGAGGATTGCCGCTTCCTCTATCTCAGAGGAAACCTGCAACATCGAGTTTATGCATCCCCTTGATGCAAATGGCAGATACTTTACGCCGCCTACAAGTACAAGCAGTGCAAAAGAGTTATATAGGAACGAGAAGGTTTTGGTAGAGGCAAGTGCCAAGTAAATTGCTGCAAAAGCGATTGTGGGTATGAGGTATGGGAAAAATGACATTGCCTCTACCATCTTGGAAAGTCTTGTCCTTCTGTTTCTTACAACCGAATATCCAATGAACAATCCGGCTGTTCCCGCAAATGCAGAACATGCAAGTGACAGGAGCACAAGTCTTAACAGCGCCATCAGGAAATCCTGTCCAACCAGGATTCCACCAACCATTCCCATCTTATATGCATCCAGATCTTTTCCTATCCAGAAATCCAAAGTCCAATTCGAAACACTGTAGTCTCCCGGAACTCTCTGAATAGTCTGAAGTGCAAATACTATAAGAGGTACTACGGAGAAGCAAACAGTCAGAATGATCATCGCGATTGATATAGGTCTGTTTGCCTTCTTAAGATTAACAAGTGATACCTGACCTGACTTTCCTGTTACTGTAGTAAATGATCTTCTCTTGTTTGTATACTTCTGGTTTATCATTAGGATAATGATTCCGCACAAGATCATGACTGCGGCAATGATGTAGGCCTGTCCCATATATCCTGCATTGATCATGGCTTTCATCTTGCTGGCAAGTGTGTAGAATCTAACTGCACCGCCCAAGAATACCGGCACAGCATATGAAGCAAATCCGCTTGAAAAGACTAGAAGAAATGTAGATAAAAGAGCCGGCATTACAATCGGTAATGTGACCTTTCTTACTATTCTCAGCCTGTTTGCTTTAAGTATCTGTGCAGATTCCTCCAGCGTTGCGTCCATGTTCTGCAAAATTCCGCCGATCAAGATATATGCAAAAGGCGCAAAGTGCAAACTGTTCACGATCACGCAGGGAAACAAGCCATATACAAACCACTGTGGCATACATATTCCAAAAAGCGACTGCATTATTCCCTTGTTGCCACTCATGACATTTGAATTCTGGAAAAGATAGATCCAGAACTGAGCAAGTGTCCACGCGGGCATAAGATACGGGAACATGAACAAGGTTCCGATTATCTTTTTATGTACAAGGTTACTTCTTGTCATAAGCCAGGCTGTTACTCCGCCAAAGATAATGGCCAGGATTGCCCCAAACAGTCCAAGCAAAAATGAGTTTTTAAAAGGAATATAAAAAGAGGTCACACTCCATTCGCTTGGAATGAACAATTTCTGAACATGATATAAGGTAAATGATCCCTTCTTGGCAGTGATCAAAGTCTTCTCAATCCCTGCGTGTACCACGAACATTTCCTTTATCATTGCTGTTATGGGGTATATAGACAGCCCCAGAAAAACACAGAAGAAAAAGACCAGCATACAGTTCGCCGGATTGGAGAAATAGGTCTTGATTCTATTCTTGATCTTCTCCAAATTTATAGCTTTCATACAACCCTCCAAAGACCACATATGGTGGAGAGAATCCCCTCCACCATATGTTAATACCTGTTTCTCTCAGATCAGTTTATGCGTGATGCGATATACTCATATACCTCTGCATAATTCGCTGCAAGATAATCCCCATCTTCAATAACGCAGCGATCCAACCAGTAATCTACTTCCTTATCAAGTCCTGTTGAATCAGGTACTAATGCAATTGATGTATTTGCAAGGTATGTTCCCATGTTGTCTTCGTTGTTCCAAGCTGCTCCGCCTTCTTCTGAAAGAAGATAATTGATGAAAAGAGCACATGTGTAAGGTGTATCAGTATCAGCACAAACCTGTGCATATGTGGGATACATAAATCCCGCAAAGCCTTCGATACCCTTGCCGTCATTTCCTGTTGCTGCAATCTGTAAATTTTCTCTTGCTACTTCGTTGGTTCTAAGCTTTGAGAATACAAAGAGTCCAACGCTTCCAGGCTCACCTTCTGCTATACCGCCGCAAATACCACCATCAGCAGTATATGTATAGTTGCAGTTAGCAAGGAATTTATCAAGGAACTCATAAGCACATGATTTATACTCTGCAGAGTTGTCCCATTCTTTTCCAAAATAAGATTTGTAAGCATCGCTGAGTTTTTTATTCCACTCATCTGAAGTGAGCATGATAAGGAAGTTCATTCCAACAGGCTCATCAGCAGGATTCTTGAAAAATACCTTGTCTTTATATTTGGTCTCTGTAAGCTCCCACACGTTCTTAAGGTCCTCTACGGAAGCATCAGACTTATTTATGAAAATAAGTTTTGATACAAAAAGAATAGCTGTGGGATCCTGATATCCTTCTTCTACAACGCCTTTCAAAGCCTCAGGAAAATAATTGTACAGAAGATCCTCTGAGATAAGTTCATTGTTAACTCTGTATGCGTTCTGTAACAATGCCATATCTGCGCCATCTGCTGCGCTACCAACCTCAGTCGAGAGCTTTGTAAACATATCTGCCTCGCCGATATCGGAAACCTCAATCGTAAGGTCCGGATACTTAGCAAGGAATGTCTCTACTGCTGTTGCTGCAAGACTTGTTGTTGAATAAACCACAGTCTTGTTAGTCTCTCCCTTAGCCTTTTCATAAAGTTCCTCATCTGACATCTTGCTTGCTTCATACAGAGTCTTCTCAATCTCTGTGTCAAATGTAGGTTCCTCATCATCAACCTCATTGCCATCGGCAACAGGTTCTGCGTTTGTCTCATTAACTTCGGCTGCCGGTTCAGCGCTTGTTGTGGTGTCCTTCTCACCACAGCCTGCCAAGCATGAAAAAGTTAACGCACATGCCAATACAATAGCCAATCTCTTCATAGTAATCTCCCTTCCAATAGTAAAATAGTTTTCTCCTAGACCCCTTTAATCTAGATGCCGTTTTTAATGATGTGCTTTATGTTATAGGTCTGCCCAACCAAATAACTTTCGCACTTCTCAATGTAGCCACTCATTGATTTTGTATTTCTTTTCACCTTAAATACCGCTGTGTTTGTCGGCAAATTCATCTGTTTAGCAACATAAGCAGGGCAAATAACGGCTTCCATTCGCTCGTCTGCTTCTACCGGATATAGACCTGTCCTCTCTTTTATCGAAGGATAAAGACCTTTCTCCTGGATCTCCTTCTCTGTAAGATCCTTAAGATACTTTTCCGGAACAAGTGCCTTCTCCCAAGCGTAGATCTCATCCTTGATAGTCCTGGTTCTCACAATCTCAACCAGTTTCTCCCCTTCCTTAAGTTCAAAGAACTCTCTCTTAGAAGGTGAAGGTTCAACAAGGTTAAGTGAAATTAATTTGAACTCAGAAGATATTCCTTTCTGCTTAAGGTCAGCTGATAGAGAATAATTACTCACAAGAGTTGCTTCAACCGAAGGTTTGGAAACGAAAGTTCCCTTTCCCTGTTTTCTCTTAAGGTATCCGCTCTGAACCAACTCCTTAAGTACTTCGCGGACCGTAATCCTACTGACCCCGTACTCTTCGCAAAGCTCGTGTTCGCTTGGAATCTGCTCTCCGGCCTTCCATTCCCCCGAATTAAGCTTCTCAAACAGTACTTCTCTAAGCTGATATTGCAATGAAACCGGTAAGTTGCTGTCTAACATTTTGCCCTCCGTTCAACTTGTTATAACATTATAATAACATTACATTTTTTATTGTCAATAATTTTTTGCAACAATTCTATCCGCTATTTTGTTTATATAGTAGGACAGTATACTAAACTGCCCGAACGGAGGGATACATTATGAAAAAACAAAGAAAGGTAATGTCACTATTATTAGGGATGACTGTGTTTGTCGGCGCACTAAGTGGATGCGGATCTTCAAAGAATTCTTACCAGACAGCACCTACCGAATATGCGGAGTACACAGAATCCGGCTCTGACACATACAATTATGTCGAATATGAGCCGGAAAACACAGAATCCTACGAGAAGCCGGATGAGAACGGTTTCTTTGTAACTCAGACTCAGCCGCTTTCTACATTTGCAGCTGATGTGGACACTGCTTCTTACGCAAATGTCCGCAGGATGATCGAATCCGGATCAGGCGCATCCGACATAAATGCCGATGCAGTCAGACCGGAAGAATTCATCAATTATTTTAATTATGATCTTAATTATCCAAAGGAAAGCGAAAAATTTGGCGTAACCACCGAAATCGCTCCATGTCCTTGGAACGAAGATCATAAGCTAATGTTTGTTGGAGTTAAGGCACAGGAAGTTGAATCTAACGAAGAAATCGTGAACAACCTTGTATTTCTTATTGATGTTTCAGGATCAATGTTTAACGAAGACAAGCTTCCTCTTTTGCAGAAAGCATTTAAGGAACTAATTAAGAATCTTCCTGACGAAGGAACTGTATCAATTGTCACTTATGCAGGTAGTGATACGGTTGTTCTTGAGGGAGAAAGCCTTTCCAACAAAAAGAAGATCATTCGAGCCATAAATGATCTTAAAGCAGGCGGCTCAACCAACGGCGCTGCCGGAATTGAAAGAGCTTATCAGATCGCAGAAGCGAATTATATTGAAGGAGGTAACAACAGAGTTATTATCGCTTCCGATGGAGATATGAATGTTGGTATTTCAAGCCCGGACGAGCTTGAGAAGTTAATCGAGGAGAAAAAAGAAAGCGGAGTATTTCTTTCAGTTCTTGGTTTTGGAACAGGAAACTACAAGGACGACAGAATGGAAAGACTCGCTGACTGTGGTAATGGAAATTATTCATATATTGATTCAATGCTTGAGGCAAAAAAGGTTCTCGTAGAGGAAATGAATTCCACACTTTATACAGTGGCTAAGGACGCTAAATTCCAGGTTGAGTTCAACCCCAACAAGGTTAACTCATACAGACTTATCGGTTATGAGAACAGACTCATGGATGCAACAGATTTTAACGATGACACCAAGGATGGCGGAGAGATCGGATCAGGGCATACAGTCGTTGCTCTGTACGAGATAATCGAATCCGGCTCCCAGTCTGCTGCAAATCTTAAGTATCAGGATTCTGAGAAAAAAGATGACGAAGGTAATTATGCAGATGAATTTGCAACAGTAAATATTCGTTACAAGGAACCAGAAAGTGATACTTCAGAACTTATAAGTGTTGTTGTAAATGATGACGCTGTATCTGAAAGCCCAAGCGAGAATGTAAAGTTCGCCGGATTGGTTGCGGAATTTGCAATGATCCTAAGCGATAGTGAACACAAGGGTAATTCTTCTTTTGAGTACATTATGGATACCTATAAAACCATTGAATCCACTGATGAATATAAAGATGAATTCAATCAACTTGTGAGAATGGTTTCAAAGAACAGTTAATAATATTTTACTTACATGTTATAATCTTCCCAGCGACTAAAATTTTTGGGGAGAATTATGTATATGAAGGCGAAAGCCGAGGTGATTTTAGACAAATACGGAGATAGACTTTTGAGAGTAGCTTACTCATATCTCCACAACATGAGTGACGCTGAGGATATACTTCAGGAAACCCTGATTAAATTTATACAATCAGCTCCTGAATTCAAGGATGAAAACCACGAAAAAGCTTGGCTTATTACTGTGGCATCAAATCTCAGCAAGAACAAGATCAAGTATAACAAGATAAGAGAAGCTGATGAACTTGACGAAGGCCTGGTTGCCAAAAATGAAGAAGATCTTTCTTTTGTCTGGGAAGCAGTTAAATCGCTTCCGGAAAAACAACGTGAAGTTATTCACTTGTTTTACCAAGAAGGATATTCAACCACGGAAATATCAGGCATCCTCGATAGGAAAGAATCCACCGTGCGATCTGATCTGCTACGAGCCAGAAAGCAGCTCAAAAAAATCTTGAAGGAGGCATACGACTTTGAATAAATATAATAAAGCTATGGACGAAATTAAAGTTACAGAAGATATGCGTAGCCGAATCCTCCAGAACATTGAAAAAGAGCTTGGAACCAAGGCTACGGAAGAGGTTCAGACAGAATCTTCTAAGTCCGCTAAGATTGTAGAATTCAAAAGCTTCATCAGAAACGCTGCGACAATCGCTGCGGCACTTGTAGGAACCGTTATCATTTCAAATGTTTTATTTAAACCAGACACAAATACATCAAGCTATTCAGACCACTTTATGGATACAGAATATGCATCCGAAGCTACTGCTCCTGCTTTTGAGGCGGCAGGCGACAACGATTCGTTCAATGATATTTCTGATTATGAGCTTGTGGAAGTTGATGGAATCAGCGTTAAATTTTACGGAAATGATGGCCTTTATTATCAGGCCGAATGGGAAACAGAAGATGGTTCTTTTAGCGTCGACTCTGATAAATCCGAAGGCATCAGTCTTGAGGAAATGAAAAAGCTTGTAAGGGAAAAAATGAAGTAAACCATTTTACATAAAGAGCTTCCGAATACAAATATTCGGAAGCTCTTTTTACGTCTTGTAAATCACCGATGTTGTTTTTTATTTTCCACTGTATATCAATCTTTTTGTTTGATAATATTTTTACTGCTTAAGTACGTTACAAGGAAATATCCGCCGTATATGATCAGCAACATCAAACATGTTATGGCAACGGACTCTGCTATTCCCTTAATTTCATAATCATCAATCACTCTGATTGCAAATTTTATACCTGATACAGAGTGAAGGGCTGCAAGTATAAGCGGCAGTATGAAGAATATACCTGTCTGGCGGAATAAAGATGCAGATATATCTTTTTCCTCTGCTCCCATCTTACGAAGAATCTCGTATCTTGGAATACTGTCAATACTTTCGGATAATTCTTTCAGTGCAAGGATTGCCCCGCAAGCAATAAGGAATATCAATCCCAAGTAAAGTCCTATGAATGCAGCGGTGGCTCCTATTCCAATCGTAGCTCGATATTGATCCTGTTTAGTATTAAGAATTACATTTCCAATTTTATCGGGATTCTGTTTCTGCCACTTCGCATCTACATCTGAATTTCGTTTCTGCTGCATTTTTTCAATTTGGACAAGCCCTTCATCATCATTTGCAACATAATTTCCGCTAAAATTATTTGCGGTGGGTTCTGCCTCGTCAGGAACAACACTATCGGGGACAATAAACAATCCATAATTATGATGAAAACCGCCAACTTCTATAAATCCATCCAGACACTCATCATATTTGGATGTTAAAGTTTTTCCAAAAACAGTGATCTGAGGATTTTCCTTAATTACAACATCCGCGACTTTATTGAAGTCTTTCACATCACATAACATGATATATTGACCATCTTCAAGCTCATATGTTTCTTTTCCGTATAGTTTCATTAGTTCATTGTAATCACTGAGCTTAATGATATCTTCATCATTACTGTAAGCATAATTAGCATATTTCTTCTTTAAATCATCAATATGTGCGCCCAAAAAAGTTGACATTTTAAATGAAGAGTCACCATACAGATAATAATCTACATATTCAGAAAAGCCATCTCTTAAGTTGTAGCCGTTTTTTCTGTATAATTCTTCAAGACTTCCGCATCTCCTCGATCTTATTTCATCGCCCTCGTCGGCGTAATAACAATAGCGTAAAGATGCATCTGCAGGACATCTTGATCGCAGCTCTTCGTTAAGGGAATTTCTTACTGTAAAAGAAGCTGCAAGAGCACATATCGTTAAAAACAACATCAAGCAGATAACTGTCATAGAAAATACCATTGTATTGATGCGGCTACTTATCTGTCTGAAGGTAAAAACGTTAAGTCCACGGAAATATGACTTTTTATTCAAGCTCATGATTCTAAGCATCATGCCAGAGACTGACCAGAAAACGAAGAAAGTCGCTAATGCTCCTATTGCAATATATACACGTAATTTATTTGTATCAATTACTATGGAATTCCATCCGACCTGATAATATGCAAATCCAAGCGCTGCCGCGGAAATAAGGAATACAACCACGCATAGGATAGGATTTCTTGCTTTAATGTTCTCAGATTTACTTCCGCTATGAATGAGATCTATAAGCTTCATTCTTGTCACTGCTGCGCCGTTAAAGATAAGCACCATAAGGTACATTACCGCAAAGAAAAGACATGTAAGCATGATTGCATTGCCTGACACCATAAACTCATATGAAGACATATCCTGTTCAAAAAGCCCGGCGACCACTGCACTCATAAGCTGTGAAAGACCGATTCCCACAACAAGTCCTACCGCCAAAGAAAATATTCCCACAATGATGGTTTCCAAAAACAGTATTGCGGATATCCTGCGTTTACTCATTCCAAGCATCATGTATACAGCAAATTCTTTGTTTCTTCGCTTCATCAAAAGGCGACTTGCATATACGATCAAAAATGCCAGGATAAATGCAACAAACACACTTACTCCCGAAAGGACGGTCTTTAATGCATGTATCACTTCGGAGCCAACAAATACAAGTTTGAGCATTGCAGCCTGTCCGCTGATAGCATTAAACACATAAAAAATTGCTACACCAATTATCAGTGTAAAAAAGTATATGGTGTAATCTCGCATACTTCTTTTTATATTTCTAAAGGGGATTTTAAAGAGCATCGCTTGCATCACCTCCCAGCAAAGTGATCACATCAATGATCTTATTAAAGAATTCTTTTCTGCTGTCTCCTCCCCTTGCTATTTCGTTGAAAATCCTACCGTCCTTAATAAACAGAACTCGGCTTGCGTAGCTTGCAGAGAAGCTGTCATGTGTTACCATCATGATGGTTGCATCAAGCTCACGGTTGAGGAAATTAAATCGCTCAAGGAGCATTTTGGCTGACTTAGAATCAAGTGCGCCTGTAGGCTCATCCGCGAGGACTAATTGGGGACCTGTTATGATAGCACGGGCAGAAGCAACTCTTTGCTTCTCACCACCTGACATCTGATAGGGATATTTATTTAAAACCTCTGTTATGCCAAGCTGAGCAGCAACTGCCTTAATCCGGGTGTCCGGATCTCCGGATCTCTTTTTCTGAATAGAGAGTGCAAGAGCGATGTTCTCATAGGCAGTAAGGGTATCAAGAAGGTTAAAATCCTGGAAAATAAATCCAAGCTTTTCCCTTCTGAATTTATTGAGCGCCTTCCCCTTTAACGTTGTAATATCCTTACCTTCCAGATAAATGTGTCCTGCCGTAACGCGATCGATGGTTGAGATGCAATTTAAGAGAGTGGTCTTTCCACTTCCTGATGCACCCATGATTGCGACAAATTCTCCTTTGTCAACAGTAAATGAAATATCATCGATAGCCTTAGTAAGGCTGGACTTACTTCCATAATATTTTTCTATTTGTTTTACATTTAGTAATTCCATAAGAGCAGTTCCTTTCCTTTTATACTGTCTTCACTTTACAGGAATTTTCTTCACCTGTCTTTTTTCTAATCTTACGGAACATTACAATTTTGTAATCTTAGCTCATTTTATAAAACTCATTCCTTGCAAATGTAATCTGAAACTCCGTATATTCATTTTCTTTGGAGGAAACGCTGATCCCATGTCCCAGGCGGTCGCACAGGTTTTTTACAATATACAGCCCCATTCCGGTTGACTCTGAATTACTTCTTCCGTTATGTCCGGTAAAAGATTTTTCAAAGACGTAAGGAAGATCTGCTTCCACAATACCTATTCCGTTATCTCTGAAGTATAGTATGACATTTGAATCCACTTCCTTAGCTTTTACAGATATTTCAAGTGGTCTTTTGACAGAAGCGTATTTCATACTGTTGGCCATAAGCTGACCTACTATGAATTCAAGCCACTTCTTGTCTGTCATAACCTCTCTATCAAGTCCGTAAGTTGTAAGATTTCCGCCGGATAGCTGTAGTGCCTCTCGATTTCTTACCGCTACATTAGAGAAGACTTTTTTGAGAGATACTTCTTTTATGTTATAGTCCTTCTCTGCATTTTCGCTTCGCGCGTAATAAAGCACGTTATCAATACAATCATCGATACGCTTGATCTGAACATTTACCTTATCACTAACAACTCCCAGATTGTTATGGCTGATAAGCCTCAAACTTGCAACAGGTATCTTGGCTTCATGTACCCACAGTTCAATATATTCCCGGAAATCTGATGCCTTCTTTTTGTATTTGTTGACATTTTCCACCATGGATTTATTACAGGAATACAAAGTGTCGCATAAAAATTTTCCTTCATAAAAATCCGGTTCACTCAGCATTTCCGAAAGAAAATACTTCTGATCAAGCTCCTCTGTTGTTTTTCTTATGATGTTATAAAAGTTCTTCCTGCGATTCAGATTCCATATTTCATGAGAAACAACCGCCATAATACTAATAACTGTCACAACAATGATGGGTTGCCCGCCAACCTTATACGCCAACAAAAATATTATGGTAATAGCATGGCAGATTGCCCAAATGAAATATGCAATTAGTCTGTCCTTCAAATAATCACGTATTGTCATATCAATATATACCCCTGCTTTTTCCTGGTCTCTATAGCGTCCTGTAACCCCAAATCTGCCAGCTTGTTTCTAAGTCTGCTGATATTAACGGAGAGTGCATTGTCATTTATATATTCATCATTGTCCCAAAGTACGGTCATAAGTTCATCACGGGATACAATCTCTCCTTGATGATCAAGAAGTAATTGAAATATTAGCATCTCATTTTTTGTAAGCACCTGCTCCTGATCACCTTTTACAAGACTCCCCTTTATACTGCTTACAATGACTCCTTTGTATTCCTGCAATTGTCCGCTTTTAACACTTCGCTTCAAAACCGCAGCAATTCTCAAAAGCAAAATAGTCGGATTATATGGCTTTGTTATATAATCATCCGCCCCATAACTCATTGATACGACTTCATCTATATCTCCGGCGCTGCTTGTAAGCATGATAACGGGTGTATCATACTTTTTTCTGAATTTCTGTAAAAGGACCTCTCCGTTTTCCTTAGGAAGATTAATGTCCAGCAAAATAAGATCCGAATTAGCGGATATCATTTGCGAATATACGTCAGAAAAATCTTTAACACTCCGTACTGAATATCCTGACTTTTCCAGAAGTAGCGACAATTCTTCGCACAGCGCCTTATCATCTTCTACAATCATTATTTTATTCATATATATCTCTCCTTAATAAGCCGATTTTGAAATCTATATTTGTAAAAGTATATTTTCAATATTGTATCTCTTTTTGGATAATGTCTACCAAACTGCTGATTGCTTTACTTACATGTTTATCCTTATGCACAAATATTTGTGAGTAAATTGGAAACGCATTGCCTCTCCAGTCCAGTCTTACCAGGTGCTTGCTCTCCACTTCTCTTTCAGCTGTCATATCCGGAATAAATGCAACGCCAAGACCATTTGATGCAAATTGCTTAAGCACTTCCTTACTGCTTGTTTCAAGAAGAATATCAGGCTCCACCTCGTTTTGTGATAGATCTGTAAGAAGCATCTGCCTGAAGCTGCAATTATGTCCTGTCAAAAGAAGCGGATAATCCGCCAGGTTCTTCTCTTTTATCCTTTTCCCTGCAAGGGGATGCTCCGGCGAAACAAAAAATCCAAGTTTTTCTTTTTGCCTATACAACATTGTAAGACGCCCATCTTCTATATACGGATTTAGTGTGTAAACCAGATCAATCTCGCCTTTTTGAAGCATATCAGGAAAAGTATCATGTGTGACAAACACAAGTTGAATATCAATACCCGGTACTTCTTTTTTATATTTCATCAAAACTTTCGGCACGCGATTATAACAAAGCGATTCCGAAACACCTATTTTTAATACCCCTGTGGGCTCTTCTTCATCAGATATTTCAAGATGAATCTCCCGCTCCAGTTGAAGCATTTTTTTCGCATACGCAATAAGCCTCTCGCCCTGGGAAGTAAGTACAATAGTCTTGCCCAATCTCTCGAAAAGCTGACAGTCCAGTTCTTCCTCAAGCAGCTTGATCTGAGTAGTCACCGTAGACTGCGCATATCCCATATTGTTAGCCGCAGCCGAAAAACTACCAAGCTCTGCAATCTTTAAAAATGTACTTAACTGCGTTATTGTCATAATCGATTCCTCTGCCCTATCCAAAAATATTGACTTAGTTAATTCAATATTTTTGAATAATCCATTCATTTATTTCAATTATACAGATGAATGGGTTTGAGCTATTATACATTTATACTTAAGCAAATGCAAGGAGGTACTTCAGGTGAATGAATTATGTATGATCATCAAAAATACCGTAAGACCAAATTTCAGAAACATACGCACTTCGATACTGACATATGATAGAAATGCTCTCTGTGTTGGTGCACCTTGCTGGAGATGGGTCTATCATGCGCTTCATTCTGCAGACAAATGGTTTATCAATCCATTTGTATATGAAGAGCCCTCCTTCCATCAAGCAGGTATGGATAATCCGGAGAATCCTACAAATGTTGTTCTGTCCGATGAAGATCTTCTACGATATCTGGATGAAATAGAAAAAAAGACGTTGTCCTATCTGGACTCTCTGACAGATGAGATGTTATATGAAAAACCCGAGAATTGCATATACACCAGAATGGAACTGGTTTTAAGACAGTACCGGCATTTATCCTTCCATACCGGAATGTTAAACGGCCAAACCGCCGTTGCCACAGGAAGTTTTCCCGTATGGATATCCGATATGGATAAATTTGTCGATGATGGAATATTATTTGGGCGATACAGAAAATAAAACAGCATAAGAGCCCTGAATTTCTTCTTTTAGAAAAACAGGCTCTTATGCCGATCACCCTTTGTCCTGTTCATGTTAATAAGATATTCCGATGTTAATCATATATACATCTGCTTTCTCATTTTCAAACTCAAAACTTCTCTCATATTTTCCGCCATTTTTGGTTATCGTCTTTACAGAAGCTTCATTTGATCGTTCTACCGAAAGCTGAACCTTATCCATTCCTATCTGACGAGCATGTTCCAAAACGAGCTTCAACATTTCCGTTGCATATCCTTTTCGACGTTCCGAAGGTCTCACACTGTATCCGCAGTTTCCAAAGTCCTTTAGAAAATCATTCAGCTCATGACGAAAATCAATGATACCAACGATTCTGTTGTTTTCATCAAAGGCAAAAAATGTATCGGTAACCACCCACGACGGATTTACCGTATCGGAAGATGTGTTGTCCGTTACGGACTTAAGCCACTCATCGTATGAGTCTGTATGATCCAGCAACTCGCTCCCGTTTATCGTTGTCTCGCCGTTATCAAAAAACTCCTGTTTAAAGCTTATTGCCTCTTCTTCATATTCTTTTATAGGTCTTTTAAGTGTTATCATCTCTATTCTCCTGTAAGCTGTTTCCTTATATGATTTGCGATAGAGCGAAATGTCTTCGGCTTCATTGGTATGATCCTACTCCACATTCGCACGCCCTGATAGGAATACAGGATTACATTGACGATTTCATCTACATTTACATCGTGAAACTCTCCTTGCTTAATCCCATATCGGATAAGTTTTTTCCATTTTTCTTCTGCGCTTTGGTTGAATCTCTCCATCACATTGGAATCTACAGTGTCCGCATACTCATATAAGGCAATACTTAACGAGTCTTCAGGATGCTTCATTTCATCTTCCATCATGTCCAAAACCTTTTTTAGAATCTTCATAGCAGAAGTACCTTTTTTTATTTCTTCCTGAAAATCTATTGCACTCTTTTCCGTTATCTTTGCAAGTAATGCCTCAAACAGCTCATCTGTTCCGGAAAAATGGCTGTACAAACCACCACGACTCATGCCTGTGACTTCACAAACATCTTTCATAGTCACCTGCTTGAACCCCTTTCTTGAAAAGAGTTCATACGATGCATCAATGATAGCTTCTCTGGTTTTTTCTCTCTTTGCCGGCATTTTCAATCCCTTTCTTTTTTCGACACCTGTGTCTATTTTAGATTTTAGACACTCGTGTCGAATTTGTCAACGCAATAATAAAAAAGCAGTAAGTGTACTTACCGCTCTTTCATCCTTGAGTATTATTATCATGCGCCAATTCAATGGCGTGCTTCATTCCACTGCCCATTATCGTAATAAATAATTCCGTTATAGGTTTCCTTGCCCATACCGTCTTCCTTTACTGCACATTCAACCTTTATGGCATTTTTACTTTTACCATCTACCTCCACTGTAGTCTCTTCCTCATAGAAAGCGTTCTCATCAACTTCTGTGATTCCGGTATTGCCTGGGAATAATTGCTCTACTTTATTTTCATAAATATCTGGATGAACCTTGTATACATAGAGTAATGTATGTTCTCCAAGAGTATTTGAAAAGATGATATGGAATACATATTCTTCTTCACCATCATTATCCATATCTTTTTGATTCATAGACTCCACATAACTAGGGGGACAAATATCAAATTTCTTAGTAATTCCATCTGTAAAAGTAAATTCAATTGTTGCATCATCTGCCCAATCTTCGGAGTCATGCCAAGCGACTTTACTTAACTTTGAATCCAAAGGTGACTCCTTCACCTCATTATCGACTGATTTATTATCAGAAGTATCATTTTCGACCGATTCTTCATCAGATGCACCGTTGTTGGCCGATTCTTTATCCGAAGTACTATTATCGACTGACTCTTCATTAGAATAACCGTAGCTGGCAGGTTCTTTATCAGCAGCGCCAATATGGCCACAACCCATGGTAACAAGTGACATGGCAATTAAAAGTGAAAGCAATTTAGTTCTATTTTTCATAAGTTTATCTCCTCAAAATATTTTGTCAGTAATACTACCGTCTCGACGTCGTTTTCGTAGAGCAACACCTTGCCGCCTTCAACGTCATAATCTACGAGAAATTAAAATCTGATTCGCTTTAGGATGCTTCAAATTCGGATCATTTTGCTATTCGCATAAACAGATGTGTTTCATCTTCTCCTGCAAGTCGGGCTCCGTTTTTCTTCATGACCTTTTGGGAAGCGATATTATCTTTATTTACCCGCAAATATATCTCGCCCTCCGGGATAATTTCCTTTGCGATCTGAACCGTAAGTCTTAATCCTTCCGTTCCATATCCTTTACCTCTGGCTCTTTTTAAAATACTGTAACCGATATGGCCCGCACCGGTTCGAAGCGCTTCCGTAAGATGATGTCTGATCCTGAACTCTCCGACAAGACGTCCATCATCCCACAGATAATAATATGTTTCAGGCACAAACCATTCAGGCATATTTACCGGATGTTCATATGAGATCAATGCAGGAAGTACTTTTTCTATATATTCATCATATGAAACACCATAATATGGGTTGGTCAGTCCATTCTCGTCTGCCGGCAAAGCCGTTGTGTATTCCCATTGGGCAAATGCATCCTGTGTGTTGATTTTTCGTAGCTCCATACTATCTTCATCCTTATCCAGTGTGATCGTTCTTTCCCGGGTGTTGCTCATTTTCTGCAAAAGGCACACCGTTTCGACGTCGTTTTCGTTGAGCAACACCTTGCCACCGCCTTCAGCGTCATAATCCATGTAGAATTTAAGCTCATGCCAAAAAAATGATACTTACTTCATGATTCCGCCATGGAAATAGCATTCGTATACTTTTACGTTGTTGCAATAGATCTCTTCATATCCCTGAAACCAGGAAAAATCTCCTGTAACGCTGCATTTATATGTATATTCACCTGAC
>JAEEXE010000046.1 GCA_016291375.1 Butyrivibrio sp.
ACTTGACATACCGATTTTAACACGTTCTTTCATGACTTCAAAGGTATATTTCATTGTCAAAGTTCGTCAAAAATGCAAATGAGACAATTTTTGTAGTATTAACTGGAACTTAGTTTTTCATTTGAGCATATTATAATAAAAAGAAAACCAAAAAGCCCGAAAACATGACACTTTCAGAGAGAAAAAAGGCCCTGCAAATACGAATATTTGCAAGGCCTTTCTAAGTTATTTCATTATGTTTTTGAAAAGATATTTCTTTTTACCAGGTAATAATTCTGTCTTCGGGCGCAAGATACATGTTGTCGCCTTCTTTTACATCAAAGGCTTCGTAGAACTCATCAAACTGCTGAACAGATATATTGGTTCTTGCATAATTGAGCGGATGAGGATCCTGCAAAAGTCTGTTGAGTTCCGAATTATATGTTGAGATCTCGGCTCTCATACGGGCAAACGTAATGAAGAACTTCTTATAATCGAAGTTTTTAATCTTGGAAGCCATTCTGAGTGCGCACTGAAGTCCGGTGATATCAGCAACCATCTCAGTGTCGATATTGGTGCCGATAAAATGATTATCTCCAAACGCTACGATAGTATCAAGATACTTATCCACTTTCTCTATGCGCTTTTGGAATTCTTCTTTGTCCTCTTTGGTCCACCAGTCTCTGAAATGTCCGTCTTTATCAAACTGAGCTCCGCTACTGTCAAAAGCGTGTGAGACCTCATGTCCTACCCAGACGCCTGCGATAGAAGCATAGAGTTCCTCTGTGCTCATATCACTTGAAAAGAAGGGTTCACCCATCATTCCAATGATCATATTGATACTGTTGTCCTGAGGGTTATAGAAGGCATTACACTGAGTTACAGCCATTCCATCAGCCCATTTTTCCTTATCGACCTTGGTACCGAGAAGCTTGATGTTCTCTTTGATGGCATTTAGCTCGATCTTTTTGGTTGCCTCTATAAATGTGCATCCGTCAATGTTTATACCTGACGTATCATTGAACTTATCGGGGTATGCAGCGTGAATAGTTATATTATCAAGCTTTTCTATCGCATAGTTCTTAGTTTCCTCTGACGCCCAGTCATTCTCTGAGAGAAGCTCTCTGTATGTGTCGATGACCTCTTTACAAAGCTCTGTCATCTTCTGTCTGTCTTCTTCCGAACCGTACTTATCGATATATACCATCTGCATGGAATCAGGGAGTGTGCCAAGCACATAGTTGTAAGCCATCTCTTCATCACTTACTGCACCGGAGGTTCCAAGGTACTTAGCGCGAAGTTCATTTCTTTTATCATACGTCTTTTTATCAATTGAAGTTACATAAGACAAAACATCATTTACTATCATAACAGACTTGATAGCATCTAAATTCTCATCAGTGTAAACCTCATCAAGATAAGTGAGATAGTCGGGAGTAGATACAAGGTATACTCCGTTGTACTTATATCCTGATTCCGTAATAACGTCTTTTAACGGAAAAACCTTGCAATATGAAACAGCTTCATCAAAACTCATTTCATTGTTGATCTTTTCATAAAAATCATCAGCGTACTGTTCTTGTGTTGAATATATCTTGGAAGCGAGCTTGGTCTCAAACTCTATAGCTTTATCAAAGCACTTGTTCGCCTCATCTTCAGTCATTCCGAACTTCTGAGCCATATATGCAAAAAGTTCTTTGCTGTAGTTATAGTTCATTTCACCGTTCTCGGTCCTTTGAGAATACTCGGCTGAATCTCCGAGAAGAAGGCCGGGAGTATCTATACAAGCTAGGTATTTCTCCGGATCGTTAAGCCCCTTCATTGCTCCGAAATCTATAAAATTATAGTAGTCATAAACGGTTTCTTTATCCGTTAAAAGCTTGGTGATATCATCAATACTCTTAGCTTTAACTATCTTGTCATACTCATCCTGTACTTCACTTACGCCAAGCTTATCTCTGCTCCCCCAGTCAAGAACAAGGCTGTTCAAAGTACGAATAAGCTCAGCATCATGCCCCTTTATGCTCTCATCCTTTAAAAGCTCCATGCACTGTTTCTTAACTTCAAGTCCGCGCTCATAATATGGTGCCCAAGCAGCATAACCTTCAGGTATATCATTCTCGAGAAACCAGTCTTTATTGGCGTAAATGTTGAAATCGTCCGTGGGATCCGTAACCGTATCGGCTGTCACGTTTTCTTTTATGGCAGAATCAACCCAAGGGGTTCCGCCTTTACCTTTTGCGGCATCATCTGCGACTTTCCCTTTTGCGGCATCATCAACAACTTTGCCTGCAGATGATGCTTCTGATGCAGCCGGGCATGTTGCCTGTTCTTCACTTTTAACTGAAATTTCTGCGGTAGATTCTTGTGATACGCTGTTTGCGCCGCAGCCCGCTAACGCTACTGTCAACATGCAAGTTGCCAGTAGCATAGATACTACTCGTCTTTTCATTTTTTCTCTCTCCTTTTGCTTTTATAAGCCTCTAACTATACCATTGTAGCAGGCTCAGCATATGTTGTCATTGCAAATTCGAAAAAAAAGTAGTATCTATGATGTTTCCGGATTATCCGAAATCTCTTTTACCAAACAATAATTCTGTCTTCGGGCGCGAGGTACATGTTGTCGCCTTCTTTTACATCAAAGGCTTCGTAGAACTCCTCAAACTGCTGAACGGGAATGTTGCATCTTGAATAATCAAGCGGATGAGGATCCTGAGTAAGCATGCTAAGCTCCGAGCTGTATGTTGAAATGTTTGCATTCATCTGAGCGTATTTAGTAAAGAATTTCTTATAATCAAAGCCTTCAACCTTTGATGCCATTCTGAGAGCACACTGAAGTCCTGTTATATCCGCAGCCATCTCACCGTCAATGTTTGATCCGACAAAATGGTTATCACCAAATGCAACAATAGTATCAAGATAACTATCCATCTTATCCAATCTGCTTTGGAACTCTTTTTTATCTTCCTCTGTCCACCAGTCTTTCAGATAGCCTTCAGCATCGAACTGAGAACCGTCTCTGTCAAAGGCATGAGAGATCTCGTGTCCTACCCAGAAAGCTCCGATTGAAGCATAGAGCTCCTCTGTACTCATATCACTTGAAAAGAAGGGTTCACCCATCATTCCAATGACCATGTTGATACTGTTATCAAGAGGATTATAAAAAGCATTGCAATCAGTTACAGACATATCCTGAGCCCATTTTTCTTTATCGACTTTTGTGCCCATAAGCTTCTTATTCTCATTAATCGTGTTAAGCGTGATCCTCTCATCGGCCTCAATAAGAGTGCATCCGTCAATGTTAATGCCGTTTGTATCATTGAATTTATCGGGATATGCTGCGTTGATAGTTATCTTATCAAGCTTCTCGATCGCATAATTCTTAACCTCATCAGAAGCCCACTCATTTTCAGAAAGCAGTTCTCTGTAGGTACCTATTACTTCCTTACAAAGCTCAGTCATCTTCTGTCTTTCTTCTTCAGAGCCGTATTTATCGATGTAAACCATCTGCATTGAATCCGGAAGCTCTTCCTTTACAAATTTGTAAGCCATCTCCTCATCGCTTAATGCTCCGGTTGTTCCAAAATACGTATTCTTAAGCTCATTTGCCTTATCATAGGTATCCTTATCTGTTATGTTTGAATATTCCAAAACAAATTTCACTGTCAAAAGAGCCTTGATATCCTCTACATTTTCCTGTGTGTAAACTTCATCAAGAAGCGCCAGATAATCAGGATTGGTATTAAGATATGCTCCGTCATATACATAGCCCGTGCTTGTCAAAATATCTTTTAACGGGAAATTCTTCATCTTGGAAACAGCATCGTTTAATGACATTTCATTATTGATCTTTTCATAAAAATCTGCGGAATACTGATCGTTTGAGGTATATATCTTGGTCGCAAGCTTGGTCTCAAGGTTTATTGCTTTATCAAAGCACTTGCCCGCCGCATCTTCAGTCATTCCGAACTTCTGTGCCATATAGGTAAAAAGATCCTTATTATAGCCATAGTACATATCTCCAAGCTCGGTCCTGTTTGCGTATTCAGCGGAATCTTTGAGAATCACCCCGGGATTTTCAATCCATACTATATATTTCTTTGAATCATTAAGCCCCGGAAACGCCGAGTAATTTACAAAATCATAGTACTCATTGACATTATCCTTGTCTGTAATAAGCCCTGTGATATCATCGATACTCTGAGCCTCTGCGATCTTGTTGTATTTATCTGTAAGCTCTGAAACGCCAAGCTTATTTCTGCTATCCCAGTCAAGAACAAGCTTATTGAATGTCTGAACCAGCTCTGCATCATGCCCCGTTAAGCTCGCATCCTTTAAAAGCTCCATGCACTGCTTCTTTACTTCGAGGCTGCGCTCAGCGTAGTGGCTCCATGATGAATAGCCGTCGGGAATGTTATTTTCAAGGATCCAATCCTTGTTTACATAAAGGCAGAAATCATCCTTAGGATCTGTCTTGGTATCCGCTGTCACATTTTCTTTTATATCGGAATCTATCCAAGGTGTTCCTCCTGTGCCCTTTCCGGCATCATCTGTTCCTTCTTGTGCAGTTGAAGCTTCTTGTGCAGCTGTATCTGAGCTCTGCTCACTTGCCCCAGCCGATGAATCTGCATCGGACGGTCCGAATTCACCGTTAGCACTGCATCCGGTTATAGCTATTGCCATAATACAAGTTGATAATAATAAAGAAATTGTTTTCTTTTTCACTTTTACTCTCCTTCTATCATTTATTTAAAATAATTGGTATCAGAAATGTAGCATGCAAGCCATCTGGTCTCACCGACATATCTGTAATTTCTTGCAATTTTTTCTGATACATAATCTGTCAGCTTGTTAAAATTTGGTATTGCTATCACGTTTTTATCACCGTAATAGTCAAACTCTTTTTCCTGAGTATAATAATTTCTTTCAAGATATATGCTCTCGTCTTCGCTTTCGTAGCAGGCGTATTTCTTGGTATCATCTGCTGCCTTACACATAACTGCGGTGTCTCTGTCATCAGCAATAAATACGGTATCTACATCAAGCGTATCGAAGTACTCGGTCATCTCTACGATATAGTCTTTCTCCGGCATTTTATCGCTGGTCTCCTTGAAATTACCCGCAAGAATATAGGCAAATGCAATCAAAAGAACCGACATTACCGGAATGAACTTCCTGTCACCGAATCTTGAAACGCATCTATTAAGCATGATCCCTACTCCGGCAATAAGGAGCGGAAGCCCGATAAAAAGATATCTGTACGGAATAAAATCATTGCTTCCTCTCATATCGCTGACAATAAGAACTGCCATATTAAAAATTATTACTGCAAAAAAGAGTATGTAATAGTCGTAGTTATTCTTATTTTTAAGCCATTTGACCGTAACAACTATCGCCGCAACAAACAATGCTATGACAAACAATATCTTAAGGCCGTAAAAGAGTCCCAGCTTGGAAAAAGCCGGCTCATTACCGTTTATAAGTACTCCAAAGGATTGGAATACGCCTACAAATACTTCTCTTAAATTTTCAAAAAACTCTTCGGGCTTTACAAGCGTCGTGACAGGCGAGCTTCCTGTATATATCTTTTTATGAATATACAATCCGACAAATGATACTACTGCGCTAAGCGGTGTTACCGGCCACAGCCCCTTTTTTAACCCGAATCCTTTTTTTACAAAAGATAAATGTCTTACAAAAAGAATCGGAATAACGCCGCATACAAATGTGTATGCACCGGTAGAAGCGCTTGTAACAAACAATAAAAATAAGTATGTGCCCAAAAAAGCATATCTTTTCCATTTGGAAAAAGAACTCTTAAATTTGTCATCAAATGCCATAAGGCAAAGCACCAGCATGATCGGAATAAGAGCCTTGATGCTGTAATTGGCATGTGCAAAAAACAGCATTTTGAAATAATCAAGCCAGTCATAGTTATATGGCGTTATGATAACTGCAAGTGTCAAAAACCTGATTCCTATCCGTACACGGAGCACCCTTAGGATGCTCCATATAACGGTTATATATATAAACACGATCAAAAGGTCGGAGAGACCAACTGCCAAAAATGCATTGTTCGTGATCGCGTACAAAGGAATTGCAAACAGTAGCGTTGAATCAAATTCCATACTGGTCGTAGCGACCCAATTCGGAAGTATAAGCGTGCCTTTATGCACGATCTCTTTTAAGTGATAAACGACTGTTGCAAAGTCCGGATCGAGCGACAGTCTAAGGTCAGATAGGTTGAAGTAAAATATACCCGCCATATTGACTATAAACAGTAGCATCGCTCCAAATTCCCATAAGCGCATGTTCTTTAAGTTATTTAATAAATTGTCTTTAATTCTTTTCCCCAAGTTCTTCATTGTAATTTCCTTTATTTCTGCTCTTTTTTGCTACGTTTATTTTACTATGTTTATTTTACTATGTGTGGCGTAGTACATCTGACGAGGTAAATGATAGTCTATAAAAAATAGATTGTCAACACTTATTTTTTTGATATTTTTTGAATATGTTTTATATCAGGTGTTATTTCACACAACAAACATGCCAATATTATCAGGAATTATCTGGGTTTACCTTGGATTTAGCTTACAGAACAAAGAGATAACCTTACAATTTTGTAAGATATTGCAATAAAAAAGGGCCCTGCGTAAAACAAGGCCCTAGGATTCTGATATATTCAGTTATCATAATATTTCTTTTCAAGTCGTTTCTCGAAGTCATCCATCGGCATGGGATTGTCATATAAAAAGCCCTGAACGACGTGGCATCCTACCTCTTTAAGGAAATCAGTCTGCTCCGTTCTCTCGACACCTTCGGTTACAACATCGATTCCAAGCTCTCTCGCCATGGCTACGATATTCTTAAGTACGATCTCATCGTTCTTATTAAGGTTGTCATTACTGATAAAAGATCTGTCAATCTTAATGACCTTAACGGGGAAATCTCTAAGCGTTGACAGTGAAGAGAAGCCCGTTCCGAAGTCGTCGATCGCGGTGCTGATATTCATGTCTTTGAGCTTTTTAAGGAAGGTCGTCATAAGGCCTCTCTCATCTTCGCTCGCAGTCTCGGTAACCTCTATCTGGATAAACTTTCTGTCAATGCCGTAATCGTCGATTATTTGCGCGATCTCTTTTGCCAAGTGCTTGTAACCAAGGTCACGTCTTGAGAAGTTAACGGAAACCGGAACGATCGGAATACCCTTGTCCTGCCAGCTTCTGATGTACTCGCAGGCTTTCTTAAGAACGTAGAGATCAAGCGTCGCAACAAGTCCCTCTTGCTCAAGAATAGGTACAAATTCAGTGGGATAAAGAACTATTCCGTTGCAAAACCACCTCGCGAGAGCCTCTGCTCCAACAATTTCACCTGTTACGGTATCGACCTTGGGTTGCAGATAGATCCTGAATTCGTCGTTCTGGAGCGCTTCCTCATATCGCTCTTCGATTTGTTTCTGCCTGTATATCTTGGTGCTCATCGCCTTATTTACAAATACGTAAGGCTTATTGGCAACATTCTTTGCATAGCTGCAAGCCATTCCGGCTCTGGAAATGAGCTGTCCCGGCTCTTTTAACGAATCATCGACAGAATACACGCCTGCGACTGCAGATATTGTTATAGGTTCTTCTTTATCGTTCTTAATTCCGTACACTTCAATTCCGGACAAAAGCTCCAGGAAATCATTGGTTCTGTCTTTTTTAATGAGCGCAGTAAAGTTATCTCCGCCGAGGTGAGCCACGATCTCGTCCTGCTCACAGAACTCGCGAAGTTTCTTGGCGTAGCGCTTCATGATCTCGTCGCCTTCGGTAATACCGAAACGGCGGCTTACGAGGCCAAAACTCTTAAGATTAAAGTAAAAGGAATTGTAGTCTTGAATGCGT
This sequence comes from Butyrivibrio sp., assembly GCA_016291375.1. Lineage (GTDB taxonomy): Bacteria > Bacillota > Clostridia > Lachnospirales > Lachnospiraceae > Butyrivibrio. The sequence goes on from JAEEXE010000046.1 coordinate 7,860, forward strand.
TCTTCCTCAAAGAGTCTTCCGGCAAACGCAAGGAAGCCTCCTGCATTCGGAAGCCTGGTCAAATACTGAATAAACGTGCTCTCCTTAACGATACCGTTTAGAAGATAACGCTCTAAATGAAAAGATAATATGTCAATGATAACAGAAAAGCTCTTATACTCCTCTTCTGTCCATCTCTTGTCCCCCAATAGATAGATATTGTATGTAACTATCCTCTTGCCTGCCATTTCATTCTTGAAATAATAAGCAGGTGCTTCCCCTTCCGGAACAGGACCGAACAGTGAAATAACCGTGTCCGGCTCGCCTTCTTCATCCGCCCCTTTAGCGAACGAAACAACCGCCACTATAGAACGCAACGCATACTCCTTAGAAATGTCTGCGAGCGCACTGGGGGTAATTTCAGAAGTAACTTCCTCCTCAGATAGAATCTGAACAAAGTTCTCGAAGCTCTTTTCGAAATTCATCTTATCCACCCTCATATAAAAATTGTAGGAATATAATATAATTTTAATAAAAATTTTACGATTTTTCAATACTTTTGCGGTTGCACAAAAAAAGAGCGCGTCGCATGACACGCTCTTTTCCGTATAATATTAAATTACTTCTTGTTTACAAGATCCTTAAGAGCCTTACCAGCCTTGAACTTAGGTGCTACAGATGCAGGGATCTTGATAGCAGCGCCAGTCTGAGGATTCTTACCTGTTCTAGCAGCTCTCTTTGTTGTCTCGAATGTACCGAAACCAACAAGCTGAACCTTACCCTTCTTCTTAAGCTCCTTTGTTACAGTGTCTGTGAATGCGTTAAGTGCTGCGCCAGCGTCCTTCTTTGAAAGACCTGCTTCCTTAGCAATTGCATCGATAAGTTCTGTCTTGTTCATGTAATTTTCCCTCCAAAAAGAAATTTATTTACTACAATGCCCATTTTACCACTATTAAATGCACATAACAACACCAAAATGCGGAAAAATCGGCATATTTTACAAAATGTTTACAAAAAGGAGCCCAACTGACGAGGTTTTTCATCAAAGAATATCCTGGAAACCAGGTCTGTAGAGGTGTCTCGGGATACCATCTACCATGATAGGGCCTACATCACCCTGGATAAGAGGTCTTACATATGTAATAAACTCGCTGGTTACATATGTTCCATCCTTGCTGATCCAGTTTCTCGGAACTGTACGCTCATCGTTGGCAATCTTATGAACATCCTTAACCTCTGTTCCTGCCTGATAAGGATCGTCTGAAAGTCTCTCGATAACAACCATCTTGCCGCTATCACCTTCATCAGCAGCCTTCATAGCTGCACCGCCAACTTCATATGCCTCAAGTATATCAACACGGGAAGCACAGTGGCTTGCTGCTCTCTGAAGAGTTGAAAGCTCAATGGCTCTGGTCTTACAACCACACTCTGCAGAAACGATGTTGCACAGATATCTTGCTGTACCGGTGAGCTGCTTGTGTCCAAATGCGTCCACGTACTCAACTGAATTATCAAGATCGCTCACATACTTGCCGTCCTTGGTCCTGATACCTTCGGAAACAGCAACTACAATAGAAGCCTTAGTCTTAAGAAGGTTCTTTATCTTCTTTATAAACGCATCCATGTCAAAAGGAATCTCTGGAAGATAGATAGCATCAGGTCCGTCGCAATCCTCGCCCTTAGAAAGAGCTGTTGCTCCCGTAAGCCATCCGGCATTTCTACCCATAACCTCTACGATGATAACCTGTCCATGGCTTGTCTCAAGTGACCAACTGTCTCGAATAATCTCTTTTACGGAAGTTCCTATATACTTAGCTGCGGAACCATAACCGGGAGTATGGTCTGTAAGAGCCAGATCGTTATCAATAGTCTTGGGACATCCGACAAATCTGATGTCCGAACCGGTTATTATGGCATAATCCGATAATTTCTTGATGGTATCCATAGAATCATTGCCGCCGATGTAGATAAAGCAGTCAATTTCCAATTTGACGAGAATATCAAAGATCTTCTCATAGATATCTTTGCTTTCAAAGATTTCCGGAAGCTTGTATCTGCATGAACCCAGATAAGCTGAGGGAGTTCTCTTAAGTAACTCGATATCAAGTCCTGACTGAATGTGATCTGAAAGGTCAACGTATCTGCCTTCCATGAGCCCCTGGACGCCGTGGATCATACCGTATACCTTGTTGTATCCACGATCGATGGCGGTTCTGTACACACCGGCAAGTGAAGAATTGATTGCTGCCGTAGGTCCGCCCGACTGTCCAACAATAACATTTCTTTTCTTTTTCTGTACCATTACTCCTGTCCCCTTTCGAAAGATTAATACCTCTTTATTATAATCGTTATAACGTTTAGTGTCATCATGATTTGCATCGTCAAATCCCACTAAAATAAAGGGCTTTTCATGGTACTAATAAATAAAAAGCGCGAAAACACGGGCCCATTCAGGGTTCGAATTTTCGCGTTCTTGTTTTTTTAAGCTTCAGCCAAAAGACTCCAAAAGTTTTCGCTAAGATATGGTTAGTTTAAGATTATAATCAGAAGTCCTCTTCGAAAACAGACCTTCTGCCATGGGACTTGCCTATGCTATAGGCAATGGCACAGATGACTATAACAGAAACCGCTACAACTGCGCATCCAATAAGGAGCTTCTTCTTGTCCTCATCAAGTCCTTCCCATTTATCCATAACATAATCTATTTTATCCTTGGCAAATGAAACAGCGTTATCTAAAAATTCCATATTATCCCCTCGCTCTCATATAATCCAAAAGCATGTACACATTTTGTCTTCCGCCACCTATATCATACTACATATTGTACCGCTGTGCGTGCTTTTCCTCAAGCTTTTTTAGCACATAGTCCTTGAAAACGAAGTCAAGTATAGCTGCAAAAGGGATAGCCAACAGGATTCCGGGAACTCCAAAGAGTCTACCGCCAAGGATGATAGAGATAAGTATCATAAGAGGCGAAACTCCAAGGCTCTCACCAAAGAGTCTGGGCTTTAGGATATAGCCGTCAATTGTCTGCAAGATGACCGTAAATATAATAAACCACAGCGCATACCAGGGATTAACAAGTACCAGGATAAAAGATCCTATGGCGCAACCAACTATCGGTCCAAATGTCGGTGCCAGATTGGTAATTGCAACTATCACGGAGATGAGTACCGAATAGGGCTGACCCGCAATGAGCATATATAGGAAATTAACAACACCTACAATGATACCGTCTACAATATCAAAGCTTATATATCTGATGAGGATAGCATTACATCTCTCAACAAGCTCTCCGCCGTTCTTATATGACTTTTCCTTCATAATAAGACTTAAGAATTTGCTGAACCCGAAAATAATCCTCTTTTTATCAATAAGGAAATAAACCGCAAGGATAAAGGCAATGGCGGTATCAAACAAGCCCTTTCCGGCGCTAACAGAGCTGCTTACAAAAGTATCCATATTATTGGAAAAATAATCGCTCAGATTATCAAGAAGCTTCTCACCAAAATCGGCAAGACCGCTGACATCAAAGCCAAATCGCCTTCTGGATCCGCCGTTTTCTATCTCCCTAAGGAGCTTCTGCGATGAATCTATGTATCCTCCTATATTGGAAAAGAAAGTCGATACACTGTCTACAAGCTGCGGGATAAGCGCCACAAACAAAAGAGTGATCGCAGCAACTATCACAATGAGCGCAGCAGCCACAGAAAGCTTCCATCTGGTACTTGGCTTTTTTATCTTCTTAAATACCGATTTTTCCATAAGCTTAGCAACAGGATCAAAGATATATGCGATAACTATTGCGATAATGATAGGTCTTATAAAAGCAAAAAAGCTTTTTACCACGGCAAAAATCCCCATGATATGCGCCAGGATCATATACAAAATAACCGCTGAGCATGTTGCAATGGTGTAGGCTACCCATTTTTTCTTAAACCACTTGTTATTAAATTTCATTCTTTCCTCCGTCGTTTACTTTCTCTTAAGCTGACTGGTCTTCTTCCTAACATTTCTCTGAACCACCTTGTGGTGATGATCATCGTAAAGAACTTTCACCGCAGGATGGAAAAATTTGTTTATAAAGGCGCCAACAAGAAAGATATATATGCAAAAATACAACCAAAACATCATGATAACCGGTGTAGCAAGGCTTCCATAGAGTGAATAGCTGTCCGTGGAATCAACATATATGGAAAACAGCCACGAAAACACATACCACACTACTGCAGAAAAGACTGCACCCGGCAGCTGATATACATATCTGAGCTTGGCGCTTGGTATATATGTGTACATAAGCGCAAAAAGAAAAATAGCTATTCCAATTATCAGTATAAACCTAAACCCCAATAAAAACGAGACCATTACACCAAAAGGAGGATAATAACCTATGATAAAATCACGTATCTTATTACCAAAAACCATTAAAAGCAGCATCATCAGTACAATAGCGATCATTGCAACTGTATATAATGCCGCAATAAGCCTTAGATATATATAGTTTCTGACTTCATCCACGTCATAGATGCAGTTAAGCCCTCGCATAATGGCAAGCATTCCTAGTGAGCCTGTCCACAAAGTTATCAGTGCAGATATGGAAAAAACAGCTTCGGATTTTTCATAAGCCTCATTAATAAATCTGATTATGGTCTCATCGGTAAAATTAGGCGTGATCCTAACAAAAGCCTGCACCATATCAGCCTCAGTGATGGGCGTATATGGAATAACGGATGATATCATTATTAGTAATGGAATAAGAGAAACAATTAGAAAAAACGCCGTGCTACTGGCGTATGAATCGATATTTTTTTGCTGTTTTTTGTGAGAAAAATCTCTCACCAAAGAAAAAAGGGTCCCCCACACATTCATAATATTCCCCCTATCAACAAGGAAAAAGCAGCCATGTTACTGACTGCTTCGTTTTCCTTTTTAAAATCCCAAAATGCCGGTTCCTGTTATTTGACTCCTAGCTATCGCCAGGTGGGTTACCGCAACCATAATGCCTGTCTTCCTCTCCCATAGCTGGTCTGCGCATGCGCAGGGCCGAAGGCGTGACATTTATTACAGTAATGTAGGAGTCCCGTTTAAAGTAACTGTAGGTTCAAATTACACAGGAGTTGTCGGACACCCCAGGAGAACTACTAGGTAGTTCCTAATTATTATTATATTCGCCAAAATCAATTTTTCAAGCGAAAATCCCGTATTTAACAGACTTTTTAGACATCCATTACATTTATAAAACACTCATTATTTAATTATAAAAATAAGACTGTGAGGATTAACTGCTCACAGTCTTATGTCGATATATCTATTTTTATTTCATATAGGAAACAGCCTTAGATTGCCCTTGTAGCTTCCTTAAGCCAGGCTTTTATCTCAGGATCGTTTATAAGGGGCTCAATCTTTTTGTAAACCTCGCTGTGGTACTTATTAAGAAGCTCTATGCTCTTGGAATCCATATACTTTTTATCTATTGCCTCAAGATCGATCGGCACATAGGTAAGATGATCAAAGCCGTAGAACTTGCCATATTCACTCTCAAAACGGTTTACAACCTCAACAATATTCTCAATACGTATACCGTGACTTCCCTCAATATAAACACCCGGCTCATCAGATACGATCATACCGGGCTTAAGAACTGCTTCATTTGCCCCCTTAGTAAATCTCCATCTGATGCTGTGTGGTCCCTCGTGAACATTGAGCATATATCCGATGCCATGTCCTGTTCCGTGGTTATAATCTATTCCGATATCCCACAAAGGTCTTCTGGCATATACATCAAGATTTCTTCCGGTACATCCATCCTTAAACACAGCATCTGCTAGGTTAAGCATTCCGGATACAGTAGCTGTGTAGTGTTTAATGATATCATCCGATATCTTACCCACAACAATAGTCCTTGTCACATCAGTGGTTCCGCCCATGTAGGTTCCGCCTGAATCCACAAGAAGCATACCTTCCGCCTTAACTTCGGCGCAAGCTTCTTGCGTCGCCTCGTAGTGCGCCATAGCTGCATTGGCATTATATGCGCTTATTGTAGGAAAAGAAAGCTCGATAAATCCGGGCAATGCCGCTCTCATGCCATCAAGCTTCATCGCAGCGCTGTACTCTGTCATCGGTATCTTTCCAACATTCTTTTTTACCCAATAAATAAACTCTGTAAGTGCTGCACTGTCTCTTGCATAGACCTCTCTGATATTCTCAAGCTCTGTATCGTTCTTGACTGCCTTCATAAGCTCAGTAGGGTCCTCACGGTTTATCATTGAAACCTTGGACGCTGTAGCCTTATCAAAAAGGGTCTTGTAAGTATAAAAGTTAGTATTTCTCTTATCATAAAGGATATTTCCGTCAAAAGAGCTGTCTAATACGTAGCTCATTACTTCGGCATAATCCCCCAGCTCAATTCCAACCTTATCGCAATACTCCTTCACTGCTATAGTAACCTCAGAAGGTTGAACGAACAGCACAAACTTATCTGCTGTGATATATGCATAGGAAAGCGCAACAGGATTGCACTCAACATCATTTCCTCTAAGGTTTGTAAGCCACATGATATCATCAAGCTTGGACAAAAGATATGCCGAAGCGCCATACTCCTTCATCTTGGCCCTAACATCCTTAAGCTTATCTGCAAAAGATTTACCGCAGAGCTCATCGGAAATAACATAAATATCGTGACATGGAAGGGCAGGTCTGTCTATCCATACTTCCTGCGCAAGATCCTTATCGATCTTAAGACTTATCTTTTTACCGGAAAGCTTCTTTTCAAGCCTCTCTCCGATTTCTGTGGAAACAACTCTTCCGTCAAAACCAAGTACCTCTTTTTCCTGCATTTTATCAGCCAGGTACTCCTCTATTGTCGGAACGCCCTCTTCTCCCATTCTATAAAGGGTTACTGAAGTTCCTGCAAGCTGGTTCTCAGCCTGGATAAAGTATCTTCCATCCGTCCAAAGCCCTGCTTCATCAGCACTTACAACAAGTGTTCCGTTAGATCCGTCAAATCCGCAAAAATACTCTCTTACCTTGAAAAAATCTGCGGAATACTCCGAATTGTGGAAATCTGATGTTGGCATCATATAATAATCGATACCGTTCTCCTTCATTTTGGCGCGAAGGCTTACGAGCCTTCCTTTAATAACTTCGTTCTCTGACATTTTATATAAAAACTCCTTAAAAATAATTATAAGCTTTGGTTAATCCAGAAGATTCTCCCTGCGGGTTATGACCTTGTTCCTTCCGGTTTCTTTGGCTTCGTAAAGCCTGTCATCAGCTCTTTTTACTATATCTACGATAGTCATGCCGCTCTCATAGTGAGCCGCGCCTATAGAAACCGTCACGGTAAGTTCGTTGTTGTCAGCGATAAAGCCCGTTCCGGCTATTTTCTTGTTGAGATTTTCAAGCTCTTTGCAGAAATCATCGTAGCTAAGCTCGTAAGAACCAAGGATCACAAACTCCTCACCGCCCCAACGGCCTACGGTGTACTTTCCTTCACCCTCAGATCTGAATATACCTGCAAGATCAATAAGAATCTCGTCTCCGGCGTTGTGACCATAAGTATCATTTATCTTTTTGAAGAAATCAATATCCAAAATCGCAATTGAGATATCTCCACTCTCGCCCTTGTCCATGCGATCGACCTCTTTATTAAAAAGAGCTATCATGGATTTCCTGTTATAGAGCCCCGTCAGGTAATCGGTATCATTCATCCTCTTGAGAGTAGCGTTATATCTGTTCATATGATGTGAATAAACAATAAGCTGGATAACTACTATACTGGATGCAATTATCGCATTGGCCACAAACAAAACACCCGACACCCCGGGAGAAGGCACATACTTATCAGGTAGATAACCATAATCCGCTAAATATTTAAGCGCAACAAAAGCGACTATAGTAAGTGTGCCGTATACTACGGCCATACCTTTGGCAAATGCATTGGTAATAGGAACATAGAATGAAACAAACAACATTGAAAATAAAGAGATTATCCAAAAGAAATAACCACTGTTATATCCCATAAAAACTGTCGCAACAACAGCATGCATGAATATATCCCACAATATACACCATGCAACGATTATCTTGTGCTCAGTCTTATTAAGAAAATACAGCCCTATATAGATCAATATGCTGATTATGTTGATATAGGCCATAGGAGTACATCCGCAGCCTATGTATACTGCCTCCAAAAGAATATGGATGCAAAAATAAAAGATGATCAGCACTACATATCCATGAGAAATCTCATATAAGTTCTTCTCCCCATAAAACGAGTCCATAAACGACATAAAAATGTCCTCCCAACACCATTAATACAATTAGCATTTTACCACATATAACAGCAGGCAAAAATATGGTAAAATACATAAAGAATAGATTTAATTTTTTCGAAAAAAGGAGAATTTATCGTGGAAGAAAAAGATATTTTAAAACTTATCGATCACACACTTCTACAGGCAGATGCTACATGGGAAGGAATTATAGAGTTATGCGATGAGGCAGTTAAGTACGGAACAGCTTCCGTATGCATCCCTCCCACATATCTTAAGAGAGTTCATGACAAATACGGCGACAAGCTCAACCTTTGCACAGTAATCGGATTCCCTCTGGGCTACAGCTGCCCCGAGTCCAAGGTCGTAGAGGCTAAAAAAGCCATCGAGGACGGAGCTTCAGAGATTGACACAGTTATCAACGTAAGTGATGTAAAGAATCACAGATATGACGAAGTTAAAAAAGAGCTTGAAATGATCCGCGAGGCATGCTCAGGCAAGCTCCTCAAAGTCATCATTGAGACATGTTATCTTACAGAGGAAGAAAAGATCAAGATGTGCGAGATCGTTACCGAAGTAAAGGCTGATTATATCAAGACTTCAACAGGCTTTGGATCAGCAGGCGCTACTCTCGAGGACATCGCCCTCTTTAAAAAGCACATCGGCCCTGACGTTAAGATCAAAGCTGCCGGCGGTATCCGCACCATCGAGGATGCCCTCGCCTACGCTGAGGCAGGATGCAGCCGTATCGGTTCATCCAAGGTCGCTCCTCTTATCGCAAAGAAGTATTCACTCTAAGCGACAGACCGCGAAGAATCTATAATAAATAAACAATCCGGCGAGACTTATGTCCCGCCGGATTTTATATATCTAAATATCTAATACAATCGTCACCGGACCGTCATTTTCGGACGTTACTTTCATATCCGCGCCGAATTCTCCGGTTCCTACTTCAAAGCCCCTATCTCTACACTCTTTTATTACAAGCTCATATAACGGGATTGCAAGATCGGGACGCGCAGCTTCCGTAAATCCCGGTCTTCTTGATGAACAATCGGCATATAAAGTAAACTGGCTTACGATAAGGAGCTTAGCCCCTGCGTCCTTGGGAGTAATGTTCATCTTTCCGTTCTCATCCTCAAAGATCCTTAACCCGCAAATTTTATCAGCCATCTTCTTGGCCTTTTCCTCGGTATCCGATACATGTACTCCCAGAAGTACCAAAAATCCCTTACCTATCTCTGCCACTCTCTTACCGTCAATGTCTACCGATGCCGATAAAACCCTTGTCAAAACTGCTTTCAAGTCTATTCTCCCACTATTATTATTTTAAAGCATCTTCTTATTTCGTTTACTTGCAACATCATCAGTTGTATGTCTTATATCATCAACAATATCATATTTAACTTGTTTTTTTCAATGATGATAATTCCATAACTGTGAAAAGTGCACTTAAATTCAGTTGATTTTTTGGTGGAAATTTCACAATAAAAAGCAATAAATAGCTTGAGTTTTGTGGGATGTGCACATATAATGTATGTAATGTTATTTTTTTAACAAGATTTTGAAGGAGGTATTTGTTATGTCACGTTTTACACTGCCCAGAGATGTTTATCACGGAAAGGGTGCTCTTGAAGCACTTAAGACTTTTGAGGGCAAACGCGCCATCATCTGCACAGGTGGCGGCTCAATGAAAAGAGGGGGATTCTTGCAGAAAGTAGAGGCTTACCTTAAGGAAGCCGGAATGGAAGTAGAACTCTTTGAGGGTATCGAGTCAGATCCTTCCGTTGAGACAGTTATGAAGGGTGCAGAAGCTATGCAGAAATTCCAGCCTGACTGGATCGTAGCTATTGGTGGTGGTTCACCTATCGATGCAGCTAAGGCTATGTGGATCAAATATGAGTATCCCGAGACAACATTTGAAGATATGTGCAAGGTATTCGGACTTCCCAAGCTCCGTACCAAGGCTAAATTCTGCGCTATTTCTTCTACATCGGGAACAGCTACCGAGGTTACAGCTTTCTCAATCATCACTGATTATCAGAAGGGTATCAAATTCCCTATCGCAGATTTCGAGATCACACCCGATGTTGCTATCGTAGATCCCGAGCTTGCGCACACAATGCCTAAGAAGCTCGTTGCACACACAGGTATGGACGCTATGACACATGCCGTTGAGGCTTATGTTTCAACAGCAAACTGTGACTATACAGATCCTCTTGCAATTCATGCTATCGAGATGATCATGGACAACCTTGTTAAGTCCTACAACGAAGATATGAACGCAAGAGATGCTATGCACAACGCGCAGTGTCTTGCCGGAATGGCATTCTCAAATGCTCTCCTTGGTATCGTTCATTCAATGGCTCACAAGACAGGTGCAGTATTTGCAGACCTCGGAGCACACATCATCCACGGCGCAGCTAATGCTATGTACCTTCCAAAGGTTGTTGCATTCAACGCCAAGGATCCCACAGCTAAGAAGCGCTACGGCGTGATTGCAGATTACATGCACCTTGGCGGCACCAATGACGACGAAAAGGTTAAGCTTCTTATCGAGTACCTCCGCAAGATGAATGACGATCTCAACATTCCTCATTGTATCGCTCACTACGGAGCAGACGGACTTCCCGCTGAGCAGGGCTTTGTTCCTGAGAATATATTCCTTGAGAGACTCCATGACATCGCAGCTAACGCTATCCTCGATGCATGCACAGGCTCCAATCCTCGTCAGCCCAGCCAGGAAGAGATGGAAAAACTCCTTAAGTGCTGCTACTATGACACCGAAGTAGATTTCTAAGACTATAAATCATTGTGGCCGGTGGTTTGAGCAATAGCCCAACCACCGGCCACATTAATTTCATCAATCCTCCGTGGGAATCAGTTCAACATCTCCACCATCGTCTCCGCCGTCGTCATCGCCGGAGTCTATTTCTTCTTCATTCTCACCTTCGTCATATTCCTCGGAATCGCCGGAATCATCGCCGTCCTCGCCGCCATCGGAAGGGTCCTCAACAGGCACATCTTCTACAACGTCGCCTCCGTCATCAGGATTGTCTTCTCCGCCTTCCACATCTTCTCCATCCTCGGGATCGTTTGTGACCCAGCGGTAAAAGAATGCGTGATTGCCGATCATGGTATATTCGCTGATTCTGTAGTAATCCGCATAATACTTGGTCATGAAAAACAGGTAATCGCCGACACGGGCGCCGTCCAAAACCTCCTGGGCTGCCTGAATGCAGGTGGAATTGGGGCCGTTGGCGATGATAAGCTCAACTTTACCCGACCTGTAGGACGCAAACTGAAGGTTCTGTGTGATAACACTGATGATGGTATTTGGAAAAGCAGAGCTCTTTACCCTGTTCATGATGACCGATCCCACCGCAAGCTTACCTGTGTAGGATTCGCCACCGGCTTCCGCCTGAATAGTTGCTGCCAGCCATTCAAGCTCCGTAGCGTTGGCCGCATATGCGCCGGATGTATCTTCCTTGGTCAGGGCAAGTCTCTCCGCAATCTGCTGAGCCAGCTTTGCCTGAGCAGCTGCTACCTGGGATTCCAGTGCCTTCATCTTCTGATCAAGGGCTGTCAGCTGCTTGTCAAAGTCCGCCAGCTTGTTTTTTTCCGAAGAAAGTGAGTTTTTGGTTGAGTTTAGCTGCCCCTTGACGGTGTCTGTAAGATCTGTAAGCTCATCGTGCTTTTCATCAAGCATCGCCTGATACTCATCAAGCTTTGCCTCTTTTTCCCGAACAACCGCAGTTTTCTGCTCTATATCTTCCTGAAGGGCTTTGTATTCGGCTATGACTCTGCTGTCATACCTCATAATTGCCTTGAAATACTCAAATTTCGTAAGAAATTCCTGTATAGTTCCCGATTCCAAAAGAATAATCAGCATGCCCTTTGATCCACCGCTTTCATAAGTGGATTTCATACGGTGCATCAGTAGGTCATGCCGCTCCTGCTCTTTCTGTCTGGCTTCCTGGAGCTCTTTATCCAGCTGTACAATCTCAGCAGATACTTCTGCCATTTCCTCTTCCGCCACGGAAATCTCTTCATTCAGATCATTGAGCTTACTTGAATAGCCATTGATCGTGCTCTGAAGGGCATTACTCTTGCTCTCAAGGTTTGAAATATTGCCCTGAGTCTGGCTCTTTTGCCCCTGCAGTGCGGATATGGCATCCTTAGTCTCTTTGGTCTGCTTCTCCAGATTCGATATGGTTTCCTTGGTCTGGGCTTCCTGCTGCTGCATGTTTGCGATGGTTTCATCCAGTTCATTTGCGTATGCCACACTTGAAATCTGTCCCAGACACAAGAAAAAGATTATTAAAGCTGTGATTATCCTTTTTCTCATAGACATGTGTTAAAGATTATCAGTCTTCGAGGTATTTGTAAACAACTGCTGCAAGAGCAGCACCAACGAGAGGGCCAACAATAAATACCCAA
>JAEEXE010000047.1 GCA_016291375.1 Butyrivibrio sp.
CAGGTGGTGTTGCTACATCAGCTCTTGAGATGTCACAGAACAGCGAGAGACTTTCATGGAGCTTCGAAGAGGTTGATTCTAAGCTTAAGCAGATCATGGTTAACATCTATCACAGCATTGATGATGCTGCTAAGAAGTACGGCCTTGAAGGCAACTATGTTGCAGGTGCTAACATCGCAGGCTTCCTTAAGGTTGCAGAGGCAATGAAGGCTCAGGGTATTGTTTAATATCACATTATACTTATACATTGTTTGAATTATGTCTTTGATGTAATTTAAGCAGACCATCAGAGATAGATTACTGAAATTTTATTTCAGTAATCTATCTTTTTTAGTCCAAAACTATTTTGTTTGTCTTATTAAGGATATATACTCATGGGAGTGAGTTTTCTTTCTATAGGGTGCATTTATGAAGATAGATTCATGTATTCTCAAGAATAAGTTATGTGAATATGCGGCTTGTGTCACAGAAATACGTAGGCTTTCTGCAGTATACATAAGAGATATATCCGACGCTAATGAGTATTCAGAAATTCTAAGAGAGAATTATGATAAGATTGGCGTGATCGGAAAAAATACCAGGGATATTCTTTCTGAATATCTATTTCCTATTATAAGATCAGCTGATGATATTTCCCATGAGATAATACTAGTGTTACAAGAGTTTTGTAATCTATTGTTGGATTCCAGCAATGGTGATGAACTTGATCTTTTTTTATTGTTTGAGATTTCGGACAGACTACTTAATGAACTTAGGCGAGTAGATATTTGTGATGAATATGCGGCTCAGATCAATATACATATCAGCGTTTGCTATAACGTTGTTAATAGGACAGCTCGTTTATCCGGAAATCGTAAGATCAATACTTTTTATAGAGATGAGGGACTTAAAGCAGCTGAATTGGCCAAAGATCTTATTCGAAAAGATAATTTTGTTAAGCTTGGAGAATTAGGGAAGATAGAAGCAGTAAGAGCGGTGAAATTTTACTCGGCTTTATATGATACATATTTTGCTGAAGAAAGAACAAATATTATAAGGTACAAAGCGCTGGAGGATGCAATAAGACTGGCGTCGGATGATTTTTACACAGAACAGCTAAAAAATTATTCATGGAACAAGCATGTTTTCAGGTGCTTGGAGCATATGGGGCAGCTGACGGAGAGAGGGAACAGATGGAACATTTCTCAAGATCAGTGTAGAGAGATCTGTAAGCATCTTGAAATACTTGAAGAGTTATGGGAGAACGGGAATAGTGATGTGAGTAAGGATATTCCGGAATCTCATTATAGACTTATTCTGCTAAGAAACAGATATTATGCCGGCTTATCTGATAAAGACAGTTATCAAAAATCTCTTTTGGAGTTATATAAGCGCTTTAGTAATTTGGAATATGACATGTATTCCGTGCAGATGAATCTTCTTATCCCGGCGGAATATATAGCAACTCTTGAAAAAGATAATCTTTCAAGGGGTGAGATAGATGTGCTAAAAGAAATATATAGCAGAATAGTATTCTATGCATTAAATTCAGTGAATATGGATGCATTTAATTATCTGCAGGAATATCTGATAGGGTTTTTGGAAGAGTTTATAGAGCTGGAAGGCATAATGAATTTTGAAACCATGGCTCTACAGTGCCTTGCGGCACTTCATCCTCCTACATATGTACACTGTATACAGGTTGCGGATATTACTGCAATCCTTACTAAGCATATGCTTGATGTGAATCCTCAGAAGTTTATAGGGGTACTGGGGTGTAATGATGTTAGCGAGGTTGCCCAAAAGAAGGATGTAATATTGCACTACGCCTATCATTCGGGATTATGCCATGATATTGGAAAGCTCACAGAAATAGATACGATTTTTACATATGGAAGATCGCTCAATGATAGTGAGTTTGAGATTATAAGATTTCATACCCTTATAGGGAAGGCTTTTTTGGAAAAATATCCTTCTACAGTTGCTTATGCGAAGGCGGCCGAATGTCATCATAGATGGTGGAATGGAAACGGAGGATACCCGGAAGGCTGCGGAATCATTGATGCTATATCCGGTATTATCAGAGTTGCAGATTGCATAGATGCTGCGACTGATTCTATAGGGAGAAGTTATAGTAAAGGCAAAAAACTTGAAGAAGTTATAGATGAGATTATAAATGATGTTCCCGGTAAATATATGCCTGAGGCAGCGAGATTATTATCTGATAGCAAGGTGATATCTGAATTAAGATATGCATTGTCTGATGGCAGGATAAGAAATTACAGATATACTTATGTGATACTTCATGAAGCTGAGGAAAGGATCAATAATATACAGCTTCCGGGTGCAGAAAAGGCTTTGTCATTTTGAAGCAGCCAAATGCCTGCATACAATCCCGCCGATTATTCCGATGATTACACCACTCACAACTCCCGATGCCCACAGTACCGGCAGATACCAGATGATAAAGCCTGTTCGAAGTACGATGATGGCTACGATTATCTGGCCTATATTGTGAGTGATACCTCCTGCAGCGCTGACACCAACAGGGCTGAACCAATTTGTCCTTTTAAGTATTATCATGATCAGAGTGCTGAGGATACCGCCTGCAAGGGAGAACCACAGAGCCATTACATTTCCAAATAAGATAGATACTACAATTATTCTTACCAGATTGATAAAGAATGCGCTCTTTTCTCCGAGTGTATAAAGGGCAACCACCACTACTATGTTGGTCAGCCCCAGCTTCATTCCCGGGATGGCAAAGAATGCTGGGATCTGAAGCTCTACATAACTAAGGATAAGTGCAAGAGCGGCTATTATCCCGTATAAAGTTATTGTTCCGGTTTTGGATTTAGTGTTTATGCTCATAGAATAGTAGTCCTAAAATTGAGATAGTTTTTATCCAACAATTGTATCGTATTCCGCTTTATCTTTTTCACTACGGATTTCAATCACAACCTTATTTGGCAGGCAGATGATAGACTGCCCCGCCTTGCTTATTTTACCCATGTGAACGCATAGTTTGTCAGGGCAGGATGCGGATTCAAGGAAAGCCTCACCATCTTTTACCACAAGCACATTTTCACCGCCGTGATAGCCGGAAATAACGTATCTTGTATCTTCGTTTAAGGAAAAAGATGCTATGTCTTTTCCGTCAACACTCACCACCACAACACTTCCGCGCTTTTGCGATACAGTCAGGATCAGCATCAACGCCCCTGATAAAATGAGTAAAGTTATTATAAGAATGATATCGTTTCTTGTGATGTATTTACTCTTCATCGTATTTTTGATTCCAATCATGTTGCTACATCTGTATAGAATACAGTATATCTGCATATCTTAGGCAATGTCAAAATACCTCTTGATTTTTTGTTTGGATTCTGTATAATGATTTTCTGTCAGAGTTCTTCTGACATGGTTCTTGGATATTCATCCGAGAAATTCCACTTTATTACTATTTAATACTGCGTATGCGGTAGGTCTTTTTTATGCCCTTTTTGCATGCGCAGAAGCAGAAAGGATGTTTATGAAATTAAAAGAGAAATGGGATAAGCAGAACAATTCGATCAAGTTACTGCTTAAAAAGCTTAAAAGACATGACACAAGAGTAGTCGCAGTTTCAGTAGTGATCGCGATTATTTTGTGCGGAGGCCTTATCTACTTGAGTACTCCGGTAGTTACTGCAAATGCGCAGGAAAAAATTGAAGAATCTGAGCGAGAGGACAAAGAGGAAACAGCCCAAAAGCTTGAGGAGCTTCATGATTACCTTAGTAAGATAGATAAGATCATCTATAATAACAACAAGGATATCAGATCTTATTACGAGAGAAACACCAAAGATTCTGACAAAGAAGATGAATATAAGAATGTTGTCAATGAGAAGGCGGGGGCTTTATCAGGAAATCTTGGCAAGATTCACGATAATATAAACGATACAAATGCAAGGATCGATCGAGTAAAAGAGATGATCGAGTCAGGAAATAAAGCTGATAAAGAAAAGATTGCTTCCGAATTTGCACAGGTAAATGAAGAATTAAACAAGCTCACATCGGACTATAACGATACCAAGAATAAGACAATGGATCTCATGGGTGAAATTGAGAAGGCTGTTAAGAACGGAACCGACAGCGTTTCCAAGGAACAGACAGATCAGTACAAGGAACTTCTCGACAAGCTTGCTGCTTTCAACAAGGACATGGATGAGAGAAGCAAAGATATGCTTTCAAACAGCGAACTCAATTTTAATGAACTTTACAGCGGACTTTCAGAGAAGTTAGCAAAGCTTGAAGAAGATATGGACAGAGCAAACAAAGAAGGAAATGATAAAAACGATAGCAGATTTTCTGAGCTCTTTTCAAAACTCTCTGATTACGATGAGGAGATGGATAAAAGAAATAAAGATGTGATCGCAGCCGGAGATAAGAACTACACTGATATCAATAATAATCTCAATCAGCAGTTCAATGACTATGGTACCAAAGTTACAACGGATATAAATGGAGTCAAGGAGTACATAGATTCCAGAGCAAACGCAGTAAATGAGAGGCTTGATCAGGTTTTTGGGCGTGTGAGTAATGGAAAAAAGCTATTGGCATCCGCATTGCTCACAAAGGGAGTTAAGATTAACGAGGATGCCACGTTTGCGGAGATCAGCAGAGCGATTGAGAAAATTCCCGTGCAGATGGTGCTTAATTCGGGAGAAACAGCTGCTGAGATCGTTTACGATTACCATTACCACACAAACGGTAAGGGAAGCAAGGTTAACGCCAATATGGTAAGCGCAGCGGATAGAGGTGGCTGTTACAATACGCCGATCTATCACAGACATACGGATAGCTGCTATAGTACCGTAAACGTCTATGTTATCTCAACCAAACTTTCTGTTTCGGACAGGGGCTGGGTTAAAGACGATCCGGACGGAACTGCCAATAACAGATACAGATGTAACCATTGCGGAAAAGAGTTTGTGTCTAACAGTGCAAGACATCAGGAAACAGTATATTCCATGGATGAGGTTCGAAGCAGACAAGGAAGAGTTGAGGACATCATACAGGAACGAGTTCTTACATGCAAAAAAAGCGACGGGCAGATAGAAGGATATGCTCCAAGCTGCGGATTTGTGTACGGTCAGGTCGCTGCAGCTCATCTCAAATTCCACGGCAAAAATGCCAAGTACAACACAACGGTTGCAGCTATAAATACATCTAATGCCATGGTCACGCCCAAGCTTAATACAAGAATGAGTAAGAGCATGGTGAATCTTATAGGAATGGATTTTGGACTTTCTGATGTAGAGGAATCGGAACATGACAAATCTGAGGAGCCTATAGAAACTACAGATATAAAGGATGTTGATGCTGGTCAAAAAGAAAATGAGAATAATAATCATGTAGATCAGACGGAAAATTCTATTGATGGAAATACGGGAAAAAATTGTGCTGCTGAGAACAACAAGGGAGAAGGAAAGTTTGAAGTAGATATAGAAAGTAATGATTTACCATCAAATAGTAATGAAGTTCCGTTAGCCACCGGTGCTACAGATGATACCGGCGCCTCTTCGAAAGAAAATACAGAACCTTTGGAAGAGCCTATCGTAGAAGCCGATGACACCGCAAGTGAAGCTGAATCACATGACAACAATGAAGCTCAGGCTGAAACCGAAAACGAAAGAGAGCCTGAAAAAGACAGCGAATCCGGCAACTAGAATCCTGAAAAGCCTGAATAGCAAGACGTTTTCGGTTTCTTGACATTTCGAGAACAGGTTAATAGAATATACAGTGTTGTAGTGTTTTAGCACAATTCTATTGTGCGGAATGGAGTTAAGAAATGACAAAGATAGATATTATTTCAGGTTTTCTGGGTGCCGGCAAGACGACACTTATAAAGAAACTTTTAAAAGAAGCATTGAACGGAACCAAGGTTGTTCTTATTGAGAATGAGTTTGGTGAGATCGGAATTGATGGCGGATTCTTAAAGGAGTCCGGAATAGAGATCACAGAGATGAATTCAGGATGTATCTGCTGTTCACTTGTTGGTGACTTCGAGACAAGCCTTAAGCAGGTTATGGAGCAGTATTCACCTGAGAGAATCCTTATCGAGCCTTCAGGAGTAGGTAAGCTTTCAGATGTTATGAGAGCTATTCAGAATATTGCAGATACATCTGATGAGATGGAACTTAACAGCGCAGTTACCGTTGTTGACGTATCCAAGGCAAAGGTTTATATCAAGAACTTTGGTGAGTTCTTTGTAAATCAGATAGAAAACGCAGGAACTATCATCCTTACAAGAACAGACAAGGCAGATCAGGCCAAGATTGAGCAGGCTGTTGAACTTATCCGCCAGCACAATCCCAAAGCTACCATCATTACAACTCCTTTAAATGAGATTACAGGTAAAGAGATCCTTGATACCTTTGAGGGTAATAATGACCTTGAGGCAGAGCTTCTTAAACTTGTTATGGAAGAAGAGGAGCATCATCATCACCACCATCATCACGGAAGCCACAAGACCGTTGCAGAGGATGGCTCTGTAGTTTACAGCGCACATCACGATGATGACGATGATGAGGACGATCACTGCTGCTGCCACCATCACCATCATGACGAGGATGAAGATGAGCATGAGCATCACTGCCATCATCACCACGATGACGATGATGAAGATGAGCATGAGCATCATTGCTGCCATCACCACCACGATGATGAGGATGAAGATGAGCATGAGCATCACTGCCATCATCACCACGATGATGAGGATGAAGATGAACATGAGCATCATTGCTGCCATCACCACCATGACGATGATGAAGACGAGCATGAGCATCATCACCATCATCACCATGATGCTGCTGACGTATTTACAAGCTGGGGCATGGAGACACCTCTTAAGTATACTAAGGAAGAGATTGAGAGCATGCTTGCAAAGCTTGAAGATGACGAGACTTTCGGAATCGTTCTTCGTACTAAAGGTGTTGTTCCAAGCACAGACGGATCATGGATTGAATTTGACTATGTTCCCGGTGAGGCTGATGTCAGAACAGGTTCAGCTGATGTTACAGGTAAGTTCTGTGTAATCGGTTCTCAGCTCAATGAAGAGAATCTTGAGAAGATGTTCCGCAGATTATGATAAGGAGAAATAAAGTGAAACCGGTATATATAATCAATGGTTTTCTTGACAGCGGTAAGACAGACTTTTTCCGCTATACAATTAATCAGCCTTACTTTAGAACAAGAGGTAAGACACTTCTTATCGTATGCGAAGAGGGCGAAAATGAATATGAGGAGTCTCTCCTTAAGTCAACCAATACCGTTATTGAGATGATCGAGGATGAAGAGGACTTCAATCCAGATGCACTTGTTGCGCTTGATGCCAAGTACAATCCAGAGAGAATTCTTATTGAATACAACGGTATGTGGAACTTCAAGAACATGAGACTTCCGATTATGTGGAAGCTTGAACAGCAGATAACAGTTATTGATGCTTCCAGTTTTGAACTGTATTTTAGCAACATGAAGTCTCTTTTGGCTGAGCAGCTTCGTAATTCAGATCTTATACTATTTAATCGCTGCGACGGAATAGAGGATCTTGCTTCTTATAAGAGAAACGTCAAGGCTATTAACCAGAAGGCTGATATTATTTTTGAAGACAGAAACGGTGAGGTTGATGTTACGCTTGACGAAGACCTTCCTTTTGACTTAAACAGTGATCCAATTGAACTTAACAACTACGGATACGGTATGTTCTATCTTGATGCGCTTGATCACGCAGACAGATATGTAGGTAAAAATGTGAAATTCAAAGCTATGGTTCTTATTCCTCCGGAGTTTCCGAAGGGACGTTTTGTTCCGGGCAGGATGGCGATGACATGCTGCGCTGAGGATATGCAGTTTCTTGGATTTGCTTGTGATTATGACAAGACATCTGAGCTTACCGAGAAGGAATGGGTGCTTGTAACTGCTAAGGTGGTTAAGGAATTTGTTCCCGAATACAACGGTGAAGGACCTGTTCTTAAGGCTATTTCGGTAGAAAAAACTACAGCACCACAGAATCCTGTGATTGATTTTTCCAATCCTGAGCAGTAATCTGTGCTATATTTTTTGATATATTGGATTGCTATACGTGTTACTAAGAGATTGACTATGGGGTGAGGGGACTATGTTCAATTATCTGCCACTTCAGTGGCTATTCTTATTCTACGCATACAGTTTCTTTGGTTGGTGTTTCGAATCAACCTATGTTTCAATATTGCAAAAACATCCGGTAAACAGGGGCTTTATGAGAGGCCCCTTTTTGCCATTGTATGGAAGTGGCGGGATCATGATGCTCATTCTTTCCAAGCCTTTCTACAATAATATTGTTCTGGTATACATTGCAGGCTGCATTGGGGCGACTATTCTTGAATATGTCACCGGTGTTACCATGGAGAGCCTTTTTAAAGTAAGATACTGGGATTATTCGGATAAGTTCCTTAATTACAAGGGACACATCTGCCTTGAATCAACGCTTTTTTGGGGCGTACTTACTGTGGTATTTACCCATTTCCTGCAGATCCCTATAGAACATGCACTTCTTTCTATTCCCTATAATATTCTGTCTATAGTTACGATGATCCTGACAGTATATATCAGCTGTGATTTCATGGTGGCATTCAAGATAGCACTGGATCTTCGAGATGTTCTTATCTACATGGAGAAAGCCAAGGGTGAGATGCAGAGGATGCAGAAGAGACTTGATGTTATCATCGCCTTCAAGGGTGAGGAGATGATGGAAGGCATCGAGGACGTCAAAGAGGGTATCATCACCACAGTAGATGGTATCAGTGAGAAGGCAGCAGGTATCGGTGATATGGCCATTAATATCGGAAACGGTATAACCGGCGGAATATCTGAAAGACTCGATGCATTAAGTGATGCGCTTGAAGGTTCTTTTGCCAAGGTAAAAGACAAGGTGTCTTCAAGTTCAGCAGAGTATATGGATAATTTCAGAGATGAGGTTACGGAGCTCTATGCCAAGTATCGCATAATAAAAGAGCGTATGACTCCTCGTCCCATCAAGAATTTCTACGACTGGTACAGAAATCGCACCATCTTAGGTAATCCTACCATGGCATCCAAAAAGTTCAAGAGCAGCCTGGAAGAGATGAGAGAGCGCGCCGAGCGCCTTTCAAAGAAAAAATAAAACCGCTTAAGCGCAACAAAAAACCTCATGTCGGTGAGAAGACATGAGGTTTTGTTTATATCTAATATATTGTTCGAAAAACGATCAAGCCATCTTGTTAACGGCAAGAGCGAGACGAGAAACCTTTCTTGAAGCTGTGTTCTTCTTGATGATTCCCTTTGACTCAGCCTTATCAATAGCAGAAGTAGCAGCAAGAAGTGCCTTAGCAGCCTCTTCCTTGTTACCTGTCTCGATAGCAGTTCTAACCTTCTTGATTTCTGTCTTAACTGCAGACTTGATCATTGTGTTTCTATCAGCTTTTTTCTGATTAACAAGTACTCTCTTCTTGGCGGATTTAATATTAGCCATAGTTACCTCCGAATTATTTTCTAATATTGTCAAGTTCGTGTGCGCATTAAGCCGGACACGGACAGTTAATGCTCATACGGTAAATAGTTTAGATGATATTACCAAAACTGTCAATAGATTTTTGGCTATCATCATGGTATCATTGATTGCAGTATAAATTGTAATAGAGATGAGGTGCTGTTTTTGGACCAGAGTAAAATAAGAAATTTTTGTATTGTTGCCCATATCGATCACGGTAAGTCTACACTTGCCGACAGGATGATCGAGAAGACCGGTGTTCTTACCATGAGAGAGATGACCAGTCAGGTTCTCGACAATATGGATATAGAGAGGGAGAGAGGTATCACTATCAAGTCTCAGGCTGTTCGTATGATCTACAAAGCAAGGGACGGTCAGGAGTATACCTTTAACATGATAGACACTCCCGGTCATGTGGATTTTGGATATGAGGTTTCAAGAAGCCTTGCGGCCTGTGATGGAGCTATCCTTGTAGTTGACGCTACTCAGGGCGTGGAAGCTCAGACCCTTGCCAATGTATATATGGCGCTTGACCACGATCTTGACGTTTTCCCTGTTATAAATAAGATAGATCTTCCCAGTGCGCAACCGGATGAAGTTAAGGAAGAGATTGAGGATGTTATTGGTATTGAGGCTCAGGATGCGCCTCTTATTTCAGCCAAGAACGGTATTGGAATAGAGGAGGTTCTTGAGGCTGTTGTACAGAAGATACCAGCGCCCACAGGAGATGCGGGTAAGCCCCTTACTGCCCTTATTTTCGATAGTATATATGACTCTTACAGAGGTGTTATCGTATTTGTCAGAATACGTGACGGTGTCATCAGAAAAGGTATGAAGGTTCGCTTCATGGCTACAGGAGCCGAGTCTGAGGTTGTGGAAGTTGGATACTTTGGCCCCGGAAGATTTATTCCAAGCGATGAGCTTTCTGCCGGAGATGTTGGTTATTTCACTGCTTCAATCAAGAATATTCAGGATACAAGAGTTGGTGATACAGTTACAGATTCAGCTAATCCATGTTCAGAGGCACTTCCCGGATATAAGAAGGTAATGCCTATGGTTTACTGCGGCCTATATCCCGCAGATTCAGCGCATTATTCCGACCTTAGAGATGCCCTTGAAAAACTGCAGCTCAATGATGCTTCTCTTTTCTATGAACCTGAGACATCACAGGCACTTGGTTTTGGATTCAGAGCGGGCTTCCTTGGTCTACTCCACCTTGAGGTTATTCAGGAGAGACTTGAAAGAGAGTACGACCTCAATCTTGTAACTACAGCTCCCGGTGTAGTTTATAAGGTTCACAAGAACGACGGAACTGTTTTTGACCTTACCAATCCTACCAACCTTCCGGATCCGACAGAGATCGAGTATATGGAAGAACCTATTGTTAATGGTGAGATCATGGTTACTACAGAGTATGTTGGTGCTATCATGCAGCTTTGCCAGGAGAGACGAGGCAAGTATTTAAGTACCGATTACATTGAGCAGACCAGAGCGATCCTCAAATATGAGCTTCCTCTTAATGAGATTATCTACGATTTCTTTGATGCTCTCAAATCAAGATCCAGAGGATATGCTTCCTTTGACTATGAACTCAAGGGCTATGAGAAATCTGACCTTGTTAAGCTTGATATTCTCATCAACAGAGAAGAAGTTGATGCTCTTTCCTTCATCGTACACAAGGACGGAGCATACGAGCGTGGACGTAAGATGTGCGAGAAGTTAAAAGAGGAGATCCCGAGGCACTTATTCGAGATTCCTATCCAGGCAGCTGTCGGAGGCAAGATCATTGCAAGAGAGACAGTTAAGGCCTATAGAAAGGACGTCCTTGCCAAGTGCTACGGTGGTGATATTACCCGTAAAAAGAAACTTCTCGAGAAGCAGAAAGAGGGTAAAAAGAAAATGCGCCAGATCGGTAACGTTGAAGTTCCTCAGGCAGCATTCCTCAGCGTTCTTAAGCTTGACAGCGCCGACTGATCGAAGCGCTTTTGGCCATAAAATTCCCGGAGGTTTTTGTTGTTATGCACCCGGATAGTAATTTAGATTTATCAATATATGTGCACATTCCGTTTTGTGCCAGAAAGTGCTTATATTGTGACTTTCTGTCTTTTGCGGCCAAAGATGATCTGATAAAGGATTACTTTGATGCCCTTTCAAAAGAAATCTGTTTAACCGCAGATACTTACAAAGATTACAGGGTTCGTTCGGTGTTCTTCGGAGGAGGAACACCGTCCCTTCCTGATGCTGAGTACATCTGCAACATTCTTAGAGCTTTATTTTCCAATTTCAACATATCCAAAGACGCCGAGATTTCCATAGAGGTTAATCCGGGCACAGCTTCTTTTGACAAGCTGGAACACTACAAGGCTTCCGGTATCAATAGGATCAGCATAGGCGCACAGTCTTTTGACGATGATGAATTAAAAAGACTTGGAAGAATACATGACAGCGCCGCTTTTTACAGGACCTACGAGGATGCCGTTAGAGCCGGCTTTGAGAATATAAATATCGATATTATGAGTGCACTTCCAGGGCAGAGTCTTGATTCATATCTTTCAACCGTGCAGAAAGCTGTAGAGCTTAAGCCTTCACATATCTCTGCATATAGCCTTATCGTGGAGGAGGGCACACCCTTTTTTGACATGGATCTGGATCTTCCGAATGAGGATGATGACCGGGCAATGTACCATGAGACCAAGCGTATTCTTGCAAAGAACGGATACCACAGATATGAGATTTCCAATTATGCCTTGGGAGATGGTGAAAAGAATGAGTGCTACCACAACAAGGTATACTGGGAAAGAGGCAATTATCTTGGACTTGGGCTTGGCTCGTCGTCTATGATAAACGATGTACGTTTTAGTAACATCACTGATATAATGGAATATATTAACAGGCTTTCAAAGTCAGATACTGTGATCTGTGAAAGAGAAGAGCTGGACGAAAAGTCCTGCATGGAGGAGTTCATGTTTTTGGGGCTTAGGCTCGTAAAAGGCGTTGATACAGAGCTTTTTTACAAGCAATTTGGACGGACGGTCCGGGATGTCTACGGGGATGTTATAGACAAATGCAAAGGTCTCGGGCTCTTAGAAAACAATGGGAACTACTTACGGCTTACGGATAAGGGACTTGATGTCAGCAATACTGTGATGGCGGATTTTATTTTCTGATTTTTTTGATAAAAAGATAAGTCTGTATTGGGCTTAACATACAAGAAAAATGGGGGTTATTATGAATTACAATTTCTTTGCACTTATTTCCAGGATGAAATACATAGACAGGTGGGCTCTTATGAGAAACACCAGGCAGGAGAATCTCTGCGAGCATTCCATGGAGGTTGCCATGATCGCACATGCTCTTTGCACCATAGGTAATGTGCGCTATGGCAAGAGCCTTGATGCCAATAAGGCTGCGCTTATAGGGCTTTACCACGATGCGTCTGAGATTATCACGGGAGATATGCCAACGCCCGTTAAGTATTTCAACAAGGATCTCAAAAAAGCTTACAAAGAAGTTGAAGCTATTGCGGATGATAAGCTTCTTGAAAAGCTTCCGGATGATCTTCGCCCTTCTTTTGAGGCTATCTTTAAGGCAGATGACAATGACGATGAGAGGTACATGAGAAGGCTTGTGAAGGCGGCCGATAAGCTTTCTGCTCTTATAAAATGTATGGCAGAGACAGGCGCAGGCAACAGCGAATTCAGGACTGCCAAAGAGAGCACAGAGAAGGCTATAAGGAGCCTGTATCAGGAACTTCCGGAGGTTTTGGATTTTGTAAACGAGTTTTTGTCATCTTATGGCAATACGCTGGACGAACTTACGTAAATTTCATTGATTTTTTGTTATATAGGATTGATAATTATGTTAAGGGCACATGGGGGACAACGCTAGGAGAGACAGAGGGGAACCGAGTGTATGTGCACTTTTAGTTAAAAGAGAAGATATTTCGGAGGAGAGAAAGAGTATGCTTTTTATCAAATGTGATGAGCTACGACCGGGGATGAGGCTTGCAAGGCCCATCTATAGCAAAAAAGGGGCACTTTTGTATGACAGAGCACACGTCCTTAAAGACCTGCAGAGTATTGAGAATATCAAGAACTTTGGTCTTATAGGTGTGTTTATTCTTGAACCTGCCGAGCCGGTTCCGCCCATGACTGCGGATGATATCGAATTCGAGCGCTTTCAGACGGTTATGTACCATGAGATCATGGATGAGATGGAACATATCATCAAGACTCACAAGCAAGAGCGCTTTCCCAATATATGTGCTCAGATAATCAAGAGCTACGGCAATCTGAACAAGAAGATCACATTCCAGCAGGCTCTTAGAAGTACTGAGGATTATATTTACAAACACTCTTTAAATGTCGGAATTTTAAGCGCAATGATATGCCATATGCTTGGGGTGTCTCTTTCTGATCAGAATGAGGCGGTAATGGCAGGCGTTATCCACGATATAGGTAAGTTGACTCTCAACGCCGAGCTTCAGTCCAAGCTTAAATGTTCTGATGAGGAGCTTTCTGTTATAGATGCTCATGAGGTTGCAGGATATCCCATCATTGATGAAGCTTTTTCTTTCCTGCCAAATGTTAGAAGAGCTTGTAACCAGTCCAGAAAGATTTTGTACGATTACTGGAGAGATAATAATGTTGATACCAGCAAAGCACTTATTTCTGCAAAAGTGCTTGTTGTAGCGGGTATCTTTGATAAAGAAACTGCAGTAAGAGTTGATGATGCGCCTATTTCTGAGGTGCTTGTCATCAGGAAGATGATGCAGAGAAGCGATGTCTTTGATCCCAAGGTGGTAAAAGCGCTAGTTGACTCGCTTAATATCCTTGTTCCCGGTGTGAGTGTTGAACTTAATACCGGTGAAAAAGCACTTGTAATAAGGACTAATGAGGCAGATTTCCTTCGCCCCACAGTTCTTAGCTTTAAGGACAACACCATTATCGACCTCTCTAACAGAGGTGCCTATGGTAATCTTGAGATAGTAGACATCATGAAGACAATGGACAACCGCTATATCATGGATACAGCCAAGATGAAATCTCTTGGAATTGCCGTTGATGAGCCTGAGTATGTCTGATGTAAAAGGGGTAATATGTCAAAGATTGAAGAAATCTTAAAAGAAGCAAAAGAAAGAGGCGCATCTGATGTTCACATCACTGTCGGCCTTCCTCCCAAGATGAGACTTAACGGCAATCTTATCGCTATGGATAATTATGATAAGATGATGCCTGCTGATACTCAGGAGATCGCAGAAGAGATCATGAATGACAAGCAGCGTCAGAAACTTGAGGAGAACGGACAGCACGATATGTCTTTTTCTATTCCCGGAGTCGGACGTTTCAGACTTAATCTCTTTAGACAGAGAGGTTCTATTGCTATGGCTTTCAGAGTTGTTGCGACCAAGATTCCAACAGCGGAGAGCCTTGGTATACCAGAGACAGTCATAGATCTTTATAAGAAAAAGAGAGGTCTTATACTTGTTACGGGACCTACGGGAAGCGGTAAATCTACGACACTTGCTTCCATCATAGATATGATCAATAACAACAGGGAAGCTCATGTTATCACCCTGGAAGACCCCATCGAGTTTACATACCAGCACAGGCTTTCAATAGTAAACCAAAGAGAGATCGGTACGGATTCCAATTCCTATGCCAATGCTCTTAGAGCTGCTCTTCGTGAGGATCCGGATGTTATTCTTGTTGGAGAGATGAGAGACCTTGAGACTATCAGTACAGCTATCACAGCAGCAGAAACAGGACATTTGGTGCTCTCCACAGTTCATACCATAGGAGCTTCCAATACGGTAGACAGGCTTATTGATGTGTTCCCTTCTCATCAACAGCAGCAGATCAGAATACAGCTTGCGGGAGTTCTTGAAGCTGTTATTTCTCAGCAGCTCATTCCTTCAGCTGACGGTGTTTCCAGAAATGCCGCTTTTGAAGTTCTCCACGTCAACAGCGCTGTGAGAAATCTTATCAGAGAAGGTAAGTCTCATCAGCTTATTACTTATATGCAGACCTATAGGAAGCAAGGCATGATCACAATGGATGATGCCATCCTTGAACTGTACAGAGACCAGAAGATTTCCAGAGAGATGGCGCTACAGTTTGCTCAGGATCCGGAAACAATGCAGAACAAGATGCTACGATAAGCAGCCGCAAAGCCCATTTGCGGCTGCTGCTTTTTTGTAGCGGTAGATTAATATGCCGGGGCAGTAGATGGTTGTGGTACGTTGGTGTCTGAAAAGGCGTAATAACCTACCTATAAAGCCCCAGAAGTCAAAAATAGGCAGGTAAAAACAGGCGGACTAACCTGCCTATAAAGCCCCAGAAGCCAAAAATAGGCAGGTCAGGCGTTGATCAGAGCCTGCTTCCCCCTCGGTAACATATACATATTTACAAATCCGGCAGGATTTGGTAAATTATTCTTCGTGATAATTCATTAGAAGATTTCTTCGTTCGAAGAAATCGTTTCCAATACTTATAAACATAACAACAAAAGGCCTAAGACAAAAAATACACACAGAAAAGAGGAAGTAAATGTTTAGTTCAATTACTTCGGGAGCCGTTAGGGGCATTGACTCTTACATTATGCAGGTAGAGGTTGATGTTTCGGATGGACTTCCCGGATTCAATATGGTTGGCTTCATGAGCGGCGACGTCAAAGAAGCAGGCGCAAGAGTTAAGGTGGCGCTTAAGAATGTTGGATACAAGATCCCTGTAGCCAAGATCACGGTGAATCTGTCGCCGGCTGATATCCGCAAGGAAGGAATAGTTGTGGATCTGCCAATAGCCGTAGGAATTTTAACTGCCATCGGAGATATAAGAGAAGAAGCGGTAAAAGACATGCTTTTTCTTGGCGAGATAGGTCTTGATGGAGATATACGACCAATAAAGGGCACATTGCCCATAGTAACCAAAGCAAAGAAACTTGGATACAGGACTGTCATCCTTCCGCAGAAGAATGCAAAAGAGGGCGCAGTGGTACCGGGAATGAAGATCGTCGGAATCAGTTCCTTACAGGAAGTCATAGCCTACCTGTCCTCGGAGGATGATGAAAGAGATGAGCTCATACCGCCAACAAAAGTTGATATCAGGAAGCTTTTTTCGGGAGAAGAAATATATGATGATAAGCTTGATTTTGCTGATATCAACGGGCAGTCAGCAGCCAAAAGAGCTGCAGAGATTGCGGCAGCAGGTTTCCATCACCTTTTGCTTGTGGGGCCTCCGGGAACGGGAAAAAGCATGATAGCAAAGAGAATTCCTACTATTCTTCCGCCGTTGTCGGAAGATGAGAGCATGGAAGTTACTTCAATCTATTCCGTAGCAGGCAGAATGCCGGATAATAAAGCTCTTATTACCAAAAGACCCTTCATGAGTACTCATCACTGCGTGACAGAATCGGCTCTGGTGGGCGGAGGCAAGATCCCAAGACCCGGGCTGATTTCACTTGCACACAGAGGCGTTCTGTTTCTTGATGAGATGCCGGAATTTTCCAGAAGTGGGCTTGATATGCTAAGGCAGCCCATGGAGGATAAAGTTGTAAACATAACAAGAAATAAAGGAACCTATTCTTATCCAGCTGATTTCCAGCTTGTAGGCGCAATGAATCCATGTCCGTGCGGCTACTATCCCGACAGAAACAAATGCAGATGTACATCTAACGAGATAAAGAGATATCTTTCTCATATTTCAGGTCCTATCCTCGATAGGATAGACATCGTAATAGAAGTCCCAAAGGTTGATATAGCTGACTTATCAGGTAGGGGCAAAAGAGCCGGTGAATCCAGCAGACAGATACGTGAACGCGTGATGAAAGCAAGGGAGATTCAGAATAAGAGATTTGCCGGTACCGGGATTTCTTTTAACTCACAGATGACTCCGAAGGAGATTGATACGTTCTGCAAGCTTGGGAATGCGGAGCAGGCATTTATGGAACAAGCATTTTGCAGCATGGACCTAAGTGCCAGAGCTTATCACAAAGTGCTTAAGCTTGCCAGGACCATTGCGGATCTTGACGGAGAAGAGACTATCGGAAAGATACATCTTATGGAGGCGTTCAGCTATAGGATGTCAGACGGAAAATATTGGAACAACAGAGAGGAAGATTAATGATAAACAGCATTACGGAAAATGATTACGCGCTTTGGCTTTTTAACATAAATGGAATTGGAAACAAGTCGATAGACAAGCTTCTTTGCGGAGGCAGAACCTGCAAAGAAATCTACAATATGGACAAAAAGGAACT
The DNA here is from genome assembly GCA_016291375.1 of Butyrivibrio sp. Lineage (GTDB taxonomy): Bacteria > Bacillota > Clostridia > Lachnospirales > Lachnospiraceae > Butyrivibrio. The sequence goes on from JAEEXE010000047.1 coordinate 17,785, forward strand.
ATCAATGTTTCTCAGCGCCAAGCAGGTTGAATCGATTGTAAGATCAAGAAACGTCTGGGATTTTGAAAAAGAAAGGAGGAAACTTGAAAACAAAGGAATCAGATTTATCTCAAGAATAGATGATGAATATCCGGAAAAACTAAAGGATATAGCTGATCCGCCCTTTGCTCTTTATGTAAAGGGAAGGCTTCCGGATCCGAACAAGCCTGCAGTTGCAATCATAGGCGCAAGGATGTGCTCGGAATACGGAAGATATATGGCAAGGCAGATAGGAAGAGGACTTGCGCTTGCGGGAGTACAGGTTATCAGCGGAATGGCAAGAGGAATTGATGGGATAAGTCAAAAGGCGGCATTGCAGGCAGGAGGCGCATCCTACGGAATTGTTGGAAGCGGCGTTGATGTATGCTATCCCGAAGATAATAAGGATATATACGAGGAACTTTGCCTTTGCGGCGGAGTGATATCGGAGTATCCACCGGGGACTCAGCCCAAAGCGGGATTTTTTCCTCTTAGAAATCGCATCATCAGCGCGCTTTCGGATGTTGTGGTCGTTGTGGAAGCAAGGCGCAAATCAGGAACCCAGATTACTGTAGATACAGCACTTGAACAGGGGAAAGAAGTCTTGGCATGCCCCGGAAGATTGACGGACAGACTCAGTGATGGCTGCAATCACCTTATCAGCCAGGGCGCAGGAGTAGTCATAGATGTTAATGATGTAATAGACAGACTTTGGCATGTAAGAAGCCGCGCCGTCATGAGAAACGAAGCGGCACTTGCACCCTCAAGAGCCGGCATGACTATGGAGATTTTAGAAAACGAACCGGCACTTGCACCCTCAAGAGCTGACATGACTGCGGAAATCATAGAAAACGCCCCGGCACTTCCGCCGCAGGGAATGGCATTTTCGGGTGATGTTCACCCTAAAGAATCCCTTGAATCCGCCATTCTTGAAAGTGTTGACGTAATTCCGATTTCTTCATCCGGTATTATGGAGAAACTTTATGAGAGGGGATTCGAGATTACTATTCCGGAACTCATGAATAGATTATTTGAACTTATCAACATGGGAAAGCTCACACAGAAAGGGGTTTATTACTTGAAAAGGGAATTTTAAGGGGAGAAATGTAAAACGTTCCCGGTAACGATACCGAAAATCCAAAAAGTCAATATACATTTTAGATAAATCTCATGGAAATTTATCATAGAATGTGCTTTATTGACAAAAAACCGTCCAGGTCATAAGCTAATTTTAGAGCAACCGTTTGCGCAATAACGTGTAAGCGGAATGTCAATTATGGAGGGTAAAAGATGAAAAAGAAATTGGTATCGGTTTTAATGGCTGCCACAGTGCTTGCTACTATCTTTACCGGATGCGGTAACAAGAAGGGCGACTTTGGTAGTGGTGAGGTTAAAATCTGGGTTGCTGATGCGGTTGTTGATTTCACAAACGCACAGATCGATGAATTTAAGAAAGCACATCCCGAATTTGACGGATATACATTTAACGTTGAGGCAACAGGTGAAGGCGATGCAGCCGGCAACATGATCACTGATGTTAAAGCCGGAGCTGATGTTTATGTATTTGCGCAGGATCAGATCGCAAGACTTGTTTCCGCAGGAGCGCTTGAGGAAGTTGAACCTGAAAATGCCAAGAAGGTAAAGGCAGAGAACGATGCAGGTGCGGTTGCTGCAGCTACAGTAGGTGACAAGCTTTATGCTTATCCTATTACTTCTGATAACGGATATTTCCTTTACTATGATAAGAGCGTTGTAAAGGATCCCTCTACATTGGAAGGCATCGTTGCAGATTGCGAGGCAGCAGGAAAGAACTTCTATTTTGAAGCTAATTCAGGTTGGTATCAGACAGCATTCTTCTTTGGAACAGGTGCAAAGCTTTCATATGAGACCAATGATGACGGTAACTTTACTAAGTGCAATGCTTCATATGCTTCACCTGAGGGTGTTGTAGCACTTAAGGAAATCATTGAGCTTACTTCTTCCAAGGCTTTCAAGAACGGTTCAGCTATCAGTAACGCAACAAACGTTGGCGCTATCGTAGACGGAACATGGGATGCAGAGGCTGTAAAGGAAGTATTCGGTGATAATTATGCATGTGCTAAGCTTCCTTCATTCGAAGGTTCTGATGGTAAGACATATCAGATGAGCGGATTCGGTGGATTCAAGCTCCTTGGTGTTAAGCCTCAGGAAGATGAGAATAAGCTTGCAGTATGTGATGCACTTGCTTCTTTCCTTTCAAGTGAAGAAGTTCAGCTTGCAAGATATGAAGCAGTTAACTGGGGACCTTCAAACTTAAAAGCTCAGCAGTCAGATGTTGTTAAAGCCGATGTTGCTCTTTCAGCACTTGCAGATCAGCTTCAGTACACAATTCCTCAGGGACAGTATCCCGGAGAGTACTGGGATCTTGCTAAGTCTCTCGGAGATTCTGTGATTGCAGGTGAGATTTCCTCATCATCAAGTGATGACGATCTCAACAAAGCTCTTTCAGATTTCCAGACAACATGTGAGAGCTACGCTAAATAATTTAACGGATAAAATAGACTATTTGGGCTCGGACTCGTAATGATTCCGAGCCTATATAGTAATTTAGAGAAAGAGAAAAGGAGCTGAATATGGCACGGGGTACCAAGGAAAAGAAAAAGAACGCGCTTCTTTCAGGGTTAAGGGAGATAGGAACTACTTTTAAAGAAGGGGATATAAAGACCAGATTGTCATACTTTATA
>JAEEXE010000048.1 GCA_016291375.1 Butyrivibrio sp.
ACATAAAGCTCTGGCGATAGCAATTCTTTGCTGCTGTCCACCGGAGAGAGTTGTCGGATATACATCCGCCTTATCTTTGAGTCCTACAATATCAAGGTAGTGGTATGCAAGCTCCTCTGCTTCTTTCCTTGGCTTATGCTGAAGCTTTATTGGTCCAATCGTGAGATTCTTTAAAACTGTCATGTGCGGATATAGATTAAACTGCTGGAAAACCATTGATGTGTTATCACGCACAACCTTTGTTTTATTCTTGGTTGTAAGCTCCGTTCCGTTAATATAAACATGTCCGCTGCTTGGGATCTCAAGAAAATTCATGCATCGAACAGTGGTGGATTTGCCGGAACCGGAAGGCCCGATTATTACAAGCTTTTCTCCCTCCTCGACTTCAAGATTCACATTTTTTAGAACATGCAGATCTCCAAAGTTTTTATTTACATTCTCAAGCTTGATCATTGTCATAAGTTATTGCCTTTCCCAAATGCAATGAAGGCGCTTCGGTAACATACCGAAACGCCTTTGTTTCATTACATTTGTACTAGGATTAAGTATGAATAAGGATGTGATTTACATAAAACAAAAAAGCGCTCTGAAACACTAAGTGAATCAAAACGCCTTTGTTTGTATACAAGTATACATTGAAGTTTGTCTTTGTCAACAATTATTTTTTATAATTATTATTATCAATAAAAAAGATCAATCTTTAAAGTTTCTAAGTTCCGAATACGCCAGCGGGATTGCAAGGAGCATAGCTAAAACGTCAGCGCAGGGCTGCGCGATCTCAACTCCGGTAATTCCCATAAACAACGGGAGTATCAGGATAAATGGAATAAAACATATTCCGTTTCTGGCAGATGCCATAATAGATGCCTTAACCCCTTTTCCGATGGACTGGAGCATCATATTACTCATAACAATTCCGCCGGACAGGAACAATGTTATGCACTGGTAGCGAAGCGCTGCCGTTCCCACTTCCATTGCCGCAGCATCCTTGGAAAACAGAGATATAAGATTCGGTGCAAAGTAAAAGCAAACTGCCCCAAGTCCCAAAAGAAATATAGTTGAATATTTCACACAGAAAATAAATCCCTCTTTTACTCTCTTAGTAAGTCCGGCGCCATAGTTAAATGAGCACACGGGCTGATAGCCCTGTCCAAATCCTATTAATGCAGATGCCATGAGCATCATGATCCTGGTTGCTACGCTCATTCCGGCTATAGCAGCATCAGAACCGATAGAACCTGCCGTCCTGTTAAGAATAAGAGTTGCAATGGCTGCAAGACCTTGCCTAAACAGAGATGGTGCTCCGCCATTTACTATTTCCTTAAGATAATGACCATTAAATCTGACATTCTTAATGCTGAGTTTTATATTCTCGCCCTTTGTCGTTCCGATAAGAAGAACAACAAAGCTTGTTATCTGTCCCATTACGGTCGCGATAGCGGCTCCCGTAACCTGCATGTGGAATCCCATGATAAGAAGCGGATCGAGAATCATATTCATGACCGCTCCGCTCATAAGTCCAATCATGGCATAATATGCACTTCCCTGAAACCTCAGCTGATTGTTTATTACAAACTGAGCCATCATAAATGGTGCACCAAGAAGGATGATCCTCATATAGTCCTTGGTGAATATAAGGCTCTGAGCAGTCTTGGGACCAAGTGCACTTGCTATATCCGTAAGAAAAATATTACCGACTATCGCAAAGATAACGCCTAAGATTATAGATAACGCAAAGCCTGTTGAAGCCATCTCATCGGCTTCCTTGTAATTCTCTGCGCCCAACATTCTGGAAAGATAATTACCGGATCCGTGTCCGCAAAAGAAACCTGTCGCCTGAATCAGCGCCATAACCGTAAATACAAGTCCTACTGCCGCGGTCGCCGCCGTGTTTACCGTAGGATCGTTTGATACCCTCGCCACGAAAAAAGTGTCCGCAGTATTATAGATTCCCGTAACCAGCATGCTCATTATCGTTGGGAAAGCCAGCGTCAGGATAAGCTCTGGAATAGGTGTTGTGGTTAAATATTCTCTTCTGTTTAGTGCCTGCATTGTATGCCTCGTATACTATTGATTACTTATTGATTTCCCCAAATTTAGCTTTCATGGTAGGATTGCCTCTTGTAAGCTTTTTGATACTGATATCTTCAACCTTATTATTGGCAATCCTAAGCTGATTGTCCGAACCAAGAAGCTCTTTTTTTACCTTCTCAAGATGCTGAATTGTCTTGTCAATCTCATCGATAGCCTTGTCAAAATGGCTGTGCGCAAGATCGTAATTTCTTGAAAAGTCATCCTTGAACTTCATAAGGCTGTCTTCGAAATTGGAAATATCAATGTCCTGATTTCGGACCATTGCAAGCTCCTGCTTGTATTCAAGCGCGCCGAGCGCAGCATTCCTAAGAAGCGTGATTATAGGAATGAAGCACTGAGGTCTTACAACATACATCTTGTCGAATTTATATGAAACATCGACGATTCCTGCATTGTATAGCTCGCTGTCGCTCTCAAGAAGTGATACGAGAACCGCGTATTCGCACTTCTTCTCGTTGCGGTCTTTATCAAGCTCCTTGAAGAAATCTTCGTTCTTGTGCTTGGTCGCAGTCTCATCCATCTCGTTTTTCATTTCAAACATAATGGAAATGATCTCGACGCCGTTCTCATCGCACTCTCTGTAGATATAATCGCCTTTACTTCCACTTCTGGCATCGTTATCTTTTTCAAAATATGCATTCTTAAAAGCTGTTGCTCTAAGCTGATTGAACTGTATCTCGCAGTGCTGCTCAAGAGTTTCACCGACCATCTTCGTGGACATTTTGGTCTTTAAGTCCTTATAGAACTCAACTTCTTTTTCCTTCTGTTCCAAGAGGATCTTTCCTTTTTCTTTTTCCTGCAAAAGAGCATTCTCAAGCTCGTGTTTCTCGTCGTTAAGTGCTGCAGTGAGCTTATTTTTCTCACTCTCAACCTTATTAACAGCTTCAAGAACTGCAAGCTTTGTCTTATCTTCAGCTCCTTTTATTTCCATAGAAAGAAGACTCTTTTCCTCAAGAGCCTTGTTAAGCTTAGCCTGAAGGTCTTCAAGTTCCTTCCTGTGATCCTCTTTTTCTTTTTCATACTGAGACCTGCTCTTAAGGATTATCTCATTCTCCTTTGCAGCAAGCTCAAGCTCGTGTTTTTCTTTATAATGCTTTTCAAGCTCCGAAACGCGGCTCGAAAGATCTTTTTCAAACTCCTTGTCTCTGATCTGCTTCATTATGGAGCCAAGCTCCGTATCATCAACCGTAAATGCCTGTCCGCAGTGCGGGCACTTAAGTTCTGCCATATTCCCCTCCATATATCCCCTAAAACCGTGGGGGTTTTATCTACTGTTATATAATAGATTATATACTATTTCATTCATATTCTATTTCAAGTATATCAAGAAGTTTTTTAAATGTATCTTGCCCATCAAGACAGGTATCTGTCAGCCAGCCTTTTTCATTATTCCATTCTTTCAGCCCTCTATAATAATAATTTTTCTTTGAATCCTCAATGATGAACGGTACGATATTATGTCTGAGACACTCCTTTAAAGCAATAAGTCTGCCCACTCTTCCATTCCCATCCTGAAATGGATGAATATACTCAAATTCTGCGTGGAGTGCTATTATATCTTCTACTGCTACAAACTCTTTGGCATTATATTCACTAAGTAATGTCACCATATGCTCATGTACTTCAGAAGGTTTTGAGGTTTCCCTACCCCAAACAACGTTGGCACGCTTTTTATAATCTCCAACCGCGAACCAAGGAAGTTTCGAATCTTTCGTATCATGCTTTATAATGTAATGAAGTTCCTTGATAATTTCCTCTGATAGTTCTTCATCAGCTATATCTATCACATAATCTATCGCGCGAAAGTGATGTACTGTCTCAAGAATATCATCAACCGGTACGCCATCACCTATGTCAACTGTATCTGTCTCAAAAATATGCCTCGTTTGATCCTCCGAAAGCTTACTTCCTTCAATATGATTGGAGTTATATGTCATTCTCACTTGTAACTCATGATAAATACCTCCGGAAAGGTTTATTTCTTTCTCCTCCCGCAGTTGCTGCAGAATCTTATTATCAGAAACAACTCTCATGAGCATATCCGGCGATTCTCCCAAATAATCTGCAATCCTTTTTATACTTCGTATTGAAAGTCTCTCACCCTTAGCAATCTTAGCAATAGTTCTGGTAGATAGTCCCAATTTGGTAGAAAGTTCAGTCTTACTAATTCTTTTATCCTTAAGTACTTTTTCCAATCCTTCATATGAAATCATAATTGGCTCTCCTCCATAATCTTTACTTATTATACATGATTTTTATGTTCAAAGTAAAGATTTCTGGGCGCATAATGTAAAAAAGTAAAGAAAAAAAGCAACTACCTTTCTTGGAATAGTTGCTTTTCAATAATCACATTCTCATTTTTTGAGTTCAAAAACTTTATGTTATATCTGCATAGCCTCAATTTTTTCGGTAATAGCTTCTGCAAGTGCCTCATGTCCCCTCTCGTCAAGGTGCTCGTCGTCACGCTTGCTGGCCTTGGCGTACGAAGACGCTGCAAGGAATCTGTTTCCTCTCCTCTTTGCGATTTCTCTGTAGGTATCCACAAGCTGTTTGCTTCTGGCTACAGACTCCACATCAAACTCCGGATCTTTAGCAGGCTGCCACACATCTTCCCCAAGGCTGATGGGTGACACCACAAGCACTTTCTCCGGAGATACGTATTTTTCTATCTCCTCTATGCAGCGCTCAAGGCCCTTTCCGATCACATGAGGATTGGCATTATAATAGGTTTTGCAGTCATTGGTTCCAAGCATGATGATGACGCCGTCCAAAGGTGATGCGCTTTCCAATATAAGAGGAAGTGTATCGACACCCTTCCTGAAAGGTCTTATCTCATCTTCAAAAACTGTCGTCCTTCCGCAGAGGCCTTCTTCTATTATCTTTGTATCATTAAGTTTATTCTGAACAAGTCCCGTCCATCTAACTTCAACAGGATATCTGTCCTTAGTTCCGGGAACAAGTCCCCATGTATTTGAATCACCGAATGCAAGTATATTTTTCATTGCTTATCTCCTTATCATGATTCTATTATGCTATCTGATTTTCAAAATGTATAATATTGACAATTTATAGGTAGAGATAAGCATTTCCTATAATGGTATTTCGTATTACAATATTACGAGACAAAAGAGAATATCCCGGCGATATTCTCCTATTAAGCGCATTTGCTTTTATGCAAAATAAGTATTATGAAAAGGGAAGACACTATGAGAGACAAACAAAGACTAGTACAAGAATGTATGGACAGAGCAGTCTACAAACAGGAGGTTGCAGGCGTAGTTGCGCTGGAGATCAAAGAGGGCAAAGAAGTCCTTTTTGCCAAAAGCGGTTTTGCTGATATCAAAAACGGCATACCCATGAGCAGGGATACTATATTCAGATTGTATTCACAGTCAAAGCCTATAACCGCTGCTGCAGCTATGATGCTTGTAGAGGATGGAATCCTGGATCTGGGCGAACCTGTCGGCGATTATATAGACAGTTTCAATAATCAGACTTATCTTTCCAAAGGAAAGGTTCACAAAGTTCCTTCAGATAAAAAGATGCGGATAAGAGACCTGATGAACATGACATCGGGTCTTGTATATCCCGGAATAAATACTCCCACTGAAGTAGCTGTAGGCCGTCTTATGACCAATATGGAAAAGAGACTTGGTACCGACAAGATGATGACCACTATGGAGTTTGCCGACAAGATCGGAAGGATTCCATTAAACTTCATTCCCGGCAGTCATTTCCAATACGGTACAAGTGCTGATGTACTTGGCGCTGTTATAGAAAAGGCTTCCGGCATGAGCTTTGGCGACTTTGTCAGAGCAAGGATTCTTGACCCCTTGAGGATGAACGACACTGATTTCTATGTTCCGGACAGCAAAAAAGATCGTCTGGCAAAAGCATATAGGAACGTAAAAGGCAGACTTATCGAATTCCACGGAGATCGCCTCGTTATCAGAAACAACGGCGATATCAATCCGTTTGAGTCAGGCGGAGCAGGTCTTTTCTCAACTGTGGATGATTATGCCCGTTTTGCACATATGCTGATAAATGGCGGCAAATTCGGAAACAAGCGCCTCCTTTCAGAAAACAGCGTAAAATTCCTTACTTCAGGAAAACTTTTACCTTATCAGCAGCTTGACCTTGAAAAATGGCAGGGCCTTGAAGGCTTTACCTACGGTAATCTCATGCGAGTTCTTGATGATCCTTCTCAGGCTACTATCATTGGCAACAAGGGCGAATACGGCTGGGACGGCTGGCTTGGTGCATATTTTGTAAACGATCCATCCACCAAGACCACGTTTATCATGCTGGTTCAGCGCTTCGACTACGGTACGGGCCCCCTTACAAGGAAACTTCGTAATATTATCTTTTCATAAAGCCATTCTGTGAAAAAATATGTTCCATGGCCGCGATTGTGTTATAATACCTAAAAACTAACGAAAGGCATTTTCAATGAATATAGGAATTGTTTTCGGCTGTTTTATCCCTATGCACAAGGGACATGAATCACTTATTGAGACAGCCCTTTCGGAAAACGACAAGGTAATTATCGCCGTCTGCGGATATCAGAACGACCGCGGCCGTGATTTTCTTGACTTTAACACGCGTATCAAACTGGTAACCAGGATGTTTGAATCGCAAAAAGACAGAGTGATCGTCGTACAGATTGACGACAAAAAGCTTGGTCTCGACGGAACCTTCACCCACGAAAATTGGGTCCTCTGGGGAGACGAGCTATTCTCCAACGCAGGCATCAGTCCTGACAGCGCTACTTTTAACTGGTACACCGGTGAACCTTCTTATGTAGAAAAGCTCAGCGCTATTTATCCAACGCACAATTTCAAACTGGTAGATCGCACCATTATTAAGACTTCCGGAACTCAGATCCGCAATAATCCAAGTATTCATGCGGATGATATTAATGAGGTATTTAGGGATTATCTTAAGAAAAACGGAAAACTGATATAGCACCACATCGGCACTGTAAATAGATTTATACAAAAGAGAATACCTTTGCGTATTCTCAAAAAGAGGAGAAAAAATGGAAAACATCATCAGCAGCCTGCTCGAAACAGATCTTTACAAATTTTCTATGGGACAGGCAATCTATCACAATTTCCCTGACTACACTACAACATGGTCTTTTAAGTGTAGAAATAAGGACGTGAAATTCACCACAGAAATGGTTGAGGAGATCAAGCGTCAGATTAAGGCTTACTGCGAGCTTACTTTTGCAGAGGATGAGCTTACTTATCTTAAAGGCATCAAGTGGATCAAAAAATCCTATGTTGATTTCCTTCGCCTGTGGCACCCAAGATACGAGGACTTTACCATCGGGACCGATGCTCCTTGCGGACTTACAATAGAAACAAACGGAACATGGCTCAACACTTCTCTATATGAGATTCCAACTCTTGCCATCGTCAACGAAGTTTATTTCAGAATGGCTTATAACTACAAGGAACTCATGGTTTCTTTTGAAGAAAAGCTCGACGAAAAGATCAAGGCTCTTTCAGATAAAAAATATACCATCGGAGCCTTCAGTGAGTTTGGTCTTAGAAGAAGACTTTCTGCAGAGGCTCAGGAGCTTGCTGTTAAAAAGCTTCGTGATAGCAAACTCGGTGATTCCATATTTGTTGGAACATCAAATGTTCTTTTGGCAAAAAAACTTGGTGTAAATCCTGTTGGCACAATGGCTCACGAGTGGATCATGTGCGTAGGACAGGGCAATCACAAGCACAACCCTGCATACTCCAACTGGTATGCCCTTGATTACTGGGTAAAAGAATATGGAATCTTAAACGGAACAGCACTTACGGACGCGATCACAACAGATTGCTTCCTCCGCGACTTCCAGCTCACATATTCAACTCTTTTCTCCGGTGTTCGTCACGATAGCGGCGATCCGATCGAATGGGGTGAAAAGATGATAGATCACTACAAGAGCCTTGGCATCGATCCCACAACAAAGACTCTCCTCTTTAGCGACAGCCTTGACTTTGAAAGAGCAAGCAACATCTACGCTCACTTCAAAGGAAAAGCAAGAGTTGCCTTTGGAATCGGAACATACATTGCAAATGACACCTCCGTGCCTGCTCTTAATATCGTCATGAAGACAACAGCCTGCAACGGACAGGATGTTGCCAAAATCTCCGACGTTGAGGGAAAAGGCATGTGCAAGAATCCTGAATATGTAGATTACCTTCAGAGATGTATCAGATGGAGAATGGAGCACGAGACTGTATGAGCGAATATAAAAAGATAAATCCTCAAAAAGAAATTGAGAACATCACAAAGTGGATAAAGGAATGGTTTGATAATAACGGACCCAAAGCAAGTGCTGTAATAGGACTTTCAGGGGGAAAAGATTCTACGATAGTAGCAGCTCTCCTTGTAAAAGCCCTTGGAAAAGACAGAGTTGTGGGTGTCCTTATGCCAAACGGTGAGCAGAAGGATATCGAAGATTCCAAGCAGGTTGCAAAGCTCCTTAATATCAAGCACTATATCGTAAACATCAACCCCGCTGTGGAAGGTGAAAAAAAGGCCCTTGCAGAAGCAGGAATAGAACTTGGTAATGATGCGATCATAAACACACCTCCAAGAATCAGAATGACCACGCTCTATGCAATTGCACAGTCACTTCCAAACGGAGGACGTGTTACCAACACCTGCAACGGCTCAGAAGATTATGTTGGATATTCCACCAAATACGGCGACGCAGCAGGCGACTTTAGCCCCTGCGCAGGCTTCCTTGTAACAGAGATGAGGCAGATCGGTGACGCCCTCGGCCTCCCAAGAGATCTCATTCACAAGACTCCTTCAGACGGTCTCTGCGGTCTCTCAGATGAGGACAAACTCGGCTTCACCTACGACACCCTTGATAAGTACATCTTAACAGGTGTCTGCGAAGATCCCGCCACCAAAGAGAAAATTGACCGCATGCACAACATTAATCTCCACAAACTAAAAACAATCCCTGCCTACAGCAGGGACTGTTGGCAAAGCCGCGAAGGTATATTCTAACCGGTTGCTGACGCCTCTGGCATCAACCGGATACTAACACCTCCGATACCAACTGGGTGCTGAAGCTTCCAGCACATCGCCCAGCCAATCACCAAATTAGCACCCTGCGGATTTCTGCTAACGTATCGATTGAGCAATTACACGAAAATGTTTGTTTTCGTGTAATGCCCAAAAGACACGCAGCAAAAATCCGCAGCGTCTTACTGTAATGCGTTGGCGATGTCTGCGATGAGATCTTCTTTATCTTCAAGGCCGCATGACAAACGAACAAGACCTGCAGGAATTCCCGCTGCCTCAAGCTGCTCATCTGTAAGCTGACGATGAGTTGATGTAGCAGGATTAAGACAACATGTTCTCGCATCTGCTACGTGTGTTTCTATTGCCGCAAGACGAAGCTTCTTCATAAAGCTCTCTGCAGCTTCTCTTCCACCCTTAAGTTCAAATGATACTACGCCGCATCCGCCATTTGGAAGATACTTCTTGGCAAGCTCATGATAAGGATCAGACTCAAGTCCGGGATAGCTAACCTTAGCGACTTTATCATGTCCCTCAAGGAACTTGGCAACTGCAAGTCCGTTCTCTACATGCTTGGGCATACGAACGTGGAGTGACTCAAGGCCAAGATTGAGGATAAATGCGTTCTGAGGAGACTGAATGCAACCAAAGTCACGCATAAGCTGTGCGGTACACTTTGTTATAAAAGCACCCTCTTTTCCAAATTTCTCAGCATATACAATTCCGTGATATGACTCATCGGGCTGTGTAAGTCCGGGGAATTTATCTGCATGTGCCATCCAGTCAAATTTACCGGAATCAACAACTACACCGCCCACTGCTGCGCCGTGTCCATCCATATATTTTGTTGTTGAATGAGTTACTATATCTGCGCCCCACTCAATAGGTCTGCAGTTTACAGGAGTAGGGAATGTGTTATCAACAATAAGCGGAACACCGTGCTCGTGAGCAACCTTGGCAAACTTCTCGATATCAAGAACAGTAAGAGCAGGGTTTGCAATTGTCTCGCCAAATACCGCTCTTGTGTTTTCCTTGAAGGCTGCATTAAGCTCTTCCTCTGTGCTATCGGGAGATACAAATGTAACCTCGATACCCATTTTAACCATTGTTACAGCGATAAGATTGAATGTACCGCCATAGATTGATGAAGAAGCTACGATGTGGCTTCCGCACTCGCAAATATTAAACAGGGCAAAAAAGTTGGCTGCCTGTCCTGAAGATGTGAGCATTGCTGCAGTTCCGCCTTCAAGTGCAGCTATCTTGGCTGCAACATGATCGTTGGTGGGGTTCTGAAGTCTTGTATAGAAATAACCGGAAGCCTCAAGATCAAAGAGCTTACCCATATCCTCGCTGGTATCATACTTGAATGTGGTTGACTGGATAATAGGAATCTGGCGAGGTTCGCCATTTCCCGGAGTATATCCGGCCTGCACACATTTTGTACCGATTTTCTGCTGACTCATAATATTCCTCCATTTAATTCAATAATTAATATGATCTATTATTATCTTTTCTCTGTATATGCACTAAAGAAAGTATTATTCCTTACCGCTCCAGCAGTATGTGCAGAGCTTGCATGGCTCAAGAGGGATAGCCTCTACCATGTCGTCGAGACGATGATAATGAAGAGATGTAAAGTTAAGTTCTTTTCTGATCTCCTCAAGCATTGCCGCATACTGAGGTGAATCCGGATCAGTATACTTTCTGACAGTTTCCTCATTGGGTGATGGATAACCCTCAAGCTTCTCAATAACTCGTCTTGTGATAAGTTCCATCTCAGAATTGGAACGTGAGAAGTTAAGGTATTTACAACCATATACAAGAGGAGGACAAGCAGGTCTTATATGTACCTCTTTTGCACCGCTCTTATAAAGGAATTCTGTGGTCTCGCGAAGCTGAGTTCCTCTTACGATGGAATCATCAATAAGAAGCAGTCTCTTATCATTAATGAGCTGATTGATGGGAAGCAGCTTCATCTTGGCAATAAGGTCACGTCTTGACTGAATAGTGGGCATGAAAGATCTTGGCCAAGTGGGTGTATATTTTACAAAAGGTCTGGAATAAGGGATTCCTGATTCATTGGAATATCCGATAGCATGCGCAACACCTGAGTCCGGAACTCCCGCAACAATATCAGGGTGAATGCCTCTTTGCATGTCACGCTGGGCAAGCTTCTGACCACAGCCATATCTGACATCCTCAACATTAAGTCCCTCATAGGTTGAAGCAGGGAATCCATAATAGATCCACAGGAAGGTGCAGACGCGCATCTTATCAAATGCAGGGGCAACTATCTCGACACTCTCAGGAGTAATATAAGCTATCTCTCCGGGGCCCAGTTCCTTGTAATTGTCATATCCAAGATTCAGATATGAGAAACTCTCAAAGCAGACGCAGTATCCATCGTCCTTGTGTCCTATCTGGACAGGTGTACGACCAAGCCTGTCTCTTGCTGCATATATTCCTTCAGGGGTCATTAAAAGAAGTGACATGGAGCCCTTGATTACTTCCTGGGCGTAACGTATTCCTTCAACAATAGTATCTTTCTGATTAATTATAGAAGCGACGAGCTCGGTGGGATTGATATCTCCTCCGCTCATCTCCAAGAAATGCGAGTGGTTGTCCGCAAAGAGCTTAGTGGTGATTTCGGTAATATTATTGATCTTACCTACTGTAGTGATAGCGTATGTGCCATGATGTGATCTGACAATAAGTGGCTGAGGTTCAAAATCTGAAATACAACCGATTCCAAGATTACCCTCCATCTTCTGCATATCGTCTTCAAACTTAGGTCTGAAATATGACCTCTCAATGTTGTGAATAGAACGGTCAAAGCCTTTCTTCTTGTCGTAAACTGCCAGTCCGGCGCGACGTGTACCAAGATGTGAATGATAGTCCGTACCGTAGAAAAGATCAAACACCGCGCTCTCACGAGATGCGACACCAAAAAATCCGCCCATATAGGAACCTCCAGAAGCATATAAATTTAAAATCAATACGTGAATAATAATAACACATATTTATAGAAAAATCGCATGTACATTAATACATGCGATCTTTTTTATCTTATAAGATCTTTTACTATCTCTGATGCAATACAAAGTCCTGCTACTGATGGAACAAAAGCAACACTTCCGGGAGTGCTTCTTCTTGATGAATCTTCGCTTGGAGCCTTGTGACCCCCTATAGGCTGCAAAGGTTCCTCCGTAGAATATACGACCTTAAGATCCTTAACTCCGCGTTTTTTGAGCTCTCTCCTCATTACCCTTGCAAGAGGATCTACAGAAGTCTTGTAGATATCAGCAACTCTAAAAGTCGTGGGATCGAGCTTGTTTCCGGCTCCCATGGAACTGATCACGGGTATATTTTTCTCTTTTGCCCTCATAATTATCTCGATCTTAGCAGTCACAGTATCTACCGCATCAACTACGTAGTCGTATTCTTCAAAAGGAAAGCTGTCGGCGTTCTCAGGTAAAAAGAAACATTTATGCACCCTGACATCCACATCGGGGTTGATGTCCAGCATACGCTCTTTCATAACATCTACCTTGTATTTGCCAACGCTGCTCTTTGTTGCGATTATCTGTCTGTTAATATTGGAAACAGCAACCGTATCATTGTCGCACAGATCAAAGGCACCGACTCCGCTACGCACAAGTGCTTCGCAGACATATCCGCCGACTCCGCCAACTCCAAAAACAGCTACTCTTTTACCTGAGAGCTTAGAAACGGCTTCTTCGCCAAGTAGTAATTCAGTTCTTGAGAAAATCTCGCTCATACTTTTACCTTATTACAGAAGATGTGCTCTGAGTTCTTCTCCGCTCTTTTCTGAAAGATAAGAAGGAGCAATATCAAGCATTGTCTTACAGCCTGTCATACCCTCTTTTTGCATGCGCGCCGCTGCTCTTGCAACTGCCACAAGTACACTTGTTGTAAACTCAGGGTTAGAATCAAGCTTTAAGCTGTACTCGATGATGTGATTGTGCTCTTTATCAGCGCCAGTCTTACCGCTTCTGAATACAAAGCCGCCGTGAGCCATACCGCTGTGGTTCTTAAGAAGCTCTTCTTCGCTGATAAAGTGAACTGTTGTATCGTAATCTGCGAAGTAGTTGGGCATCTCCTTGATCTCTTTTTCTACAGCAGCTGCATCTGCGCCCTCTTCAAGAACGACATAGCACTCTCTTGTGTGCTTATCTCTTGTTGTAAGCTCAGGGTCCTTGCCGCTTCTAACTGCTTCAAGTGCGCTCTCAACAGGTACTGTATACTGCTTAGCATTCTTAACACCCTTAACTCTTCTGATGGCGTCTGAATGTCCCTGTGATACTCCCTTGCCCCAGAATGTATAATCATTTCCGTCAGGAAGGATTGCGTTGGAATAAACTCTTGCAAGAGAGAACATTCCGGGATCCCATCCGCAGGAAATAACTGCGATCTTGCCAGCCTCTTTTGCTGCTGCATCTACGTTAGCAAAGTGCTCCGGAATTCTTGCATGTGTATCAAAACTGTCAACTACATTGAAAAGCTTAGCGTACTGAGGAGTCTGAACAGGAAGATCTGTTGCGCTTCCTCCACAAAGGATCATAACATCAATCTTGTCCTTCCAGTTCTCAACGTCATTAACAGATACAACAGGTACACCCTGTGTCTTTATCTGAAGTGAAGAAGGATCTCTTCTTGTAAATACAGCAACCAGTTCCATATCAGGAGCTGCTGCAACTGCAAGCTCAACTCCCTTTCCAAGGTTACCGTAGCCTAATATACCTATTCTTGTGCTCATTTTATTCCTCCTGGTTTATATCTGTGCCAAAATATCCTGTGCTATCTCGCTTCCATGCTTCGCAGCGTAGGAAGCCCACTTTTTGGCTTTATCCACATTGGGCTTATCCCCAAAATGTCCCTTAAAATATCCTTCCGCAATCTGTTCTGCGGCTTCAATGCTCCCTTTCCCGGCCTTATCTATAAGGTCAAGGAGCTTTTGTTTTTTATCCATAATAATCCTTCCATATTCTACAAAAAGACAATCCGTGATCACTTACCGTCTTTATTCTTGCAATCATCACACTTGCCCACGATAACTGTTTTAGCAAGGTTCACATCCAGTCCGTATTCCTTGCGAACCTTCTCTTCAAACTCGGTGGCGAAGCTCTCTTCAAGGTGAAAGACCTTGCCACACTCGGAGCACTGTGCATGCATGTGAGAATTACAGTGCTTATGGTCCTCCGAATACTGGAAAAACCAGGAGTCCGAATTGGGCTCTTTTATCTTAATGATCTCACCCTGCTCACTAAGTCTCTCAAGGTTCCTATACACTGTGGTCTTATCAATGCCACCGGCTTCCTTGCTTATGCTATCGTAAATCTCGCGAACAGTAAACCTGGTATCCGCATGTTCCTTGAGATAATCAACTATGTACTTTCTTGCTTTTGTCTTATACTCGCCCTTCATTTTTCCTCTCATCAGAAGCGTATATAGCTTTTAAAACAATAGGTGTCAAAATCGAGCTGATAACTATCAGCAAAATAACCGCCGTAAAATATCTTCCGTCTATGATGCCGGTTTTAAGGCCTCTCTGCGCAACAATAAGGGCAACTTCGCCTCTTGTCATCATGCCGACACCAATCTTAAGTGAGTCGGATGTGTTGTATCCAAGAACCCTGGCTACAATTCCGCACCCAAAAATCTTACCAAACAATCCTACAAGCACAAATGCCAGTGAGAATACGAGGATAGTTACATCAACTTCTCTAAGGTTTGTCTGAAGACCTACACTTGCAAAGAATACAGGTCCGAATATCATGTAAGAATTGATATCCATCTTGCGGTCGATGTATCCCGAATCATCTAGGTTACTCAAGATAATACCTGCAACGAAAGCTCCCGTAATATCTGCAACGCCAAAATATTTGTCAGCGATATATGACATTATAAAAGCAAGCGCCATGGCGATTATCGGTATTCTTCTGGTGTGTGTCCATCTTGCATCCAGTCTTTTCATGATATTGAAGATCAAGATTCCGGCTACAAGTGATACTACAAAGAAAAGAACCGTCTTAATGCACACCATACCTATATTGGCGTTGGCATCCTTAAGTCCGATCACCGCTGTAAGAACAACGATACCGATAACATCATCGATGATGGCTGCGCTCATAATGGTAGTGCCGACTTCAGTTGAAATCTTGCCAAGTTCCCTAAGAGCCTGAACCGTAATACTAACCGAAGTGGCAGTAAGTATTGTTCCTATAAAAAGAGCCTGGATAAAGCCAGTAGTTCCGGGGGCAGAAAATCCATAGAAACACATGTACATCAATGTTCCCAAAACAAGTGGGATCGCAACTCCCGCACATGCAAGGATTGTGGCCTTGATACCGGATTTTTTGAGCTTATCTATATCAGTCTCCAGTCCCGCGCTGAACATAAGAAGGATTACTCCAACCTCTGCCATGCCGGACAGGAAATCATCCGCCTTAACAATGTTAAAAAGAGTAGGCCCGATCAAAAGACCTGCCACAATCTCTCCCGCAACCTGCGGAGCTTTCAGCTTTCTTGCCAAAAGACCAAACGCCTTAGCCGCAACAATGATTATTGCCAGATTCCTTAAGACCAATAAAGTATCCATTTTCTTATTTACCTCTATTAATATGATTAAAAAGCACATACATTATTGCACATTTTATTCAACTTTTCCATAAAGGAAATCCTGAGGAATTTCGAAGAAAATTTCTATATCACAAGAAAGAATGTCGCTTGCGACATTCTCGCGCCGAGCGCGGTTGCTGAAGGCAACATATTCCTATCGCGCGAGTGCGCATCCATAGCGGAGCGCTTTTTATGATATAGGAATTTCGGAGAAATTTCCTATATCATAAAAAAGAGCCATGCACCGGGCACGGCTCTTTCGCATTCATACTATATTCTTTATTCCTTCGCAGATTCTGCGGGCAACAGCGGGGTTATTCATGGTATAAAGGTGAATGCCCTGAATATCACTTACAAGAAGATCAATTATCTGGCTGAGAGCATAGGACATACCCGCGTCAAAAAGAGCTTCTTTGTTGTCCTCGTACCTATTTATGATCTTCCTGAAACGCTCGGGAAAAGAAGCGTTACACATCGTGATCATACGCTTTATCTGAGCTGCGTTGATAACAGGCATAACTCCCGGAATAATCGGAATATTTATATCCGCTATCCTGCATTCATCATAGAAGTTAAAAAACTTATCGTTGTCAAAAAAGAGCTGTGACAGCAGCGCACTTGCTCCGCTGTCAGCTTTCTTTTTAAGATTTTTGAGCTCGACAACCCTGTTTTCCGATTCCGGATGACACTCCGGATAGCAGGCACCAAGAAGACAGAAATCGTATTTATCCTTGAGATACTTTATAACATCGCTTGCATGCTTAAAGTCATCCTTCTCGGCGAATTGCGGGTTGCGGTCTCCGCGAAGCGCAAGGACATTTTCAATTCCTTCGTCCTTCATTACACGGGCAAACTCATCAATTTCATTCTTATCATATTGAAGTCCGGTTAGATGTACCACCGGTTCCACATGATACTCATGTTTAATCTTTTTGGCTATATCTATAGTCTTATTTCGGTTGGATGAACCTCCCGCGCCAAATGTTACACTAATAAAATCCGGCTTAAGCTCAGTAAGAACTTCAAGCGTTGCATCTATATTCTTGAGTGCTTCATCCTTTTTTGGCGGAAAAATCTCAAATGATAATGTCTTCTTTCCTGTCTTATATATTTCCGATACTTTCATTGTTATTTCTCTTTATTCTTGTATTTTATATATTCCCTCGTGCCAAAACACGTTTCTATACGCCATCACGCTCTCACAAGCTGCGCAGCTTTAACGAGATTGATAAGGCTTTCCTTGGTTTCTTTTTCTCCCCTTGTCTTAAGTCCGCAGTCCGGATTGATCCACAGCTTCTTATCCTCAATCTTATTTCTCATCTTGCCAAGTGCCTCAACGATTTCCTCAACAGAAGGTACTCTTGGACTGTGGATATCATACACTCCGGGGCCAACCTCAGTTTTAAAGTTATTGGCTCTAAGCGCATCAAGGATCTGAAGATCTGAACGAGACGCCTCAAAGGTAATAACATCCGCATCCATTGCATCAATTGCAGGGATGATGTCTGTAAATTCGCTGTAGCACATGTGAGTGTGGATCTGTGTCTGAGGCTTAACGCCGCTGTGAACTAACCTAAAGGCAGGTATTGCCCAATCAAGATACTCAGAGTACCAGTCACTCTTTCTTAGAGGAAGCTTTTCTCTAAGTGCAGCCTCGTCAATCTGAATGATATTGATTCCTGCTGCCTCAAGGTCAAGTACTTCATCACGGATTGCAAGGGCAATCTGAAGAGTACTCTCCTTAATTGAGATATCTTCCCTTGGGAATGACCAGTTGAGAATCGTAACAGGTCCTGTGAGCATGCCCTTCATAGGCTTGTTGGTGCAGCTCTTTGCAAACTTGGACCACTCAACGGTGATAGGGCTCTTTCTTGAAACATCTCCCCATATGATCGGAGGCTTAACACACCTTGTACCGTAGGACTGAACCCATGCCTTCTTGGTAAACACATATCCTTCAAGATGCTCTCCAAAGTACTCAACCATGTCATTTCGCTCAAACTCGCCGTGAACAAGCACATCCAGGCCAATCTCTTCCTGGAGCTCAACGCATTCTTTTATTTTCTTTTCATTAAATGCTATATACTCATCCCTGCTGATCTCGCCCTTTCTAAAGAGCTGTCTGTTCCTTCTTACATCCGCTGTCTGAGGGAATGATCCGATGGTTGTTGTAGGAAATTCCGGGAGCTTTAATTCTTTTTTCTGAATTTCTTCTCTCTCTTCAAAGACAGGAAGTCTTGTGTAATCTTCATCCTTTATGGCTGCAACTCTCTTCTGAACTGCTTCGTCATCCCTTCCCTCTCTGTTCTCAAATAATTTTTTATTAGCCAGAAGAGCTTCATCCGTAATGTTCGCTATCTCTCTAAGCTCAGAGAGCTTTTCCTTTGCAAAAGAAAAATGCTTTTTGATGCTCTCTGAAAGCTCTGTCTCACTATCAAGTGTATAAGGCACATGCAAAAGAGAACATGAAGTATTAAGAACGATCCTTTCCTCTCCGCCGAGTACTGTCTTTATTTCTTCAAGGATCTCAAGTGTCTTGGAATAGTTGTTTTTCCAGATGTTCTTTCCGTTTACAAGTCCTGCAAAAAGGAGCTTATCCTTGGGAAATCCTTTTTCTTTTACAAGCAAAAGGCTCTTCCTACCCTCAAGAAAATCCAGGCCTATAGCATCAAAGTCAAGGGCTGTGATGGTATCATAAGCATCCCTTACGTCTCCAAAATAAGTCTGAAGAAGAACTTTAACCCCCTTCTTACCTGCAAGTATCTTCTTATATAATTCTTCAAAGATCTCAATGTCTACATTTGTAAGATCTCTTACAAGATAGGGTTCATCAAACTCAACCCAGGTAACATTGTCAGCGTTTAACTTATCAAGAAGCTTTACATACTCTGCTGCAATTGCATCCGCAAAGTCGCTCAATGTCTTTTTTCCAACATATTTTGCAAGCTTCAGGAAAGTAAAAGGTCCGATGATGCTAACCTTTGTATCTACGCCCTGCGCATAGGCATTTCTGTATTCCTCAAAGGGCTTATTCCCCACAAGTTCAACATTTGTATCATCCTCAATCTCAGGAACAATGTAGTGATAGTTTGTATTGAACCACTTCTTCATTGCCAGGGCTTTGACGTTTCCTTTCTCACCCTGATAGCCCCTTGCCATTGCAAAATACGTATCAAGCTCAGATGCGTTCAGATTTTTATATCTCTTTGGAATAATGTTGAACAACACCGCTGTATCAAGCATATTGTCATAAAAAGAAAAATCGTTTGAGGATATAAAATCGATATTATTATCTTTCTGAAGCGCAAGGTGCTCTTTTCTAAGCTCCTTTGCTGTTTCTTTTAACTCGTTCTCAGTAATCTCATTCTTGAAATACTTTTCAGATGCAAATTTAAGTTCTCTGTCCTTACCTACTCTCGGAAATCCTATAACTGCCGTTTTCACTTTTCCTTCTCCTTTTCTATGTATTACGAGAAGTATACGCCTACCAACTTGATAGGTATAATATAAATTTATGTTGGTTATCCATAGTTTTAAACTATACATAGTGATATAATAGCAATAAATAATTATGGATGATATCCGGATGAAAAATTGCAAAAGGAGAAAGCATGACTCTAAGGCAACTTAATTACATTGTAACCGTCGCAGATGTCGGCAGTATAACGGAAGCCGCAGGCAAGCTATTTATCGCCCAGCCTTCTCTTACAGCAGCTATTCAGGAGCTTGAAAGTGAATACGGGATCACTATATTTAACAGATCCAAAAAAGGAATAACTCTAACTCCGGAGGGAGATGAGTT
This sequence comes from Butyrivibrio sp., assembly GCA_016291375.1. GTDB lineage: Bacteria > Bacillota > Clostridia > Lachnospirales > Lachnospiraceae > Butyrivibrio. The sequence continues at coordinate 19,571 of JAEEXE010000048.1, forward strand.
TCTTGGTTACGCCCGCCAGATCCTGGAGCAGGCAAGCCTTATAGATGAAAGATATACGGGAAAAACTTCCAACAAGTTAAGATTCTGCATTTCTTCACAGCACTACTCTTTTGTTGTCGAAGCTTTCGTTGCACTGTTAAAAGAGTACGGCGGTGACAAATACGAGTTCCACATGAGAGAGACTCAGACTTTCGATATCATCGACGACGTTGCGCATCTTCGAAGCGAGATCGGCGTTCTTTATTTGAATAGCTTCAATGAGACAGTAATCAAAAAGACTCTTCGGGACAACAATCTGTCCTTCGAGCCTTTATTTAAAGCTAAGCCACACGTATTTGTAGGAAAAGATTCGCCTCTTGCCAAAAAGAAATCCATAAAACTTGAAGATCTTGCACCATATCCACGCCTTTCCTACGAGCAGGGTAACCACAACTCCTTCTACTTTTCGGAAGAGATCCTCAGCACCATGGACTGCGACAAAGAGCTTGTTGTCTGCGACAGAGCCACACTTTTTAACCTGCTCATCGGTATGAACGGTTATACGATCTGCA
>JAEEXE010000049.1 GCA_016291375.1 Butyrivibrio sp.
AATCCCTCCTGTACATCTGTTTCAAATCAATAAGATTATATATATTGGTGATCTGTAAAAGAAGATACTGCTAGTACGAGTTGGATTAAAAATATTATACCAATAGTATGGGTTGTTTTTTTATGATTTTTTGTTGACAAAAGATAGATATGGTTTTAATATAAACATATGAACAGTTATTCATATGTTTGATTGAAAGGAAATAACATGGCTTTAAATGATGTAGAACACTGCGAATTACATGATGTTCATAAAGATCTGGTTAATAAGATTAACGCAGAAATGCCTTCAGAAGATGAGCTTTATGATCTTGCGGAGCTTTTCAAGGTTTTTGGTGATTCGACCAGAATTAAGATTTTGTTTGCACTGTTTGAATCTGAGATGTGCGTATGCGATATAGCTGAGACTCTTAATATGACGCAGTCTGCGATATCACATCAGCTCAAGATACTTAAGCAGAGTAAGCTTGTCGGAAACAGACGTGAAGGTAAATCAATTATCTATTTTCTTGCCGATGATCACGTGCGTACCATTATCGATCAGGGCATAAATCATATAGAAGAGTAATTACTTGTTCCGGCGAGCGTAGCGAGAGCGGAACATACACAGACAAAAGAAAAGGTAAATATCAGAAAGGGTAAATATTATGAAGAAGACATTTAAGTGTGAAGTTGATTGTGCTAACTGTGCAGCTAAGATGGAGGATGCAGTTAAGAAGATTGAGGGCGTTGTAAATGCAAGAGTTAACTTTATGACTCAGAAGTTCTCACTTGAAGCTGCCGATGAAGTGTTTGACTCAGTTTTTGAAAAGGCAGTTGCAGCTTGCAAGAAGGTTGAGCCTGATTGCGAGATCGAAGCATAATAGTATTTATAGGCGCGGGGAGTGATGATTGGAAAGCCAATATCAGATCCGCGCTTTTTTCATACTTACGAGGGAAATATTATGACTAAGAAACAGAAGAAAACTAGGAACAGAATATTAGTTGTTCTTGTAGTATTTTTTGCATTACTTATTTTGGAAAAGACAGGAATGCTTGAAGGAATCCCGGGTATCATAAGATTCTTCATATTCCTGATTCCATATATTGCTATCGGCTACGATGTTATCAAAAAAGCTGCGATCAACATCAGTCACGGACAGGTGTTTGATGAGAATTTCCTTATGATGATCGCTACATTCGGAGCTTTTGGTATAGGAGAGTATCTTGAGGCGCTTGCTGTTATGCTCTTTTATCAGATAGGAGAACTCTTCCAGGGCGTTGCTGTAGGTAAGTCTCGTCAGGCTATTACGGATATGATGAGTATTGCGCCTGATTATGCCAATATTGTAGGCGAAGATGGCCAGGTTACAGAAGCTGATCCTGAAGATGTAAGTGTCGGAGACATACTCCTTATAAGAGCCGGTGAGAAGATTCCTGTAGACGGCGTCGTTGTTGAGGGAGAGTCTTTTATTGATACGGCAGCTCTTACAGGAGAATCTGTTCCAAGATGCGCCGCAGAAGGTAGCGAAGTTATAAGCGGCTGTCTTAACGGAGAGGGCGTTCTTAAGATCAGAGCCTCCAAAGCTTATGAAGACAGTACTGTAGCCAAGATTCTTGAACTTGTAGAAAATGCCAGTGATAAGAAGTCCAGGATGGAAAACTTTATCACAAGGTTTGCCAGATACTATACACCTGTAGTTACAATAGGCGCACTGCTACTTGCAATTTTGCCGCCTTTGTTTGGACAGCTTTCCTTTGCAGACAGTATTAAAAGAGCTTGCATATTCCTTATTGTTTCCTGTCCTTGTGCTCTTGTTATCTCTGTTCCTCTTGGCTTCTTTGGAGGAATCGGAGCTTCATCCAAGGTCGGTGTCCTTGTTAAGGGGAGCAATTTCCTTGAAGCTGCTGCCGGAATTACAAAGATCGTATTTGATAAGACAGGAACGCTTACAAAGGGCGAGTTTGCCGTTACGGATGTAGTAGTTAATAAAGAATCCGGAATTGAAGGCGATGAGCTTATTGAGCTTGCTGCATTTGCTGAAGCAAGTTCCAATCATCCTATAGCTTTGTCTGTCCTTACTCATTACAAGAAAATTACAGGCAAAGATGATGTAGACAGAAGTCTTATATCTGATGCAAAAGAGATCCCGGGACACGGTATTTTTGTTAATTACAAGGCAAAAGAGCTCCTTGCGGGTAATAGTAAGTTACTAGTCCGTGAAGGAATATCTTTTACGGAATCAGATAGTGCAGGAACCGTTGTATATATCGCATATGACCATAAATACATGGGCGCAGTCATTATCTCTGATATTGTAAAAGATGGTGTTAAAGAGGCGCTTAAAGCTATGAAGGCTGCAGGTGTCAAGAAAACCGTCATGCTTACCGGAGATAGAAAAAAGGCTGCACTTGCTGTAGCTGATGAGCTTGGAATAGATGAAGCAATGTATGAACTTCTGCCCGCCGATAAGGTTGACAGGGTTGAAAAAATGCTTAATGAAGATGATAATGGTAGTAAGCTTGCGTTTGTTGGTGATGGCATTAATGACGCACCGGTTCTTATGAGAGCCGATGTCGGCATAGCAATGGGTTCACTTGGAAGCGATGCTGCCATAGAAGCTGCAGATATCGTAATTATGGATGATGATATATCCAAGATACCTCTTGTGATCAGAATCGCGCGCAAGACTCTTAGAATTGTCAAAGAGAATATTACTTTTGCTCTTTTGGTAAAGGTTATCATCCTGATCCTTGGCGCACTTGGTCTTACAACTATGTGGCTTGCGGTATTTGGTGATGTAGGCGTTGCGGTTATAGCGATACTTAACTCCATGAGAGCACTTAAGATTGACAATAGATGATCTAAAAGGCGCTTGAAGGGGGTAAATAGAATAGATGGCAAAAGCAGGACTTGACGTTGGAGAACTTCTCTTAAAGATTGTAACCGGAGAGACCGGGGAGATCAGTAAAGTTGATTATGTACCTCAGAAACCGGATTTTACAGATAAGATCCAGGAGGATGAGACATTTCTTGAGAGAGGCTTACCTGAGAAGGAAGGCGTTAGTTCTGCTTTTTTGACGTCACTTATCAAAAATCTCGCAGCCAATAAAGATTGTAAGATGCACAAAGTTATGTTCCTAAGACATGGCAAGGTTATCGCTGAGAGCGGCTTTGCTCCTTACAATCTTGATATGTGGCACGTTTCTTATTCCATGTGTAAGAGTATAGTCGGTATGGCTATCGGAATTCTTGTATCTGAAGGAAAACTTTCCGTTGAAGATAAGCTTAGTGATATCTTCAGCGCAAGAGTAAGTCCCTTTGCTTTCCGCAAAAAGACGATCAAAGTAAAGCATCTTCTTAATATGTCAAGCGGCGTAGACTTTAACGAAGCCGGAGCCATAAGTGGCAATGACTGGCGAAAGAGCTTTCTTGAAGCCGGCTCTAAATTTGAACCCGGAACTCAATTTGAATACAACAGCATGAATACTTACATGCTTTCAGCTATTGTTACTGAGCTTACGGGACAGTCCCTTTTCTTTTTCTGCAAGGAGAAGATATTTAATCCAATGGGGATAAAGAGGATTTATTGGGAAAGCTGTCCTCAGAATATTACCAAGGGAGGATGGGGACTTTTTATCCGCACAGAGGATATGGCTAAGCTTGGTCATCTCTATCTTCAGGAAGGTATGTGGAATGGCAAACAGCTTGTTCCTAAGGAATGGGTAAAGGAGTCTGTATCTCACCAGATAGAGACCGGTAAAGATGACAGTGAACATTATGGTTATCAGCTTTGGATTAATGATGACAGACCGGGATCTTATGCTTTTAATGGAATGCTTGGACAGAATGTCTTTGTTTATCCTGATATTGATATGATCGTAGTTACAAACGCAGGTAACAGCGATATCTTTCAAAGTTCGCCCATGGCAGTTATGATTCGCGAGAGTATGAAGGTGATTCAGATTTCAGACACAGCTCTTCCCGATAATTTTGCTGCTTGGTCGGAGCTTGTAGCTCTTAGAAGATCTCTTGAAGCAAAAACAAGCTCTTTTCCCATGATAACAGCCGGAGGCTGGAAAAAGAGAGCGGTTACAATGACAAACGGAAGGCCAAAGAGAAAGTTTGCTGAGTTTGAAACTAAGAGAAGCAGCTTTAAGTCTTCAGTGTCTGCCTATAACGTACGAACAGAGAATATGTTGGTTTCTGCCTGGCTTAGTAAATTAAATGGTCATGTTTATGAACTTGATAACAAGACCTATGGAATATTCCCTGTAATGATGCAGGTTGTTCATAATAATTTTACCGATGGCATAAGCAGGATAGGCTTTAGGATATATGACAGTAATTTCTATTACATAGATATTTATGAGGGCGAGCGCATATACAGCCTTAGATGCGGTTTTGGTGGCAAGAGCTATGTGAATAATATAAATATGCACGGCGAAAACTATAAGGTGTCTATGTCCTCTGTCTGTACTACTGATGAGTACAACAGATTTGTTATCAGAAATGAGATTAGTTTTCTTGAGGAAGCCTGTATGAGGACTTTTAACATTTACTTTATGGACGATGCAAGTGACAGAGAGGACAGGAAAGGAACGTTTATTCATCCGTCTGTTCCCGCAGGGATTGAAGTTAGGCTAAACGAGACTCCCGGGTGGGATATCCTTCTTGAGAGCATGAACAATATAGCACCTGAGGGACTTGGAGGTATGCAGGGAGCTATTTTTAACAGGATAGTAAAAGGCGGTATTAAGGATGTCTTGGAGGAAGCGGTTAAGAATTCAATTCAGCCTGTTATAAGCGGTAAACTCGTAGATATGCCTTAACACAAAGAGGCGCATATATGGTAAACTGTAGTTGCTTAGTAAATGTGTAAAGGAGGCTTATTTTATGGCGAATAAGTTATATGATAAATTAGTGGCTTGCAAAAACGCAGTCAGAGAAAAGACAAACTTTGAACCTGATGTTGCTCTTGTACTTGGCTCAGGTCTTGGTAACTATGCTGAGAATATCAAGGTTGAAGCTGAGATAGAATATAAGGATATTCCGGGATTTCCTGTTTCCACAGTTCCGGGACACGCCGGAAAGTTTATATTTGGTTATGTAGGTGATGTAAAAGTTGTCTGCATGAAGGGAAGAGTTCATTTTTATGAGGGTTATGACATCAGTGATGTTGTTCTTCCCGTTAGACTTATGGGGATGCTTGGAGCTAAGATACTGTTTTTGACCAATGCTTCGGGCGGACTTGGCGAAGGATTCAGAGCTGGTGACCTTATGCTCATAACAGATCACATTTCATGCTTTGCGCCCAATCCTTTGATCGGACCAAATCTTGATGAACTTGGTCCCAGATTCCCTGATATGTCTGAGATTTATAAGAAAGATCTTCAGGATATAATCAGAGCTACAGCCAAAGAGAACGGTATTACTTTTAAGGAAGGAGTATACTGCCAGTTTACAGGACCATCTTTTGAATCACCTGCTGAGATCCGGCTTCTTGCAAAACTTGGTGTTCATGCTGTTGGAATGAGTACTGTTAATGAGGCAATAGCGGCTAATCATATGGGACTTAGAGTCTGTGGTGTTTCATGCATAGCAAACCAGGCTTCTGGTCTTTCCGATACACCTCTTTCACATGAGGAAGTACAGGAAGCCGCTGACAAGGCAGCTCCTTTATTTACTAAACTGGTTACAGAATCTATCAAGAAATTTAAGGCATAAATTTTATTAAAAGGATCAGAGTGATTTATGGAAGTATTAACTTTTCTCGGTGCCTTGGCGGGTATTGCTTTAGCTGCATATTTACTGGGTATTCGAGATCAAAAAGCTACAGAGAAAAAGCTTGTAGCCTGGCTTAAGGATAATTACGGTAAAGCTCCTATGCGCTCTTACAAAGACGATGAGCTTGATCACTTAAGAGGCTACTATGATAATCACAGGGGAGATTTTCAGATTGATGATATAACCTGGAACGATCTTAACATGGACGGCGTTTTTGCCAGGTTGAATTATTGCCAGTCCGCTACAGGTGAAGAGTACCTTTATTACATGTTAAGGACACCATCTACCGTTGATGATTATGATGATATGGAGAAAAAGATTTCTTTTTTTTCAGAGAACGGCGAAGCCCGTGTTAAGTTCCAGCTGTATTTTAGCAAGATCGGTAGAAGGATAAGATATTCAATCTATGATTATCTTAAACTCTTGGATGATAATATTGATTTTAGCAACAGGCGTCATTACGTGATGATCGCTCTGATTTTATTGTCTGTTGTTTTATGCTTTTTCCAATTCGGAATCGGACTCTTACTTACGATTGGCTTATCTATAGCCAATATTATTATGTATTTTAGGGAAAAGAATAATATAGAACCTTATCTTGCTACATACAGATATGTTCTTAAGGCTATCTATTCTGTTAATTATTTTTCCAAAGATAATTACCCCGAGCTTTCTGATGATATGGAAGAGCTTTCCGCTGCAGCCAAAAATCTTAGAGGTTTTGGTAAGGGCTCATATATTTTGATGTCTCCAAACAGAATGAATTCAGGTTCAAGTCCAATGGATATTCTTCTTGACTATATCAGGATGATGACTCATGTGGACATCATCAAGTTTAATCAGATGTATAAGCTGATTCTGGAAAGAAGAGAAGATCTCGACAGGATTATTACCATCCTTGGTAAACTTGATGCGTATATCAGTGTTGCTTGTTTCAGAGAGTCTGTAAAAGATAATTACAGTATCCCGGAATTTGGAAGCGGTACCTATAGCGCAGATAATCTGATTCATCCACTTATAGAAAATCCGGTTCCGAATAGCATAGATACTGATAAGGGTATACTTATAACGGGTTCTAATGCTTCGGGTAAATCAACTTTCCTAAAGACAGTAGCCATTAACTCGATTTTATCTCAGAGCATTCATACATCTCTTGCACATAAGTATAGAGCACCTCTTTATCGCATTTATTCTTCAATGGCTTTAAATGACGATATTCTTGAGGGCGACAGCTATTATATCGTTGAGATAAAGTCAATGAAGAGGATTATTGATGCTTCTAAGGAATCAGGAGCACCGGTTCTGTGTTTTGTTGATGAGGTACTTAGAGGTACCAATACAGTTGAGAGAATCGCTGCGTCCACGGAGATACTTAAATCTCTTTCACAAAGCGGTGTAACTTGTTTTGCTGCTACACATGATATAGAGCTGACAACACTTCTTGATAAAGAATTTAAGCTGTGCCATTTTGAAGGTAACGTAACCGACAATGATGTGCATTTTGATTATCTTATTAAAGATGGTGCTGCGATAAATCGTAACGCTATAAAGCTTTTGGGTGTTCTTGAATACGATGAGGGAATCGTTGATAGAGCGCAGGAGCTTGCTGATAAATTTACCAAAACAGGAGTATGGGCGTAATGCTTGTAGAGATTTATACTGACGGGGCAGCTAGAGGTAACCCGGAAGGCCCCGGTGGATATGGCGTAGTGATGCGATATGTTGATGCCAAAGGACAGGAGCATATCAAAGAACTTAGCGCCGGATATGATAAGACAACCAATAACAGAATGGAACTTATGGGAGCAATTGTCGGACTGGAGAGTCTCAATAGGTCCTGTGATGTTGCTCTTTATTCCGACTCTCAATATGTGATCAAAGCTTTTAACGATAAGTGGCTTGACGGATGGATCAAAAGAGGTTGGAAGACTGCAGGAAAGCAGCCTGTAAAGAATGTCGAGCTATGGAAAAGACTTCTTGAGGCAGCAAAACCTCATAACATAAAATGGAATTGGGTGAAGGGTCATGCGGGTCATTCTGAGAATGAAAGATGTGACGAACTTGCGACAACTGCTGCAGACGGGGATATAACTACGCTTCTCCACGATGACGGCGGCGATCTTAGGTGATTGTCAGGACTGTTTACCACAATTTTCAGATAATTAAAAAATAAAAAATTTAAGGATTTTCATGATCTATTACATTGCAGATTGTCATTTTTTTCATAATGCACTTAATGAAAAGATGGATAAACGTGGCTTTAAGAGCTGCGAAGAGATGAATGAGTACATGATAAAAAAGTGGAATGACAAAGTGACGAAAGCGGATACCGTTGTCATTCTTGGGGACCTGTCTCTTGGTAAGGTTGAGGAGACTAATGACCTCATTCACAGATTAAAAGGTAAGCTCTGTCTTATTACCGGTAATCATGATAAATATGTTACTTCCGCTGATTTTGACAGAGACAGGTTTGAATGGATCGATAATTACAGAGAGATAACCGATTCTCAAAAGAAGGTTATCTGCTGCCATTATCCGATCCCTTTTTATGATGGACAATATAGGAAAAGACACAACGGAGATCCCAAAACTTATATGTTATACGGGCATGTACACGATACCAGAGATGAAGTTCTTATGAAAAAAATCATCGAACTAATTGGGAATACTCCCTATTATCCTATTGGAAGTGAACATGAAAGTACTATTCCCTGCAATATGATCAATTGCTTTTGTATGAGATCCGATTATACACCGCTTACTCTTGCGGAATGGATCAAATTGTCTGCACTGTTCTGAATTTTGAGAATCCTTGAAGGGCTCGAAAAGCCCTGTTGTTAAGCCAAAAACATTGTGTTATACTCCAACCTATGTGGTTCGGAAATGAGCCACGGACGCTTATAAATCATTTTTTCACCAAGGAAGGAGAGTAACATGATCAAGCTAACTTTTGTTTCAAAGGCACTAATTTTTATCATTCATTTTAATTCGGCACTTTGCCCTTGTCCGACTGTCGAGATTAATGTGAATGATGCACCTGCTGTATCTGTAGAATCTGAGGCAACAGAGCAGGCTGAAGACACAGAAGTAAGTGAGGACAAAGACGTGGCTGAAGATGCTGATGAAGCTACAGATGCTGAGGTGGTTGAAGATACTGATGCAGTGGTAGATACAGACGCTGTCGCAGATACTGACGTGGCTGAGGATACTGATGCGGTCGTAGATACTGACGCTACAGCAGATTCTGACGTGGCTGAGGATACTGACGCTGTGGCAAATCCTGAGGCTGAGCTTTCTGATGCTGAGGAAGCATCTGATGTGATTGATAATGAGATTAAGGATACTGATCAGGATACTCTCAATATCTCAGAGAAGGTAGATGATCCTACAGAGGACACAGAGGCTGAGACAGATACAGAGGAGATCATTACTGAGACAGCACAGGAGCCCGAAGCCGAGACAACAGAGGAGGCAGCTACTGAGACAGCACAGAAGCCTGAAGTCGAGACAACAGAGGAGGCAACTACTGAGACAGCACAGGAGCCCGAAGCCGAGACGGTAGAAGAGGCTACAACTGATGCAGCTGATAATACAGCAGATGAGGTTACTACTGATGCAGTAGAGAAGACAACAGATGAGGGTGCTCTTGATGTCTCAGAGAAGGTAGACGATCCTACAGAGGATACAGAGTCTGAGACAGATATTGAGGAGATCATTATCGAGGCTGACGCTGAGGCAACTGTCTAACTTCTTTTAATAAAATAATCAGGTCCGGCTTTCTGCTTATATTTATATATAGATAATATACAGGGCACCGAAAGTTAATGCTTTCGGTGCTCTTTTTATGATATAGGAAATTTCTCCGAAAATCCTATATCATAAAAAGCGCTCCGCTATGGATGCGCACTCGCGCGATAGGAATATGTTGCCTTCAGCAACCCCGCTCGGAGCGAGAATGTCGCAAGCGACATTCTTTCTTGTTTTATAGGATTAAGCAATTGACGCTTTATTCTGTGGATATTCAGTGTAGAAAAAATAAAATCTCCATTAAAATATAATTTCATTGTTGTTAATTTTAGCGTAACGTGTTAGAATGCCATTTAGTAGTTTTTTACTTAACGCTTATAAATGAAATGGAAGGAGATCAATATGTTAGCTTTTATATTGATAATGGTACTGTTATTTGAGTCGGTACCTGCAACTGATATGCCTGATATAAGCGCTTCTAATACTAGCAGTGCTTATGAGGAAAGTTACGCATCTCAGGATTCGACTTCTTCAGATACTTCTTCAAATACTGATTATGAACAAGAATACGATTTTATAGAAAAATATAATAATGAAGAGGGAATACCCGGCTACGATTATACTGAAGACTACGAGTATGAAAACACTACTGAAGATTGGAATGCTGAAGACTATGAGTATGTAACTTATGAAACTACAGGATATGAAATTGGTGAGAATATTGTGGATGGAAGGTATGTGTATAATACCCATATATTCACAGATAGAGATGCACAGTTTCTTGGGGAAGAGACAAGGGAAACTTTTTATAATCTTTGCGATGCACTGGCTACCGGTAATGATACTTTTGAATGTCCTGATAAAAAGTCTTATATATATGCCACCAGTATATTGCTGATTGATAATTTCTTCCCTGTTGCTTCCAGGTATGTAGAGCGTGATGGCTATTCAGACGGTATTGGAAGGATTCGTTATACAATTCCTGTAGATGAATATCTTGCTGAGCTTGAAACCTTTGAAACAGAAGTTGAAAATCTTATCAACGCACTTGTGAGCCCTGATAATTCAGATTTTGAGAAGGCGCTTATCTTATATGTATATATGAGCCAGAACTATTCTTATGATCATGATATGAAAGGATATACAGATCGTAAACTTGTATATCCCTACAGAACTTTTCAAAGCGGTACCGGTATATGCGTTGAGCTAAGTGGATTGTATTCGTTCCTGTTACTTCAATGCGGAGTTCAGGCTGATGTTATGGGAAGCGGCGAAGGAGCTGTTATCGAGAAAGAAAAAAGAGGTCATATGTGGAGCTTTATCAGAATTAATGGCATTGATTATCATGTTGATACAACCTTTGGTTTGCATAAGCCTGAGAGATGTAATGATAATACAAGACTTGATTTCTTCCTTATGTCAGATCAGCAGAGGGAGAGCAGGGGTAAATACGACTCTGATTATTACATTATAAACAGACTAAAGCCTGAGCTGGTTGATAATTCACTATATAAAGCTACTGATGACAGTTATGCGACACTTCAAAACGGTTATTTTGTATCTCTGGATCCTGATAATAATATTGTGTACTACTATGATTATGATGTAGATGAAGTGTGCGAATTCTATTATTATGATTAAAATGATACATAATAATTTCTTAAAAACAACCACTTGTTAACTGAGTTGAAATATGTTATACTCATTTTATGGTTGATAAAAAGACCATATAACGCTTAAAAAATGGAAGGAGAAAGAAAAATGTTTAAGATTGCTTTTTTAGCAAAAGCAGGTAAAGCAGTGGGCTTTATTATTGTTAACATCAGCTTGCTGTTTTCACAGTGTACAAAAGCACCTGTACAGACAGCTGTAGCTGAACCCTATGTTCAGAGTGCTGTAGAAGAGGAAGAGGATCTTTGTAGTTCAGAGGGAATCAATTTCCCTGAAAATGATGTGGAGAAGGCTCTCGAGAAAACACTTGATGATGCATCATCTGATTATGCAGATGACCCCACAGAGGACACAGAGTCTGAGTCAGAGCCTGTAGAGGTTAAGGAAGTATACGGTAAGATTGTTCCTGTAAATGAGCTTATCAAAGTACCGGATACAGACAATGGTAAGGAAGTATTATCCGAGGTTGGCCCTTCAGCACTCTTTGATGAGAATGGAAATATCATTAAAACTTCTGATGAGGATGATCTTTGTTCTTCAGAGGGAATCAATTTCCCTGAGAATGATAAGGAATACGATGACGGCATGGATGCTGTTGGTGAATCACACGACGAGTATCGTGATGATCCTACAGAGGACACAGAGTCTGAATCAGAGCCTGAAGAAGTTAAGTCGGAGGTTGGTCCCTCAGCTTTGTTTGATGAAGATGGAAATATAATTAAAACTTCTGATGAGGATCTTCCTGCATCAGAGAGAGTAGATGATCCCACAGAGGATACAGAGTCTGAGTCAGAACCTGTAGAGGTTAAGGAGGTAAACGGCGAGATCGTTGAGGCCTAAGCTTATATAATTATGGGTGTTACTTAAATCTAATATATAGTTATTTATTCAAAACAGGTCGACCGTATATATTACGGCCGGCCTGTTTTGTTGCACAAAAGTGTAGGAGTTAGCCTGTTTAATTGCCTTATAATTCCTTGCATGTTATACTCGTCTCTATGTGAACGGTTTTCGTTTGACAAAGTCATTCGAACTGAGCACTCGGGGAAAGTTAAAGACGCTTAAAAACGGAAGGAGAAAAATTAACAATGAAACGTAAGTTATTATCTATGGCGTTAGCAATAACGCTGTCTTTGAGCTGTGCGCTCATTCCCAAGGCTAATGTATTTGCAGCCAACGAGGCTTCGACAGAACAAAATAGTGACAAATTGTGGACTACAAGAAAGACAGTTAATGGTATCGAATATTCACTTACTGTCGATCTAAGAGAGTGGGATGAAAGTGCGTCTCGAGATGGTATTCATGTTTTTGAAGATTTGTTTTTTGAAGTATATCCTCAGATGTATGATAGATTTGGCTTTTATTCTTCGGCTCCAACTGATGTAATACTATGCATAAAGGAATCAAAATCTAAAATAGCTTGTGCGATACCTCAAACTTCTACAGTAATAATTAATAAACAGTATTATGCTGATCATATGAGTAAAGATGTACATTATGATGTATTAGCACATGAACTTGCTCATTTAATCCAAACCGACTGGGATTTTGAATATCTTGAATATGATGATATGGAAATATTTGCGAACTATTTGAGGTATGTATATGCATACAAGGATGGAATATATAACGATTCGGTTTGGACTTTGAATACGGCTAAGAACGATGGTACTCGAGATCGTTCCAGTCGCTTTTTAGTTTGGCTTGATTTGGAAACATCTTCTTCAAATAGGGATGTCATTCGTGATTATTTTGAAATTTGTTTTGATAAAAGATATAAAAGAAAGGAATGGGATAAAGCGTGGAAGTCACTCTTTAAAGGTACCAAATTTGAAGGTAAAACTATAGATGAAGTATGGAATATGTATTATGAATCAGATTTTGGAAAATATAATGCTAAAGTATCTAACGTCGGGGAGAAGTCTGAATTAATACAGAAAACTGATGCCAGAAACTATATCAAGAAACATTCCTATTCAGAGAGTTATGAGGCTAAGCTAAAAGGTATCACCTTGGTTAATCCTAACTCAAAGAAAGATGAACCCGCGCCCACTAAAAATGAAGAACCGGCGCAGCCAAAGAATGAAGAGACTAAACTTAATAGCGAAGAGCAGACAACTCAGAATAAGGATGACATATCAGCGGTTGAGGATAAATCATCTAATGAAAGCAAAAGATCTGCATCCTATGAATTTGGTAAGAACATAGTGGATGGAAGATATGTATTTAATACTCATATCTTGGACTCCGGAAACATGAACGGTAAGAAAGAAGCCTTTTATAATATGTGCGATGCACTTATAAACGGCGAGGATTCTTTTAACTGTCCAAATAAAGAAACTTTTGATCTTATCACTTCTTCTGAAATACTTAGTTGCTATTTCCCTTTCGCTGATGGAAAGATCAAAGGTGCTGGATTTGAAAACGGTGTAGGTAAGATTGAGTACCTCATACCTAAGGATGAATTTATTGCTAAAGAGATAGAATACGAAAAGCAGATAGAAGATGTCTTAAATAGTAAGGTGACAACTGATCAGAAGGCATTTATGAAAGCAATAGCTTTGTTTAACTATTGCAGAAAGACCTATACTGATGACATGGAGTTTAATAAGACATATGCATATTTACTTCTTCAGTGCGGTGTGTCGGCTCACCTTGATATGAGCAAAGATAATAAGCTTGTTACTGTTGTAAATATTTCAGGTTCCGATTACACTTATGATCCGGATTCTCAAGAGTTTAAATTGTTTTCAAAATAATCAGTGCAAAAGTCTACTATATAAAAACGCCGAGGGCATAAGCTCTCGGCGCTTTGTATGCAATGAATATAATTACTCACCAAATACAGCGATGTAATCTTTCTGGAACTTCTCAATACCCTGATCTGTAAGAGGGTGGTGAGTCATCTGCTCGATAACCTTGTAAGGAACAGTCGCAATATCAGCACCTGCAAGTGCACAGTCTGTAACGTGCATAGGATGACGGATGCTGGCAGCGATAATCTCTGTCTGAATGTTGTGGATATTGAAAATCTCGGCAACTTCAGAGATAAGATCTGTTCCGCGAACAGAGATGTCATCAAGACGACCAAGGAAAGGACTTACGAATGCAGCACCTGCTCTGGCAGCAAGGAGAGCCTGGTTTGCTGTGAAGATAAGAGTCATATTAACCTTAATGCCTTCAGCTGCAAGTGTATGGCAAGCCTTAAGACCTTCTGTAGTCATAGGGATCTTAACAACCATATTCTTGTGAATCTTAGCTATTTCACGGCCTTCTGCGATCATGCCTTCAGCATCTACAGTTGTAGCCTTAACTTCTCCGCTGATAGGTCCATCAACGATAGAAGCGATCTCTGCAACAACCTGATTAAAATCGCGGCCTTCTTTTGCGATAAGTGATGGGTTAGTTGTAACTCCGCAAATGACACCCATATCATTTGCTTTTCTAATGTCATCGACATTAGCTGTGTCTAAAAAGAATTTCATTTTTTAACTCCTTGTTTAATACATTGTTTTTTGCTTTCAAACTAACACACCATAAAATATAACACTATTTCGTAATTTTTCAATATCAAATTATTGGCGAAAATTGCTCAAATAATGCTATTCATCGATTGACTTTAGTGGTTGAAAGTGTTAAAGTGTAGAAAGACTATTTATTCTAAGGAGAGAAGGTATGATTATTAAAGTATTACTTTTACTTGTTTTCTTTTCTGTAATGATCTACATAGGTATGATGTGCAGGAAGAATTCAACTGATGTAAACGGTTTTGTATTGGGTGGAAGGTCAGTAGGTCCCTGGGTTACAGCATTTGCCTACGGAACTTCTTATTTTTCGGCAGTTATTTTTGTTGGTTACGCAGGACAGTTTGGCTGGAAATACGGTATTTCCGCTACATGGGTAGGAATCGGTAACGCTCTTATAGGTTCACTTCTTGCCTGGGCTATTCTCGGAAGAAGAACCCGTATCATGACCCAGCATCTTGATTCTGCTACAATGCCTCAGTTCTTTGCTGCAAGATTTGGCGGAAGATCTCTTAAGATCGCTGCATCGGTTATTACTTTTATTTTCCTGATTCCTTATACAGCTTCTTTGTATAACGGTCTTTCAAGATTATTCGGAATGGCCTTTAACATCGATTATTCTATCTGTGTTATTGTTATGGCTGTTCTTACAGGTATATATGTTATCGCGGGCGGATATATGGCTACAGCAATCAATGACTTTATTCAGGGCATCATCATGCTGATCGGCATAAGCGCAGTAGTTTTATCTGTACTTAACTCACAGGGAGGCTTCCTTGCAGCGCTAGATACACTTGCAAGAGTATCCGATGAGACTGTATCAACAACTCCCGGTGTTTTTGCTTCGTTCTTTGGTCCTGATCCTCTTAATCTTTTGGGAGTAGTTATTCTTACATCCCTTGGTACATGGGGACTTCCTCAGATGGTTCAGAAGTTCTATGCGATCAAGAGTGAGAAGGCTATTAATAAAGGAACTATCGTATCAACTTTCTTTGCATTTGTGGTTGCCGGTGGTTGCTATTTCCTCGGCGGATTTGGACGACTTTTTTCAGATAAGATAGATATTGCTGCTGATGGCTTTGACAGCATCGTTCCTACAATGCTTTCAGGACTTCCTGATTTTCTTATTGCTGTAGTTGTAGTACTTGTGCTCTCTGCATCAATGTCAACTCTTTCTTCACTTGTTCTTACAAGTAGTTCAACTCTTACACTGGATCTTTTGAAAGGCCATGTGGTTAAGAATATGGATGAAAAGAAACAGCTCTTTATTATGAGATGTCTTATAGTTGTATTTGTTGGCATTTCTGTAGTGATTGCGATTATTCAGTATAAGAGAAACGTTACATTTATTGCTCAGCTTATGGGTGTTTCATGGGGTGCGCTTGCAGGAGCTTTCCTTGCACCTTTCCTCTATGGTCTGTACTTTAAGTTTATTACCAAGGTTGCTGTTTGGGTAAACTTTGTATTTTCAACAGTTGTAATGCTTGCAAACATGATGTTCAGATCAAGCTTCCCTAAGCTTCTTCAGTCACCTATCAATGCGGGCGCATTCTGTATGATTGCAGGACTTATAATTGTCCCTGTTATATCTGTATTTACTAAGAAGCCTCCAAAAGAGCTCGTTGATGGCGCATTTGCATGTTACAATAAGGAAGTACTTGTTCATCAGAGCACATCACTTTCTGATGATACAGAGTGATCATTATTGTATTAGAGCTATTTGGTAAAAAGAGGTTGTTATGGCGGAACATGTTTTAAAGAATGATGAACTTCAAATAAGAGTATCAGATCACGGTGCTGAACTAAGGTCTTTAACTAAAGCCGGCACCGGTAAAGAGTTTATGTTTCAGGCTGATTCAAAGTACTGGGGGAGAACATCACCGGTTCTTTTCCCTATTGTTGGCGGTCTTTGGGAGAATAAGTATGTTTATAATAACAAAACATACGAACTTCCCAAACACGGCTTTGCCAGAGATATGGATTTTAACCTAGTAAAAGAATCTGATGATGAGCTTTTATTTGAGCTAAAAGATACTGAGGATACATTAAAGATTTATCCTTTTAAATTCAGACTTCAAATAGGGTATAAGCTTAACGGAAGTAAAGTTAGCATTACTTATAACGTTGTCAATGAAAATGATGATGTTATGTATTTTTCTATAGGAGCTCACCCTGCTTTTATCTGTGATCTTAATACGGATAAGCTTGTATTTGAAAAAGACGGAGCTTCTGTGGAAGATAAACTTAAGTCCAATGTTATTGATATGAGCAGTGGATGCCTTTCTGAAAAGGTAATCGATATCAAGACAGAGGGAGGAGTGCTTACACTGGAGCCTGAGCTTTTTGATGAGGATGCTCTTATCTTGGAAAACAGGCAGGCTGACAGCGTTACTATTATCAGGAAAAACGATGAAGACAAGATAAAGGTAAGCTTTGATGCGCCTTTATTTGGAGTCTGGTCACCTGATAAGAAGAATGCACCTTTTGTGTGCATCGAACCCTGGAATGGCAGATGTGACAGAGTGGGCTTTTCTCATATTTTGGAAGAAAGAGAGTATGGCAATAAGTTAAATGTCGGTGAAAGCTTTAAATCGACATTCTCTGTTGATATTATCAGGTAATTCATTGTCTGCTTATTAAAGGCATATTTTATATGATTATTGATTTTCATACACATACTTTTCCTGATTCCATTGCGGCAAGAGCGGTTGAGAGCCTTAGTAAAGAGGCTCATATAGTACCGCATACGGACGGAACGGTAACAGGACTTATAGATTCGATGGATAAGGGCGGCATAGATATGTCCGTCCTTTTGCCTGTTGCAACAAACGCTGGGCAGGTTGAGAGTATTAATGACAAGGCGCTTAAGTCCAATGAAAAATTTGATGGCAGACTTATTTCTTTTGGCTGTATTCATCCTGATTATTCAAGGTATAAAGAGGAACTTAGGAGAATTAAAAACAGCGGGATAAAAGGAATTAAAATACATCCTGTTTATCAAAAAGCAGATATTGATTCTAAGGAGTTTCTGGATATCATTTACGCTGCCTGCGAAAATGATCTGATAGTTATTACTCACGCAGGACTTGATATAGGGTTTCCGGGGGTTGTCAATTGTTCTCCCAAGATGTGCCGAAATGTAATTAATACTATCGGAGAATTTAAGTTTGTTCTTGCTCATATGGGCGGCTGGCGTAACTGGGAAGAAGTGCCTTTATATCTTGCTGATACTACGGCTTTCCTTGATACTTCGTTTTCTTCAGGGAGGATCAAGGCACTTTCTGACGGATATTGGGACGATAAGGACAAGAACATGCTTGATAAAGAAGGCTTTATGAAGCTTGTAGAAGCCTTTGGTACTGATAGGATTTTGTTTGGAAGCGATAGTCCTTGGTCAGATCAAAAAGAAGCTGCTGATTATATTACAGGGCTTGGACTTAATAAGAGTGACTGTGACAAAATCATGTCCGGTAATGCTTGTAGGCTTCTTGAGCTATAATGATTTTATGATGTAATATAAAAACTTATAAAAGGTGAGATGAATGAGAAAACTAAAGATTTATCTTGTAAAACACGGATATACACCTCTTGGGCTGTATATCACTATACATTTTATTGCATTTATTATAGCTGTTCCCTTGGTTATCATCGGATATGTTCTGAGTAGTAAATACTATAATGACTTATCGGTTATGTTTATATGTCTAATTCTTGCGCTGATTCCGCTTGTAGCATCATCTATTATTTCAATTTCGTTATGTCGTTGTCCGGGATGCGGTCGTCTTCTTAGATTTGAATCCCTTTCCCAGACTCATTGTATGTACTGCGGAGCAAATCTTGATAAAAAATTCAGCTGGTTTTCTGAAGTGGAAGATGAAGTTTTTCCAAGAATTAATTGGAACTCATCCTGGGATGCCGAAGATAAAACTGTTGATAGTCATGATATTGCTGATACTACGCAAACGGTAACCACTAAAAATGAGAGTACCGAGGTAGATGTCAGAAGAGCCATCGTAAAAGATATTCCTTCACTTCTAAAGCTGTTATCGCAGGTTCTCGAAGTTCATGCAAGAATAAGACCCGATTATTTTGTTTCAGGACAAACTAAATACTGCAATTCTGAACTCGAACAGATACTTGATGACGATGGTAAAAGAGTATATGTCGCGGAAGTAGATGGTACTGTTGCCGGTTATGCATTCTGTGAACTTAAGGAAATGCCGGATAAGCCCTTTGTAGAGCATTTTAAATATTTATATATCGATGATCTATGCGTTGATGAGTATTTCAGAGGAAAAGATGTAGCAACAAAGATATTTGAATATGTCAAAACTGAGGCTAAAGCACTTGGCTGCAGAGATATAACCTTAAATGTCTGGGCGGGAAATGACAGAGCAAATGCTTTCTATAAAAAGATGGGCATGAATCCTCAGAAAACAACAATGGAAATAAAGCTTTGATATTTAAAAGTTTTATCTGTATAGCATATTTTACTTATTAGGAGGAGACTTGATTGGAAAATGCTAACAAGAAACGATTAATTACTTTTATTATTGTCGCGTATGGAGTTGCTGCAATTATGTGGATCTTTATGGCGATAGGACTTAAGAGCGGGAAGGATCTGACTGCATTTGCCAATGCGCAGATGTTTTATCCTGCATGTGGAGTTATGCTGGGATTTCTTCTTTTTGGCGATAAAGAAAAGAAGTTACCGAAAGCTGGTTTTATTGTGGCACTTATAACCGCAGCGGTAATGATTATCTTCAGGGAATTCTTCAAAAGAAGTTTGGACTTAGACTTGGTGTTTTGATATTGGGTGTTGTATGGGGGCTCTGGCATTTTGGCCTTGATATGATGTTCTATACAACTACTACAGGACCTGTATATTTAATCTCTCAGATTATTACATGTATCAGCCTTGGTATATTCTTTGGATATGTATATATGAAAACTCAGAACATTTGGGTAGTAGCACTCATGCATTTCATTAATAACAATTATGTTGTTCTTTTTTCTGGAGGGGACGTAAGTGTTCTCCAGAATCAGACTGTGACTTTGTCTGAGATTCCGTTACAGATAATAAGTTGCCTTTTGTATATGGCATTTATTCTGGCGCCTATATACAATAGAAAAAATTTAGCTACTGAAGTAGAATGAAGAAGATAATAAAAAAAGGCAGTGAATCTGAGGATCAATGTCATTAAGTTAACATTGACCAATTAAGGGATTAACCAAAGAATCAACAAGAGCGATTGAGGTATTTATATCTTCAATCGTTTTTTTTTTATTTCTGAGCATCACAACAAGACAGACGAAAGTCTGCCGCAAAAAGTATTCAATTAAGTATAATTATGCTACTCTATACAAGAAACCATGAAAAATCTTTCTAGTCAGATTTCC
>JAEEXE010000082.1 GCA_016291375.1 Butyrivibrio sp.
TTCTTTTCGGTGATTACGACTTCATCATCCTTCAGCATGTGGCGCACCCTATGGGTGAGTTTTCTGTCATGGAAGAAGGCGCAGACAGAATAATGGAGTGGATTAAGCAGACACGTTCGAAGGCATGCTTTTTTATGACATGGACTGAAGAAGACAATGAGGTGTTTCAGAAAGAGATGTCTTCAAGATATAGAAAACTTGCGGATAAGTATGGCTGTATGGTGGCCCCGGTTGGAGAAAAATGGTGGGCTCATATCCATGAGCATCCGGAAATTGATCTATATTTTGTGGATAGGAGACATCCTTCGGCTGAAGGATCCGGATTATCAGCGAAGACTATTTATGACACACTTTTTTATTGACGGATGAGGATAAAAAGCAGATGAAAGAATTATTAGAAGAGTTGATCTCTGATTACAATTCAAATACCGACAGTGATTTTGTTGAGAAGAACAGACAACTATTCCGAAATAAAGGTAATCTTCTTGACGCTAGCAATAAGTTTGCTTTTCTTGATTATTTAGCTTCGCGCGGTAGTGATGTATTTTTTCTTATGTTTTGTGAAGAAACAAACACCAAGATGGATTTGGATCAGGCAGAGAATTATTCATCAGTGATGTTTACTAAGATAGCAGAATCAGGCTTGATGCCTTGTAACAAGGTAATGCAGCAAAGATCATCTAATTCAATTATCAGATTTCCGGATATCATCGGTGAAGATTGCGTAGATGAATACTATTCTTATATGTTTGAATTTGCTATAAAAAACGGATTTATCTGCGCTGTTCAGGAATTGCTGTCTAAAGATAAAGAGAAACGATTCATTAATGATGATATCTCCTGTTACGAAGATCTTTTGAATGCTCAAACTGATAAATTAATTGAGAGAAGCGTCAGAAACTACTATCTTACCGGTGAGGTTGAAGATAGTTGGGAGAATTATGTTGAAGGGTATCACTATACACCTGACACTAGTACAAAGTGTGTAAAGAATGAGGATTATTTTAAAACACGAGGAAAGGAAATCTGCAAGGAAAACCTTAAGTCATATAAAAAGAGTAAACTCCTGAGCAGTAAGACTACTTTGGAGGAACTTAATGACTTTGTTGATAAGTATAATTGGGATGACGGCTTTGAGATTCCGTACTTTATCATGAAACACAAGAACTGTGATCTCGCCTTGCGTAAGAAGCTATATGAACTTGGAGCGGGAGACTGTATTGATGAGAATACATACAAAGATACTAATAAAGATCCTTGGAAACAGTTTATTCTTGAACTCGATGAAATGATTAAGAAAGAAGAACAATAGATTGTAATTTAATGATCAAAGCCCCGGTTACTCAACACCGGGGCTTTATTAACTGCATATTTTGTTGCACTTTTGTTGCAAGTTGGGTTTGGCGAAAATGAAAAAGTCCCGGAAATAAGGCTTTCCGGGACTCCTTAAACTGTTTTGGCGGAGAAGGGGGGCAGTAATCTTTTATGCTTTGTAATACTGCCCAACTCTCTAAAAGTGCCTCTGTTATAGGGCTTTCAGGCGATTCTGCCGTTTTTGTGATGTGTTAAAAATCTTCCTGAAACTGCCGTAATTAGTGGTAAGTTTAGTGGTAAGCTCAGTTTTCCTTAGATTGCGTTCTCATAATAATCCTTGAGGACTGCAATCTCTCTGTTCTTGAACTCTCGCGAAGCGTCTGTGTAGGTCTTGAGCGTTATCAGGATGCCTTCGTGGCCCATCATGTCGGATACTGCTTTCATGTCTGCTCCGGCTTCCCTCATCCTTGTAGCGAATGTGTGCCTGAGCATGTGATTGTGTACGTGGGGGAACTCATCCCCTATGCCTTGCATCTCCGCATTTATTGCTTCGCAGATCTTTGTGAGTTTGTAGTTCAGTTTCTTGTGGTGCCAGACATGTCCCTTGCTGTTGAGGAATACAAAGTCTGTATAACCGTCTATAACTGATTCGCACTTGATCCCGAAAAGGTCCTGAAACTCTTTTTCCTTTTGCAGAGCTTCTCTGACTATCGGCAACATTGGTACGGTACGCTTGCTGTTCTTGGTCTTGGGCGGGTTGATCTTGTAATCACTTCCGTCACCCTTTCCCTTATCGTAGTACAGGAGTGTATGGTTGATATTGATCTCGTTATTCTCGAAATCGATATCTTCCCACCTTAATCCCAGTACTTCGCCGACTCTCATACCTGTCCATAACATCACTGTAAATACAGGATAGTATCTGTGGTATTTGCCCGGCTTGGCTAAGAAGGATTCAAAGGTCTTCTGTTCTTTGAGGGTAAGAGCCCGAACCTCTTTGGTGTCTTTCTCATACTCTCTCTGGAATTCCCTTAAGACTCCTCTGCAGGGATTGCCCTTTAGAACATCATCTTTGACTGCTACATCAATGACCATCGAGAGAACGACCTTGATGTTTCTTATGCTGCCAAAGCTCAGGTTGCGCTTGGTTGCCGTGTCCTTGAGGAACATTACGATGCTGCTGTAAGTTACATCCCTCAGCTTCATCCTGCCGAATTCAGGCTCTACATATCGCTTGTAATACCTGACGTAAGAGGCAAAGGTTGTTTCCCTTATACCGGTCTTAACCTTCTTCCACAGCTCGAAATACGAGTTTATGGTGGCATTGAGCTTTGTATAGTCGATACCGTCTAAGGTGTCTCTTAAGAGTTCTTCCTCTTTCTTCCTCAGCTCGGGAAGGGTCTTGGCATATAGATAATGCCGTTTGCCGCTTTTATCGTACCAACTGTACTGAAAAGTCTTGTTGCTTCTTTGATACTCTCCGTTCCTTAGTTTAGTTTTGTTTTGGGTATATCTTTTATTCTTCATCTTCTATGAACCTCCGTTAGTTTCCCAGAAGATGTCCCGGGTTAATTATAAACCCGGGAACACCTTTCTTGAAGGAAAAACCAATGTCAGACCGAAAACTGTCTGAACAGGTACTCTTCAAACGGTTTACGCTTGATGAGTCTCTTACTGCCGTTCCATAAGACATAGGGACAGTGATCATCACCCGTAAGCTCACGGAGTTTCTGCATTCCGATGTTGAAGTACACCGCCGCCTCTTCCAGAGTAAGGAGAGCCTTATCGGAGATGGGCACTTCCTTCCTGTTGGTTGAACCCGAAACCGCTTTGACCTGTTCTCCTTTTTGGGGAGCCATAAAACTATTTGTGTCAGTCATAAGATGACCTCCTTAAATCAAATTTTCCCTGTTATCGGGAATGTAAAGCGTCGGGTTCATGCGACGCTTGAGGTTCAGGTCGGGTGGTGCCTGCAAAATGGATAAAGGAGCAGCAAGCAACGTGTTTGTACGCACAAACACAGAAAATGCTTGTCAGGGGAGCCCCTGAAACCCTGTGGATGCCTTCGGCTTTTGCGGGAGTTTATTCAGTTGTCAAAGATCGATGAAGGTTACATACCCCTTCACTAAGTAGTAATGGGAGAGGTCAAAATTATGTGGTCTTGAGTAAATAACAAGATAATTTAATGTTTCCTTCACTATTACTGGACATTGACCCCCGTTTTGACCCCCCGCTTTTAGCGATAATTATGAAAATGTAATATTACATTTTTCTATGAGCACACAAAAAGGGCTCCGTTTAAGGCGAGAACCCTAATAAAATCAATATTTCTTTACTTGGCATGATATAATTCCTATTGAGGGGCAACCCTTAGATAGGATAATAGACAGTTGTTGCAACAAAGATGAGGAACAGCTTATGAAAGTACATGTGCAGAGCGATTTGATAGATGGTATTGTAATAGCCGATCCAGCTATTTTTGAGAGGATGGATGAGGATATCCTAAGAGCAATGGATATATATCTTGATAAGAATGGTGAGAGTGAGCTTATCTATG
>JAEEXE010000050.1 GCA_016291375.1 Butyrivibrio sp.
ATCAGCAAGTTTGCAAGAAAGGCCGGAGATACAGGTTCACCGGAGGTTCAGGTAGCTATCCTTACTGAGAGAATTCAGGAGCTCAATGCTCACCTTCAGCAGAACCCTAAGGATAACCACTCAAGAAGAGGTCTTCTTAAGCTCGTAGGTCAGAGACGTAGACTTCTCGGATACCTTAAGAATAAGGATATCGAAGCTTATCGTAAGCTTATCGCAGACCTTGGTCTTAGAAAGTAATCTGTTTAAAAAGGCGGGATGAGGCTGACAATAGTCAGTCTTTTCCGCCTTTACTTTTTTCTGGGTAATGATTCACATTTCTTAGAAAAACGTTCCTATATGATATGCGGATTCAAAGTTGTAGCAAAGTGCGTGAACGTGTGTGTATTACATGCGGCAGAGCAAGGCGCTCTCCTTATTGAACGGCACGCTTTTTGCTATAACCTTGAAGCCTGTATATCATATGAAAAGTTTATATGATGAAAGGATGGAAAAAATGGTAAAGACTTACTCAATGGAACTTGCCGGACGTACTCTTAAGGTAGAGATCGGCAAAGTCGGAAAACAGGCTAACGGATGTGCATTTATGCAGTACGGAGATACAACAGTTCTTTGTACAGCAACTGCTTCAGCTAAGCCCAGGGATGGAATTGATTTCTTCCCTCTCAGTGTTGAATATAGTGAGAAATTTTACGCAGTGGGCAAATTCCCCGGCGGATACAATAAGAGAGAGGGTAAGCCCTCTGAGAACGCAATCCTTACAAGCCGCGTTATCGACAGACCTATGCGTCCTCTTTTCCCTAAGGACTACAGAAACGATGTAACTATCGAGACAATGGTTATGGCTGTTGATCCTCAGGCTCGTCCTGAGCTTGTAGCTATGCTTGGTGCTTCAGTATCTGTTTCTATTTCAGATATCCCTTTTGATGGCCCTTGCGCTATGACACAGGTTGGTATGATTGATGGCGAGCTCGTTATCAACCCTACACAGGAGCAGTGGAACACAGGTGACCTCAAGCTTACTGTTGCATCAGTTGGACAGAAGGTTATCATGATCGAGGCCGGTGCCAATGAGATCCCTGAGGAGAAGATGAAGGAAGCTATCTACAAGGCTCATGAAGTTAACCTCCAGATTATTGAATTCTTCAAGGGCATCGTAGCAGAGGTTGGTAAGCCCAAGCACGAGTATACAAGCTGTGCAGTTCCTGAAGAGCTTTTTGCTGCAATCAAGGAGATCGTTCCTCCCGAGGAGATGGAGAAGGCAGTCTTCACAGATGACAAGCAGACTAGAGAGAACAATATCGCAGAGATTACAGACAGACTTACAGAGAAGTTTGCAGAGAACGAAGAGTGGCTTGCAATTCTCGGTGAGGCAATTTACCAGTACGAGAAGAAGACTGTACGTAAGATGATCCTCAAAGATCACAAGAGACCTGACGGACGTGACATCAAGCAGATCAGACCTCTTTCAGCTGAGGTTGATCTTATTCCCAGAGTACACGGAAGTGCTATGTTTACACGTGGACAGACACAGATCTGCGATGTTACAACACTTGCTCCTCTTTCAGAGGCACAGAAGGTTGAAGGTATGGATGCCTTCGCTCAGGATAAGAGATATGTACACCACTACAATTTCCCTGCATACTCAGTTGGTGAGACCAAGGTTTCAAGAGGCCCAGGACGTCGTGAGATCGGTCACGGTGCACTTGCTGAGAGAGCGCTCCTTCCTGTACTTCCCAGCGTTGAGGAGTTCCCTTATGCAATCCGTTGCGTATCAGAGACATTTGAGTCAAACGGATCAACATCTATGGCTTCAACATGTGCATCTTGTATGTCACTTATGGCTGCAGGTGTTCCCATTAAGAAGATGGTTGCAGGTATCAGCTGCGGTCTTGTAACAGGCGATACAGATGATGATTTCATCGTTCTTACAGATATCCAGGGTCTTGAGGACTTCTTCGGAGATATGGACTTTAAGGTTACAGGTACTAAGGACGGTATCACAGCTATTCAGATGGATATTAAGATTCACGGTCTTACTAAGCCTATCGTTGAGACAGCTATCGAGCAGTGCCGTGAGGCTAGATTCTTCATCATGGATGAGTGCATGAGCAAGGCTATCGCTGCTCCTCGTGCAGAAGTATCCAAATACGCTCCCAAGATCGTATCAGTTCAGATCGATCCTGAGAAGATTGGTGATGTTGTTGGTCAGAGAGGTAAGACTATCAACGAGATCATCGCTCGTACTGGCGTTAAGATCGACATCACAGATGATGGTAAGGTATCAGTTTGCGGCGAGGATCAGGAGATGATCCAGAAGGCTGTAGATATGGTCAACGTTATCGTTACTGATTTTGAGAAAGGTCAGATCTTCACAGGTAAGGTTGTAAGCATCAAGGAGTTTGGTGCATTTGTTGAGTTTGCTCCCGGTAAAGAGGGAATGGTACACATCAGCAAGATCTCTAAGGAGAGAATTGACCGTGTAGAGGATGTTCTCACACTTGGCGATACAGTTAAGGTTGTTTGCCTTGGCAAGGACAAGATGGGTAGAATCAGTTTCTCAATCAAGGACGCACTGTAATTGCGAGAGCAGAACCTCCTTAATCGGAACTACCTTATAACGAATAATAGATAATTAAAGGGGCCGGGATGTTAATTCATGCCGGCCTCATACTTAGTTGAGGTAAAAGAAATATAAAAATGAGTAATACTAAAGAAACTATAAATGAAATAAACAAGAGACGTACCTTTGCCATTATTTCTCACCCCGATGCCGGTAAGACCACTCTTACCGAGAAGTTCCTTCTCTATGGAGGAGCTATCAACATGGCGGGAAGTGTTAAGGGTAAAGCCACTGCAAGACATGCGGTTTCAGACTGGATGGAGATTGAGAAGCAGCGTGGTATCTCCGTTACTTCATCTGTTCTTCAGTTTAACTATGAAGATTGCTGCATTAATATTTTGGATACCCCGGGACACCAGGATTTCTCAGAGGATACATACAGAACACTTATGGCTGCGGATTCAGCTGTCATGGTAATCGATGCAAGTAAAGGTGTTGAGGCTCAGACCAGAAAGCTTTTCAAAGTCTGCGCTATGAGCCATATTCCGATCTTTACCTTTATCAACAAGCTTGATAGAGATGCAATGGATACCTTTGATCTTCTGGATGATATCGAGAATAACCTTGGCATCGCCACATGTCCTATGAACTGGCCAATCGGTTCAGGTAAGAACTTTAAGGGTATCTATGACAGAAGAGAAGGACATATCGTTACTTTCTCTGAGACACAGAAAGGTACCAAAGAAGGAAAAGAGACAATTATTGAGCTCGACAATAAAGCTGCTATTGACAGTGAAATAGGAGCAGATGCTTTTGAGAAGCTTCAGGGCGAGATAGAGCTTCTTGACGGAGCGGGAGCTGAGTACGATCTTGAGAAGGTTCGCTCGGGTGAGCTTACTCCTGTATTCTTTGGATCAGCGCTCCAGAACTTCGGCGTGGAGCTGTTCCTTCATCATTTCCTTAAGATGGCAACACCTCCTATTGGAAGAACATCATCTGAAGGAGAACTTATCGATCCTCTTGAGAGAGACTTTACAGCTTTTGTATTCAAGATTCAGGCCAATATGAATAAGGCTCACAGAGACAGAGTAGCTTTCATGAGAATCTGTTCCGGAAGATATGACGCAGATAAGGAAGTTAAGCACGTTCAGAGTGGCAAGGTTATGAGACTTTCTCAGCCTCAGCAGCTTATGGCTGACGAGCGTAAGATCCTTACCGAGGCATATGCCGGGGATATCATGGGTGTATTCGATCCGGGTATTTTTTCTATTGGTGATACAGTATGTATGCCCAAGGATACTGTGGTGTACGAGGGCATTCCTACATTCGCTCCCGAGCATTTTGCAAGGGTACGCCAGGTTGATACCATGAAGCGTAAGCAGTTTGTAAAGGGTATTACTCAGATTGCTCAGGAAGGTGCTATCCAGATTTTCCAGGAGTATAACACCGGACTTGAAGAGATAATTGTAGGCGTTGTAGGTGTACTTCAGTTTGATGTATTGAAGTTTAGACTGCAAAGCGAGTACAATGTAGATATTATTTTGGAAAATCTTCCTTACGAATATATCAGATGGGTAGACAATGAGGATGTTGATATGGCATCACTTGTTGGAACATCAGATATGAAGAAGATTAAAGATATGCATGACAGACCACTTCTTTTGTTTATTAATGAGTGGAGTGTCGGAATGACAATGGAGAGAAATAAAGGACTTGTTCTCTCTGAGTTTAAGAAAAACTAAGATATAACCTGAAACAGAAATCATTCTACATGGGGAGGTAGAAGAATTGAAGATCTGCAGAGGCGAAAAGAAACATACGCGAAAATTGAATATAGGAAAGAGATTTATAGTCGCAGCAGTTTTGGGACTTATGCTTGGAATACTTGCAGGATGCGCTTATTCAAGCTTTGATGAATACCTTGAGACTCTTGGGATTAAGGATTCAGAGTATGAGGATAGTAGTGAAGATGCAACAACCTATGTCATTTCTGAAGAAGATGATCCCTTGTCCGTTGTAGAGGAAAAAGAGACGGTTAATCAGGACTTCGGTTCCCAGATGGAGTCTTTTTACAAACAGATCACAGGTGAAGAGGCTCAGGAAGACAAGGCTGCCAGAGAGGCAATCGGTCTTACAGAGGAATCTATCGAGGCTATGAAAAAAGAGCAGGAAGGCAATTTTGCTTATGATAAGCTGACTGAAGCCGGCAAAACTCTTTATGTTGAGATACTTACAATTGTTCAGCATCAGGCGGAGGATATCCTTGTATCCACTGTGAGCGATGATGCGGTTAAGCTTGTATTTGACTATGTTTTCATCGATCATCCTGAAATTTTCTGGGTAGATGGATACACAACTCAGGATCGTTCTGTTAAAGGCGTTGTTAATAAGATTACTTTTACAGGAAGATATACCTGTGACATGGAAGAAGTTGAGAAGCGTCAGAAACAGATCAGTGAATATGTTAATAAGTGTCTGGCTGATGCACCCTCATCCGATGATGAGTATTTTGCCATCAAATATGTGTATGACTACATCATTGATCATACAGAGTATGTCTCAGGCGCTCCCGATAATCAGAATATATGCTCGGTATTTATAAACGGTAAGAGCGTATGTAACGGATATGCCAAGGCAACACAGTATCTTCTTAATAAGCTTGGGATACAGTGTATATTTGTATCCGGTACCGTGCCAAATATTGGAGGCAGAACTGCCAAACATGCATGGAACATTGTAAGATGTAATGATGCTTATTATTACATCGATACTACTTGGGGAGATTCTTCGTTTAGAAGTGAGAACAGCTCACTTGCCGATTCATCCAAGATGCCTCCTGTTAATTATGATTATCTGTGCGTTACCACTGAAGAGATCAGTAAGACTCATACGATATCAGATATTATCAGGGTCCCCGAGTGCAACAGCATGGCTGACAACTATTATGTCAGAGAAGATGAGTATTTTAAGAACGATAATCTGGATCTTGTTAAGGATCTTTTTGACAGAAGATACAAGGATGGAAGCGACTATGTTACCATAAAGTGTGCTACTCAGGAAGTGTATGATTCCCTGTTTGAGAAACTGATCAATGACAGGAAGGTGTTTGATTACCTCAAGGAGGAAACACATATCGTGGATTACACCACATTTCAGGATTCCAGAACCATAATTGTGTGGATTAACGGCTGATATAGGTAGTCTCATAATTAGTTATGAGGTATTATCGGGCTTAGAATTATGGTATACTGAAGTAAGATTTTTATTTATGTAGAGGTGAATACAATGGGAAAAGAAATTGCAGAGGTTGGATCAGTTAAGATCGCGGATGACGTAGTAGCAAGGATTGCAGCACTTGCAGCTCTTGAGGTTGACGGAGTTTCTGCAATGGCCGGTAATTATACAAGCGATGTACTTGAAAAAGTTAGTCGTAAAAATCTTGCTAAGGGAGCAAAAGTGCTGGTTGGACAGTCAGAAGTAAAAGTTGACCTTTCACTTATGATGGCATACGGTTACAACATTCCTGCCACCTGTCAGCAGGCTCAGACAAGAGTTAAGGCATCTGTTGAGAATATGACAGGTCTTGAAGTTACAGATGTTAATATCAGAATCGCAGGCATTACAATGCCTAAGGCATAAAGAAACAGAAGTAGGGATAATATGATGAACAGAAGCTTATTGAGAGAGCAGGTTTTTAAGCTGCTCTTTCGTGTTGAATTCAATTCAATGGAAGAGATGTCAGAGCAGGAGGAGCTTTTTACCTCTGAGGTGGATAATGATTTTTCCACTGCAGACGCTGACTATATCAGAGATAAATACGAGAAGATAGCAGAGAAGCTTTCAGAGATTGACAGTGCTATCAATGATAAGACCAAGGGTTGGGATACTGCCCGCATGGCAAAGGTTGATCTTACAATTATCAGGCTTGCCGTGTATGAGATACAGTATGACGAGACAGTTCCGACAGGAGTTGCCATCAATGAGGCTGTTGAGCTTGCCAAGAAATTCGGACAGGATGGCTCACCTGCCTTTGTAAACGGAGTGTTAGCTAAATTTGCGGAGTGAGTATACAGTCACACAGGTTAATGCCTACATCAGGAATATGTTTACACAGGATTTTCTCCTTAAGACCATCACTATAAAAGGAGAAGTCAGTAATTGCAAGTACCACTCTTCCGGACACATTTATTTTACGTTAAAGGATAAGGGTGGTGCTATTTCTTGTGTCATGTTCAGGGGTGACAGAGATAAAGGCGGTCTTCGCTTTGATATGAAAGAAGGCCAGCAGGTTAAGGCATCAGGGACCGTTGATGTATACGAGAGAGACGGCAAATATCAGCTTTACGCCAGAAAGATAGAACTTGACGGCGCAGGAGCTCTTTTTGAAAAGTTTGAAGAGTTAAAGAAAAAGCTGGCGGAGTCAGGAATGTTTGACAATTCGTACAAACAGCCGATTCCACGTTATATAAAGACTCTTGGTATAGTTACCGCACCTACGGGAGCGGCTGTGCGGGATATCATCAATGTTGCTACCCGCAGAAATCCACATATTCAGATTATTCTTTATCCTGCCATCGTTCAAGGTGACCGGGCTGCCGAGAGTATTGTTCAAGGAATACAGACTTTGTCCGGTACTGAGGTTGACGTTATCATTGTGGGACGTGGCGGAGGTTCTATAGAAGATTTATGGGCTTTCAATGAAGAGATAGTGGCGCAGGCCATATTTGATTGTCCCGTTCCCATCATTTCAGCAGTTGGACATGAAACAGATACTACTATTGCAGATTATGTAGCGGACAGAAGAGCACCTACTCCTTCTGCGGCTGCCGAGATTGCAGTATATGAGTATGATAGATTCATCCAGGACCTTGAGGATTATGCTTTTACCTTGAAAAAAGGAATCGACAGAAAGATCCATGCTTCTAAGTTACTTGAGCAAAGATATGCAGAGTCCTTGAGATTATTAAGCCCAATGGGCAAGATAAAAGACAGACTTTTAAGGATGGATCAGTTTGAGGATATGCTTGCCAATCTTATGAAGAAGAAGCTTGCAGATGCGCGCCACAGATTTTTGATCGACACTGAGAGGCTTAAAGGTCTATCACCTTTGGACAGACTACTTGGAGGTTACTCTTATGTGGCAGATGAAAAGGGACAGAACATTCGCAGTATCAAGGGTGTTAAAAAAGGCGACGAGCTTTCGGTATATGTAAGTGACGGCGTGATAAATACGGTTGTTTCAGGCACTGATAAGATTGATAGGGAAAGTTAAGGAGTCTATATGGCAGCAAAAAAAGAAGAGAAGCAGAATATAACTGTTGAAGAGGCATTTGCCAAAATAGAAGAAAAAATAGAAGCTCTGGAAAGCGAAGATATTTCTCTTGAAGATTCTTTTAAGGAGTATCAGGAAGGAATGAAGCTTTTAAAGAGCTGTCATGATATGATAGAACAGGTGGAACAAAAAGTACAGAAGATTGCCGAGGACGGTAGTCTGGAGGATTTTGAGTAAGATGAGCGATAGTAGTTTTGAGACAGAGCTAAAGCAAAAAGTAGATTATATAGAGGATGTTCTTAAGTCTATGCTTCCCGCAGAAGAAGGTTATGCCACGACTGTAATTGAAGCTATGAACTACAGTCTTATGGCCGGAGGCAAGAGACTTAGGCCCATGATGATGTATGAAGCTTACAGGCTTTTTGCAGGGGATAATGCCAAGGATGCGGTAATACATCCCTTTATGACAGCAATGGAGATGATACATACCTATTCTCTTGTACATGACGATCTTCCAGCTATGGACAACGATGAGTACAGACGAGGCAGGAAGACTACACATGCGGTTTACGGCGCAGGTATGGCTACCCTTGCAGGAGACGGACTTCTTAATCTTGCTTTTGAAACAGCTATTAATGGAGCGGCAAGCGGGGAAGTGCTACCTGAATACGACGGAGAAACAACAAACAGATATATAGCGGCTTTAAAGGTCCTTTCCTCAAAGGCCGGAATCTATGGCATGGTAGGTGGCCAATGCGCCGATATCATGGCGGAGAATACATCGATTACTGACAAGGATGAGCTTGGTAAACTTCTTGGATATATTGATGACAACAAGACAGGTGCTCTTATAGAGAGCAGCCTTATGGTGGGAGCAATCCTTGGAGGCGCTGATGCTTCTCAGGTTAAGAGCCTTGAGAGAGCAGGAAGAAATGTTGGAGTTGCATTCCAGATTCAGGATGATATTCTTGATATTGTAGGTAACCTTGAAGAACTTGGTAAACCGATTGGTTCTGATGAGAAGAACCAGAAGACAACTTATGTGAGCTTATATGGTATGGAAGCAGCTACCGCTAAGGTTAAAGAGCTCTCCGATGAAGCTTCGGATATACTGAAAGAACTTGGATTTGAAGATTCTTTTTTGGATAAGCTTTTCCAATATTTGATATACAGAAGGAAATGATATGTTTCTAGAACAGATAAATAACACAGGTGATATTAAGAAAATACCTCAGTCCAAATACAATATTCTTGCGCAGGAGATAAGGGAGTTTCTTATAGACAAGATCTCTGTTACAGGTGGACATCTTGCATCCAATCTGGGTGCAGTTGAGCTTACCATGGCGCTTCACCTTGCGCTTAATCTTCCCAAAGACAAGATAATCTGGGATGTTGGACATCAGGCATATACGCACAAGATCTTAACGGGCAGAAAAGATAAATTTGATACCTTGCGTCAATTTGGCGGGCTAAGCGGTTTCCCAAAGAGATGTGAGAGTGATACGGATTGCTTTGATACAGGACATAGCTCCAATTCTATTTCTGCGGGACTTGGAATGGTGAAGGCAAGAGATCTTGCCGGTGATGACTACGCGGTAGTTTCCGTTATAGGTGACGGCTCTCTTACCGGTGGTCTTGCTTATGAAGCTCTCAACAATGCATCCAAGCTGGATACCAATTTCATCATCATATTAAATGACAATGAGATGTCCATTTCTGAGAGTGTAGGTGGTATGAGAAAGTACCTCAACAACGTACGTACCGCTCAAGGATATCTGACTCTTAAGGAAGATGTATTTGCTCAGGTTGGTAATAATCATAAGGTTGTAGAGAGCATTAGAAGAGCCAAGAACTCTTTTAAGCAGCTCTTTGTACCCGGAATGGTTTTTGAGAACCTCGGAATCACTTATCTTGGACCTGTAGACGGTCACGACGTGGCAAGCCTTGAGAAGACTATCAAAGAGGCCAGAAAAGTCAAGAAGGCCGTTATGATACATGTT
Source organism: Butyrivibrio sp. (assembly GCA_016291375.1). GTDB lineage: Bacteria > Bacillota > Clostridia > Lachnospirales > Lachnospiraceae > Butyrivibrio. Next base: position 9,833 of record JAEEXE010000050.1, read on the forward strand.
ATGACCAAGAAAGGCAAGGGATACGGACCTGCGGAAAGACATCCCGCCAGATTCCACGGAACAGAGCCTTTTATCGTAGAGAATGGACTTCCAAGGAATCCAAGGACTACTTCCAATTATCAGGACATTTTCAGTACCGTTATGTGCAAGCTTGGCGCAAGAGATGAGAAAGTTGTTGCTATCACCGCTGCAATGGCTGACGGAACGGGACTTAAGAGATTTAGGAATATTTATCCCGATAGATTTATTGATGCCGGAATTGCTGAGGAACACGCTGTTTCTTATGCTGCAGGTATGGCCGCAGGCGGATACAGACCTGTTTTTGCAGTTTATTCATCCTTCCTTCAGAGGGCCTACGATCAGATACTTGAGGACGTATGTCTTCAGAAGCTGCCTGTTGTCTTTGCTATAGACAGAGCAGGGCTTGTAGGAAGCGACGGAGAGACACATCAGGGAATATTTGATGTGGCATTTCTTTCATCGATGCCCAATATGCATATAATGGCGCCCAAGAATAAGTGGGAGCTTTCAGACATGCTTAAATACGCAGTTACCTTTGACGGACCAACAGCCATAAGGTATCCAAGAGGTAATGCTTACGACGGACTTAAGGAATTCCGCGCACCCATCGAGATGGGTAAGTGCGAGCCTATTTATGAGGAAAAAGATATCTGCCTCCTTGCTGTAGGCTGTATGGTCAAAATAGGAGAGGAAGTCAGAGAAATCCTTCATAGTAAAGGACTTAAGTGCTCACTTGTAAATGCAAGATTTGTAAAGCCCATAGATACGGATTACATTCACGCTGCAGCTGCCGATCATAAGCTTTTGGTTACTATGGAAGAGAATGTTGCAAGCGGTGGATACGGCGAGAAAGTTCGCGACTATGTGGATGAAGAGAGACTTGATGTGGGCGTTCTGAACATTGCTATTCCGGATGAGTTTGTAACTCACGGAAGCGTAGACAGACTTCGCAAGGAACTTGGAATTGATGCACAGTCCATTGCTGATAGAATAATGCAGGAGATACACAGATAATTGTATGGCAAAGGATAAAGAAAGACTTGATGTCCTACTTGTAAACAGGGGCTTGGCGCCATCCAGAGAAAAGGCCAAGACTCTCATAATGGCGGGAGACGTTTTCGTAAACGGTCAGAGAGAGGATAAGCCGGGCACTACATTTGAGGAAGCCAAGATTACTTCTCTTGAAGTAAGAGGTGATACTCTTCCCTATGTTAGCAGAGGCGGACTTAAACTGGAGAAGGCTGTTAATAACTTTGGCTTTTCTCTTGAGGGTAAGGTCTGCATGGATATAGGTGCATCGACGGGAGGCTTTACGGACTGCATGCTTCAGAACGGTGCAGCCAAGGTCTATTCAGTTGATGTGGGACACGGACAGCTTGACTGGAAACTTAGAAGTGATGACAGAGTTGTTTGTATGGAGAAGACCAATTTCAGATATATGGTAAGAGATGATATACAGGATGATCTTGATTTTGCATCCTGCGATGTTTCTTTTATCTCCCTTACCAAGATACTTCTTCCTGCAAGGAGACTTCTCAAGGATAAGGCACAGATGGTATGTCTTATCAAACCTCAATTTGAGGCTGGTAAAGACAAGGTTGGTAAAAAAGGTGTAGTAAGAGATCCCAAGGTTCATGAGGAGGTTGTTCATAGGATAATAGACTATGTACATATCGCGGGATTTGAAGTCCTTCACCTGGATTTTTCTCCTATAAAGGGGCCTGAAGGTAACATAGAATATCTTGTTCACTTGGAAAAAGATCCTGAGTATAACGAAACGGTTTCGGAGCTAACGGAAGCTGATGGAGAGAGGCTCCTAAGAGAAACGGTTGATAACGGAAACGGATACTCTTTTGAACCTGATATGAATAAGCTTATAGGAGAGACCGTAGCAAGGGCGCATGGCAATTTGGACTGATATAACCACGGGGGAGTCATGGAACAGTTTTGTATAGTCACCAATAAAACTAAAGACAAGAATCTGGAGATAACAGGCTATATCAAGAAATATCTTGAGGATCACGGCAAGAAGTGTATTGTTGCCGAGTCCGCCGGAAAGCCTGCATCCGATGTTATAGGAAGAGAGTTTATGAGCTCTGTTCCTGAAGACTCCGATTGCTGTATTGTTCTTGGCGGAGACGGAACAATGCTGGAAGCTGCAAGGAGTCTTGCTTTTCTTGATATTCCCATAATCGGTGTAAATCTTGGTACAATGGGATATCTTGCCGAAGTTGAGAAGAGCAATATCGATGAAGCATTATCGAGACTCATTTCAGGTGAGTACGAGATTGAAGACAGAATGATGCTTCACGGCAGCATAAACGGCAAAGAGGATTATGCGCTAAACGATATTGTTATTTCAAGGGCATCTGCCATTCAGGCAATAAATTACAATATTTATGTTGATGGTCTTCTTCTGTGCAGCTATCACGCTGACGGAATTATCATATCGACTCCTACGGGTTCTACGGGCTACAATATGTCCGCGGGAGGTCCCATTGTGGAGCCATCCGGCAACATGATCCTGCTTACACCTATATGTCCCCATACTCTCAATTCAAGAAGTATGGTTCTTTCAGCCGATAAGAGCATTACTATTGAGCTTACGGATGGCTCCAGAAAGCGCGACAACAAGGTGGTTGCAGCTTTTGACGGAAGCGGTGTTATAGATATGAACGTAGGTGACAGGATTGAGATTAATAAATCCGGGAAAAAGACCAAGATTTTAAGACTTAACAGAGTCAGCTTCCTGGAAGTACTTAGCAAAAAGTTTAGTATGTGATGATTGGGAGTATCGCAAAATGAAGAATAAAAGACATGACAAGATCATAGAGATAATTGCTCAGCACGTTGTTGAGACTCAGGAACAGCTTGTGACTTATTTAAGACAGGCAGGGTTTGATATTACCCAGGCAACTGTATCAAGGGATATCAGAAAGCTTAAGCTTTCCAAACAGATAACCGAGGATGGCAGGCAGAAATATGTCTATTCAAGTGCTGACCCGGAAACCATGCAGGAGAAGTATGTAAGTGTTCTTAAGGCAGGCTTTGTCAGCATGGATGTAGCTCAGAACATGCTTGTGATCAAGACGGTTTCTGGTATGGCAATGGCGCTTGCTACTGCAATTGATGCTCTTAAGTTCAAAGAGATCGTGGGCTGTATCGCCGGTGATGACACTATTATGATAGCCATCAAGACAAGTGAAGAAGCTCAGAAGGTCATGGATACATTAAAAGACATGATGGGATGATCAGTGGGGAAATATGTTATATAGTTTACACGTTAAAAATTTAGCTCTTATAAAAGAGCAGGAAATAGAGTTTTCGAAGGGGCTTAATATTCTTACGGGTGAGACCGGTGCAGGTAAATCTGTGGTACTAGGCTCCGTAAACCTTGCTCTTGGAGCAAAGGCGGATGCCTCCCTTATCAGAACAGGCGAGGAATACGCCCTTGTGGAGCTTGTCTTTGGAATAGACAGCAAGGCTCAGAGAGAGATTTTGCAAGAAATGGATATCCCTGTAGAGGATGACACAATAGTTATCCAGAGAAAGATCATGCAGGGCAGAAGCGTATCCAAGGTATGCGGAGAGACCGTGACTGCAAGGCAGCTCAAGGAGATTGCAGGTGCCTTTATCAATATTCATGGACAGAATGACAATCAGGAACTCCTTAAGAAAAAGAAGCATCTGGAGATTCTTGACGACTATTGTGGAGATAAGACGACAGCTCTTTTTGCAGGATTAAAAGAGAAGTATCAGGAGATGAAGGAGCTTCGGGAAGAGCTTGACAGTACCGATATAGACGAGGCTTCAAGGCTTAGAGAGCAGGAGCTTTTGGAATATGAGATAAAAGAGATCTCTGAAGCGGAGCTTGTTATCGGCGAGGATGAAGAGCTTGAGAGTAGCTACCGCAAGATGGTCAATTCTCAGAAAATATCGGGAGCCGCTTATGCCGCTATAGCTATGACAGGCTCAGGAGAGTCTGAGGACAGTGCGGCAGATCTTGTTAGCAGGGCAGTAAGGGAGCTTTCAAGCGTTTCTACCTACGACAATGAACTTGAGGATATTCTCTCGCAAGCTACCGATGTTGAGAATCTTTTGACAGATTTTAATCGCAGTCTTTCCGCATATATTTCAGGTCTTGAATTTGACGATGAGAGATTCAGAGAAGTAGAAGACAGATTAAATACCATCAATCATCTTAAGGACAAGTACGGCGGTACAATAGATGCTGTTCTTGAGTATCTCGAGGAAAAGAGTAAGAGGCTGGAAGCATTATCAGATCTTGAAGCGCACAGGGATGAGCTTTTAAAGAAATATGGAGAGTGCAGAGCGGAAGTAAAGAAGCTTTGTCTTGAGATTTCACGTATCAGGAAAGCTGAGGCAAAGGAGCTTGAGAAGAAGCTTATTGAAGCGCTCATTGATCTTAACTTTTTGGATGTGAGATTTGAGATACAGGTGGATTACAATGAGGATGAGCTTTCACTTAACGGAAGTGATGATGTGAGATTCATGATATCTACCAATCCCGGAGAGAGTCTTAGACCCCTTGATGACATAGCAAGCGGCGGTGAGCTTTCAAGGATAATGCTGGCTCTTAAGAGCGTTGTAGCGGATAAGGATGACATCAGCACGCTTATCTTTGATGAGATTGATGCGGGTATCAGCGGCAAGACAGCCTGGATGGTGGCAGGTAAACTTGGTGAGCTTTCACGCGATCACCAGATCATATGCATAACCCATCTTGCCCAGATCGCCGCTATGGCAGATTCTCACTATATGATTGAGAAAGGGCTTGCTGACGGCAGGACCGTTACCAATATATATGCACTTGATAAGGACAGCTCTGAGAAGGAACTTGCAAGGCTTCTTGGCGGCGATGAGATAACGCAGGCTTCACTATCAAACGCTAGAGAACTTATAGCCAAGGCAAGAGAATCTAAGTAAAATATTGATAAAGCTCTTTTACCTAAAAAGGAAAGACAGATGACAATAGACAACGAAGATCTTATAAACAGCATAATGGCGTCCCTTGGAAGAATTGATGCGATAAAGCTTGAGGATATACCTAACATCGATCTGTACATGGATCAGCTCACAACATTTATGGATGAGAGGCTTAAAAAAGCTACGCGTCATCCGGGCGAAGACAAGATTCTTACCAAGACAATGATCAATAACTATGCCAAGAACGATCTTTTACCTCCTCCTGTAAGGAAGAAGTATTCCAAGGATCATCTTATATTATTGATCTTTATCTTTTACCTCAAGAATATATTGTCGATAAATGACATTCAGACTTTGCTTGAACCACTCAAAAACAGATTTCATCACAGCGACGACGAGCTCAATCTTGGCAAGATCTACGAGGTTGCCTATGCGCTTCAGAAGGAAGAACTTGAGCCTTGTATAGACGATCTTAAGAAAAAATATGAGAAGGCGCTGGGAACTTTTGAGGATGAAGATATAACGGATGAAGAGAAAAAGAAGATGCAGATGTTTTCTTTTATCACTCTTTTATCCTACGACGTTTATGTCAAGAAACTCCTTATAGAGAAGATTCTTGATAATATCACGGACGAAGAGGGCAAGAAGGAAAAGAAAAAGGAAAAGCCCGCCAAAGATAAGAAGAAATAACAAAGGAAATACAATATAAATGGGAATATACGATACACTTAATTCGCAGCAAAAAAAGGCAGTTCTTCAGACGGAAGGCCCTGTTCTGATACTTGCGGGAGCAGGCTCAGGAAAGACAAGGGTCTTAACTCACAGGATTGCCTATCTTATTGATGAATGCGGAGTTAATCCATGGAATATTATGGCAATCACTTTCACCAACAAGGCTGCAGGTGAGATGAGAGAGCGTGTTGACAAGATAGTTGGCTTTGGCGCAGAGAGCATCTGGGTTTCAACCTTTCACTCAAGCTGCGTTAAGATACTTAGAAGATACGCGGACAGACTTGGCTTTAGCAACAATTTCACTATATACGACACGGACGATTCCAAGAGTCTTATGAAGGATATTTGCAAAAAATATCAGCTTGAGACCACTCAGCTTAAGCTTCGCAGCATTATGGGAAGCATCTCTAGATGTAAAGACAATCTTGTAACTCCCGAAGAATATGCACTTAATACTCAGAACGATTTTATTAAGCTTAAGATTTCAAAGGCTTATACGGAGTATCAGCTTGCGCTTAAAAAGAACAACGCCATGGATTTTGACGATCTTATCTTTAAGACTGTTGAGCTCTTTAAATCCAATCCTGATGTGCTTGATAACTATCAGGAGAGATTCAGGTTCATCATGGTGGATGAGTATCAGGATACCAACAATGCACAGTTTGAGCTTATAAGGCTTCTTGCGGATAAGTACAGAAATTTATGTGTTGTTGGTGATGATGACCAGAGTATCTATAGGTTCAGAGGCGCAAATATCAGGAATATCCTTGATTTTGAGAAGGTTTATCCTGAGGCTACAGTGATCAAACTGGAGCAGAATTATCGCTCAACACAGCAGATTCTGGATGCTGCAAATGCTGTTATCAGGAATAACTACGGAAGAAAAGACAAGGCTCTTTGGACTGATGAAAAGGACGGAGAGATTGTTCGTCTTAAGCAGTTTGACACTGCCTACGATGAGGCGACATTTATCGCTGATGATATAGGTAAGCTTATGCGTAATGGTAAGCTTCGTTACAGTGAGACGGCTGTTTTGTACAGAACCAATGCACAGTCACGTCTTCTTGAAGAGAAGTTTGTTCTTAACGGAATTCCTTATGATATCGTAGGCGGAACCAATTTCTATGCAAGAAGAGAGATAAAGGACCTTTTGGCTTACCTTAAGACTATCGACAACGGTCTTGATGATATCGCTGTCAAAAGAATTATAAATGTGCCAAGAAGAGGCATCGGAGCAACTACCATTGAGCATGTCCAGAGCTATGCTGATGAGAGACAGATAAGTTTCTATGACGCCATGTGCGAAGCAGACCAGATTATGGCTGTTGCAAGAAGTGCAAGTAAGCTCACTGATTTCGTTACCATGATCAGGGCATTTAGGACCAAGATGAAGAGTTATTCACTTGAGGAGCTTCTTAAGGATGTCCTTGATGTCACGGGATATATGGAATATCTCAAGACCCTTGATGATGACACGGAAGAAGAGAGTAACGACAGAGCAGGAAACGTGGATGAGCTTATCTCCAAGATAGCGGCCTATGAAGAAAATGAGGAGATTGAGCAGCCTACTCTTTCGGGCTTCCTTGAAGAGGTTGCGCTTGTGTCAGATATAGATAGGATTGGCGAGGACAATGAGAAAGTTCTTCTCATGACAATTCACAGCGCCAAGGGCCTTGAGTTTGAGCATGTGTATATCGCAGGATTGGAAGAGGGAGTATTCCCTTCATATATGACACTTGGTAACGAGGATTCAGATCCCGAGGGTGTTGAGGAGGAAAGGCGACTTGCATATGTTGCCATTACAAGAGCCAAAAAGCATCTTACTCTTACCGCCGCAAAGCGCAGAATGGTAAGGGGAGAGACGCAGTACAACAGGCTTAGCAGGTTTGTGGCGGAGATTCCAAGGGACTTACTTGATCAGTCAAGTTCTTCATCCTCTCAGCCGGCATTTCTTTTTGATGACGGCGAAACGATCGATGAATATGAAAGCGTTGAGGATACTTTTGGGAAAGGCGTAAAACCCAAGCTCGGAGCGAGCGGCGGCTCGTCAAGATCTTCGCTTGCTAATACTTACAAGCTTAAGGCTACACCAAAGCCTGTAAAGAAGATTCCAAGGGCAGTTCCCTCGGAAAAGCCATACATTGCAGGTGTTGCCAAGACTCATGCCAGAGGAAACCTTGCGGGACTTTCCAAGGGCATGCCGCAGTCAGCAACAAAGCCTGATTACGGTGTAGGTGATAAGGTAAGCCATGTTAAATACGGTATCGGAACCGTTACAGAACTTCAGGAAGGACCAAGAGATTACAAGGTTACCGTGATGTTCGATGAAGCGGGACAGAAGATCATGTATGCGGCTTTTGCTAAACTTAAGAAGGTATAATGTTTTTTTGTGGTATGTTTTTAAGATGCAAGGCTGAGATTATTATTTTTTTCAGAAAAAATTTAGAGATAGTTCTTTTGCCCAAAGCACAAGATACCTAGTATTGTGATATACTGTAGTTACCAATTACGTTTAAAGAGAAAGGGGTTATCTATGGAAGTAAAGAACAAGATTGACGACTTTATACAAATGACAAGAATAAATGAACTTCTTGATAAGAGAGATGCAGAAAATGCCAAGAAGCCTTCCAACATAATCCTTTGGGTTTTGGCAATTCTTGGATGCATATCAGCAGTTGCTATTATTGCGTATCTCGTATACCAGTACATGACACCTGCGTATGAAGATGATTATTATGATGATGATTTTGATGACTTCGAAGACGATTTTGAAGACGAAGATTTTATCAGGGAAAGTTAAGTTGACAGCGTGAAGAAAAAAGAAGTAATAACAGGAATAGTAAAGAGGGTGGAATTCCCTAACAAAGGAATAATTGAGACTTCTGAAGGGAAGGTTGTCGTAAAAGGCGTCCTTCCCGATCAGAAGGTTTCTGTACAGATTCAGAAGGTGCGCAAGGACAGAGCCGAAGGAAGGCTTGTGGAAGTCCTTGAGGAGGCACCGGATTCTAATGAAAGCCCCTGCATTCATTTCGGTAAATGCGGAGGCTGTAGTTATCTTACAATGCCTTATGTAAAAGAGCTTGGCCTCAAAGAGCAACAGGTTATGAGTTTGCTTAAGCCTGCAATTGACAGGCAGACCACCAAGTTCACATGGGAAGGTATCAAGACAAGTCCCGTTAAATATGCATACAGAAATAAGATGGAGTTTACCTTTGGAGATGAAGTCATGGGTGGACCCCTTGCTCTTGGTATGCACAAAAAGGGCAGCTTTTATGACATAGTAACTGTAAGCGGTTGTCGTATCGTGGATACAGATTATCAGGCAATCCTTTCAGCTACGCTTGATTATTTTGCGCCATTGTATGAAGAGAAAGAGATCTCTTTTTACCATAGGATGAAGCAGGAAGGATATCTTAGACACCTCCTTGTGCGTAGAGCAGTTAAGACAGGCGAGATACTTGTTGACCTGGTTACAACAACGCAGGAAGATCATGACCTTACAGGCTTTAAGAATGCACTTTTGTCCTTATCTCTTAACGGAAGGATTGTGGGTATTCTTCATACCAAGAATGATTCTCTTGCGGATGCTGTTATCGACGAAGGCACAGAAATCCTCTTTGGACAGGACTATTTCTTTGAATACCTTCTGGGACTGCGCTTCAAGATCAATCCATTCTCGTTCTTCCAGACCAACAGCTTATCAGCTGAGGTTTTGTATCAGACAGTAAGGGGCTATATCAAGAGCCTTTTTGACCAGAAGAAGATTGGAGAGGACGGTGTCATCTATGACCTGTACTCCGGAACCGGCACTATTGCGCAGCTCCTTGCACCTGTCGCTAATAAAGTGATCGGTGTCGAGATCGTAGAAGAGGCAGTTGCTGCAGCAAAGGATAACGCAAGGCTAAATGGCCTTGATAATTGCGAGTTCATCGCAGGTGATGTTCTCAAGGTCCTTGATGAGATTGAGGAAAAGCCTGACCTGATAATCCTTGATCCGCCTAGAGACGGTATCAATCCTAAGGCTCTTACCAAGATCATCGGCTACGGCGTTCCTTATATGATCTACGTCTCATGCAAGCCTACAAGTCTTGCCAGAGACCTTGAGATATTGCAGGAAAATGGCTACGCTATGACCAGAGCCGTCGCCGTAGATCAATTCCCCTGGACAAGCCATGT
>JAEEXE010000051.1 GCA_016291375.1 Butyrivibrio sp.
TTGGAAGATGTTGTTCCGTCCGTGTGGCAAGTTGTACAGGTCTCTGTAAAGTGACATGCGCACTGCAGGAAATGAAGCTCGTTGTAGTCTCTCCAGGCACAGATATCGCTCTCACGAATGAGATACATTGGCCTTATCAGCTCCATCCCTGCAAAATTGGTGCTGTGGAGCTTGGGCATCATAGTCTGGATCTGAGCTCCCTGCAGCATTCCCATGAGAATGGTCTCAATAACATCATCGTAGTGATGACCAAGAGCTATCTTGTTACATCCAAGCTCTTTTGCCTTGCTGTAAAGATATCCGCGGCGCATTCTGGCGCACAGATAGCAAGGGCTCTTATCTATATTGTCCACAGTATCAAATATATTGCTCTCAAAAATCGTCACCGGAATACCAAGAGCCTTGGCATTACTCTCGATGAGCTCTCTGTTTTCCTTATTGTAACCGGGATCCATGACAAGGAAGGTAAGCTTGAACTCCACCTGCCTGTGCTTTTGTATTTCCTGAAAAAGCTTCGCCATCAGCATAGAGTCTTTGCCACCGGAGATACATACCGCGATATGATCACCTTCATTTATGAGCTTATAAGTCTTGCACGCCTTGGCAAAAGGAGTAAAGAGCTGCTTGTGGTATTTCTTCCTAATACTGTCTTCAGCCTTCTGCTGCTTCTCGCCGCCCTTTTCAAATTTGGAAAGCTCATCCTTAAGATATCCCATATATCCATCAGCAAGGCTGTAGTACTCACGGCCTTCCAAGCAAGGACAATCCTCAAGCTCTCTGGTCCTCTGCCCTATCTGACAGTAAAAAATAAGCTTCATATCCTTGGGAATCTCACTTATAAAAGCACTTTCCTCTTTTTCAAGCTCATCCACATCCAATCGAACCGCACCGGGAAGCATACCATATAGCGCAAGCGCTTCATCTCGCACATCTATTAACTTGTAGCTACCCTCCGGCAACTGTCGCATTTCTTTTAAAGATATTTCTTTCATTACTTCATTAACTCACTTTTTCTAAAACGTCGAAATTTTCGGCAATATAAAATCATAGAATTCTTCACCCGGAAGACCTCCCCCGGCTTAAATTACAGATCCTCCAGCCTCATCATAAAGATTGAATACTCGTCATTTTGGAAATCAAGATCCGGCGAATTCTCTCCGCCGCCGTTGGTGCTGCGCTTAATCTCGGCATAGAACTCCTCACCCTGATTTACAATGTCCATAACTGTGAGCTCAACTCCGGCACTGCACGCAATCTTACAAAAAGCCGCAAGCGGATCAGCTTCGCCTCTTGTATTCAAAAGACTCTGCTTAAGAGCCGCATCCTCTTTTGCCTTATTTAATAAAACTTCAAGTTTATCCGCAGTATTCATAGTCGTTCCTCCAAAAAGGTTCAATCTTAACACTAAAGATTGAACCCCTCGTTGCGTATTTCCATCTCCCTATAAGCATTTTAACAGAAAAGGCCGCTTAATCAAGCGGCCCTGTGTAATAGGCTTTATGCCTCGTATGAGAAGGTCTGAAGAAACGCCTTAAGCCTGTCTGTCTTGGGATTACCAAAAAACTCCGAAGGCTCACCCTCCTCAACAATTCTTCCGTTATCAATAAATACCATCCTGTCGGCAACTGCTCTGGCAAACTGCATCTCATGAGTGACAATGACCATCGTCCTGCCCTCTTTTGCAAGGCACAGCACAACGTCCAAAACCTCGCGCACCATCTCAGGATCAAGCGCCGCCGTGATCTCATCAAGAAGCAGAACCTCAGGATGCATGATAAGTGCTCGCACGATCGCAACTCTCTGCTTCTGACCGCCGGAAAGCTGCCTTGGAAAACTATCTTTTTTAAGCAAAAGACCTACCTTATCAAGGAGCGCCCGTGCCTCCTTTTCCACTTCCTTCTTATTGCTCTTTTTGACCTTCAAAGGCGCCAGCATCAGATTCTGAAGCACTGTCAGATGCGGGAAAAGATCATAGCTCTGGAAGACCATTCCTGCTTTTTCTCTTATCTTACCGATATTCCCTGAAGAAGCATCAACAACCTGGCCATCAAGAGTGATCTGCCCATCCTGTATATCCTCAAGGCCGTTGAGACAGCGCAGGAACGTACTCTTTCCGCAGCCGGATGGCCCCACGATCACAACAACCTCGCCCTTTTTGACCGAAAGATTCAGGTTCTCGAAAACCGTTATGTCCTCGTACCTCTTACTTATATTCTCTACTCTTAGTATCTCGTCCATATCAGTTCTCCCATTTCTTCTCAAGATATCTCGAAAGCATGCTGATCGGCCAGCACGCTATAAAGTACAGTAAAAAGATAATAAGGAACACCCCAAAGGCTGCTCCCGGCGAAGCCTTCCTGTTCGCCTCGATTATCTGCTGCCCAACTTTCAAAACCTCCACGATTCCGATCATCATCACAAGGCTCGTAGTCTTTATCATCCTTGTAATAAGATTTATTGAAAGCGGGATCATGCGCCTTATTATCTGCGGCACAATTACATACGCATAAGTCTGCGATCTGCTAAGTCCAAGAGATAAGCTGCTCTCATACTGAATAACCGGAATACTCAGAAGTGCTCCCCTCACAAGGTCTGCCATCTCCGCGGTCCCCCAGAAGGAAAAAACAATGATCGCAGCAGTCTCCGCTGATAAATTGATCCCAAGCGCCTTGGTGGTACCAAAATACACAATGAACAAAAGCACCATCTGCGGCATGATCCTGACAATCTCAAGATACACTCTGGAAACCGCCGTGATCACAGGATTCTTAAATGCCATCAGTATACCAAGCACAACTCCAAGAGCAATACTTATCACCACAGACACAAGACTGATCCTAAGCGAAACCGCAAGCCCAGTAAGGAGACGGATCATATTATTACCCTTTAATAAAACTTCAAATCCCATATGCTCACACTCCCAACGTCCTAAATCTCGCCTTTTTCTCGATCACACTTCCAATAATAGAAACCGGAAGCAGCATGATAATGTAAAAGATAACCAAAAGGAACAGCGCTTCTGTCGTATCATAGTAAAGACCTATCAGATCCTTGGCTGTAAACATAAGATCCATAAGACTTATCGCAGAAAAGACGCTTGTCTCTTTCAAAAGAAATATCACATTTGCAAGGATTCCCGGGACGCTCTGCGAGATCGCCTGTGGCAATATTACTGATAAAAAGAGCTGTCTCTTTGAGAGCCCAAGTGCAAGAGCACTCTCCGTTTGAGACTTAGGGATACTCTCAAGACCGCTCCTAAAAACCTCCGCCATATAGCTTCCACCTAAAAGTCCTAAGCCTACAAATCCGCAAGTCTCCGCAGATATAGACACTCCCACTTTGGGAAGACCAAAGTAAATGAAAAACAGCTGTACAAGAAGCGGAGTATTTCTAAAAAGCTCAACATACACTCTCGATAACTGCGCCAAAAGCGGCACCTCAAAGTGAATAACAAATGCCACAAAAAGACCTATGACAAATGCCAGCAATATGCCAAACCAGCCAATCTTTATCGTCAGCAAAAATGCTTCTATATATAAAGGAATGTAAGATGTAATAACTTCAGGGTTCATAATTTTTCCTTAAACCGAGTTTGGGAGAGTCCACAGACTCTCCCTCGCTCTATATATAATAGGATGATATGTTACTCAGCGTCTACCTTGCCGCCTTCAACTACAAGTGTCTCCTCATAGTCTGCGCCGTAAGTATCAATAAGAGTCGCCTCATAGTCTGCGTGGAAGAACTTCTCCTCACCAAGAGATACGATCTCATTGTTGAGCCAGTCAAGAAGTGAGCTATTGCCCTTAGATACTGCAGGAGCAATTGTATCCTGGCTTCCAAGTGAAGGAATACCTACAACATATCCGGGATTCTCGATAGCGTAAGCAATAACCTCTGTGTTGTCATTAGCCCAAGCTACACCTGTTCCGTTCTCAAAAGAAGTCTTGGCTGTAGCATATGTATCAAACTTCTGAAGCTTGATATCAGGATAGTTCTTCTCAAGATATGTCTCAGCTGTTGTTCCTGAGATAACGATAACCTGATCATCTGCAGCAATCTGTGAAAGATCCTCAATAACCTTGCCCTCAGGTGAAACAACACCAAGTGCAACATTCATATAAGGAAGTGCGAAATCAACCTTCTGCGCTCTCTCCTCAGTTACTGTGAAGTTTGCAAGAACAATGTCAACCTTACCTGTCTCAAGATACTCAACTCTGCTAGCTGCCTCAGTTGATACATAATTGATCTCAACTCCAAGGTCCTTACCGATTCTCTCCGCAAGATATACATCGTAGCCCTGATACTCACCATTCTCATCAACATAACCAAAAGGGTTCTTGTCAGAAAAGACTCCGATATTGATCTTGCCGCTCTCCTTGATCTCATCAAGTGTTCTGTAAACCTTATCACCTGCATCTGCCTGGGCTTGTGTAGCATCAGCCTGTGCACTCTCACTCTGCACTGCCTGATCTCCACCCTGTGCTGCTGCCTGTCCGCATCCTGTAAGTGCACCGGCTCCAAGTACAAGTGTAAGTGTAGTAGCTAATAATTTAGTCAAAAGATTCTTTTTCATAATATTTGTTCTCCTTCGTAATCGATGAACAAATATTACTTCGATTTGCCTAGTAGGTCAATAGGTTTTACGATAGCTAATCTTTATTGCTATTGATAGATGTTGGTTATAACAAAAAAAGAGGCGACAATAGAGTCTAAAGTCGCCCCTTCTTTGCTTTGTTATAATAATGTCTAAACCTGATTTTCTTTCTTAATAGCTTCTCAAAACTCTACATCTGATAATATACATCCATGATGAAGAAGTCGCTGTCAGCATTTCCTTCTTTTAACTTGCTGTATACCTTGGCATCATCATGGTCCATACATTTTAAATCGATTTCTTCAAGTAGCTTATCGTACTCGTCCAAACTACCTTCAAAGCGGATTCTTGCTGCCGGATTGATCACCAGATGATAAGGCGCAACGTGCTCTGTCTCATCTTTTTTGAAAGCCTCCGGCGAATAATAAAGCTGATACTTCTCATTCTCGCGCTCCAAGATCGCGCCGTTTTTTATCTTCTTTAGCTTTCTCCTGAGTTCAGCTTTTTCTACAGTAACCTTATCTGTGCGATCTTCTCTGAACTCTGTATACAGTTCAGCTTTAATCATAATATTTCCTCAATTTCTTTAATAATTATTACTTAGCGCATGAGACAACCGGTATGCTTACTATCGGACCAACCAACGTCAAGTTGCTGATCGTAACTATAGTCTCCGCGTTTACATCGCCGCCGCCCTGAGTATTCTGCATATCTTCTGTGTTGAGATCTTCAAAAGATGTACCGACTACCTGATCTAATTTCTTTTTTCCCATCTTTTTTCTCCCTTATTTCTTATTTATTCTTAATAGCACTTACAATTCCTGCTGTTCCTGCTGTAACTGCTACTGAGATAAGTACAGGAGTTGTCTCCGCATCAACATCACCGGCACCCTGAGTATTCTGCATATCCTCTGCGTTGAGATCCTCATATGCTGCACCTACAATCTTATCTAAATCCTTTTTTCCCATATTATTTTCTCCTTCTCTATTTTTTCACCAATCAGTTCTTTGCTGTCTTTGTATAATAATATCCGGCAAATAGTTCGATCGCACTCTGTATTCCAATCAATATCATTGTAAAAGTTCCAATATTGTTCATTGTGAATACAGTGTCGTCTTTAAAAATAAATGAGGCCACTGCTGTCCAAAAAATCATCAATCCAAACGGGGTATATGATGATAATGCCATTGCCTTAGTGAGTGCATTTAAAGCCTTTTCATCTCCCTTATTCTTTGATGTGTAGACTATTCTCCAGATAAGGACACCAAGAAATGCTATAAATGAAATAATCACTAAAACCAGTAGTATTTTTTGACTAAGCATTTTTAGTCCTCCTTTTATTAAACGCTTGTTTAAGTTGAGCTTTTTATCATCTTATCTTCGTAATATATTCCGGCTACAAGCGCCACAATTGCTTGTACTCCTAGGACAATCTCAAAAAAAGTCTTTACATTTGCAAGCGTAAATACAGCATTTGAATCAATAAAGTAAGTGTATACATCCCAACCTAAAATCAAAGCAACTAAAACTACTGCCGCAATAGCTCCAGCTTTGAATCTTACTATATTCCACTCTTTATTATTCTTATACTTCATGCTTTTCACACAATTCCAAATTAATAACACCCCTATAGAAACCATGGATGCTATCAATGCTCCTACAACTAGAAAATGATTATTCATATGTTTATCTCCCATCTATACTTGGCTATATTGCCATTTTTTCTGTGTCAACAAGATACTAAGTATTTAAATGAAATGATGCTTGGGAGTGAGCTTAGTCACTCCTATAGCCATCTCTTTTTTTCATGTGACTCAGCATTTCTGTGATGAATAAATCGCGCTCGCTGCAGTTGCAAGTGTTACAATTACAGGTACTGCAGTCTCAGCATCTACGTCGCCTGCGCCCTGAATCTGCTGCATACCCTCTGTGTTGAGATCTTCAAAAGATGTACCGACTACCTGATCTAATTTCTTTTTCCCATCTTTTTTCTCCCCCGGAATCAATTATTTCTCGCAATACTGATACTGAGTATCGGTGGATTTGTTGCGATCACAGAAGGCGATACAATCGTAAGGCAGTTTGATACAACCTCAGGATCTACATCTCCGGCTCCTTGAGTCTGCTGCATATCCTCTGTGTCAAGTTCTTCAAAAGATGCACCAACAATCTTATTTACATCCTTTTTACTCATTGATTTTCTCCTTTCCATCGCTAAATTCTACTTAATTTCTTATTTATTCTTAATAGCACTTACAATTCCTGTTGCTGCTGAAACAGCTACTGAAATAATTACAGGAGTTGTCTCCGCATCTACATCACCGGCACCCTGAGTATTCTGCATCTCCTCTGCGTTGAGATCTTCATATGCTGCACCAACAATCTTATCTACATCTTTTTTTCCCATATTAGTTTTCTCCTTCTCTATTTTTTACACTAATTTTTCATCAATCAGTTCTTTGCCGCCTTTGTGTAATAATATCCGGCAAATAGTTCGATCGCACTCTGTATTCCAATCAATATCATTGTAAAAGTACCAATATTGTTCATTGTGAATACAGTGCCGTCTTTAAAAATAAATGAGGCCGCTGCTGTCCAAAAAATCATCAATCCAAACGGGGTATATGATGATAATGCCATTGCCTTAGTGAGTGCATTTAAAGACTTTTCATCTCCCTTATTCTTTGATGTGTAAACTATTCTCCAGACAAGCACACCAAGAAACGCTATAAATGAGATGATCACTAAAACCAGTAGTATTTTTTGACTAAGCATTTTTTAGTCCTCCTTTTTTATTATTGGAATTTTTTGTCTTTATAGTGGACGGAGTGATAGAATTTTTAAAAAAGATACCTGGGAGTGCACTCTGTCACTCCCATAGCCATCTTTTTTCGTCTAACTTAGCATTTCTGTGAGGAATAGATTGCGCTTGCTGCAGTTGCAATTGTAACAATTACAGGAACTGCAGTCTCAGCCTCTACATCGCCTGCGCCCTGGATATTCTTCATATCATCGGCATCAAGCTCCTCATACGCTGCACCAACAATCTTATCTAAGTCTTTCTTTCCCATTCTATCTCCTTCTTATCACACTATGAATTAGCATTTCTTTGCTGAAACCGCTGCTCCTGAAACTACTGATAAAGCAGCAGAAATAGTCATTGCTGAAATAGGTATTGTAGGTGTTGCAGGAGTTGATTCAGCATCTACATCACCTGCGCCCTGTGTGTTTTCCATATCCTCTAAAGGCATTTCCTCAAATGAATCACCAACAACTTCTCTGATCTTCTTTTCTTCTGACATAATTTATTCTCCTTTTTAATGATTATTTTAATTACTTACTGTTCCTTATGATTTCTTAGCAATGTCCGTTACAAGTCTTTGTTACTTCAACAGATATGCCGAAAGATGCGGATGCACTAACAATAGTTGCGGAAATAATAGGTGTAGGAGTTGTCTCAGCATCTACATCGCCTGCTCCCTGTGTCTGCACCATCTCATCAGTCTTAAGATCCTCAAATGAATCGCCTACTACTTTGTTGATATCTTCCTGTGCCATGTTCGTTTTCTCCTTTTCTTCTGTTTTTAGTTTGTGTTTTCCGTTAGCTAACTGTTTTTATTTGCAACCGTTTTGTTCAACACCTACCATCAAGTGTTATCAAAACAGGTGATGCCGTAATTGCCATGGCTGCATTGGCCTGGCTTAAAACCGCCATATAATTGAAATCCGCTTCAACATCTCCGGATCCCTGAACCATTTTCATTTCATCAACCGTTAATTCCTCAAACGCCTCTCCTACAAATTTTTTTAATCTCATATTAGTTCTCTCCTTTTTTGAAAACAGTGTCTTTACTTCTGACAAGTTTATATTATCAACCGATACTTAGTTATTTCTCTTTTTAGAATTAACTGTATTAAAGTCGGAACGAACTGTATTTTTTTTATTTGGTAATACTTATAAGCGATACGTTTCCGATCTCTTCTTCTCCGGTCCCTGCTGCCTCAAATCCAAAAGTTACTGACTCTCCTGCCGGTATATTCTGATTACTTCCGTCATTTAGTATTGAATAATAATCATCATCTTTTTCTGCTATTGATGCATTCCATATACTCTCAATGTCGGCATCATAGGTGAATTCCAGCTTCCAGTCGGATATCGCATGATCCGAAAGATTTGTTATCGTTACGTTTCCAACAAAACCGGAGCCCCAGCTCGATGAAATATCAAGCTCTACACTGTAATCCTCGGGCTTTATCATATATTTCGCATTGACCAATATGACCTCTTCCGGAAGATTTATCTCATCTTCAATCGACGCCTTCTTGGCTATAAACCCAAAGCTTACCGATTCTCCCGAATCAATATCCTGGTCGTAATCCTCTCCGGATAATATAGTGCGATCCCCGTCCTTACGGGCCTTTGCATCCCATATCTGATCTATCTCATCATCCAGATCCATCTCTACTTCCCATTTATGGATAGTACTTTCTGTATTGTTTGTA
This sequence comes from Butyrivibrio sp., assembly GCA_016291375.1. Lineage (GTDB taxonomy): Bacteria > Bacillota > Clostridia > Lachnospirales > Lachnospiraceae > Butyrivibrio. Next base: position 9,099 of record JAEEXE010000051.1, read on the forward strand.
ATAGTCACATCTACGTGATAGGTATCACCGTATTCTTCCGTAACGATATAATCGGTTGTTATCCTGTGATTGCGATATGTCCTTGATCTATCGCTTTCCTCCGTCACTTCACCTTTGTATCTAGGCCCCGTCTCTCCGATAGCCTTTAATATATTGATCTCACCGTTTCCATAGTGAACATCTTTTCCCTCTTCTCCGAGGTCGTTACTTCCTGCCATCATTAGATCCAAGGCATCATCTATCTGAAAATACGGATGCTTTTCTTTTCCGTATGAATATATGTCTGCAAAACATGCTGTCGCTATTGCTGATGACAAGCTTGTTCCGTATGAAACCGTGTACCCTTGAGGTACTCCGATTGTCTCAAGCCCATTGTCTATATACGTCGGAAACGTAACATAGATAAAAGCTGTAAGATCAAGTAACCCGTCTGTGTACACCAGATCCCCTCCCGGAGCACAGAATTCCACACAAGATCCGTAGTTGCTGTATGAGGCTTCTGAGCCGTTCCATACAGAAGATATGGTATATACTCCTTTTATCTCACCGGGCAAATGCAACACTTTGTTGGTCTCGTAATTTTGATCCAGATCAATGCCTTTATTACCTGACGAAGCAAAAACCGCTACACCGTTGTTCTGCGCGTATCTGATAGCTCTTTTATACGCTGCCACCAAAATACGTTCATCACAATCATCCACGCACTTATATGTTCCCAGACTTAGATTTATGACATCGTTTCCATCATTTACCGCATCCACTATCGCTGCAAGAGTCCAGCGCGATTCACCGTCTGTTGCATTCATTACTTTATATGGAGTGATAGTCGCATCCGGTGCTATCTGCGCGATTACGCCCGCCGTTTCCGTTCCATGACTGTGATAATCTGTCAGGCTGTCATCACCATCAACGTATGACTTTCCTCTAGCCAGATCGAGCTTTCCGGCAAGTACCGGATGTGTTGTGTCAACTCCGCTATCGATATGCGCGATCCTTACGCCTTTTCCTGTTGTATATTCAAGTGATTGTCTATCGTCTGTAACTTCATCCAAATGCCAGGCAAGCATATCAAATAGATCGTAATCGTCGATTTCCTCTTCCGCCATATCCTCGCTTTCCGGCGTGATATCGGAAACATCAACATCGCTAAGGTCATCCTTGGGATCTTCAATCTTAGGAAGATCTCCCGTTACCTCTATCTGACTACGGATGCTCTTATCTTGCACAATCTCCTCCACGTCAACTGACTCCGGATAGATAAGATGAAGCAAATTAATGTCTTCGCATACTTCAATTTGGATCTTTTCATCTTGCTCTTTTATCTCCTCACTAACCTTATCGATATCCGCATTTTCTTTTAGCAGGATATCCATCGTCTGTTCCTTATCCTCAGCGGCTTCCGCCGTTATGGAGAAGCCGCCGATGAATATGGTTAGAAGGGCTGCAAGAAACATATTAAGAGCTAATTTACGATATATACCTTTCTTCATTTTCATCCCCTTTTTTAGTGCTTAAGTCATGCTGCGGTTGCATTCTGTAAAGTCTTGCATAGTAACCGTCTTTTGCCAGCAGTTCTTCATGGTTACCCTGTTCCACGATCCTGCCGTTATCCATAACAATGATCCTGTCAAAATCACGAATGGTGGCAAGTCTGTGTGCAACGACAACTATAGTTGCCTTCATATTGAACAGATGGTCCATGACAATCTTTTCAGAAGCATTGTCAAGCGCACTGGTAGGTTCATCCAAAAACACTATCTGAGGATTCGAAATGATCGTCCTTGCTATTGCTATCTTCTGTCTTTGTCCGCCGGACAGATTCTGTCCGCTCTCAGAAATTCTGGTCTCAAGACCAAGCGGGAAACTCTCTACAAGTCCCGTAAGGTTGGTCGCAGCCAAAACCTTATTTATCTCTTCATCCGTGAAATCGCGTCCCATTGTGATATTCTCTCTGAAACTTCCGCTAAAGAGCATATTCTCCTGAAGAACGATTCCCACTTTTTCCCTTAATCTATGTACATTTAAATCCTTTACATCTTTCTTTCCGTACGCAACTCGTCCGTTGGTTACCGGGTACAGACTCGCCATAACTTTCATCATCGTAGACTTACCCGATCCACTGCTTCCGACGATCGCAACCTTTTCAAAAGGTTTTATGTTGACAGAAACATCAGATATCGCATACTTGGAAAACTTACTGTATCTGTAAAAGACATGCTCCATATCTATCTCTCTGCATGATTCAGCCGGAAGTTCTTTTCCTTCAGTCACTGTCTCGTTCGGCGTATCCATAATGTCAAGCAGTCTTTCTATATAAACCTTCACCGTAACCAGCTGTCCGTACGAGCTCATGATCGCTACAATAGGGCAAAGGAACGATGCACCTATAGAACTGAATGCCACTACTCCTCCGAGCGTCATCTTGTTATGCAGAACCAGATAATAACCACCAAGGAAGATACTTAGCGGATAAAAGATCTGAATAGTCTGTGTAGCGTTATACAAAAACGATGCATACTTGGCACGTTTCTTCTCAAGGCCGATCTGCTTTTCAAAGTTATCCTGCCACTTATTAAAAAGATTCTTCTGTGAGTTGGTTGATTTAATGGTAAAAATGTTGTTTACCATCTCATTTATCATGTCCTGAGATCTTGTAGTTACAACCATCTCGTTCTGCGTAATCTTTCTGTTTATCTTGGTATTTGCATCCAGGATCAAACACAATGCTCCGGCAACAAATATCGTAAATGTCGCAAGTGCCGGGCTGTATCGCATCATAGCGGCCAAATACAGGAAGAAGAAACAAATATCTATCAAAAGCTCTATCATCTGATCTATGATGACCTGCCTGATATAGGTATTGGAGTTGATCCTGTATATCAGTTCTCCCTTACTCCTGTTTACAAAGTAGGAATACGGAAGGTCCAAAAGCTGCTCGATCGTATCGCCCAAAAAGCCTTTATCAAAAGCCGTTTGCAGCTTGGTAATAAGCCGCGTTCGAACCAGATTAAAAATAAAATAATTAGCCGATAATCCTAAAAGTATCATGAGTAATACTTTAAAACTAAAGAGCCGCTGATTCTCAAATCCGTCCACAATAGACTGTATTACGTGTGGAACCAAAAGACTCATACACTGCATGATCATTGAGAAAAGCAATGTGGTCAAAAGAAGCTTTCCATGCCTCTTTCCATTCTCGACAAGTACCGGATGAATCTTTGGAATCTGGAATTTTCTTTTATTGTCACTTGTCGGATATAAAATTATCTTTGAAAAATGTTCTTCAAATTCTTCATTGGTAAGTTTCTTTTTACCTGATGCAGGATCGACCAAAGATACCGACCCGGGTGAAACCTTCTCTACCACTACAAAATGCTTGCGATCCCAAAAGGCTATAAACGGCTTGGGAACTGCCTTTAACGATTCTCTGCCAATCTTGATTGCCTTTGAAAGGACTCCGTTTTCTTTGAGAACTTCCTGAATCTGCAGTAAATTATAGCCACCGTTCGGAACTCCGTATCGATCTCTAAGTCCCGATAATTTTGTCTTATCGACAAAATAGTCCAGCATCATAGAGGCACAGGCCAGCCCACATTCAGAGTGTTCACATTGTTGTTGAAATCTAACTCTCAAACCACTACCTCCTTGCACATATATTTTTCATTTAAGTATTTATCAAAAGAGTCATAATTTATCATTCCCGTATCGCGCCAGTAAATATATTCATTAAACTCATCAATTGAATATCCGTCTTCTTCACTTTGAGCTTTCTGCATAAGCGCTGCTGCCTTCATATGCGGAAACAGTTCCTCTAAATCGGTATTTGACTGATGCGGAATATATGCATATTTGTTGATACGATTCGCAATTTCCTCTGAAACCTCCTGCATCCACTTGTCATTACCAAGCTGCCTGGGAAGTGCCGCTGCATTAGAGCATGCAATCACATTCCCGCCCATAAATGTAATGAGCTTATCAAGAGCATTTATTACAGTGTCATGCCCATTCGTACCGCAAGTACTAAGTATAACTACAGGTTTCCCCTGAAGCCTAAGTGTATGTGCCCACCATGAAGACTTATCAATTATCAGCTTTAGATCAGCTGTAAAATAATGCATATAAACAGGCGATGCTATGATAAACACATCGGATTCCAGTATTTTTTCATGCAGTAAGCGAAGATCGTCATTGCTAACGCATTCTGTTCGTAAAAAACATTGCGAACATCCTATACAAGGTGCAATATTGAAATCTTGCGGAAAAGCATATTCGACTTCAAACTTTTCCTTATCCAATCTATCCGTTATTCGTTTCGCGAATCCGGCTGTGTTGCCATTCTTTCGCCTGCTGCCGATCAAAACAAATATCTTTTTCATATCATTTTCCCTATTCCTGTTTACTTACTCGTTTCCAGCAGCAAAATGTTGTTTATGTTGCGCTCAGCGTAAAGATACATCCAGACAACTCCGCTGATTCCATCAAAAATACCCTTGCTCTCTATATCTCCGATCCTTGTAACCCGGTATTCTTCATAAAGTGAATGCATATACATATCAGACATATATTTCTTAAGATAATTCATCCACTTCTTTTCTCCGGTGTATTCATAGAGCATCTTGAGTGTCGTCACGATACTTCCTGTTCCGTGACAAAGAGTATCCGATCCTACAGACTCATTCAGTATTGTTTCAAATCTATTTATCAGGCTGCGAAGATGTCTCTTGTTAACGAGACTGCTGTCAATCCTATCCATAGCAATTCTTGCCTGGATCATACCGGGGTAGCCCCAACACCACTTATAATCTTTCTCGGGATTGATCCCTGCTCGATACTCATAAGCAAGGAGCTCCTTAACTTTTTTGGCGTCATACTTTCCTCCGGAAACAAGTCCGTACATCATACCGCTGATGCCGTGTGCCATGCCTGCTTTGGATTTTCCTTCTTCATGCTCTTTATCGATTCTTTGCTCAGCAAGCTCTATGTATTTATCCAAAACTTCTTCAGTATTCTCCAACTCAGGGAAGTTCTCTCTTACAAGTCTTAATAGCCTTATTATTCCGGCCAAACCTGACACATAATCATGATGCTCATACTTCTCCATCTGTTCATGTTTTAGCTTACCTAAAGCCTTGATCGTATCTTTTAAATAATCCTCATCCTGAACAGTGTTGAGATATTTCTTTTCTAGGATCATCGGATAGATTGGTGATAATCTGCCCGTAAAAGCGCATGATACTCCCGCAAGCTTTGCCTGTCCTATCGCCGATTTCATCAACATATGATAGAAATCCAGATACTTTTCTTCCTCTGTTGCTCTGTAAAGCTCAAGATAGGCAACCGCAATACCGCTTAACCCGCCATAAAGATCAATCTCGCATGACTTTAATCCCCATTTTTCATCTTTGTTACAATCAAGATTGATAAACGCGCACTCATCACCTTTAACATAGGCTTCTCTCATCAACTTATCCGCAATGTTCCTTGCCTGTTCCAAGTAATGAAACGTCTTTTCCTCCCGAAGAATTCCGGTCTTGCCAACACGCTTATTAAGATATGTATCAACAATACCGAGAGAAAGTGTCATTATAGTCTTCTGAAGCTCAATCTCTTTTTCGGTAAGCTTCAAAAGCTTATTTCTTGAAACGTCGTAGCCCGAAATTTTGTAATAATCAGGATACCTGCATCCACGACTGTCAATGACATCACGTGAATCTGTATATGTAAAGAAAATGGGTATATCGTTAAACAGCATGTCTTTTATTTCGCTATTTATAATTCTTTTGTCTCTATATGGATATGCCCAGATATTCATCATCAGGCGCTCTCTGTACTTCATATTCCCGTTATAATTCGGATGATTGGCATAACGGATCATTGAAGCATAGCGCTCCGTCGATTTAAGAAGCGCTCTTACTTTTTTACCTTTAAATACTTCAAGTGCCTTGAGTGCCTCTGCTCTATGTTCAAGAATAAATCTCATAAAACGTTCAAAAGCTTCCACTATCACAAGGTTATATCTGGAAACGTCTACATCTTTATCCTTTCCATACTGCGGAATATTATCACCGCCGGCAAAATGTCCTTTTATATTTTCAAAATGAAAATCAACGGAATCTATATTCTTGGGTGCAAGAATATCCGATGAAAGCTCTACACCTTTTCCATCAAGCGCACTGAGGTTGATGGCTTCTTTTCCACCCAGATTAGTCTGCTTGGGAAGTAGCATGGAAGCAGCTACCGACTCTGTTTCCAATCGTCTCACCACATCAAAAAATGCAGATTCGCCTTTAATCTGTGCCGGCATCTGGAATAAAGTCTCCATATCAATGATCACGGGATGTTCACCATGCGCTATGATATTCTCCAAATGTAAGTCATTTATATTAAGCAGATAGCAGATTGCAACCAGATATCCGTATCTTGTATAGAAGCGTTCAACTTCTTTTTCAGACTTGCAGTAGATTCTCTCTACAAATTCGTTGTATGCATAACCGTCTTTGTATATTCCCTTCGGAATCTTTATATCAAGCAGGTCCGATGAATTTGTGTACCAGTTTACAAACTCCTCAAACGCCTGACTTATCTTAAGGTCCTTGGGTTTATAAACAAGCTTTCTGTCTCCAAATTTCAAAATCGATACCGAATTACCCTGCGCATGTGAATCTCCGGAGGATAATATAATATCTGTAAGCACAAGTTTTTTACTTCCAAGTAATTTCTCTACCTCTTTATAGTCTTTATCAAGGCGCTCCATGATATCAGAATAATTCTTTATCATAAAAAGAGTTCTTACGGTAGCCACTCTTGTGGCTACCGGATAGCTCTCATAAAACGAAGTAAAATCACCTTTTTCGGCAAAAGAATTCTTCAAAAACTCCTTAAACTGCTTTTTTTCATTTCTGGCTCTGAACTTGTGATGCTCCTTGTAAATCGCAAGTCTTAACGCTGTAAGCTTTCCGAAAACATTGAACATCTCCGCTGTATGGCCTTCAACAAAAGCATCGAAGACTCTTTCTTCTACTTTGATATTTTTTAAATTCTCTGCTACCTCACCAATCCTTCTTCTGAGATAGATAGCGAATGGCAATGCCGCAAGTCCGACGCCTGCATCCACATTGATCATATCTTCTGTAAAGATATTCATGATCTCTTCGTATGTGTCATACCACTTATCGCTCTCCTGCATATCAAGCTCGACGTCAGGCTGAAGTGTATATGCAAATTCTTTTTCCGTCATGTTGTTCTGTTCAAGCATTTCATTGAAATACTTATCATTAAGTAATGTCTTGACATCACGCCATTCTTTCAGGTAGCTGAAATCAACCTTTGCGCTCTTGTTATATGCTATGCGCTTTTCATCAATTGTTCTTGCCTTTTTGATCATTTCATTCATAGTTTCTAACCAGCCCTTCCACTTCTAATAGTTTTCTGTTTCATACCTCTATTTATCACTAAAGGTGAATGCCCTATGTATCACCTGACATGCATATACTATCAACAATCACCTTCCTAAAACGGTGTTTGGAGTTAACACACATAAAAAAGGAACCAACTGCATTTTTTATACAGTTGATTCTGAAACAAAAAAATAAATAATTTAGTCTCTATGCAAAAACCGCTGACGTTTTTACGTACAGAAAAATGGGAGCAGATTTCCGACGGTAACCAGCCAATTGTTACCAACCGGGAATCTACTCCCATTTTATTTTTTTGCCTTTTATGACCTACTGTCTATTGTCTCTATTAAGGCCAAAACCATCCACCGATATCGTCGATCATACCTTATACCCTCCTAATCATTATTTTGTAATAGTCTCTTTCATGTGCTTTTTGTTTTCTTGCATCTGATGATTCTATATTACAAAATATATAACGGAATAACGGTTATTGGAATCAACGATGTGAATTTAGGAACGAACTGCATAATCATGCCATTATCATTAATGTAGCTCTTGCAGTGAACACTTGGTTCTCGCAGCTAAGCTGAAGCTTTCCGGCATACTTTTGCGTTACTCTCTCTATGTTTGAAAGGCCGAAACCATGTGCTTCCTTGTCATCTTTAGTAGTATCGATCCTGTTATCTCGTATAACAATATCTTTTACACATGAATTTTTTACCGAAAGAATCCAAATGTTCTTTTTTAGGATAGACTGTATCTCAATCTTCTTTTCTCCCTCAACCTGCTTGGCGGCTTCAATCGCATTATCCAAGAGATTGGAAATCAAAATGACAAGATTGACATCTTCAATCTTGTTTGCAGGTATATTTCCTTCCACAGACATCTTTATATTATGTATAGCCGCCGTTTTAGCTTTGGATTCAAGTAGCGCGTCGGCAATATAGTTACCGGTATCAAACATCTTAACTATGGTTGTTCCCATGGTCTCCTGCATCTTATCTATATATTCAGATGCCTGATCATATTTTTCCTCCTTAATAAGGGAGCCAAGTGCAAGCAAAAGATTTTTGGTATCGTGCCTAAATCTTCTAAGTTCAGTACTTTTATCATTCATTTCAATATATGATTCGGTTATCTGCTTCATAGGTTCCTTCAGATTACCTATCATAGCATTCATGGAAATATTTTGTTCACGCACCATAATGACATGCATAACAACAACGAGAAGCAATGCAAAAACTAACACACTCATCTTCTTCATTATGTCAGCGGTTTCAGGCAACTTGAAAAGCCTAACCTCCAACACTCCATATGTCATACATGTAATGAACAAAAGGAAATATTCTAAAACTGTCAATTCCGTAAAATACACCCTTACAACATTTCTACGTTTTAAAATAGTTAGTACCATTAGGAATGAAAAAACCAACAGTTCTGCCAAAGTAACTGAAACATCGGCATCTATTCTCTGATAACCTGTTATGTTCATCCTATTACCTATAATAAAAATAAACTTTATGTTCTGCGCAATGCAATCAATCAGATTCTCATAGAAAGGAACCGTGATAAGGAAACTTGGCTTGAATCCATATTTTGCCCACAAAAACGGTATGATTCGTACAAAATAAAGAAATATCATTGGAAAATAGAATAAACGTGAACCGTAATTAATCATCGGTCTATATGCATAAGTTATAAGTGCATAAACACCAATCCATATCCAATTACTGTTATTCCATTTCTTTTCCTTATAATCAAAAAAATTGTCAAATACAATCCAAAAATTCGCAAACACAACAAGTGCGCGAATAGTATATATACCCATAATCAGTTCAATACTTTCCATCCACTCACACTCCCACTTTTACAAGAAAATCAGAATAAACGCTATTAAACTCCTTGTATTTTAGTCTGCTGATAAGCAGTTTCTCACCTGTACTCATGGTAACTTCATCATGATTGTATGAATCAACTTGAGCCAGGTTAATAAGGAATGATTTGTAACACCTGTAAAATTTTTGAGAAGAAAGACGTCCTTCAATGGCGCCAAGAGTCTCATGACATTCCATATCCTCTCGTCCGTCACAGAAATGTAAGATACAATTCTTGCCCATACCTTCAACATAAGATATGGTGCTCTCCTTAAAGAAATGGTTCTCTCCGTCCAATCGGATCTTAAGAAAATCATCCTCTTCCATAGTCTTTAAAAAAGCATCAAGAACTTCATAGAACTTTTTATCATCGATGGGTTTTGTTAAAAAACGAAATGTTCCGACCTCAAAGGTATCGAAAACAATAGAAGGATAACTTGTTGCAAAAACAATGGTGGAATTCTTGTCATAGCCTCGAATCTTCTTGGCAATCTCAAGCCCATTTTCACCGTTGTTTTCAAACTCGTAGTCCATAAAGATCAGGTCGTATTTTTCTCCCGACCCGATAAGTTTTTCTCCTGCGTCGTACTCATTAAGCGTGTAGTCAAAATCTTTTTGCATAGAGAATTCGAGGATTCTCTTCTTGATCTCCCCGCGCATAAATTTAGAGTCGTCGCATATAGCGATCTTTACCATATTCCCCTCCGACAATTTACTTATCACATAAGTAAACCTGTTTTCCCTAATTTCCGCGCCCCCACGCGTTCTTTCTATTATTATGCCAAATTCTGCTCGTTTTATCAATTGATATTACCCAAATCTTCTGCTTTTATTCCTCCTTATTTTTTCACTTTAAACTTAATTTCTTTAGCATTTAAATATTTCTTGAGGCGCTCTGTATACGCTTCTTCGCTATCGATTTCAATGGCAGTGCTCAGTCGATTTTCAGGATCGCTAATAAATCCATAGTAGTACGGATTTCCGTTCTTATCATAGTCCTTTACAGCAAATTCCATATGAACAAGAAACAG
>JAEEXE010000014.1 GCA_016291375.1 Butyrivibrio sp.
GATGGTAAGATTTACAAGATGCTTGATTTCACAGATAGAGATGGTGATGTAGCAGATCCTTGGTACACAGGGAACTTCGATGCGACTTGGAGGGACGTATCTGAAGGGTGCCGGGGACTCTTTTCACAGATAAAAAAATAATAATAGGAGAATACGCTTTATGAAAGGAAAGAAAGAAATTGCACTGATTATCATGGCAGCGCTTTCTATGTGCGCATGCACGAAAGAAACTGAAAGATCGCAAGATTTAAGTAATGAAGTTTCCCAAAAGGAAGCATCAATTGAGACATCAAATGAAGGATTAAGCGAAGGATCAAATGCGGCAGCAACTACCGCTATATCATCTAATAAGCCTGAACAAAGGTATACAAGGGAAGCCGATGATAAATCCGGCTTATATACAGCTTTTTTAAATAATGAGGAGCAGGTAACCATTGAGCTGGAGCATAAGTATAATGATTGTGCCGGGATAGTTGATGATGATTTTAAATTTGATCCCGGCGAAAGTATCAATCTTAAGACTTTGACGGAGAGACTCAGTGGAGCTTTTTCCAATGACGGCGAAGAAGTATTCTTAGAGCATCATCGATATATAGATTGCGGAAATGACGGTGAAAAGGAGCTTCTTATTACTTTTAAGCTTCAAGAAACAGATCCCGATTACTATTCATTGGTAATTAAAGAGCGCGATGGTAAGCTTTACTTGCGCTATGGTAAGTACGGAGAGAACTCTTATATAAGTGATGACGGATATATTCATTCTTCAGGGAAATATACCGGTTCTTCCTACTATTTTAAATATGGTTTTTTAGATAAAGACGTCAATTACATTTTTTACTACAGCGGAATTTATTATTTTGATTGGGCTGAGCAAATGTTAATGCATTATCCCAATAAGGATGCTTCTTTATGGAATGACAGTCAGCTTATATCATATAATTTAGGGGAAGACGATAATGCTAAGACTTACTCCCGATTTTTTAGAGATTATGACAAGGATTATAAAAAAGAAAATGATCCGGACAGCTCTTTTGTGAAAGCTTTAAAACAAGACGGAATGAATCTGTGTACGGAAGAGGAACTTGAAAAGCTTCTTGATGACAGGGCAAAAGAGATCGGATGGGACAGAAACACTGCTATATTAACTGAAAAAGAGCTTGAAGCCATAGACGAAAACTTTAATGTAATAGAAAAAGATAATATTGAAAACAGAGTGTTTCTTAAAGAAGAATTTAGCAATGAAAAAGAAATCAATGAAATAGAAGAAACTGTAAGCTATATAAAAGAAAATTTTGAAATGGAAGCGAAATCCATAACAGGTTCCTATAAAGTCGTTTCCGGAAAAAGAGAAGGCGATACATACACCGTAAGAGTAGAAGTGACAGAAGGAGATAACTGGGCTGAATTGGTATTTCCTCCGCGTGATGTTACTTTCACCAAGGATGGAGATACTTATAAGTTTATTTCCAATAAATTTGATTGGGCAAAAGAGAGCAACATCGATAAATCCTATAAGGTCGATTTAGATAAGTATTCAGGATCTGTATATTGTTATATTTATGAATATTCCGATGCAAACTCACCTTCAAACCTGATAGCACCCGGGGAATCTTTTATATATGTGGTTTATAACGGAAAATGCATTACACGAATAACAAAACATCCCGAAGAGATCACAACGAATGAAGCTGATGAATTAGTAGAGGAATATCTGAAATAATTCTTTTGACATGGAACAAAAGTTGTAAAATCGCAAAATTTTTTAAATTTCAATTTGGACAAAAAATCCCTTGTGTAAATGTCCTTCTGATAATAGAATGATAAGGATGATTATTAATAGACACAAGGGAGGAGTTCCATGGGACAGAGAACTGACATACATAAAGTGCTGATAATCGGTTCAGGACCTATTGTTATCGGGCAAGCGTGTGAATTTGACTATTCAGGAACGCAGGCGTGTAAGGCGCTTCGTAGTCTTGGATATGAGATCGTATTGGTAAATTCAAATCCGGCGACTATTATGACTGACCCGGAGATGGCAGATAAGACTTATATCGAGCCACTTAATGTGGATCGTGTTGCAGCAGTTATTGAAAAAGAAAGACCGGACGCTCTTCTACCTAATCTTGGTGGACAATCTGGTCTTAATCTTTGTTCTGAGCTATATCAGGCAGGTATTCTCGATAAATACAATGTAAAAGTTATAGGTGTTCAAGTTGACGCTATTGAACGTGGTGAGGATAGAACCGAGTTCAAGAAGACCATGGATATGCTTGGCATAGAGATGGCTCGTTCCAAGGCATGTTATAGCATAGAGGAAGCTCTTGCTGAGGCAGATGAGCTGGGATATCCCGTGGTTCTTCGCCCTGCATACACAATGGGCGGCGCCGGCGGTGGCCTTGTATATAACAAGGAAGAACTCCAGACAGTATGCGCAAGAGGACTTCAGGCATCTATCATCCATCAGGTTCTTGTTGAGGAATCAATCCTTGGATGGGAAGAGCTTGAGCTTGAGGTTGTCAGAGACAAAGACAACAATATGATCACAGTTTGCTTTATTGAGAACGTTGACCCTGTTGGCGTTCACACAGGTGATTCCTTCTGTACAGCGCCCATGCTCACAATAGATGAGGACCTTCAGAAAGAACTCCAGCGTCAGGCATACAAGATCGTTGAGCACATCGGAGTTATCGGTGGTACCAACGTTCAGTTCGCTCATGATCCCGTATCCGGACGTATCATCGTAATAGAGATCAACCCCAGAACATCACGTTCTTCAGCGCTTGCCAGCAAGGCAACAGGCTTCCCGATCGCTCTTGTTTCAGCTAAGCTCGCTACAGGACTTACTCTTGCAGAACTTCCTGATTCCAAGTTTGGAACCCTTGATAAATATGTTCCCAACGGAGACTATGTCGTAGTTAAGTTTGCTCGTTGGGCATTTGAGAAGTTCCACGGCGTAGAGGATAAGCTTGGTACTCAGATGCGTGCCGTTGGTGAAGTCATGAGTATCGGTAAGAACTTCAAGGAGGCATTCCAGAAGGCTATCAGATCTCTCGAGAAAGACCGTTTTGGTCTCGGTGCCATTGAGAAGTTCGAGAAGATGGACAAGAAAGAACTCCTTCGTATGTTAAAAGATGCATCTTCAGAGCGCTACTTCCTTATGTATGAAGCCATGAAGAAGGGTGTGACAGTCAATGAACTCTTTGATATTACCAAAGTTAAACATTACTTCCTTAATCAGATAAAAGAACTTGTGGATGAGGAGATTGACCTTGTTAACAAGTATAAAGGAACTGTTCCTGCAGCTCTTGACCTTATCACAGCCAAAGAAGACGGCTTTGCGGATAAATATCTTGCAAAGATCCTTAATGTAACAGAGGATGACATCAGAAACGGCCGTGAGAAGGCAGGCCTTTCAGAGAGCTGGGACGGCGTTCACGTATATGGTACAGACGGAAGCGCTTATTATTACTCAACATATCAGCATGAGGATGGCGCAGGCGCAGATGTTGCACCCGCATCAGCATCCAACAATAAGATCATGATCCTTGGCGGTGGTCCTAACAGAATCGGTCAGGGTATCGAGTTTGACTACTGCTGTGTACATGCTGCTATGGCTCTTAAGAAGCTCGGCTTTGAGACCATCATCGTTAACTGTAACCCTGAGACGGTTTCAACAGACTATGATACATCTGATAAGCTTTATTTTGAGCCTCTTACACTTGAAGATGTTCTTCAGATTTATAGAAAAGAAAAGCCTCTTGGCGTAATTGCACAGTTTGGCGGACAGACTCCTCTTAACCTTGCAGCTAAGCTTAAGGAAGAGGGCGTAAATATACTTGGAACAACTCCTGAAGTTATCGATCTTGCTGAGGATAGAGACCAGTTCAGAATGATGATGGATAAGCTTGGAATCCCCATGGCTGAATCCGGCATGGCTTCTGATGTTGAGACGGCAAAAGAGATAGCTGCTAAGATCGGTTATCCTGTTATGGTGCGTCCTTCATTCGTTCTCGGTGGTAGAGGAATGGAGATCGTACGTAATGAAGAGAGCATGGAAGGATACATGAAGGCAGCTGTTGGTGTTACACCTGACAGACCTATCCTTATCGACAGATTCCTTCATAACGCTCTTGAGTGTGAGGCAGATGCTATAAGCGATGGAAAAGAAGCTTTTGTTCCTGCAGTTATGGAACATATCGAGCTTGCAGGTATTCACTCAGGTGACTCAGCTTGTATTATTCCTTCCAAGCACATCTCTGAGAAGCACCTCAAGACAATAGAAGAGTATACCAAGAAGATCGCTGTAGAGATGAACGTTGTGGGACTTATGAACATGCAGTATGCCATCGAAGATGACACTGTATACGTTCTCGAGGCTAATCCACGTGCATCAAGAACAGTTCCTCTTGTTTCAAAAGTATGCGGAATCAAGATGGTTCCCGTTGCTACGGATATTATTACATCACAGCTTACAGGCAGAAAGTCTCCTGTGCCCGAACTTATCGCAGCTAAGAAGGCAGGCGAGCCTCCTTACTACGGGGTAAAAGAGGCAGTGTTCCCCTTCAACATGTTCCCTGAAGTTGATCCTGTACTTGGACCGGAGATGCGTTCAACAGGTGAGGTTCTTGGACTTGCCAAGAATCCGGGTGAAGCATTCTTTAAGGCTCAGGAAGCTGCAGGTGCGGCTCTTCCTACAGAAGGCGCTGTTCTTATCTCTCTTAACAACGAGGATAAGCCCTACGCTGCAGAGCTTGCAAAAAGCTTTGTAGAAGATGGATTTAAGATCTACGCTACAGGTAAGACTTGTGATCTTATTGCTCAGTCAGGTATTGATGCCAAGAAGATCATGAAGAACTACGAGGGCGGAAGACCTAATATCGAAGATGTGATCAAGAACGGTGATGTTCAGCTTATTATCAATACTCCTGTAGGAAAAGATGATGAGCACAACGACGGATATGTTCGCCGCGCAGCTATTAAGGCTCGTATCCCTTATATCACAACTGTAGCAGCTGCCAAGGCTGCAGCAGAGGGTATCCATGAAGTTAAGACCAAGGGTACCGGTAATATCAATTCCCTTCAGGACTATCATGGAGAACTGTAAAATAAAAAAATATTAATATATAACGTCCAATATATCATCGAAAGGGATCTTGGTGTCCACAATCTGAAGGATCCTTGCTATTTCATCAAAGCGTGCCACCATACCTGTGACTTTAAGGTATTCACCTTTGTGGAAATAGATACAGGTTATGATGCGACCTTTTCTGATCTTATGCATTTTCTTATCGAGCTCTTCGTACATTTCGTCGGAGAGCTCGATTTTTGGTACAACGATTTTTTCTTTTGCCAAAAGAGCTTCATCCAGACCCTTTACAGCTTGAAAGGGAAGGAACTGTGCAGCTCTTTTTTCCATAGGCATTTTCTGTCTTGCCATATCTTTTACCTTTTATATAAGAAGAGTGTGTTGCTTGGCTTTTATAAGATTTTCCAAAGTAAGGGCTACGCCTTATGCCCACCGATCTGATTGTTGCGGTCTCTAGTGGTGGCGCCGTCTTCAAAGTTAAGACCCTTAAGTATGGCGTTCTTGCCAAATTTATTTTTGATCTCAAGGACTGCCTTCTGCATCTTGCGGTCTTTTTCCAGATCCCCCGGTGGCATGAAGAAAGAGTACTGGGTATATTCCTCCGGTATTACGTTGTTGGCGACCACGTACATGCGGCGTACTTTGTAGCGGGAGTCGACGATCCGGCTGTACAGATCGGCAATGCCCGGAATTAGCAGGAAAGAAGCGTTGGTCTCGGTGTCAAAAGAAAAAGTACCCTTAGCGGAAGGAATAGGAGAGCCTTTGGCGTATCCTACCATCAATGAAAAAGACTTGCTGACAAGACCTTTATCCACCATATCAAGGCATAGGATATCCATCATCTCTTTTGCTATGACCAGTCCCATGTCAAATGTGTAATCGCTCATGAGAACCTGTCCCTGAGAAAGCGAGTGAGAAGAGGATGAATAAGCCTTGATGTCCCGTATTGTTGTGGGTTCGCGTCCCCAAGCGTGATCAATTAAGAGTTCGGCGTTTACACCAAGTAGCTTATAAAGAAGATTCTCATCCCCGTATGCGATATCTCTCATAGTGAGCATGCCGTATGTCTCAAGTTTTCTTGCTATGCCGGGGCCTATGCGCCAGAAATCCGTGAGCGGTCTATGATCCCATAAGGTCTCTCGATAGCTCTTTTCATCAAGTTCTCCAATGAAATCCTTGGCATGCTTGGCCGTGATATCAAGAGCTACCTTGGTTAAAAAGAGATTGCTTCCTATACCACAGGTAGCACGGAGCCCCAAACTCTCGTATATGTCGCTTATAATGCACTGTCCAAGCTCCCTTGCGGTCATATGGTAGAGGTTAAGATATTCCGTCACATCCATAAAGGCTTCATCAACGGAGTAGACGTGGATGTCGTCCTTGGAAA
This sequence comes from Butyrivibrio sp., assembly GCA_016291375.1. Classification (GTDB taxonomy): domain Bacteria; phylum Bacillota; class Clostridia; order Lachnospirales; family Lachnospiraceae; genus Butyrivibrio. Next base: position 6,477 of record JAEEXE010000014.1, read on the forward strand.
TGTATTTGAGGTATATGGAATAAACTTCCGCGGAATAATCAAGATACTTCTGCATCCGTGGAACTGCCATGATGTAATCGATGTTCTTGGGTATTTCAAAAACACGGCATCTGTTGTGGACGCCAAGAGCCTTCATCGCGGGCGAAACTGCAAGACAAATAGTCTTATCGCTTCGCTCCGGGTCGGCTACAACAAGACGTGTGGTCATAACGTCAAGCTTCCTTTCGACGCACTCTACGGAGGCGTAGAAGGACTTGAGATCTATGCAGATGTATGTTCGTTCTCTTTCTGCTGACATATCTTTATTATACAAACGTATGTTCCCGTAGTCAATCGCCACACCCTGGCGTGTTCGCCACAATTCCGTTTTTTGAATTCTTATTTGTAACACTCCGGGTACATGATTGTGCTATAATGGGCATATCTGTTAATAAGCTTCAGTTCATGCTTCATAGACATGATAATATTGCTTTTTAGGAGGAAGGTATGTTAAAAGACGGAAAAATATGGGTGGCTAATAACGAGAACGGCGAGAATGTATTTCTTTTGCCCAAGATGGCTAACAGACATGGCCTTATAGCAGGTGCTACCGGTACAGGTAAGACCATTACGCTTAAGGTTCTTGCCGAATCCTTTAGTGATATGGGAGTTCCTGTTTTCCTTGCGGATGTCAAGGGTGACCTTGCAGGCATGGTAAAAGAGGGTGTGGATTCCGAAGATATGCAGAAGAGAATCCAGAGATTTGGTCTTAAGGAAGCCGGATTTGATTATCAGAAGTATCCGGCAACTTTCTGGGATGTATTTGGAGAAAAAGGAATTCCGCTCAGAACAACGATCTCCGAGATGGGACCTATTCTTTTGTCCAGAATTCTGGGACTTAACGATCTTCAGAGAGATATATTATCTATTGCGTTTAAGATTGCCGATGATAATGAGCTTTTGCTGGTAGATACCAAGGACCTCAAGGCAATGCTTACATATATATCCGATAATAACAAGGAATTTGCTGCAGAGTACGGTAATATCAGCAAGGTTTCTGTTGCTGCGATCGTTCGTGCGGTTGTATCCCTTGAGATTGCAGGCGGTGACAAGTTCTTCTTTGAGCCTGCCTTAAATATTCTTGACTGGTTCACAACAGGTGAAGGCGGAAAGGGTATGATCAATATCCTTGATTCCACAAGCCTTATCAATAACGGTTCGCTTTACGCGACCTTCCTTCTTTGGATGATGTCAGAGCTCTTTGAGACACTTCCCGAAGTTGGAGACCTTGAAAAGCCCAAGATGGTATTCTTCTTTGATGAGGCACACCTTCTTTTTGCGGATGCGCCTAAGATTCTTTTGGATAAGATTGAGCAGGTGGTTAAGCTCATCAGATCTAAGGGCGTTGGTATTTACTTTGTAACTCAGAATCCAAGAGATATTCCGGACGGCGTGCTTGCGCAGCTTGGTAACAAGATTCAGCATGCACTTAGAGCTTATACTCCTTCTGATATGAAGGCAGTTAAGGCTGCAGCTGATTCTTTCAGAGAAAATCCAGCATTCAAGACAGCTGATGTTATTCAGGAACTCAGTACCGGTGAGGCGGTTTGTTCATTCCTTGATGAGCACGGAACTCCCACCGTATGCGAGCGAGTTAAGATCCTTCCTCCTCAGAGTCTCATGGGCGGCATAGATGATTCAGTGAGAAATCAGGAGATTAAGGGCAATATACTATATAGTAAGTATTTTGAGCCACACGATCCTGAATCAGCTTATGAGTTCCTTGAGAGAAAGGGCATAGAGGACGCCAAGGAGGCTGAGAGGCTTAAGGCTGAGGAAGAGGCTCGTAAGGAAAAAGAAAAAGAGGAAGCTGCCGCTGCTAAGGAAAAAGAAAAAGAAGAAGCAGCTGAAAAGAGAAGACAGAAGCAGAGAATTAAGACAGTAGGAAATGCAGTTGTAGGAACTGTTGGAAGAGAAGTTGGAAAAGGACTTGGCGGCAAGTTCGGCAAGTTCGGTAAGACTCTTGGAGGTAATCTTGGAGCAAGCCTTGGAAGAGGAATTCTTGCTACCATATTTAAAACCTGATCAATAATTCTTTTGGCATAATAGGTAATCCCTTCGGATTACCTATTTATACGAGAAAGGACCTGCTTATTAAATAATAAGCAGGTCCATATTTTTTGGGAGGAGGGGTTGCCTGGTGGGGAACCTGACAACCCGTGTATGAAAAAAAGTATTGTTGGGGGTTCAGAAGGTATGTCCTTCTGATGTAATTTATATTACAATATAACTGTTGCCAAACTGTGACATAATTATAAAAAAAATATAACCTATTCTAAAAATTAAAATAGGAGAACAGAAAGTTTGTCAAAAAATATACGTAATATCATGTATGATATAATGCGTATATGCTTTTTCAAGAGGGTGGGGAAAACCTTGAATTAAAGGCTTTTAAAAGGAGAGAGACGAAATGCTTATAAGACTAAAAGACTACATCGATAGAAAATCATCCGGTCGAGTTAAAGCTGCCGGATACGATGCAGAAAAATATATAGACAAATTAGGTCGTTATGATCATTATGATGATTTAGAAAATTATTACGAGTCAGATGACAGATATGAAGACTACGATGATCCTGAAGGTGAGTTTGAGGAATTTCATGATGACCGCTACGATGATCGCTACGATGCCAGCAGTGATTATGATTATCGTGACGACAATAAGGACCGCGATTCATACGCTGAAGATCATACCAAGGAAAAAGAATATGGCGATCATTATGATACCTATGATGATGACCGCTATGATTATGTAGATCCCCGTATAAGATATGAAGACGAATATCCATACGATGATAGAAGATACTACCGCGACAGGCATTCAGATCGCAGATATTCTGATCGCGGGTACGAAGATGAGAGATACGCCGATGACAGATATACTGATCGCAGATACGAAGATGAAAGGTATGCCCGTGATGATCGCGAAGACAGATACGCCGACGACAGGTATTCTGATGTCGGATACAATGATGCCGGGCGCGAAGATGACAGATACGGTGATGACGGGTATAATAACGGAATATATGATGACTTTAGACGTAGAAATAAAAGGGAGAGCAATATGAGAGACGACAGAAGAGATGAACGTATAGATAATACAAGAAGATATACAGAAGACAGATACGACGAAGACAGATACGATCGAGATGATTTCGACGATAGATACGATCGAGATGATTTCGACGATAGATACGATCCCGATGAGATGTACGCCCGTGACGACCGCGAGGAGAGGTATGCCCGTGACGGCCGCGAGGATAGATACGTCCGTGACGACCGCGAAGACAGATACGCCCGCGACAATCGCGATGACAGATACGCCCGCGACGACCGCGAAGACAGATACACCCGCGGCGGAAGAAATGCACGAAGCATAAGATATGATGAGCGCGACGGAAGGGATGTTCGTGAAAGACGTCGCCGCTATGATGATTATGATGATGACTTTGATGACAGAAGAGGCAGCAAGAAGCATGGTAACGGTATTTTGACTGCTCTTATTGTTGCTGCAGTTCTTTTGATCGGTGCAGTTATATTTGTAAAGATTGCTATTCCTTCCATTAAGCACAAGGCTAAGCAGGCAGTAGCGGAGAAGGCTGTTGAAACTGTATTTGAAAACGCAGATAAGATTCCCGGAGCCGGTGAGAAGATTGGCGAGATTACATCCAAGATGTCCGAGGAGGACAAGGAGAAGGTGACAGAGATCGTTGCAGAGCACATGGATACAGAGACTGTCTCCGATGTAATGGAATATGTCAATAATGGCGACGAAGCCGGACTTATTGAATATGCGTCAAAGGAGCTTTCTCCTGAAGAAGTCCAGGAGCTTACAGAATTGTATCAGAAATACAAAGAGTGAAAAATATCTCAATAACGCAAAAACACCCACGGGGGGACGTGAGTGCCTGCGATTTTCTTATGAGGGGGAGATAGTGATTACTCTAAAGAATTAGAGCATGATTACATCACTAACTTAACTATACTATATACTATAAATGTGTACAAAAAGTGAATAAATTCACTTTTTTTGAAAAAAATTTCAAGTATAATTGCGTGCAATGCAATTTCATTTCAATTAGCGGCAAATTTTATTCTTTTTATATGGCATTTTGATTATATGCTAACTAATATATAGTTAGTAAAATGTTTTTATAAGGAAAAGGAGGCCGTTATGTCAGGCATTTCTGCAATATCCGGATATTCATCATATTCGCCCTATTCTGTAATTTCAAACGGTGGAACATATACCAGAGCAGCTCAGGGAGCATCAGAGCTTGCTATACAGGAAGAGACCAAGGCTCAGACCACAGGTCTTGAGGCTGGTGCGCAGAATTTACAATCTGCAAAATCCGCACTTAATGTAGAAGACGGGGCGATGCAGGAAGTTACTGAGTACCTTCAGTCCATCAAGGAACTTTCGGTTAAGGCAGCTAACGGAACATTGTCAGACAGCGACAGAAGGTCAATTCAGGATCAGATTGATCAGTACAAACAGGGCATAGATGATATAGCTGCTTCCACTACATATAATGAAAAGAAACTTCTTGACGGAACAACGCCTGACATGAGAGTAGCTTCTGATAACAATGGCTCTGAAGAGGTTATCACATCCAAAAATGTTTCCCTTAAGTCCCTTGGACTTGAGGATTATGATGTAAGCTCCGGTAATTTTGATATGAGCGTTGTGGACAAGGCACTTGAGAAGCTTTCAAGTGCAAGAAGTGATGCCGGTGCCCAGACTAACAGAGTTGAGCACGCACTTACTTATAATAGTCACGCTGCCATGGAACTTAACGGATATCAGATGAATAAAGAGGAGCAGAACGTATCTGATGCAATAAGCGCACTTAAGACTAAACAGGCACTTGATGCATATCAGGTTAATCTTCAGAAGAAACAGCAGGAAGATAAAGAGAGACAATCAATGATGTTATTCACTTGATGAATTTTAACATTGAATTTTATACAATGATAAAAATGCGCTGTTAATTTAGTTTAACAGCGCATAATTTTAGCCAGAACAGTCTTTGGTACGCGCACAGGTGTATTTTTGTCAAAGATTCTTGATGTATTTTAATCACTTTGAGCGATTTTAATCTATTGCTTGACATCATATTGTCCTTTGATTATTATAGTCTGTGCTTGCACGTATTAAAGTATTATTTTATGCGTGTTCTTAATATGGATGTTTATGTACAATGGCGTACGGGCAAGTATGTCATTGTACTTTTTTTGCCCAATTTAGCGCGATAAAGTGATAACGCTTTGAATGACAAAGTAAATCGTAAACAATCCATTATTTCGGTGTATAATAGACATATAACCGACAATACAATATTACAGGTTGGAGAGACTATGAATACTAAGACACTTATGTACATTGTAAAGAGAATACTGCTTGCAATAGTGACGATCTGGGTAGTTATCACAGTTACCTTTTTTGTAATGCACGCAGTACCCGGTGGCCCTTTTACTGGAGAGAAAGCTGTAACCAAGCAGGTTATGGCAGCCATGGAGGCTAAATATGGATTGGACAAGCCTCTTGGAGTTCAGTATCTAACATATCTTAAGGACATATGCTTTCATTTTGATTTTGGTCCTTCACTTAAACAGAGAGGACGTAGCGTTAACAGCATTATTTTCGACGGAATGAAAACTTCTGCAAAGCTTGGAATTATCGCTGCGATCATAGCTCTTATCTTTGGCGTTGTTCTTGGATCTTTTGCAGCACTTCGCAGAAATAAACTTGTTGACAGAATCATAATGGTAATGACAACAGCATTTGTATCAATGCCTTCATTTATCATGGGATCGTTCTTACTTATAATATTTGCAATAAATTTTAAAATCTTTCCTGCGAACGGAGCAGCTCAAAATGGACTTTTCCTTCCTATTTTGACTCTTTCGCTTTATCCTATGGCGTATATCACAAGACTAACAAGATCTTCAATGCTTGAAGTTTTGGGACAGGATTATATCAGAACAGCCAAGGCTAAGGGTGTTTCCGGAATGAAGATTATCTTTGGTCACGCACTTAAAAATTCGCTTATCCCTGTTATTACATATTTTGGACCTATGCTTGCGGGCATTGTTACAGGTTCCCTCGTTGTTGAACAGATCTTCGCGGTTCCCGGAATCGGAAGAGCATTTGTTAACAGCATCACGGGACGTGATTATCCGCTTGTTATGGGAACAACTATTGTACTTGCCATCCTTATCGTAATCATGAATCTTATTGGCGACATCATGTACAAGGTTGTAGATCCTCGAATCACATTAGAATAATTGGGAGAGTAATATAAATGGATAACAAAATTTTTAGCGCACAGGTTAATATGGACGATTTTATTCCTGCCACCGATGCTGAGAAAGAGTATATGGTGCAGATGCGTCCTTCATCTACATTTTTCAAGGACAGTGTAAAAAGACTTCTTAAAAACAAAGTTGCCACAACTTGTTTCTTTTTAATAGTATTCATTACTTTAGCGGCTATTTTTATTCCGATGTTCTGGCCTTATTCATATGAGCAGATGCTCGGAATGCAGCCCGGTAAGGTTACAGATAATTCTTTTAATAACCTCAGCCCTTTTGAGTACAGCAAAACTGAGCATGAGCTCATTGCTGCAGGACAGAAGGTTGTTCCACATATTTTCGGAACAGATTCTCAGGGAAGAGATTATTTCATCCGTGTTGTTTACGGAACACGTATTTCACTTGCAGTAGGCTTTTTTGCCAGCATAATCGTACTTATTATCGGTATGACAATCGGTTCAATTGCTGGTTATGCAGGAGGTAAGGTAGACCTGGTTATCATGCGAATAGTAGATATAATTTATTCGCTTCCCGATATGCTTATGGTTATCCTTCTTTCATCGGTACTTAAGGTAACCATGGAGGGAGCACTTGACGGAACAGTGCTTGCCAAGATTGGGTCCAACATTATCAGTTTGTTCATTGTATTCGGTGTTCTTTACTGGGTATCAATGGCTAGACTTATCAGAGGTCAGATCCTTTCACTTCGTGAGCAGGAGTATGTTCTTGCAGCGCAGGCTGCCGGAGCAAAGGGTAAGTGGATCATTCTTAAGCATCTCATTCCCAACTGCTTCTCAGTGATCATTATTTCTACAGCGCTTCAGATTCCCAGTGCTATTTTCACAGAGAGCTACCTCTCATTCCTGGGACTTGGTGTAAATGCACCCATGCCTTCACTTGGATCTCTTGCATGTGATGCGCTTAACGGAGTTTCATCATATCCTTCAAGATTGGTGATCCCTGCAATAGTTATTTCACTCATCGTTTTGTCTCTTAACCTTTTCGGCGACGGACTTCGCGATGCGTTCGATCCTAAGCTTGATACATGATCGGCATATACAAAAGAGAAAGACAGATTAGGAGATTTTAAATATGAGTTTATTGGAAGTCAGAGATCTGCACACCTCTTTCTTTACAGATGCAGGAGAGGTCAAGGCAGTAAACGGTGTTTCATTTAATTTGGATAGAGGCAAAGTTCTTGGAATAGTGGGAGAGTCAGGTTCCGGTAAGTCCGTAACTGCTTATTCCGTTATGCAGATCCTTGCAGGAACAGGTAAGATCGTTTCAGGATCTATCAAACTTGACGGTGAAGAACTTGTTGGTTCAGGCGAGAAAGTCATGAAGACAGTAAGAGGAAATAAGGTTTCCATTATTTTCCAGGATCCCATGACAAGTCTTAACCCTACATATACTATAGGTCATCAGCTCATGGAAGCTATTTTGCTTCATACAGGCAGAAATAAAGAACAGGCCAAAGACCGCGCTATCGAGATGCTTAAGCTTGTTAACGTCAATGAACCTGAGAAACGTATGAATCAGTATCCGCACGAGTTCTCAGGTGGTATGAGACAGAGAGTTATGATTGCTATGGCACTTGCCTGCGAGCCTGATATTCTTATCGCTGACGAGCCTACAACCGCGCTTGATGTTACTATTCAGGCGCAGATCCTTGATCTTATGAAGTCACTTCAGAAAGAGCTTGGAATGGCCATCATCATGATCACTCACGATCTTGGCGTTGTTGCTCAAATGTGTGATGAAGTTATCGTAATGTATGCCGGTTCAATCTGTGAGCAGGGAACTGCAGATGAGATCTTTTACAATCCTTGCCATGAGTATACAAAGGGACTTCTTCGTTCCATTCCTACTGAGGGAAAAGAAGGTAAGAAGCTTGAGCCTATTTCAGGAACACCTATCGACCTTCTTAACATGCCCAAGGGATGTCCTTTCGCACCCAGATGTGATGCTGCCATGAAGATCTGCCTTAGAGAAAGAGCAGAGCGCATGCAGATTAATGACGACCACGCCGCAGGCTGTTGGATGAATGTCAAGAAGCAGATGGAAGGCGGTGAGAAGGCATGAGCACAAATATGAATGAGAAGAATCTTTTAGAGATCAAGAATTTAAAAGAATATTTTGATATAAATGTTGGCTTTTTCAAGACTAAGCCTTTGAAGGCTGTTGACGATGTGTCTTTTTCCATAAAAAAAGGTGAGACACTTGGACTTGTAGGAGAGTCAGGATGCGGTAAGACCACAGTTGGTCGTACTATATTAAATCTTTATAAGCCTACTTCCGGTGAGATCTGGTATGACGGTAAGCTTATTAAGACCAAAGAGGATATAAAAGAGTTCCGTAAGAAAGCTACAATGGTTTTCCAGGATCCCTATTCATCACTTAACCCCAGAATGACTGTATCTGACATTATTGGAGAGCCTTTGGATATTCACAAGCTCTACAATACCAAGGAGGAGCGTAGAGAACGCATTCTTGAGCTTATGGGTTATGTAGGACTTAACTCTGAGCACGCTTCAAGATATGCTCATGAGTTCTCCGGCGGACAGAGACAGCGTATCGGTATTGCAAGATCACTTGCGGTTAATCCTGAATTTATAGTTTGTGACGAGCCCGTATCGGCTCTTGACGTTTCCATTCAGGCGCAGGTTATCAATATGTTTGATGAGCTTCAGGATAAGCTTGGACTTACATATCTGTTCATTGCTCACGATCTTTTGGTTGTTCGCCATATCAGTGACAGAATAGCAGTTATGTACCTTGGTAAGATGGTAGAACTTGCAGATGCAGACGAGATTTATAATCATCCTCTTCATCCTTACAGCAAGTCACTTCTTTCCGCAGTGCCTGTTCCGGATCCCAAGATCGCAAGAGCAAATCAGCGTATCGTTTTATCCGGAGATATACCAAGCCCCCTCAATGCTCCTTCAGGATGCCCTTTCCGTACAAGATGTCCTTATGCCAAGGCTGATTGTGCTGAGTGCATGCCTGAGTTCAAAGAGGTTAGCAAAGGTCACTTTGTTGCGTGTCATCATATAGAAGACGCCAACTGAATGATAAATACAACTCATAATTCATAATAAGGAGGAAAATTATGAAAAAGAAGTTATTATCAGTACTTCTTGCTGCTAGCATGGTACTGAGCCTTGTTGCCTGCGGCGCCAAAGCTAATGGCCCTGCAAAGGATGGAATAAGCGTATGTCTTGCATCCGAGCCGGCAACACTTGATCCTGCACTTCAGTCAGCTGTAGATTGCGGTATCGTTATCAATCACCTTTTCGCAGGTCTTGCTACTTGGGAAGAGGATGCAAATGGAGAGAGCGTACTTGCTCCTGATTGCATCACAGAATTTACTGAGGGTGTAGAGAATGAGGATGGAACAGTAACTTATACTTATACACTTAAGGATGGTCTTACTTGGTCTGACGGAAAAGCCGTAACAGCAAATGATTTCGTATTTGCTTGGAACCGTGCTGCGTCACCTGCAACAGCTGCAGATTACGGTTACATGTTTGATGTAATCGACGGATATGATGAGATGTGGGCTGAAGATGCTAAAGGCGATGAGAAGCTTAATGTTCAGGCTCCTGATGATAAGACTCTTGTAGTAACACTTAAGAATCAGGTTCCTTACTGGAACGAGCTTATGGCATTCCCTACATATAAGCCTGTTCGTGAAGATGTTGTAGCTAACGAAGCTTGGGCAACAGAGCCTAAGACAATGATCTGCAACGGTGCTTACAAAATTGAGAGCTGGAAGCACAATTCTTATCTGACACTTAGAAAGAGAGATGATTATGTAGATGCAGCTAAGGTTACAATGCCTGCTATCAACTTCTATCTCTCAGATGATGTTAACAACGATCTTGCTAATTTCAAGAACGGCGATTGGCAGTTTATAGATGATGTACCTACAAACGAGATTCCTGCTCTTAAGAAGGATTATCCTGATGAGTTTAAGATTGTAGGTAATGTTGGTACATATTACCTTTGCTGGAATGTAAACGAAGACCTTCTTCCCAACAGCGATCTTGAGGGAACAGAGAAGGCTCAGGCTGAGGCAGAGGTTAGAAATGCCATCAACCTTCTTGTTGACAGAAACTATATTGTTGAAGATGTTGCACAGGGTGGACAGGTTCCTGCTTCTTCATTCGTAGCTATGGGTCTTACAGATGCTGACGGAACAGAGTTCTATAAGAATGCAGGTAACAACGATTTCACTGGATACTATGATGTAACAAAAGAAGCTTACGAGAAGACTTGGGAAGAAGCTAAGGAAGTACTTAAGAAGTACTACACATATGATGAGGCTTCAGGAAAGTTCACAGATATGCCTTCACTTGTATACCTTTACAACACTAACGAGGGACACAAGGCAATCGCAGAGGCTATCCAGTCTAACTTCGCTCAGATGGGAATTGACATGAGCCTTGAGAACCAGGAATGGGCTACATTCCTTGAGACAAGAAAGAATGGTGATTTCTCAGTAGCACGTAACGGATGGCTTGGCGACTACAACGATCCTATTTCTTTCCTTGATATGTGGACAACAGTTTCAGGTAACAACGATGTTCAGCTTGGTAAGGGCGACAATGAGACAGTAAAGGCTTACAGCATCGACCTTACAGACCTTGGCTATGACATAAAGGTTGAGAACGGAACATGGGCTGAGACTTATGATGTTGTTATAAGCGAGGTTAAGAAGTGCACAGATGAAAATACAAGATATGCACTTATGCACAAGGCTGAGGATCTCCTTATGTCAACAGGTACTATCTGTCCTATCTATTTCTATACAGATCTTTACATGATTGACGACAGCGTAGACGGATTCTTCACAACTCCTCTTGGCTTTAAGTATTTCATGTATTGCACAATCAATAAATAATCGTTATACTTCATATGTATGACATCATGTGTCGCTCCGAAAGATTCTTCGGAGCGACATTTTTTGGGAGATTATTATGGAAAAAGAAAAGCTTAAACCTATGCTCTTTACAGTCTTAAAGGGCTACAATGGCAAGCAGTTTGCGCAGGATCTGGTATCTGGAATAATCGTTGCGATCATTGCACTTCCTCTTTCAATTGCGCTTGCGCTTGCATCAGGAGTGGGACCTGAAGAGGGTCTTTACACAGCTATTGTTGCAGGGTTCATTATATCATTCCTGGGCGGTAGCAGAGTGCAGATTGCCGGACCTACTGCGGCATTTGCAACTATAGTAGCAGGAATCGTTGCTACAAGAGGTATGGAAGGCCTCGCACTTGCAACTGTTTTTGCGGGAGTTCTTCTTATACTTATGGGTATCTTTAAATTAGGATCCCTAATCAAGTTTATTCCTTATACAATAACTACAGGATTTACAGCCGGAATCGCAGTGACGATCCTTATAGGACAGATCAAGGATTTCCTTGGACTTACTTTCCCTCAGGGTACGGTTACCGTTGAGACCATGGACAAGGTTGGCGCTATCGGAAGAAATATATCAACGCTCAACGTTCAAGCTCTTATAATCGGACTTATCTGTCTTGCAATACAGATAGTATGGCCCAAGATAAATGATAAGATTCCGGGATCTTTAATAGCAGTTATTGTGGGTATTCTCATGGTCAAGTTGCTTCATATGAATGTAAACACCATAGGAGACCTTTATGTGATAAAGGGGCAGCTCCCTACGTTCAGGATGCCTGCATTTAGCTACAATGCCCTTAAGGCAGTGGCGGGAGATGGCTTTACGATCGCAATCCTTGCGGCTATCGAATCTCTTTTATCCTGCGTTGTTGCAGACAGTATGATCGATTCCAAGCATAGATCCAATATGGAGCTTGTTGCACAGGGTGCAGGTAACATCGGATCAGCTCTTTTTGGTGGTATCCCCGCTACAGGTGCCATAGCTCGTACTGCAGCCAATATTAAAAACGGTGGAAGAACACCTATCGCAGGTATGATCCATTCGATTTGCCTTGTTCTTGTGCTTGTTGTACTTATGCCTTATGCGGCACTTATACCTATGCCTACAATTGCAGCCATTCTTTTCATGGTTGCATATAATATGTGCCAGTGGAGAACCTTCGTACATCTCGTAAAGACAGCGCCCAAGAGTGATATTCTTGTGCTTGTGCTTACCTTTGTTCTTACAGTTGTATTTGACCTTGTGGTTGCCATTGAGATTGGTATGGTTCTTGCATGCGTACTCTTTATGAAGAGAATGAGTGAAGAGTCCAGAGTAAAAGGCTGGAAGTACTATGATCCTGAGGATGATCCGGATGGAGCAGATCTTAAGGATATACCTAAGCATGTTCGTGTATATGAGATCAGCGGTCCTATGTTCTTTGGTGATGCAGAGCAGATCGCGGAGATTAGTTTCAAGGATTTCACCAAGGCCCTTGTTATAAGAATGCGTGGTGTGCCTGCAATTGACGCAACAGCCATGCACTCTTTTGAGCAGCTCTATGACAGATGTAAGAAGAACGGTGTTCAGCTTGTCTTTTCACATGTAAATGAGCAGCCTATGAATACCATGGTAAAAGATGGCTTTGTAGAGCTTGTCGGATCTGAGAATTTCCTCCCTCATATCGACGAAGCCTTAAAGAGAGCTTCAGAAATACAATAATTCTTTTGGACTACTATATAAATCCTCGAATGTCTAAGGACATTCGGGGATTTTTGCATATAAAAGAGCTTATATTTTCGTCTCTTTTTACCTGTCTTTGGAGCATAGATTTAGTATTGAGAAAACACTATATGTGGTATAATTAAGGTACAAGTCATATACATATAGGGGGATCTACGCATGAAGAAGATCTATGTACTGGACACCAACGTTTTGATTCAGGCACCACACGCCTTGAAGTGTTTTGATGATAACGAGGTCGTTCTTCCGCTGGTAGTCTTAGAAGAGTTGGACGCCCACAAGAGAGATGAGGGCGAGAGAGGAGCCAATGTAAGAGAAGCAATCAGAATCCTCGAGCAGCTTCGGGGAGCAGGCGATCTGGTTGCAGGTGTTAAGCTTGACAACGGAGGAAGTCTTCGAGTAGAGAAGAACTTCAAGGACACTCATCTTCCGGAGGATATGGCGGAGCACAAGTCCGACAACAGGATACTTAAGGTATGTAAAGGATTGTCGGAGAGTAGGAAGGAACAGGTTGTTCTCGTAACTAAGGACATTCTCATGCGTATCAAGGCACAGCTCCTTGATATCAGATCCGAGGATTTTACAACCGAGCAGGTTGCAGGTCACGGAGAGCAGTATAGTGGCAGGATTGATGTATATGCCCCTGAAGAGATCTTTAAGGATTTCAAGAAAAAAGGTATTCCCGTCAGCAAAGTTTATTGTTGCGATGAAGATGGTAATAAATACGAACCCGAGCTTTATGAGAATGAGTTTGTTGTTGTAAGAGCAGATCAGTCTACCAATAAGACACAGATGGGCCGTGTGAGCAAGGGAGTTATCAAAAAGCTTGAGTTTGAAAGAGCACAGCCCTATGGAGTTAAGCCAAGAAACGCAGGACAGTACTTCCTTCAGGAAGCGCTTATGCAACCTGCGGATGTAGCTCCTCTTGTAATCGTAAAAGGTATGGCGGGTACTGCCAAGACCTTCTATTCACTGGCAGTTGGACTGGAGAAGATGATCAATCGTCCAACAGGAGAGTATCGACGGATTCTTGTGTGCAGACCCAATTCGCAGTTTGATGATGATATCGGATTTCTTCCCGGTGACGAGCAGGAGAAGATATCGCCTCTTATGCGTCCCATTATAGATAACCTTGAACAGCTCATTGATTCCAATGAGGAGGAGAGATACAAGGACGAAAAAGAACTTCAGGATAAGACTGACGAAGTCTTTGAGAGAGGAATTGTTCAATGTGAGGCTCTTAACTTTATCAGAGGAAGGTCAATTCTTAAAACTTTCCTTATTATAGATGAAGCGCAGAATATGACGCCTACACAGGCTAAGGGTATCATCACAAGAGCAGGCAAGGATACCAAGATAATCCTTCTTGGAGATCCCAATCAGATTGACAGACCTTTCCTTGATGAGAGGACCAATGGTTTATCCTATGCTTCTGAGCACATGAAGGGCAGTCCGTTCTGCTGGCAGGTTTCTCTTTCTGCTTCTGAGTGTGAGCGTAGCCGTCTTGCTATGGATGCAATAGAGCGTATGAGAGACAAAAAAGACTTCTGATACTGATAATATATAAAAATTATAATTTCCCACATCTTATCGGATGCTGCAGTATAAAGGCTGCAGTTAATACTTCCGAACAAGGTGTGGGAAATTTTATTGCAAATAATTCCAAGTATATTGAAAATACTGATTCAGAATGTTAGCTAAAAGTAACAAAAATTTCCGAAAAGCTATTGACAATAGTTCTCAAAGAGCATATCATGTTAGCTAAATCTAACAGTTAGCTATTGCTAATAGTTAACTGCAGTTAACCTGAAATGTTGAAAGGAGTACGATATGCCTTTAAGCATGGCTAATGTAGGTGAAAGTGTATCTATCAAGCGTATAACAGGCAATGATGAGACTCGTCAGCATCTGTCTGAGCTTGGTTTTATTATTGGAGAGATTATAAGGATTGTGAGTAAGAACGGTGGTAACCTTATTATAAACGTTAAGGATAGCCGCATTGCTCTTGATAAGACTTTGGCTAATCGTATTATGATCTGACAAGACACTGATTTTATCAGTGTTTTTTCATGAAATGAATAAAAGAGGAGAATATTCAATGAAGACATTAAAAGATGTTCAAATTGGACAGTCGGCTGTTGTTAAAAAGCTGCATGGGGAAGGTCCTACAAGACGCAGAATCATGGACATGGGACTTACAAAAGGAACAGAGATTATCGTTCGCAAGGTAGCGCCTCTTGGTGACCCTATCGAGCTCACAGTCAGAGGCTATGAGCTTACAGTTCGTAAAGCGGACGCAGAATATGTCGAAGTGGAATGATCAGGAGGTAAATATGGAAATTAAGATTGCTTTGGCGGGTAACCCTAATAGCGGTAAAACAACACTTTTTAATGATCTTACAGGTAGCAGGCAGTATGTTGGTAACTGGCCCGGCGTTACTGTTGAGAAGAAGGAAGGAAGACTTAAGGGAGCTGAATATAAAGATGTGATCATCCAGGATCTTCCCGGTATCTATTCTCTTTCTCCTTATACTCTTGAGGAAGTTGTATCACGTACATATCTTGTAAACGAGAAGCCTGATGCGATAATCAATATCGTAGACGGAACTAATATAGAGCGTAATCTTTATCTTACAACTCAGCTTCTTGAGCTTAATATTCCTATTGTTGTAGCACTTAATATGATGGATCTTGTTCGTAAGAACGGTGACACTGTTGATGTTAAGGCACTTTCTGATGCTCTTGGCTGTGAAGTGGTTGAACTTTCAGCACTTAAGTCAGAGGGAACAGAGGCTCTTGTTAAAAAAGCTGTTGCAGCAGCAAAAGATGGCAGAGTTGCCGATAAAAAAGAAGTGATCACAGGTGAAGCCAAGACTGCAGTAGAGAAGATTGAAGGAATCTTAAAGGGAAGCGTTGACGATAAGTTCCTTCACTGGAATGCGATCAAGGCTTTTGAGCGTGATTCCAAGGCTATGGAAAGCCTTAAGCTTACAGCTGATACACAGAAGCAGATAGAAGAGGTTATTAAGGCTTGTGAGACATCTCTTGATGACGATGCAGAGTCCATTATCACTAATGAGAGATATGCATATATCACCGGTGTTACACAGAAGGCTGTTAAAAAAGGCCGTGCAAAGGGTGAGCTTTCTATCTCAGATAAAATAGACAGAATTGTAACTAACCGTATACTCGGACTTCCTATTTTTGCACTTATTATGTTCTTTATCTATGCAATTGCAATGGGAGGATGGAGTGTTTCTATAGGAACAGCAGCTACAGACTTTACCAATGATGTTATCTTTGGTGAGTGGGTTCCCGGTTTCTTTGATGTTATCCTTTCAGCTCTTCATGTAGAAGAGGGAACAGTTCTCTACGGACTTATTCAGGATGGTATCGTAGCAGGTGTCGGAGCGGTTATCGGATTCGTTCCTCAGATGCTTGTTCTTTTCTTCCTTCTTTCTATATTGGAAGATATTGGATATATGGCCCGTGTTGCTTTCGTTATGGACCGTATTTTCCGTCAGTTTGGGCTTTCAGGTAAGTCATTCATCCCTTGCCTTGTTGCAACAGGATGTGGCGTACCCGGTGTTATGGCAAGCCGTACCATCGAGAATGAGCGCGACAGACGTATGACCATCATGACAACAACATTTATGCCTTGCGGAGCTAAGCTTCCTATTATCGGACTTATTGCGGGAGCTATTTTCGGAGGTTCACCTCTTATCGCAGCTTCAGCATACTTTATCGGAATCGGTTCAATCGTTCTTTCCGGTATCATTCTTAAGAAATTCAAGGCGTTTGCCGGAATGCCCGCACCTTTTGTTATGGAGCTTCCTTCATATCACATTCCTTCATGGAGCGGCGTGCTTCGTGCAACTTGGGAGAGAGGCTGGTCATTTATTAAGCGTGCCGGTTCTGTAATCGTTGTTTCATCTATTATCATCTGGTTTTTGTCCGCATTTGGTAATGTAAACGGACACTTCGGTCTTGTTGATAATCTTTTCGAGGATGAAACAGTAGTTACAGATGAATATGTAGAGAGTCTTGCAAGCAAGATGAATATCCCTGCAGAGGATGTAAATGCTATGGATGCATCACTTCTTGCTGATATAGGTAACGCATGTTCAGTAGTATTTAAGCCTCTTGGCTTTGGTAACTGGAAAGCTACTGTTGCTACAGTAACAGGACTTGTTGCAAAAGAGGAAGTTGTTGGAACCTTCGGTGTTCTTTATAACTACGACGATGCTGATGAAGAGCTTGGTGAAGAAGGCGAGCAGATCTGGGATAGAGTTGCAGCTGATTACACACCACTTGGAGCATATGCTTTCATGATCTTCAATCTGCTCTGTGCACCTTGTTTTGCTGCTATCGGTGCAATTAAGCGTGAGATGAATAATGGTAAGTGGACATGGGCAGCTATCGGTTATATGACAATATGGGCTTATGTACTTGCTCTTATCACCTACAATCTTGGAAGCTTGTTTACAGGTGCTGCTTCATTTGGATTTGGTACGGTTGTAGCGATTGTTCTTTTTGCCGGACTTATCTACCTTCTCTTTAGAAAAGGCTACGTTGCAACAGGAAATGAAGGCCTTGAGTCAGCAGTGAAAGCTAATTCATAATTGGTTTGTATAGACTTATAATTTTGCCGACATATATCCCGCAGCTTTTAAAGCTGTGGGATAGTGTATATAGGAGGCGTATCATGACACCTTTATTAGGTCATATTATAGTAATTTCCGCATTATGTGTTATAGTTTTAATATGCGGCAGGAACTTTATCAGGAACATTAAACATGAGCTTTCAGGAGGCGGATGTGCATCATGCCCCGGAGGTTGTTCTTGCGGTAAATGCGGAAAAGGACACAAGTAAAATCTTAATATATGAATTGTAAGTTCAGACAGATCGAATATACAGTTACGGAAGAGGACGGTGTGCTGTCCGCTCGTGATATCATGAAGGACAGGCTTTTACTTTCAAGCAGGGAGATATCAAGGTGTAAATCCTTTGAGGATGGTGTCATGTGTGAAGGTAAGCCTATCCGTGTTATCACAGAGCTTCAGCCCGGGCAGATCCTGGTTGTAAGGCTCTATGAAGATATGGAGAACAGCTCAGAGATAGTTCCCTCAGACGTTCCGATAGATGTTGTATATGAAGATGAAGATCTGATACTTCTAAATAAGCCCGGAGACATGGTTGTTCATCCTTCGTATGCTCATTTTACAGATTCACTTAGTAACGCCCTTGCAGGTTTTTATCTAAGGCGTGGTGATATGCATGTGATGCGCGTTATAGGAAGACTGGACCGCGAGACCTCCGGACTTATTATTTTTGCCAAAAACAGGCACAGCGCAGCTCTTTTGTCTAAGCAAGGCGAAAATATGTCTAAGAGAAAAGAGTATCTGGCTCTTTGCAGTGGGATTTTTAAAGAAAAAGAAGGCACTGTCGATGCGCCCATAGAACGAATTCCCGGACAGCGCATGATAAGAGAAGTAAGAGAAGATGGTAAAAGAGCCATCACTCACTACAAGGTTATCGAAGAATATAAGGATTGCTCTCTTGTAAGGCTCCGCCTCGATACAGGGCGCACTCACCAGATCAGAGTGCACATGGCGTATCTTGGGCACCCGCTTCTTGGTGATAATTTCTATGGGAAAGAAATAGCTGACAGCCATGGACTTACCAGGGCAGCCCTTCACGCAGCTCACCTTGAATTCCAGCAACCTATAACGGGAGAGCATCTTTCTTTTGAAGCCATGCTTCCTGAAGATATGAAGATGGCAGTAGAAAATAAATGCTGATAAAAGAGAAGGAAGCGTGGATGATAATAATGCAGATTATTATGTTAGTTAAGAAGGCTACCTTTAATTACAGCGTCTTTACCAAATTTCTCGGCGAGAGCATCAGTCATCTTGCCGAGTTTTTGTTTCTTATCATCTGCGGAAAAAGCCTCATCAAAAAGGCTCATCTGTCTATAGGAACCATCATCAAGTTTACTAAGCCCTACGCCTACAAGGCGAACAACTTCACCTCGGTTAAAAAGACCGTCTTCTCCAAGAAGAAGTTTATCAGCCAGATGCTTGGAGTATTTATAGATTTCAGTAGCCTCAGATGTTGAATTATCAAGCTGCATCTGACTTGAATGCCTTTTGAAATTGCCTGTCTTGACGGACAGAGTGATAGTCTTGCCATATACACCGTCTCTTCGAAGTCTCCCTGATACCTTCACAGATAAATATTTGAGAATAGGGACAATATCTTTGTCATAGGTGTCGGCGTTAAGATCTGATGAGAGTGTGGTTTCGTTGGAATAGCTCTTGGCTTCCTCATAGGCATCGGAAATATGAGAACTACCTATGCCGTTGGCACTTGCATAGATATAGCTGCCTGCATTGTCGCCAAGGATACCTGTCAGCATCTCATAGTCAGCACCAGCCGCATCTCCGATGGTACGGATGCCAAGACTTACAAGGCGGCTCGCTGTTGAGCCACCGCAACCGTATAGATCGCCGATCGGAAGTGGCCACATCTTCTGCTCAATCTCATCCGGGAAAAGAGTGTGGATGCGATCCGGCTTTGTAAAATCACTTGCCATTTTGGCAAGGAGCTTATTGCTTGATATTCCGACATTGACAGTAAAGCCAAGGGTGTCACGTATTTCATCCTTGAGCTTTTTTGCAACGCAAATGGGAAATGGATATTCATCGGTTTCAAGATCACTGTACATTGACCTGGTACCGGTCATATCCATATAT
This sequence comes from Butyrivibrio sp., assembly GCA_016291375.1. GTDB lineage: Bacteria > Bacillota > Clostridia > Lachnospirales > Lachnospiraceae > Butyrivibrio. The sequence goes on from JAEEXE010000014.1 coordinate 26,234, forward strand.
GCCTCATCTATTGAAACCTGGGCAATGAGAGGAGAGTACTTGTGCAATATATCGATAAATGCATGGGAACACTCTCTGTAGAAATTAAAGTCGGAGTTTACCATTATGAGATTAGGGCACTTCTGAAGAGCCTTCACTACGGGCTCGCCGGTAACAATGCCGTATTTCTTGGCAGGGATGGACTTGGCAGTAATAATACCGTGCCTTGTCTTAACATCGCCGCCAACAGCGGAAGGAACAGTCCTAAGGTCTATGCTGCCCGGCTCTTCTCTGAGCTTTTTGATGGCAGACCAGGACAAAAATGCAGAATTAACGTCTACATGGAATATGAAATTGTCGTAGTCATATTCTTTTTTGACCATAAGTAATAATCTCCGTAATCATATTATACACCGCACAGATGTTCGAAACAATGCCTATTGATTTCTTAAAAACCCACATAGCGACGCACTTTTCTTAATTTTATTCAAAAAGAGACTATATATAGTCTGTAATAAAATTTCAATTCTTTATTTTGATACTGAAATAAATGATATAAAAAGCATATTTTTTTATGATTTGTTTATTGATTCAATATATGCCATAGATTAGGATAAGTTTAGGAATATGGATATCAATCTTCATTAAATGTCAGGGAGACGAAAAGCTATGAAGAAACTAAGTAAAATTGTATCAATCATAATGGCCGGTGTTATCTGCTTCACCTTTACAGGTTGCGGCTCCGCTAACTATGGAGTTATAGATGATGAAGCTGTAAGGAGAGGCATTAACGAGGGCACCGAGTTTGTCATCATCGATGATGGTAATATTGCTCTTTCAGGAAGTGCAAGTCAGGCCCATATCGATGCTTGCTTTGCTGTGCTTGATCTTATCAATCAGCAGAGAGCAGCAAAGGGACTTGCAGCCCTTGTTTGGAGTGACAAGCTTACAAGTGCAGCTCAGGTAAGAGCAAATGAGATTACCGGTACATTCTCACATACAAGACCTGATGGATCAGAGTTCTGGACAGTTGATAGTACTGTTCAGTACGGCGAGAATCTTGCTAAGCTCTATGATTCACCTAACAGCGTAACCAATGCATGGCTTAATTCACCTACTCATGCAGCCAACATATTGGATGGCGGTTTCAAGACAGTAGGTATAGCTATTGCGCAGGGTAACGACGGATTGTATTGGGCTCAGGAATTTGGATATTGATTAAGTAATAGACCCGCACGGATGATTGAATTGCTTTCCTTCATCTGTGCGGTTTTTATTTAGGAGGTGTCTTATATGTTTGGAAAATCAACGAAAGATGTTTACCTTACCAAAGAAACCAATCCTATTTCTGTTTCGGGAGCTAATGATAATCCTTATATGCAGGAGCTCCTTAGAGGAGAGGAGAGACGCCGCGAGAAACATACCGATGACATTTACAATCGTCAGAACGGTTATATAAAGTAAGTGAATTTTTTCAAAAATGAGTTAAGAGCGAAGAGGTGATTTAGTCACTTTTTCGCTTTTTTTTGACAGGATTTGATTGAGTGCAAAAGATTTGTTAGTATATCTATGGTTAGTTATACGCTTTATTTTTTTATAAAAAAAGGAAAGAGACCAGGGGAGATGAATTTAATAGAACGTTTAGAGAGCTACACAAGGCATGCTAATGGGGAGGAATCTGCATTAAGCAATCTTGAGATAGTTGATGAGACAATAAGCAATCTTGATTTTTCATACTACAATTTAAGCAACAGCTATTTTGGCAAAGTTATTTTTAAGAATTGTGATTTCTCTACTGTTTATTTAATCGAAAGTAACTTTGGAGGGAGCACATTCAGTAAATGTATTCTAAAAGAAAATTCCCTACATAAATCAAATTGGAACTATATATCTTTTAATGATACGGAAATTTACGATGCGGAGATTCTTCATACATCTCTTATGATGGGTAAATTCTTAAGAGTACAGTTCCATTCCTGTATTTTCAAAAATACTATTTTTGACTATTCATCATTTAATTGCATCGATTTTATTGATTGCGATTTTTATGATGTATCTTTTAAGAACTGCAAATTTAAAAATGTTCTTTTTAATAACTGCAATATATCGGATCACTCTATATTGGATGCTGAAGGAATCGCCGTGATATAAAGGAGTAGATGCTTATGGGTAATGTATCGATTCGCTGGCTTGGGCAGATGGGACTGATTATAAGCTCCGAAAGTACAACTATATGTATAGATTATTACGCTGCGCAGGGAGATGATAGGCAAGTTCCACCGCCAATTCCTGTAGAGGAGCTTAAAGGAATCGATGCGTTTCTTGGAACCCACGATCATCTGGATCATATTGACCATGTATCATGGAAAGTCTGGGCAGTTACCAATCCGGAAGCTAAGTTTATTTTTCCAAGAAAGCATGAGGAATCAGTACTTTCCGACGGCGTAAGTAGGAGCAATGCTCTTGGTATTAACGCGGGAGAATCTGTAACTGTAGGAGATATGACAATTCACGCGATTGCTGCTTCTCACGAATTTCTTGATATGGATCCGGAGACGGGGCTTTATCCATATCTTCAGTATATTGTCGAAGTGGACGGCGTTAGGATACATCACGCGGGAGATACAGTCAGATATGAGGGAATGATGCCTCTTATAAGGTCCTTTGGAAAGATAGATATTGAGCTTCTTCCTATAAACGGAAGAGATGCTTGGCGCTATCAGAATAACTGCATCGGAAATATGACTTATCAGGAAGCTGCGGACCTTGCAGGAGAAGTTGAGCCTTACGTTGTAATCCCCGGCCACTGGGACATGTTTGCCGACAACAGCGAAGACCCCTATGCTTTTCAGGATTATATTGCCGTTAAATATCAGGGGAAACTCAAGTGCAAGATTCCTGTTGTGATGGAAGAAATGGTATACGATGCGCAGGAGCATATATTATATACTATCACTTCTTAACAGCATCGCCGTCAGAGTACTTCTCGTCGCAGTACTTGCATCTGTATACTTCGTTCTTTTCATCAGCAAGATAGAAGATCTGAGGAAGTTCCTGCTCGATGGAGGAGATGCAACGGGGATTGTGACATCTAAGAACTCCGTGGATCTCCTTGGGGAGAACGAGAGCTCTTTTCTCTATGATCTCGCCGGCTTTGATAACATTAACTGTGATGTTGTGATCAATGAAGGCGAGGATATCAAGGTTAAGTGTATCTATGTCGCATTCGACCTTTAAGATGTCTTTTTTGCCCATAACTTTGCTCTTGGCATTCTTAATTATGGCAACGGTTGAATCGAGCTTATCAAGGCCCAGATGACGATAAATCTGCATGCCCTTTCCGGCCTGTATGTGATCGAGGACGAATCCTTCTTCAATTTTACCGATATTTAACATGAAATACCTCTTTCTGAATTAAGATAATCTAAAAATATGTGCTCCTAATGTCCTTAAAACCCGACGTTATCAGAACTTGCGAAGAAGTCCTTCGTTCATATGAGCATCAGTCATATCAAGAAGCGTCAGGATCAAAGCCATTCTTACGTACAATCCGTACTGAACCTGCTTAAAGTATGCGGCCCTTGGATCGTTATCAATCTCAACAGAGATCTCATTTACACGAGGAAGGGGATGGAGTATAAACATCTTTTCCTTGGCGAGCTCCATCTTGGCCTTATCAAGGATATAGAAGTTCTTCAAACGGATGTAGTCTTCTTCGTTGAAGAAACGTTCTTTCTGAACTCTTGTCATATAGAGGAAATCAAGCTGACCGATGACCTCTTCAAGTTTAATGACTTCTTCGTATGTGATGCCCTTGGAATCGAGCATTTCTGTAATGTAATCGGGAACACGAAGCTCTTTTGGTGAGACGAATACGAAGTGGATGCCCTCGTATCTTGTAAGAGCATTTATAAGTGAGTGGACGGTACGACCAAATTTGAGGTCTCCGCATAATCCGATGGTAAAGTTACCAAGTTTACCGTATAAAGATCTGATGGTTAAAAGATCTGTAAGTGTCTGTGTGGGATGTTGATGACCACCGTCTCCGGCATTGATAACCGGGATAGTGGATTTGGATGCTGCCACCATAGGAGCGCCTTCCTTGGGGTGACGCATTGCGCATATATCTGCGAAACAGGAAACAACACGAATAGTATCTGCGACACTTTCGCCTTTTGCTGCTGAGGAACTTCCTGCATCGGCAAAGCCGAGAGTCTTTCCTCCAAGTCTTAACATAGCTGTTTCAAAACTTAGTCTTGTTCTGGTACTGGGCTCATAGAAGCAGGTCGCAAGAATCTTGCCGTCGCACTTGTGTGAGTATGCTTCCATGTTGCGTTCGATGTCATTAGCAACATCAAAGAGCGCTTCCAGTTCATCCACTGAGAAATCAAGTGGATTCATCATGTGTCGCATGTTATTCATACACTCTCCTCGTTATATTATTTATTTTACTCTTACATCAAAAACAGATGGAGGAGTAGATCCATCCAAAGGTATATGGTACATCACATCGTCGTTTCCGTAAACCTTAAAATAGATATATCTTGATGTTATATTAAGGGTATTGGTTATTCCCTTAAACATGATAACCGTGCCTCTTCCGTTTAGGTCGCAGCGCTTAAGTCCTTCATTTCCGGCTGCGGAAGTTGAGTAGTAGATATAATTGTTATCCATGGTAAAACAGTCAACTCTGTCGCTTGTGATCTTGTCCTGTTCTCCGGTAAGAAGACTGGTGCGATATATGGCATAATTATCATCGCCGTTAAGATAGTAGATGTAACCGCTGTTTACAACAGGGAAAAAATAATTTCCGTATAAAACAGGGGAAATAGTATCGCCTGCATTTGTATAAATAGCATTGATATTATGATCGTTTCTAAAGCCTGTGTAGTAGATAATGCCGTTGTAATAGCATATTGGGGATATAAACTCTGTGGAAACAAGAGATTGATTTTTCTGATCTACTCGGATCTTGTGAAGAGAGCCACCGTCTGTTTTTACCTGGTAATAAAGGTACTCACCGCAGAGCTGTACTTCACCGCAGAAATCACGTAAAAGACAAGTCTGGCTGCGGCCTGAAGTTCTGCATCTGTAGATACCGAACTGATTGGTTGCACTTCCGAGACCTTTGACATTGCCGGATACTTTGGTTGAATCCATATAGAAATATAAAAAATCCTTGGCTCCGCTGATATATTTGACGCCCATACTGGTAAGACGCTTGGGCTTAGATTCGTCGACATTCATGGAATAGAGACAGTTGCTGTCATTGACATTGGAAAAATAGACCTTGCCGTCCATTTCAAAAAAGAGACCGGAATTGTGAAGGTTACCGGCGATGTTACCATGATCGGTTGGCGACATGGTCACGTGTTGCTCCGAAATGTAAAAAGCAACAATGCCGATAAGTATTAGCGTAGTTATTATTGTAAATAATACGGTTCTTATCTTCATATTTATCCCCTCAATGTTGATCCTCATAATTATTATAGGCGCGTTATTTCTTGCTATCAAGGGATTTTTGTTCTAAAATTTAAAATGAAATATGTATATAAACGCCTTTTTTATGCATATCTACAAGAACGGCTTTTGTGGCTGTTTTATATAAATACCTTTGGAGGAATACATGGATTTACAGGACCTTCGCAGAGAAATCGATGCGGTTGATAAACAGATCGTTGATCTGTATGAAAAGAGAATGGATATAGCATCCAGAGTTGCAGATTACAAGATAGGTGCAGGCAAAAAAGTTTTTGACAAACAAAGAGAAGACGAGAAACTAAATCAGATCAAAAGCCTTGCAAAGTCAGATTTTAATAAGACAGGGCTGGTGGAGCTCTTTTCACAGCTCATGTCCATGAGTAGAAAATTACAGTATCAAAAGCTTGCGGAAGCAGGTGCTTCTGGTCAGCTTCCCTTTATCAAAATAGACAGTGTAGATAAAAAGAATGCCAGAGTATGTTACCAGGGCGCTGCGGGCTCTTATTCCGAGGAAGCCATGAAGCAGTTCTTTGGAGATGATGTTAACAGTATTCCTGTTGAAACCTTCAGGGATGCGATGGCTCTTTTGGAAGAGGGAAGTGCAGACTATGCGGTTCTTCCAATTGAGAACTCTACAGCAGGTATCGTAAGCGAGATTTATGATCTTCTTGCTGAGTACGAGCACTTTATCATCGGCGAACAGATTATTAAGATAAGGCACTGTCTACTTGGTGTTCCGGGGGCTAAGCTTTCCGATATCAAGTCGGTTTATGCACATCCTCAGGCGCTTATGCAGAGTGCGAGATTTCTTTCGGATTACAGCTACATTCAGCAGGTAGGTATGAAAAATAACGCTTTTGCTGCCAAGAAGGTTGCAGAAGATGGGGATAAATCCAAGGCTGCCATTGCAAGTGCAGGCGCTGCCAAAGTTTACGGACTTGATATCATCAAGGAAGGTGTTAATTCAGAGGACGCCAATTCCACAAGATTTATCATCGTAACTAATCAGAAGGTGTTCCTTAAGGATGCGGATAAGATCAGCCTCTGCCTTGAGATTCCTCATGAGGCGGGTGCTCTTTATCATCTTATGTCGCACTTTATCTACAACAACCTTAATATGACCAAGATTGAGTCAAGACCTATAGAGGATAGAAACTGGGAGTACAGATTCTTTATTGATTTTGAAGGTAATCTTGCGGACAGCGCGGTCAAGAATGCGCTTAGGGGCCTTCGAGAAGAAGCAAGAATGCTTAGAATACTTGGAAACTACTAAGAACTATACGCAGGAGACAGCTCTTTTTCCTGTATGAGATGAGGGGCGTTATTATGATGGGTGAGGTTTTTGCAGCAATTGATGTGGGCTCCTACGAGATTGCTCTCAAGATCTTTGAGCTTTCTAAGAGGAAAGGTGTCAGAGAGCTTGACCATGTAAGGCATCGTATGGATATCGGAAGCGAGACCTATGCGACGGGTAAGATCTCAAGCCTTCACGTCGATGAGATGATAAGGATTCTCTCTGAGTTTAAGAAGATAATGAAGGAGTACGGAGTTACTCATTATCAGGCTTACGGCACCAGCGCCATCAGAGAGACCAAGGATATTCTCATTGTCAGGGATCTTATTGAGCAGCGCACAGGCATTCACATTGATGTTCTGAGTAACTCAGAGCAGCGCTTTATTGATTACAAATCTATAGCTTTGCGCCACGATCAGTTTGAGAGGGTTATTGAGAAGCCGACAGCCATTGTGGATATTGGCGGCGGAAGTATTCAGATATCTCTTTTTGAAAAAGATACACTGGTTGCGACTCAGAACCTTATGACAGGCGTCTTGAGGCTACATACTACCATGGAACAGGTTCATGCTTCGAGATTAAAGTACTCTGAGCTTGTTTCAGAGCTTATAGATTCAAGGCTTTCTGTTTTTACCAAGATGCATCTTAAGGATAAGAAGATTGAGAATCTTATCATAATAGATGATTATGTTTCGCCTGTTATGCAGAAGTATGGTATTGGAAGGGACGGAGACGGCTTTGCTACAAGAAGTGAGTTCCTTAAGATCATAGAGCTTGCAGGTGACATGAGCGACTATGATGTTGCCAAGAAACTTGGTATGCCTGAAGAAAATGTTCCGCTTCTGCATGTTGCGGGAACTCTTATTAAATGTATTCTTGACGCCACTAAGGCTGAGAATCTCTGGGCTCCCGGCATAACTTTATGTGACGGAATTGCATATGAATATGCTGAGAAAAAAGACTATATTAAGTCGCCACACGATTTTGAACAGGACATTATCGCTTGTGCTCAGAATATTTCCAAGAGATACATGGGAAGCAGATCAAGGAGAGAGACTCTTAAGAAGATTGCTCTTACTATCTTTGACAGCACAACTGAGATACACGGGCTTTCCGGTAGAGACAGGCTTCTTTTGGAAATCGCAACAATACTTCATGACTGCGGCAAATATATAAGTCTTGTTTATCTTGGAGATTGTGCGTACAACATCATTATGTCTACGGAGATCATAGGACTTTCTCATATAGAGAGGGCAATAGTCGCCAATGTTGTCAGGTTCAATCACGAAGAGTTTGAGTATTATAACGGCGGATCGCAGCTTTTTGACGGATTATCCAAGGAGGACTATTTAAGAATATCCAAGCTGACAGCCATTATGCGTGTTGCTAACGGCCTTGACAGAACTCACAAGCAGAAGTTCAGAGACGTTACGGTCAGCATCAAGGACAGGAATCTTATAATAAATGTGGACACATCCGCAGATATTACTCTTGAAAAGGGACTGTTCTTTAACAGAGCATCCTTCTTTGAAGAAGTATTTGGGCTTAAGCCTGTTATTCGTCAGAAGAAGATGATGTAAATACGAGAGGGGATTTATGGCAAAGTCAGATAAGAAAAACAAAATGTCTTTTGATTTTGAAAATCCAAAACTCTATATCAACAGAGAACTTAGCTGGATAAGCTTTAATGCCAGAGTTCTTTCAGAGGCGGAAGATACCACCAATCCGCTTTTTGAAAGGCTTAAGTTCCTTAGCATATCTGCAAGTAACCTTGACGAATTCTTTATGGTCAGAGTTGCTTCGCTTAAGGATATGATTAATGCAGAATACAGTAAGCTTGATATTTCGGGCATGACTGCCAAGCAGCAGCTGGACGCTGTTTTAAGAGATCTTCACAGATTCGTGGAACAGCAGTACGGCATCTATAACGACATGCTGCTACCTCTTATGAGAAAAGAAAACCTGCATATATGCGATCCTGCTGATCTTTCCGGTAAGGATAAGGATTATCTGGACAGATATTTTGATGAGTTTGTTTTTCCTGTTCTTACGCCTATGGCGGTCGACTCATCAAGACCTTTCCCTCTTATCAGAAATAAGACCCTTAATATCGGATCTCTTCTTAAAAAGAAAGAGGGTAAGGACGATGTGGATTTTGCAACTGTGCAGGTTCCGGATGTTCTTCCAAGAGTTATAGAACTTCCTCAGATAAAAGAAGGGGACCTTGCGAGAAGAGTTGTTCTTCTGGAACAGCTTATTATGAGCTACGTTGATAAGCTTTATCTTAATTACGACGTCGTTACCAGCGCTCCTTACAGGGTTGAGAGAAACGCGGATCTGTCCATAGATGAAGACGAGGCAGAGGACCTTCTTAAGGAGATCGAAAAGCAGATCAAACGTCGTCAGTGGGGACAGGCTATAAGACTTGAAGTAGATAAGAGCATAGACAAGAAACTCCTTAAGTTTATTTCAAGAGAGCTTCAGGTTGATGATAATGAGATATTCTCGGTAAATGGTCCTTTGGATCTTACGTTTCTTATGAAGATCTATAAGTTTGATGGCTTTGATGCACTTAAGGAACACAGCTACAAAGAGCCGCAACCCGTTCCTGAATTTGGTAAAGATGCAGATATTTTCGAGGTTATAAGTAAGGGCGATATACTTATGCATCATCCCTACGAGACCTTTGAAAATGTGGTCAAGTTCGTTGAAAATGCAGCAGTTGATCCAAATGTACTTGCGATTAAGCAGACTCTTTACAGAGTAAGCGGTAATTCTCCTATTATCGCAGCGCTTGCCAAGGCCGCGGATAACGGCAAACAGGTTACTGTTCTGGTTGAACTTAAAGCTCGATTTGATGAGGAAAATAACATCGTGTGGGCCAAGATGCTTGAGAAAGCCGGCTGCCACGTTATATACGGTCTTGTGGGACTTAAGACTCACTGTAAGATCACACTTATAGTAAGGCGTGAAGAGGATGGAATTAAGAGATATGTCCATCTTGCTACTGGTAATTACAATGACTCAACTGCCAAGCAGTATACTGACGTAGGACTTTTTACCTGTGCTCCGGCATACGGAGAAGATGCAACAGCAGTCTTTAACATGCTCTCAGGTTATTCGGAGCCCTTGTCCTGGAATAAGCTATCGCTTGCACCTTTGTGGCTCAAGGATAGGATAATAGATCTTATCAAAAGAGAAAAAGAGCACGCTCTTAGCGGTGAACCTGCAAGGATCATTGCCAAGATGAACTCTATATGTCACAAAGAAGTTATTGCAGAACTCTATAAGGCTAGCTGCGCAGGAGTTAAAATCGATCTTATAGTAAGAGGTATCTGCTGTCTTAAAGCGGGGATTCCCGGAGTTTCTGAGAACATAACGGTCAGATCCATAGTTGGAAACTTCCTTGAACATAGCAGGATCTTTTACTTTGAGAATGCAGGTAATCACGAGTTTTATGCAAGTAGTGCCGACTGGATGCCAAGAAACTTAGAGAGAAGAGTTGAGATAATGTTCCCTGTTGAGGATAATAAGCTTAGAGATAAGCTGTGGCACATACTCGACCTTGAGCTTAGAGATACGGAGAAAGCTCATGTCATGGATGAGAATGGCATATATGTTAAACAGGCAGCTCTTTTATCTGAAGGTGATAAGAAAATCAATTCACAGAAGATATTTGCAGACGAAGCTTATGAGGCTTCAGGCAAGTTGAGTATCCAGAATTCAAGAGTTTTTATTCCGGAAATGAATCCGGATAACAGATTTTAAGATCAATACAAAGTTAGGAATAGGTACAAAAGATATGCGTTATATATTGGCCTCCGGGTCTCCAAGAAGAAAGGAGCTTCTTTCTAAGGTAATAAAAGAATATGAGGTAATTCCGGCGGTAGGGGATGAATCTACTGAAAGCACCATGCCCAGTAGGATTGTTGAGGAGTTATCTTTCAAAAAAGCTTCAGAGATATTTCACAAAATTTTTAGTGAAAGTAGCGAAAACCCTGTTGTAATAGGCGCTGACACAGTCGTATCATATAATCATAGAGTACTTGGTAAGCCGCTAGATAGGGAAGATGCCAGACGTATGATCACTTCTCTTCAAGGCAATGCTCATTCGGTCTACACAGGGGTGACTGTTTTTTATGTAAAAGACGGAAAAGAAGATCACTTCACATTTCATGAAGAGACTCTTGTTTATGTGGCGGCGATGAGCGACGAAGAAATAGATGATTATATTTCAACGGGAGAACCCGATGACAAGGCGGGAGCTTACGGCGTTCAAGGTAAGTTTGGCATATTCATAAACGGCATAAGAGGTGACTACTACAATGTAGTCGGTCTTCCTATTGCAAGGCTATACCGGGAAATGAAAAATAAAGGTTTGTTATAGTTTTGGAGGTTGTGTATGCACGAGTATGATGATGCGGTATTGAAATGTTTTCTTGAGAATCAGGGACAGCTTTTTCCTGAAAATGTAGCAGAGAACATGGAAGAAGCTGAGGCTTTTCTGGAGGATTCCATGGCGGTTGTCGTTGACGGCCCTGATGAAGTTATGGAATACTTTGAGGATACAGGCGTTGACATAGAAGACGGAAACGTGCTTGATGCAGATGAGGTTTTTGACATAGGAGATGGCAGATATCTCATTGTCGAAGGATGACGATCGGAGTTTAGCAAGATGGATATATCCGCTAAAAAAATATTTTTCTTTGATCTGGATGGGACTTTGCTTACCACGGGTAAGCAGGTCTTGCCTAAGACCATGGAGGCCCTTAAGAAGTTCACCGATGCAGGCAATCATTTCTGCATCAATACAGGCAGGGCAATAGACAGCGCCAAAGCTGTCGCCGCTGACCTGGGACTTGATTTTAAGGGCTCTTTTTTGTGTGGAAGTGATGGAACTGAGATTTATGATGTGGATAGGGATGAGTTTATCTACAAAGTCGGAGTTCCTCTTAAATATGTATCTCTTATATTTGACCTGGCAAAAGAGTATGATGTTCACGTCCACGCTTATACGCAGACCCATATCATATCCAAGCAGGATGGGGAGTGTATGAATTATTATCGAAGGGTTATCAAGACTCCGCTTATTGTTACTGATGATGTTTTTAAGGAGATAAAGGAACCGCCGTCCAAAATGTTGTCGGTGGAGCTCCATGATCATGATAAACAGGAGAGGTTCAGAAAAGCTCTTATGGAGGCAACAAAGGGCGAACTTACAACTCTTTATTCCAATCCCTTTTACCTTGAGATTTTCCCTGCAGAGGCAGGAAAGGGGAGCGTTGTAAAAAGGCTCTCTGAATATCTTAATATTCCCATAGAAAATACATACGCGGCAGGAGATGAGGAGAATGATATCTCAATGCTGGAAGCTGCAGGCTGCGGCATTGCAATGATCAATGCTAAGGACAGTGTAAAACAGATTGCCGATATGGTTACTACCCTGGACAATGACCACGACGGACTTGCAGAGTTTATTCTTGGGGCGATATAAATATATTTATATTAAATGCTGCAGAATCTGCGGCTTTATAAAACGCTTTTTAGTAAGATGGAGGAAATATGCGGGGAATAGATCTACATACCCATTCTGATTGTTCGGACGGGACCTACACCGTCAAAGAACTGATTGATTATGCTCATGAAAAGGACCTTGCAGCGATTGCGCTTACTGACCATGACACGGTAAAGGGCCTTGATGAAGCTATTACTTATGCGGAAGAGAAATATCCGGATATGGAAGTAATTCCCGGAGTTGAGGTTTCTACCGTTAATGAGGGCAAGGATTGCCATATAGTCGGACTTTACATTGATCATCATGACGAGGTCTTTATAAAAAGGCTCGAGGAACTTCATGATATCAGGATTAAAAGAAATATTGAGATCTGCGACAGACTCCGTACCATAGCCGGTTTTTCTTTTACCTATGATGATGTTGTAAGGGAATATCCCGGAGCTGTTATTACAAGGGCTCACTTTGCAAGATATCTTCACGAAAAAGGGTTTGTTGGAAGCAGACAGGAGGCTTTTGACAGATTCATAGGAGATGGAAAGCCTTGTTTTGTACCGCCTCATAGGATAGGTCCCGAAACCGGAGTAAAATATATTCTTGATGCAGGCGGAATTCCCATTCTTGCTCATCCTATTTTGTATCATCTTAGCGATGCTAAGCTAGATGCGCTTGTTTCCAGGCTAAAGGATGCGGGACTTATGGGAATTGAAGCTATATATTCAACCTATGAAGCAAGGGATGAGAGACAGATAAAAGAGCTGGCGGCCAAGTATGACCTTCTTATAAGCGGAGGTTCAGATTTTCATGGTAAAAATAAGCCCAAGATTGACCTTGGCTCCGGCTTTGGAAGACTGTTTATTCCTGAGGATGTGCTTACTGCTATTAAGGCTTCCAGGTTGACAGATTGAGCATTTTTGTGCTTTAATGAATTAAATTGCGAAAATCAGGGGGCATTATTTCATGAGTGATAATAATAAGATACCTTATAAGATTTATTTGTCTGAGGATGAGATTCCCAAGCAGTGGTACAACGTAAGAGCAGATATGAAGAACAAGCCTGCTCCTCTTTTAAATCCTGCTACACTTAAGCCTATGGGCTTTGAGGACCTTCGTCCGGTATTTTGCGACGAGCTTATTAAGCAGGAGCTTGATGATACAACTCCTTATATAGACATTCCTCAGGAGGTACAGGATTTCTACAAGATGTACAGACCATCACCTCTTGTAAGAGCGTACTGTCTTGAGAAGGCACTTGGTACACCTGCCAAGATTTATTACAAATTTGAGGGCAATAACACAAGCGGAAGCCACAAGCTTAACTCCGCTATTGTTCAGGCATATTATGCCAAGAAGCAGGGCCTTAAGGGTGTGACCACTGAGACCGGTGCAGGTCAGTGGGGTACAGCTCTTTCAATGGCTTCAGCATATCTTGGTATTGACTGCAAAGTATATATGGTTAAGGTTTCATATGAGCAGAAGCCTTTCAGAAGAGAGGTTATGCGTACATACGGTGCAAGCGTAACTCCTTCACCTTCAATGGATACTGAGATCGGACGTAAGATCAACGCTGAGCATCCCGGAACAACAGGTTCACTCGGATGTGCTATCTCAGAGGCTGTAGAAGTTGCAACCAAGACAGAGGGCTACAGATATGTTCTTGGTTCGGTTCTTAACCAGGTACTTCTTCATCAGACAGTTATCGGTCTTGAGGCTAAGGCTGCACTTGATAAGTACAACATCACACCTGATGTCATCATCGGATGTGCAGGTGGCGGATCCAACCTTGGCGGACTTATTTCTCCTTTCATGGGCGAGAAGCTTCGCGGAGAGAAGGATTATCGTATCGTTGCTGTTGAGCCTGCAAGTTGTCCAAGCTTTACCAGAGGTAAGTTTGCATACGACTTCTGCGATACAGGTATGGTATGTCCTCTTGCTAAGATGTATACACTTGGAAGTAACTTCATTCCTTCTGCTAACCACGCCGGAGGACTTAGATATCACGGCATGAGCCCGATCCTTTCACAGCTCTATCACGATGGTTATATGGAGGCTATTTCTGTTGAGCAGACATCTGTATTCGAAGCAGCTCAGCAGTTTGCAAGAGTTGAGGGTATTCTTCCCGCACCCGAATCAAGCCACGCTATCAGAGCAGCGATCGATGAAGCTCTTAAGTGCAAGGAGACGGGAGAGAAGAAGACAATTCTCTTTGGTCTTACGGGAACAGGATATTTCGATATGGTTGCATATCAGAAATTCAACGACGGTGAGATGACAGATTACATTCCTTCAGATGAGGAGCTTGCAAAGAGCTTTGCTACACTTCCCAAAGTTGAAGGTTGATCCCGGAATGTGCTGAGAAAGTGTGTCTTGGCATGTACAATATAGAAAAATAAGTAAAGGTCATTGCCTGGTTTATTACCACGGACAATGACCTTTTTATATGCATGAAGTATAAATTAGTAACAGGATAAACTACTAAATGTTTGCTACAATTCCTTTTCGATACTCGATCTGATATTGCTTGGGTGAGATACCAACTTGCTTGGTGAAGGTGCGAGAGAAGTTGGAATAATTCTTAAAGCCTGACTGGTAGCATGCTTCGTAGGCTGTGTTGCCATCTCTAAGGAGCTTGCAGGCAAGGGTGATTCTTTTGGCGATGACATACTGGGATATTGAAAGACCCGATATTTTTTTTACACATCTGGAGATGTAGGTTCCGTTACTGTGAATCTCTTTTTCCAAGATATTAAGTGAGATATCGCCGGTGATATGTTCATCGATATACTGGAATGTTCTCTTTACAATATCAGGCATTTTGTCCTGAGGAATCTGGGTATCATTTCTTTTGTATTTCTTATTGAGCTTGACTAATATGATCTTAAGATAAGCCATGGCAAGAATGACGGATTCCGGAGAGGTGTTAAATAAATTCTCCTGAAGTTTGGTACTTAGCTGATCGATCTCTTCAAGCTCGCTCTCATCAAGGTGAAGCGTATGTATCATCTTGTCATTATAGGGCTTGAAGCATTTGTTTAGATTAAAGTGCGGAGTAGAAGCGCCTTCGATAACATCTTCGGTAATGTTAATTACTATCCTGTCGTAAATGCCGGGAGTAGTAAGCTCGCCTCTGTGGAACACATACTTGGGGATAAGAACAACGTCTCCCCGCTCCATTTCCACGCCTGAATTATCCGTAAAAAAATTAAGACAACCTTTTTTGAGAATAAGGATCTCGTGACAAGTGTGATTGTGCATATCACTTGTCCCATCAAGGGGATCTGTGATCGTCTTAACTTCACATACTATTTCTGAGCCAAGCGCATGATATAGTTTTCTTCCCTTTTCGCTCATAATTATTTCCCTAAAAAATAATATTTTGAAAGTATTATATCGTGATTAAGTTTATATCACAATTTTTTAATTTGCGCAATCTGATGTGAGCATTGTACATATTTATATATCTTTTTTAATGCAATGTGCATAAAAGCTGAAAAATCGATATTTATAATATTAAAATGAGGTAAGATTTTGCAATATTTTAATCGTATCAGTAAAGGTGAAATATATACTTAAGTGATAAAGTGAGCTTAGAAAATATGTGAAGGAGAAGGAAAGTGGCTAAGGATAATAAAGGCTATAAGGCACCTAAAGTTAAATTTGATAAAGTCTACTTGAAAAGATATTATCAGCTGTACATTCTTTTGGCTTTACCATTAATCTATCTGTTGATATTTAAGTATGTTCCTATGTGGTACATACTGATAGCATTCAAAAAATACAGTATTGTACTTCCTGTACATAAGATGGCCTGGGCTAAGCACCACGGTATGGAGTTTTTTATCAAGGCATTTAAGTCTAAAGACTTCATTGTAGCACTGAAAAATACTATTGTGCTTAACTTAAAGGATCTCATCGTAGGTTTCCCTGTTCCGATTATTTTTGCTCTCATCTTAAACGAGATCAGAATAAAGAAATTTAAAAAAGTGGTTCAGACCATCACTTACATGCCACATTTTCTTTCTTGGGTTGTTATTTACGGTATCGCTTTGCAGCTCTTTGCACCATCAACCGGACTTGTAAATCTCCTGGTAGAAAGACTTGGAGGAACATCCATTAACTTCCTCGGTGAACCCGGTAACTGGGTTAGAACTTATATAGGTCTTGGAATCTGGCAGAGTTTTGGATGGAATTCAATTATCTATCTTGCAGCAATCGCCGGAATATCACCCGATCTTTATGAAGCAGCGAGTGTAGACGGTGCTTCAAGATTTCAGAAGATGTGGCATATAACACTTCCGGGAATCAGATCTACAATAATAGTGCTTCTTATCATGGCACTTGGTAATATTATCGGTTCAGGATTTGACAGACCGTTTGCTATGGCAAATCCTACTGTTCTTGATAAAGCTGAAGTTATCGCTACTTACGTATACAAGGCAGGTATTAAAGGTTCACAGTTTTCTCTTACCGCCGCGGTTGGTCTATTCCAATCTGTAGTAAATGTATTCTTCCTGCTTGGAGCCAACTGGCTATCCAGGAAGTTTGGCGAACGCGGAATATGGTAGGAGGTAGATGAAAAATGGAAGAAAACAGGACAGTTCATTCCACCGGAAGTAAGATCGGGGATGCGGTATTTATTATCATCTGCGTGATAATATCCCTAATGTGTATTATCCCCATGATTAACCTTTTGGCTAAATCGCTTTCCGGTACGGATTATCTGATAAGAAGACAGGTTTATTTATTACCTAAGGGATTTAATGTTAATGCATATGCCCATGTTCTTAAGGATGCAAAGTATATAAGAGCTTTTGTGTGGACAGCATTTCTTACTGTAGGATGCACCATCCTATCTCTTACAATGACGATGCTGTGCGCATATCCATTGATATATGAAGGACTCAAGGGTAGAAAGATAATAAATATTTTTGTTACCATCACAATGTTTTTCAACGCGGGTATTATTCCCAACTATCTTTTACTCTTTAGGATAGGAATGATTGATACGCCCTGGGCATTGGTGGTTCCAAGCTGTATGAGTGTATATAACGTCATCATTATGAGAAGTTTCTTTTACGGAATTCCTGAATCACTTAGGGAATCAGCAATGATCGACGGAGCAAGTCTTATAAGGATACTGATAAGTATCTATGTACCGCTGTCTAAGCCGGTTATGGCAACACTTGCTTTGTTCTATGCGGTTGGAAGATGGAACGGATATTCAGATGCACTTATGTATATAAAGAACAAGGATCTTTATCCTTTGCAGCTTCTTTTGTATAACATCTTAAAGAATATCAATGCTGTTGAAGTTGCTACTCAGGAGGGATTCAGTACTCCGGGACTTAATGAGGCTATCAAATGTGCCATCGTTATGTTCTCAACAGTGCCGATTATCTGTATTTATCCTTTCCTCCAAAAGTACTTTATTTCAGGAGTTACTCTTGGAGCAGTTAAGGAGTGAGAAGGGTTTTTATTAAAAATTATATAAATAAAAATGGGAGGTATAAGATGAAGAAAAAGGTTTTATCAATCTTACTTGCATGCGCAATGACGCTTTCACTTGCTGCATGTGGTAACACCGGTGGAAATGCACCTGCAGCTCCTGCCGGAACTGACGCCGGCGATGCGGCTACACCGGGGGAGAGTGTTGCTTCTGAGCTTACTGACGGTAAGTTTGCAGAAACAAGACACATTACTGTAGAGGTTTATGACCGTAACAACGACGGCGGTTCAGACCCTACAAACAACGTTTACACAGATTATATCAAAAAGGGAATGCTTGAGAAGCATAACGTAGAAGTTGAGTTTGTTGCTATTCCCCGTTGGACTGAGACTGATGAGATCAACACTCAGCTTGCTGCCGGAACGGCACCCGATGTCTGCGTAACATATTCATATCCTACTATCAAGTCTTATGCAGATATGGACGCGATCATCGATATGAGACCTTATATTGATAATTATAAGAGTGAACTTCCTAATCTTTGGAACTGGCTTGGCGAGACCAATCTTTATTGGAATTCAGATCTTGAAGATGGAACAACATGGGCTATCGAAGCTAAACTTGCCAACATGAACCGTGTTGTTACCTTTATCCGTAAAGACTGGCTTGATAAGCTTGGTTTAAAGGAACCCACAACCAAGGAAGAGTTCCATGATGTTCTTGTTGCTTTCAAGGAGAATGCAGATACACTTCTTGGTGCAGATGCAAACAAGATGGTTCCTTATTCCGTATCTTATGATGTGGGCTGGAGAGCAGCAACACTTATCGAATCTTTCCTTGATCCTAATATGTCCGATAAGGAATATTATGTAAATGGTTTTGATGATAGAAAGATCTGTCAGAACGGTACTAAGGAAGGCGTTAAGCTCCTTAATCAGTGGTACAACGAAGGCCTTTTGTGGAAGGATTTCTATCTGTATGGATCAGGCGATGCTACAGAGGATGATATGATGAAGGCCGGCTATGTTGGTGCATTTACACATAACTGGGATTATCCTTGGAGAAACGGTGAAGATTCTATCGCAGCAAATCTTAAGAGACTTGTAGGCGATGATGCCAAGTATATCGCTATCGATCCTTTTGAGGACAAGAACGGCGGACACAATAAGTTCCTTGCCGGTCCTATCGATAGAAAGATTTTCTTCCCTTCAACTAACGATGAGCCTCTTGCTTCTATGCTGTATCTTGACTTTATCTCAAGTCCTGAAGTAATTGAATTCCTTCAGGTTGGTGAAGAAGGGGTAACACATGAAGTGCTTGAAGATGGTGGATATAGTATCATTGCAGCAACAGGTGATGCTATTCAGAATTCCGGAATGAACATTGACTATACAATTACATGTAACGGCCTTAACCTTACAACAGAGGATCTTACAAAGAAGTCTCTTGCACATACATACGCAGGAATCGATCCTCAGGATATTCTTGACGCAGATAAGATCGCTAAGACAGATACCAGGATCGGTATCAATGTAAATGTTGGTGATATTGAAGCTGAGAGCGGTGCCGGTGATACTCTTACAGCTAAGAGAGACACATGCTTTGACAATGCTGTTAAAGCTCCTGTGGCAGACTTTGATGCTACATGGGAGGCTGGTCTTTCTGATTATCTTAGTTCCGGTGGACAGGATATCATAGATGAAAGAACAGCTAAGTGGGATGCTGTATATTCTTCAGAGAATATTAGATAATTATTCGGAAATACCCGAATCATAACCCTAAAAAGAGCCCTTGGTTTACGTTTTATAACAGTAAACCAGGGGCTTTGTTTTTTACGCTTCGCTTTGTACGCGTATTAAATATTATCTATTACTCCTTTGCGGTATTCTATCTGGAACTGCTTAGGTGATACACCAACCTGCTTGGTAAAAGTTCGGGAGAAGTTGGAGTAGTTATTAAAGCCTGACTGATAACAGGCTTCGTTTGCTGTACTGCCTTCTCGAAGAAGTCTGCAGGCAAGGGCGATTCTTTTAGCTATGATATATTGAGATAGTGATAGACCAGATATTTTTTTTACACATCTGGAGATGTAGGTTCCGTTATTGTGAATCTCATCTTCAAGTGCCTTAAGCGTGATCTCTTCGGTAAGATGCTTGTCGATATAATTAAATGTCTTTTTTACAATATCCGGCATCTTGTCCTCTGAGAGAGACAGCTCATTTTTTCTATATTTTCTGTTTATCATGACCATGATAAGCTTAAAATACGAATCTGTCAGGATTTCCGATTCGGCAGAAGTGCTATACAGATTATCCAATAACAGAGAACTGTACAAGTCGATTTCTTCTAATTCATCTTCATTAAGATGAGCTGTGTGTATCTGCTTATCATTATAGGGTTTAAAGCATTTGTTTAGATCGTATTGCTCATAGGAGGCGTTTTGTAAGACGTTCTCAGTTACGTTAATGACAATTCTATCGTATTCGGTAGGAGTTAGTATTTCGCCTCTGTGGAATTTATACATGGGAATAAGCGCGACATCACCGCGGGTTAATTCGATTCCTGCGTGATCGGTAAAAAGATTGATTCTACCTCTTTTAACTATCAGGATCTCGTGATTGGTGTGATTGTGCATATCTGTTGTATGTTCAAAGGGTGCACTGACATTTTTGATCTCGCACAAAAGCTCGGCGCTGAGTGAATGATGTGATTTGCGTATTTTGTCGTCCATGGATATTCTCCCTAATGTATGAATGAAAATATTATATCGCTTAAGCTTCTTTTATTAAAGATATTTGGGAATATGAGGTATTTTCTTTATTGTCTATGATGCTTTAATGTGTTAAAATCGACTTTGGATTGTGAAAATTGCAGATGCGTGCAATTTTTATATTATTATAGTTGATTTAGATAGGAGTATTACTATGAATATCGTATGTTTGGATCTTGAAGGCGTTCTCGTGCCTGAAATCTGGATTGCATTTGCTAAGGAGAGTGGTATCCCTGAGCTTAAGAAGACTACAAGAGATGAACCTGACTATGACAAGCTTATGAAGTGGAGAATCGGTATACTTAAGGAACACGGACTTGGTCTTAAAGAGATTCAGGAGACTATCGCTAAGATCGATCCCCTTCCCGGTGCCAAGGAATTCCTTGATGAACTTAGAAAGACTACTCAGGTAATCATCATAAGTGATACATTTACACAGTTTGCAACTCCTCTTATGGAGAAGCTTGGCTGGCCCACAATTTTCTGCAACTCTCTTGAGGTTGCTGATAATGGAGAGATTACAGGATTCAAGATGAGAATCGAGAATTCCAAGCTCACAACAGTTAAGGCACTTCAGTCTATTGGATATGAGACAATTGCAAGCGGTGACAGCTACAACGATCTTGCTATGATCCAGGCTTCAAAGGCGGGCTTCCTTTTCCGTTCAACTGATAAGATCAAGGCTGATTATCCTGATCTTCCTGCATTTGAAGAGTATGATGATCTTCTTGCTGCCATCAAGAAGGCTTTATAATAAATATAGTTTTATATGGCGCTAAATCTGATAGTTTAAAGATATTTTTTTGAAAAGAGGATAATAAAATGATAGATAATAATTGCCCTTATTGTGCAGGTGGTGAGAAGCTTGCAGCTTTTGGAATTGAGATTTGCGAGCTTAAGGTTAGTAAACTTTTTCTTTTTAAAGAGCAGAGTCATCTTGGACGTTGCATTGTTGCATACAAGGATCATGTAAGCGAGATGATTGATATTTCCAAGGAAGACAGAGCGGCTTTTCTTGAGGATATTTGTACTGCATCCAATGCTATTCATAAGGCGTTTAACCCTGATAAGGTTAACTACGGAGCATTCAGCGATACACTTTGTCATCTTCATATGCACCTTGTTCCTAAGTACAAGGATGGATATGAGTGGGGAGGCGTATTTGCTATGAATCCTCAGGAGAAATTCCTTACAGATGCTGAGTATGAAGAAATCATTGCTAAGATAAAAGCTAATATTTGATTATTTAAGTGCGTTTAAAGAGCTTTCAGTTGAAGGGTTCAACTGAAGGCTTTTTTTAATTGAATAAGAAAATATTTCGGAATACTTATTCAATAAAAAGTTCCACAAGAAGGCACAGGCGAAGCTTATTCTGTAAGTAAAAAACACAATAATAATTAACATTTGCAAAATACCCCAAAAAGGAAACCGCATAACCATGCATAGTTTCTGCAACAAAAAGCTGGACGTATGAAAAAAGTGATGATATAATGTTAAGTAAACAGAGACTAATTCCTCTTCTTTCTTAATTGTGACCTTTGTATTAGGAAAGGAGAAAAATTGAAAAGAAGATCAACACAATTAATCACAGGTATTTTGCTGGCAGGAATGCTTGCTAGTAATGGTATTACTTCTCCGCTCGTAGGAGGATATGAAGCTTACCTAAAGCTTTATGATAATAGTAATAATGCACCAAGTGTTAACTTTACTATCAAGTAAGTAAAGTGGATTTATTCAATAAAAATGCATGATGTATGTTTGTGCATACTTCATGCTTTTTTATATAACAGAAAATCTCTTGGGATTTTCAATGTTAAAAAAACGCAGAAAAAGGAGAGAATTAAAATGAAGAAAAGAGCATTACAGATTGCAACAGGAATTGCATTTGCGGGAATGCTTGCGCTTAGTGGATGCGGAAGCACTCAGTCAACAGGTGCAGAGGCTCCTGAGACAACAGATGTTGAGACAGTAGAGGAAGTTGAAGTTCCAATGGAGGAGAATGAAACCTCATGCTTATCGGGAACGGAAGGTTTTAAAGAAATTACCAAGTATAATACTCTCGAAGAGTTTGAGAGATCACTTAGTGATAATGCTTGGGTTGCTCATGTATACCTTAAAGGCTATAACGGAGACGTTATGCTGGTTGATAATAGATATGAAAATAAAAATGATCCTGAAGATGTTGTTTATCCTCGCGAGGACCCCGAGTCAGATGATCCTGCTGCAAACTATTGCAGTAATGCGAAATTCTACACAGTGGTAGACGGGGCAGTAAGATGCATCGGTCGTCTTAATCCGGGAGGATCTGGCGGAGATATTAGCATAACTGATAACGGAATTATCTTTGCAACCGGTGATGAAGCAATCGAATCATACCTTGTATCTAAAGATGGTAAGGACATTGTGCATAAGGATTTCCTTTATTATGATAGCCTTTGGGGATATTATAATGAGTCTAATGACCCAAGTCAGAAAGTTGAATTTACAAATGACCAGAAGTTGATCGATAAGATCAAGACTCTCAAAAAAAGTGCGAAGATCGTTGAGTTCCGTCACCCTAATAAATAATAGTACATAAATGCTTTATAAAAGGAAGGAGAATTTTAAAGTGAAGAGAAGAGCAGCACTAATAGCCGCATGCGTTGCCTTTGCGGCAATGTTTGCAGTAGCAGGATGCAGTGAAGAGGAGAAGGCGAAGGCGGATGTACCCGTTGTTTCAACTCCTGATACTGCGGAACTTGTTCCTGAGCCCAAAGTAACAGAAACTCACGTGGATTATAATAAACCGCATGTTGATAAGCATTAATTAGCATGCTACATTACCATCCATAGAATATGTATTTTTAAAGAGCTTTTGGTTTAGAGTTGCACTTGCTGATATCTCTAATGAGTAGACATATCAGCAAGTGTATTTTTGTTGACATTAGTCTTAAACTATTCGCCAATTTGTTTTTTTGCTTTAAAGAAGAATATAATAGTAATAGATTTTGAATTCACATGCATTGGAGCAAAAAATGGCGAATGTAATAAATTATATTAAATGGCGCGGAGATCTGACAATTGGAAGAGCGCCCATAAATGAAGTTGATAATCTTGCACTTTCACTTCTTGTATATAATGACTTTTCCGGTATTGTGCCCGGAAAGGACGAAGAAGGAAGTATCAGCATTAAAAAGGCGTGTGCAAAGTTCCTTGAAAGCTATGATCTGGAAGGTGCACCCAAGACCGATTTTGGCTGGGTTCCATATTATATGGGACCATCTAAGAGATTTGGTGAACTGCGTCTTTCTGATTATCTTGATATAAAAGATACAGAGAGGGATATGATGATAACTGCTTTTACAGTTCATCTTCCGGGAGGCGCCCTATATGTTTCTTTTAGAGGCACTACCATGGAAATTGATGACTGGAGGATGGACTTCCAGATCAGTTTTGAGGAGATCAAGGCTCAGAAAGCTGCGGTTAAATATCTTAATCATATTTTGAATAAGTATTCCGGTGATGTATATGTCGGAGGGCACTCTAAGGGAGGTAATCTCGCTCTTTACGCGGCAATGCATATATCCGATGATGTTCAGAACAGAATTAAACATATATACAGTAACGACGGACCGGGATTTTGTCCCGAACTTATAGATATGAAGAAGTTTGAAGCTATTAAGTGGAAGCTTACGCATATTATTCCTACTTACAGTATAGTCGGAATGCTTTTCGAACTTCCTGTTCCACACAAGATAGTTGCAAGCGATGCCACAAAGCTTTTACAACATTCCGGTATGACCTGGCAGGTAGAAGGGGATCATTTTGTAAAACGCAAGCATGTTACAGAAGAAAGTGCCGGTCTTAACAGGGTTATAGATGATTGGATCGGTAATGCCACAATGGAGCAGCGAAAGGCTTTTACCAAGGACATGTTCGATTCGATGAAATCAGGCGGTGCAGTATCACTTGAAGATATATCAAAGAGCGGAATACACGACTTTGGTACTATAATCCTGTCTGCAGCAGGTTCTGAGAGTAAGACCAAGATACTTCTTGGCAAGTTTTTTGGCTCACTATGGAGAGAATTTGAGAAAATAAAGGTACTTGATGCGCTTAAGACTCAGCAGGGTCTTATTGATGCCTTTCTGATTCTCCTTGGAATCATATTCCTTGCTACGCCTCAGGATGTCTATACTGTTATCGGAGGAGGAGTAGCTCTTTCTTGCGCTATCTGGAGTGGAGTGCGCCTTGTTAAGGCAGGACTTCGCGATGAAAAAGCGTTTATTAAGCGTGGAAGAATGGTATTTCATATCTTTGTGCTTTCCTTTATGGTCTTTATATTATCTAATATTGAGAGAATACCTAAATGGACCAATGCGCTTGTATCTATTGTATTTTTTAGTCTGGCTGTTGCAAGTGTGCAGTTTGTCATTAAACACAAGGAAAAGATCAAGAAGGGTGCAAGCTTCGGTATGATAACAATAGCCGTTGTCAGCCTGAACATTGGCATTATCACGCTCTTTATGCCGCAGCGTCTTAACTACGGCAAATCCATCACAGTTGGCAGCTACCTCATCCTAGTAGGTATCGTCCGCCTCCTCATCCAGATTCTCACCAAGCGCGGCGTTCCCGACCACCCCGCTAACCCCTACGAAATCGAGGGCTAGTTTTTATTTTCACGCGTTTTTTGCGGGCTTGGGACCGTCGGGGCACAGACTACGGAAAGGGGAAGGGTGCCTTGGGGCGCACGGTCCATAAACAAAATCTGAACATTTTATATGTGCCGATAATTTCATGAGCTTTACCATAACTATTCTTAGAATCTGTCTTAGGTCCGTTGTTTGAATTTCGATTTTTCAGGCGAAGTCTCCGAAGACATGCTTTATTTTTTCGCTACCTACGAACTCTAAATTTTCTTAAATGCTCAGGATGTTTTCCTTTGATTGCGAATGCTCGACTAAACTCGCGTGCAGCGCGTGCGCTGCACTGCTCAAACAATAGTCTATGCATTCGCTTGGAAAACATCCTTTTGAGCATTAGAAAATGTGAGTTCTTCGCTAATGCTCAAAAATAAAGCATGTTTTTGGAGACAGTTCGCCGTTTAAATCGAAAGGAGTTTAGGACCTGAAGATTCTAAGAATAGTTACGGAAAAGCCATGAATTACGGCATATTTGAAGTGACGATTTTGTTTATGGACCGTGCGCCCCAAGGCCCCTTCCCCTTATCGGAGTCTGTGCCCCGCCGGCCCCAAGTCTGCAAAAAACGCGTGAAAGCAAAAAAGTACCGCCACCGGGAGCCTGCCGCAGTGACGGTACTTTATACGTTTGAAAGGTTATTCATGTTCCCTTTCCTCCTTCACTTTTTATATCGACTTTTGATTCTTTTAGTTTAGTGTGTTGCTTAATTATTACTTTTTTATTAGAATTGTTTATATATTTTTTATAAATGGGGATATTATATATGTTTTGTTCTAATTGCGGTTATGAAATAAAGGCTGGGGTATCTCATTGTCCGATATGCGGATTTCCGGTACCAAAACAACAAAGAAATAAAGAGTCAGATGCAGTTCAGATGCAGCCTACATCCGGTATGCAGATGAATACACAAAAGCATAGTCCTGAGCCTTCTGTAAATGCATGGAATCCAATGAATGAAAGGGAGAGTTCTTATGCTGCTGATAGAAAGCAGGAGACTTCCTATCAGCAATCTGATAACGAAGGTAAGCTAAAGCATAAGTCGGAGATTATCATTCTTTTTTCTATAGTTGCGGCGCTTATTCTTGTCGCTGTAATTTCTATTAAGTTTACTTCCGGAAATGGCAGTAATGCTCCTCAGAGCCCCGTTGCTTCCAATACTGATAGTAGCAATGATAATTCCGGCATTTCTGCGGATTCTTCAGATGCGGAGGATACAGGAGCTTCTGATAATACAGCTTCTGCTGATACAGCTGATGATAAGGATGTCATAAAGGGGGCTGTTAATAGGGAAGTGTCGCATATTTTTATTAGCGAAAAGGACGGTATACTTTACAACAATCAAGGACTTTATAACGAAAAGTTCAAGGGCGTACTTTCTGAGTGTATATTTAATGCTGATCATTCAATGTGCGCTGTTATTGATAATCAAGACAAACTCTATATTGTTAAGAGTAATCTGACCAGTGAGTATATATCCAATGCTATTGAAGCGGGATTTAGCATGAACGGAGCATATTTTTATTATATGGCAGAAGACTGTGAGGCTAATGTGGTTGACCTTGCAACGTTTAAATCTCATGTCTTGACATCTGCAAAGTATTGCTTAGATCTGCATTTTTCATCAAATGGAGATTATGTTGCTTTTGCGGTTAGCAATCATGATTCCGATGATAAAAAATATATTTATAAGGTTGTCACTAATTCCGGTGAAGAAGTATTGGAGTTTGAATCAAATATTTATTATGTAATAGAAGGTCTTAGTAATGATGGAAAGGTAGTGTATTTTCAGTGTCATGATCTGGGAGAAAATGCTGTATATTATTACAAGGACGGGGATATTGCTAAAATAGATGGATCTGAAAATGCAAGATTGACCTTTGATAACGGGATGGAGAATGCAATTTTGGAAAGTGATCAGACTGTAAGCCACTTTTCTGCTGATACAGGTAAAACTACTGAGATTATCTCCGGTGAGAGCTGCAGTGTGATTACTAAGAATTATAATAATAACCTTTTGACTGCCACTTTATTTGATGAAACCCTTAAAGGTTGTGTTATAAATAAGGATAAGGATCTGTTTTGGCTTACCGACAATTTCGGATTGTTTCCGATCGCAGAGCAATCCGAGCCGACAGATTGCAAATTTGTTTGCACTGAAAATGGCAGATACAGATATTTATATGAAGAAGATAATAAGCTTCATTTGGTTATCTTTGAAAAAGCTGGGGCTTCTGACAGGGTATTATTTGAAAGCAGCGCACCAATACATGCTGTTGCTGCAGATCCTAAATATGATGATATTTGGGTATCGACTGAGGATAAAAAGATATATCATGTTGATGGATCAGGTGAAAAGGAATTAAATTTTGAATCAGGGGAATCATTAATAGACTTGGTTTATGACATATATGCAGAACGACTGCTACTTCTTAGTGATAATCAATTATTCGAGTTAAAAAAGGATGGTAGTTTTGGATTTATAAAAAAGGATGTTGGTCGGATCAGATCGAGATACCCATATGAAAGTGTCGTCGTATGCACTGATCTGGATGATGAGAAATACAAAGTCTACGGAGATATATTTGCAGGAGTATCAGATTACTGATATATAAATACATTATAGATATAGGTAGGAAAAAGAATTAATGAAATGCGCAAGTTGCGGTTATAAAGCAGAAAAAGGAGCAAAGTATTGTCCCGTATGCGGTTATCCTTTGCTTGAGATGGATGATACCGGTTGGGAGAAGGTACAGATACCTGAAACAAAGCCGGTTTCACATGATGAAAAAGAGAGTAGTTCTTTTAAAATAGACAATAATGAAAAGCAATTTAATCCACAGCAGACAGAAGGCTCTTTTAAAGGCGTAGAAGAAGAGAATTTCAAAATAAAAGACTTTATAAAAGCACTTGATAATCGTGAGAACAAGTCGGAATTTCGAGTGATCATAGGGCTTGTTATTATCTTGATGCTGTGTGGATTGCTGCTTTTTATTCCATCGGTGACACGTTTTATTAGTTCGCTTAATAGTCCGGTCGTATCGGAGTTTTTGGATCCTGATGCGGATTATATTATGCTGGCTGAACAAGATGGCATAATATATAACGATAGAGGATGTACGAACAAAGAGTTTCAAGATAACTTTGAAGACATTGTTTTTTATCCGGAAGCGTTTTGTGGAATTCTTATTTGTAAAAATCGAGACCTCTATTTTATAAA
The DNA here is from genome assembly GCA_016291375.1 of Butyrivibrio sp. Taxonomy (GTDB): domain Bacteria; phylum Bacillota; class Clostridia; order Lachnospirales; family Lachnospiraceae; genus Butyrivibrio. Next base: position 54,613 of record JAEEXE010000014.1, read on the forward strand.
TGCAGAAGATCTCTCCACGGAATTTTTGGCCCATTCTTTAGGCTACGGCTTTAGTAACTATGGCATGATCATGTACTATATTGATAATAACTATGTTCTTAAGGGTTACGATATAGCCAATAGAACTACAATGGTTCATAAAACTGTTAATGACACTATCGGAGCGGTTATATCATTAAATACTGCTTATTTTTGCTGCATGGAACAGGTTTTTAATCAAGATGTAAGCTACACTGTGTTTAAAGTAATTGACAGCGATGATAAAGTGATTTCTGAGTATAGAAGTGACGCCCCAAATCATTATTATAATCTTGTAAGTGTGAGCGATGATGGGCAGACTGTATATTTGACAGATCTTTTAGATTCAGATAATCTGTATTGCCTTAGGGACGTAGAGTTAAAAGAAATCTTTAAATCAGACTCATATTCAGAGCTGTATATGGATCACAATATGAATAATGTACTGATCAATAACAGGGATGGCTTATATTATTACAAAGTGGGCGAAGATGAAGCTAAAGAGCTATCTTCCGAAGACTACTGCGAAGTTTTTCCTAAAAATAATGCAGATACCGGTACGGTGATTGTGGCTGGAGAAGATAATCTGGAAGGGACAGCTGTAATGGCGGGAGGTCAGTATTATTGGCTCAATAAGGATATGGAGCTGATCCCATTTGCAGATAGTGATATCACCGAATGTGCAGATGTGGTGGGAAAGGATGATAACGGTTATTATCTGGCGTATTACAGAGATAATGAGTTCCATTACGCTACATTTAAAGATGGTGTTGCCGATGATAAGACTGTTGTTAAGGCAAAAGGAGATATATGTGAACTTGCGAATGATGACAATTCTGAGCATATATGGTTCTGTACTTCGTCCCCTGATATAATGGAAGTCTACCATTTATTTGGCGAATATAATGAATGTATTTATGATTATGCCAATCCGAATAGAGATTTTGATCCCGGTATTACTTATGATCCGCTTACCTTTCTTATATATTTTACAACTCCGGATAAAAAGCTCTTGGGAATGGATGAAGATGACGAGCTTAAGATGAGGATTAAGAATGTAAAAAAATTATCCTATGGGGATACCCATTATGGAGCTGTCGTATATGAGGATATTTTTGGATCTAAATATAGAGTAGTCTTTGATAAGCTTATTAAAGTAAAGAAATAAAATACTGATCACATTTATGATGATATAAACAGCAAAAAGCCCCTCGGCTTAGATTTTATCTAAGTCGAGGGGCTTTATATAGCCTTGTGGCTATTATACATTAAGTTCTGAACCTGTAAGGAGCTTATATGCTTCAAGGTACTTAGCGATTGTCTTATCAATGACATCCTGAGGGAGATTGTAGTCACACTCCGGATTAGCCTTTAAATAATCACGAACGAACTGCTTATCGAATGAAGGCTGACCATGTCCGGGTTCATAGCCTTCAACAGGCCAGAAACGTGAGCTGTCAGGTGTGAGCATCTCATCAGCGAGGACAACATTGCCGTTCTCATCAATACCAAACTCAAACTTTGTATCAGCGATGATGATACCGCGAGTGAGAGCGTAGTCAGCACATTTCTTATAAAGAGCAATTGTGCAATCCTTGATCTTGGTTGCATACTCAAGTCCTTTTCCTGGGAATTCCTTCTCAAGAACTTCAACGCTTCTGTCAAAGTCGATGTTCTCATCGTGGTCACCGATCTCAGCCTTTGTGCTTGGAGTGTAGATGGGTTCAGGAAGCTTGTCGCATTCCTTAAGACCTTCGGGAAGCTTTATACCGCATACAGTGCCGTTTTCCTTGTAGCTTGCCCAGCCGCTTCCTGTAATGTATCCGCGAACGATGCACTCAACAGGGATCATTGTGAGCTTCTTGCATAGCATGCTGTTTCCTGTGAAATCAGGTGTTCTGAAATATTCGGGCATATCAGATGTATCAACGCTGATCATGTGGTTAGCCACAATATCTTTGGTGTAATCAAACCAGAATCTGGACATCTGGGTGAGAACAGCACCTTTCTTGGTTACCTTGTTTTTGAGAATTACGTCGAAGGCAGAAATTCTGTCTGTTGCTACCATGATCAGGTTATCACCGATATCATAGATCTCACGAACCTTACCTTCTTTTACAGGACTAAATGTTTGCATTATTGCTCCTCCTTAATATATAGAAAAGATAACTTTATCAGTCGTCTTCCTCTTCCTCAGCTACTGTGTTATAAACTGTACGTTTTCTTGCCATCTCGTCGTTTTCAAGATACTCATCGTAAGTAGAGCGCTTATCAACAAGTGTTCCGTCGGGAAGGATTTCCATTATTCTGTTGGCTGTAGTCTGAACTACCTGGTGGTCACGACAGGCAAAGAGCTCAACACCCGGGAATTTGATCATGCCGTCGTTAAGAGCGGAGATTGATTCCATGTCAAGGTGGTTGGTGGGCTCGTCAAAGATAAGGCAGTTAGCGCCGCTTATCATCATCTTGGAAAGAAGACAACGAACCTTTTCTCCTCCGGAAAGGACTTTAACCTTCTTGACACCGTCTTCACCGGCGAAGAGCATACGTCCAAGGAAACCTCTTACGTATGTAGCATCTTTGATCTCTGAATATCCTGTAAGCCACTCTGTAATAGTGTAGTCGTTATTAAACTCATTGGTGCTGTCCTTGGGGAAGTAAGCCTGAGATGTTGTAACACCCCATTTGTATGTTCCCTCGTCAGCCTCAAGCTCTCCTGTAAGGATCTGGAAGAGAGTAGTCTTTGCAAGCTCGTTACCGCCTACAAAAGCAATCTTATCATCGTGCTGAACTACAAATGAAACCTTATCAAGGACTTTTTCTCCGTTGATAGTCTTAGAGATACCATCAACAGTAAGTACCTCGTTACCGATCTCTCTTTCGGGTCTGAAATCTATGTAAGGATATTTTCTGCTTGAAGGCTTGATAGTATCAAGCTCGATCTTCTCGAGGGCTTTCTTTCTGGAAGTAGCCTGCTTGGACTTACTTGCGTTAGCAGAGAAACGGGCAATGAACTCCTTGAGCTCTTTGATCTGTTCCTCTTTTTTCTTATTGGCTTCTTTCATCTGTCTGATCATGAGCTGTGAAGACTCATACCAGAAATCATAGTTACCGGCGAAGAGCTGAATCTTGCCGTAGTCAATATCAGCAATATATGTACATACTTTATTAAGGAAGTAACGGTCGTGAGATACAACGATAACTGTGTTCTCGAAGTTGATAAGGAACTCCTCGAGCCATGCGATAGCATCAAGATCAAGGTGGTTGGTAGGCTCGTCAAGAAGCAGGATATCAGGATTACCAAAAAGAGCTCTTGCAAGAAGGACCTTAACCTTCTGATTACCATCAAGATCTTTCATGAGCTTATAATGGTTCTCAGTCTCGATTCCAAGGCCGTTAAGAAGGCTCTCAGCGTCAGACTCAGCTTCCCATCCGTTCATCTCGGCAAATTCAGCCTCCAGCTCACTTGCGCGTATACCATCTTCATCAGTGAAATCTTCCTTGGCATAAATAGCGTCTTTTTCGTTCTTGATCTCAAAAAGCCTTGCATTACCTGCAATAACTGTATCAAGAACAACGTTATCATCATACTTAAAGTGATCCTGCTCAAGGAAAGAAAGACGCTGACCGGGAGTGATGACGATATCACCGTTGGTTGTTTCAATCTGTCCTGAAAGGATCTTTAAGAATGTTGATTTACCGGCACCGTTGGCACCGATGATACCGTAGCAGTTACCTTCGGTGAATTTGATGTTTACATCCTCAAAGAGAGCTTTTTTACCTACTCTTAAAGTTACGTTATTAGCACTTATCATTAAAAATTGCCTCACTTAATAAAATCTGATTGTCTTTGCAACAGTTCGTATTATATGAGAATCTACTATAAAATGCAATATATTAAGGTATGAATTATATAAGGAAAAAAGAGAATTTATTGTGTAATTATTTGTTTTTATGGGGATTATAAGATATGATATATAGGCGTGAAATTGATAATTGCTTATTTTAAGGCTTAAAGGGGACAACAATATGAAGTTAAATTACAAGAGAACGTTACTGATCGGATTTGCATTTCTATCTATCTGTGCCTTTTGGCAATTCTATGACAATGAGATTCCCAAGATATTAAAATATACATTTGGCCTTGGAGAGACGGCTACAGGAGCGGTTATGGCGATGGATAATATCCTTGCGCTTTTCATGCTTCCGTTTTTTGGCATGTTATCAGATAAGACCAATACTAAGCTCGGAAAAAGAATGCCTTATATCATTACGGGAACAGTGCTTTCAATAGCGTTTCTGTATATTCTTATAGCGGTGGCTAAACAAAGCGGTAATCTGCTTATATTCATAGGAGTGCTGTTGCTTCTTCTTATTTCAATGGGGATATTCAGATCCCCTGCGGTTTCGCTTATGCCAGACCTTACACCGGCACCTGTTCGAAGCTCTGCAAATGCCATTATCAACCTTATGGGTACACTTGGCGGTATCTATGTGCTTGTAATGACTAAGATCCTGTTAAAAGAGGCAGCTAATCCCGCAGATACTGATTATATGCCTTTCTCAATAAGTGTTATCATCTGTATGGCTGTTGGAATAGGCATTCTTGTTCTTACTATTAAAGAGAATACTATTAAGAAAAAGATAAAAGAAGAGGGCGGACTCTTTTCACTTGGAGATTCCCTTGAGGAAGAAGACTCTGATAGCAAAGACCAAGGTGCAATGCCTAAGGCAGTAGAGAAGAGCCTTATATTCCTCCTTATATCTGTATTTTTGTGGTACACAGCATATAATGCCGTAACTACAGCTTTTTCAAGATTCGTTGTGGAAGTATGGGATCTTAGAAACGGCGCATACGCTACATGCCTTCTTGTTGCCACAGTGGCAGCAACTTTGAGCTATGTTCCGATCGCATATATATCAGGTAAGATCGGAAGAAAAAAGACGATCCTTGCGGGTGTAACCATTATGGCCCTTGGATATATCAGCGCAGGACTCTTTAGAAGCTTCTCACCTCTTATAAATATATGCTTTATCATGGTCGGTATCGGCTGGGCAGCTATAAATGTCAATTCTTATCCCATGGTTGTTGAGATGTGTAAGGAGGGCGATATCGGTAAGTTTACCGGTATGTACTATACATTTTCCATGGCAGCTCAGGTATTTACACCTATTTTTTCCGGATTTTTGCTTGAGCATATTTCTTATAAAACTCTTTTCCCATACGCATTTATTTTCTCTGTACTTGCCTTCATTACAATGCTTATGGTAAGACATGGCGATACTCGTCCTGACAAAAAGAAGAGTATTTTGGAAAATTTCGATATAGATGACTGAAATTTCTACAATTTATTGTTGCGGTTTATACAATTAGGCTGTAAAATATTTAGCGGACGCGTTAAAAAAATATCATAGGGAAGTGATTTGGATGTTCTTTTTACAGGTTTTATGCATAATTTTGGCTATTTTGACAGTATTGTATTTCATACTTATTATGCCCAGAATGACTTGCAAGCCTTCAAGAGAGCCCCATGTACAGGTTTTGTATGCACACAGAGGACTTCATGATAACAACAGTGATGCTCCTGAGAATTCAATGGCTGCTTTTAAGAAAGCTGTTGATGCCGGCTATGGTATAGAGTGTGACGTACAGCTTTCCAAAGACGGTGTTCCGGTTATTTTTCACGATTTTACTCTTGAGAGAGTAGCGAGGAATGAGGACGGCACACCTGTTAAGGGCAAGGTTATTGATTACACCTATGATGAGCTGCTTAAGTTTAAGCTTCTTGATTCCAATGAACGCATCCCCAGGTTTGAGGATTTCCTTAAGCTTGTAGATGGTAAGATCCCTCTTATAGTAGAACTCAAGATAGAATTCAAGAACCTTTCGGTCTGCCCCAAGGTTGATGCACTTTTGCGCGCATACAAGGGTGTTTATTGTATCGAATCATTCAATCCTCTCGGGCTTATCTGGTATAAGAGACATAATAATGCAGTCATGAGAGGTCAGCTCTCAGATGAATTCCATAAGGAAAAGCCTGATGAATTCAATACATTTTTGTATTTTGCGCTTACCAATCTTTTTCTCAATGTGTTTGCTAAGCCTGATTTCATCGCTTACAACCACAAATATCCTCACAATGTTTCATTATGGCTTTGCAGACATCTGTACAAGAATGTCACAGCTGCCTGGACCATCAAGAGTGAGGAAGAGCTTACCAGAGCTAAAGAGAACTTTGATATCTATATATTTGATAGTTTTATTCCGGCTTCCGGACCCAAGCTTTGATAATTAACTGCATCTTTAATATAAAGAACCGCAGTAGTTATAAATAAATGTAAATAATGAAAGGTTGCCATTATTAGAGGAATGGCAAGAAAGGTAAAACAATGGCGAACAAGTGGGTTTATATGTTCAACGAAGGTAACATGACAATGCGTAACCTTCTGGGTGGTAAGGGTGCTAACCTTGCTGAGATGACAAGTATCGGTCTTCCTGTACCACAGGGCTTCACAATTACTACAGAAGCTTGTACACAGTACTATGAGGACGGTCGTAAGATTAACGACGAGATCATGGCTCAGGCTATGGACGGCGTTAAAAAGATGGAAGAGATTAACGGTAAGAAGTTTGGCGACCTTCAGAATCCTCTTCTTGTTTCAGTTCGTTCAGGTGCTCGTGCATCTATGCCCGGTATGATGGATACAATCCTCAACCTCGGTCTTAACGATGAAGTAGTTGCAGCAATGATCAAGGGTAATCCCGATCCTGCATTCGAGCGTTTCGTATATGATTCATATCGTCGTTTCATCCAGATGTTCTCTGACGTAGTTATGGAGGTTGGTAAGAAGTACTTCGAGCAGCTTATCGACCAGATGAAAGAGAAGAAGGGTGTTAAGTT
>JAEEXE010000052.1 GCA_016291375.1 Butyrivibrio sp.
AGGCTTGCACCACCGATAAGTCCGCCGTCGATGTTAGGCTTTGAAAGAAGCTCTGCAGCGTTGCCTGCATTCATAGATCCGCCGTACTGAATACGAACTTCATCAGCTGTAGCCTGATCATAAAGCTTAGCGATGAGCTCACGGATGAATCCGCAAACTTCCTCAGCCTGGTCTGCTGTAGCTGTCTCACCTGTTCCGATAGCCCAGATAGGCTCGTAAGCGATAACAAGCTTCTTAACCTGATCAGCTGTAACACCTGAAAGATCCCATGTGATCTGTCTCTCAATCCACTCCTTGTAAGTACCAGCCTTACGAAGTGCAAGAGACTCACCACAGCAAAGGATAGGTGTAAGTCCGGCAGCAAATGCCTTCTTAACCTTAGCATTGATGAGGATATCATTCTCGCCGAAGATATCTCTTCTCTCTGAATGACCCATGATAACATACTTAACGCCTGCATCTACAAGCATAGGTGCGGAGATTTCTCCTGTGAATGCACCCTTATCTTCAATGTAGAAGTTCTCAGCACCAACGTTAACGTTTGTGCCCTTAACAGCCTCTACTACAGGTACGATGTCGATTGCAGGAACGCAGTAAACTACGTCTACAGCATCATTCTTAACAAGATCCTTGAGCTCCTCGCATAATGCAACTGCTTCACTAGGAGTCTTGTTCATCTTCCAGTTTCCAGCAATAATTCTTCTACGTGCCATTTTAAATTCCTCCAAAGAATCTATATTCGTTGAATAAAAGTAATGCATCGGCAGCGCTATAAGCAAGATTGTGCAGAATTTTGCGATTTTTTAAACTGCGGAATCGAGATCAATTCATCGTGAATGCCTATGCATGAAACGATGAATGTTTGAGCTCGATGAAGTGCTTAGTTTAATATGAGCAAAAGCTGCACAACTTGCGTAAAGCGCGCCGATGCTTCATAAGGAAGTTCTGCTCTCGGGCCACAGGCCCTCGCCAGAACAAGCTTCACACTAAGCTCGAATAACCTCGCTAAGTGTTCAGCCTTTATCGTCTGCAGCGTATACGCCAGGAAGCTTCTTGCCCTCGAGGAACTCAAGAGAAGCACCGCCACCTGTTGAGATGTGGCTCATCTTGTCAGCATAACCAAGCTGGTTAACTGCTGCTGCGCTGTCACCACCGCCGATGATTGTTGTTGCGTCTGTCTCTGAAAGAGCCTTAGCAACTTCCTTAGTACCGTTTGCAAGAACAGGGTTCTCGAATACGCCCATAGGTCCGTTCCAAACAACAGTCTTAGCAGACTTAACAGCCTCAGCATAAAGCTCAACTGTCTTAGGTCCGATATCAGCGCCCTCTTTGTCAGCAGGGATCTTATCAGCATCTACAACCTTTGTTGTGATAGATGGATTGTCGATAGGGTCAGGGAACTCATCGATGCAAACTGTATCGATAGGAAGAAGGAGCTTCTTGCCAGCCTTCTCAGCCTTCTCCATCATTTCCTTACAATAATCAACCTTTGTCTCGTCAAGAAGTGACTTACCAACTTCATATCCCTTAGCCTTAAGGAATGTGTAAGCCATACCACCACCGATGATAAGAGTATCGCACTTATCAAGAAGAGTGTTGATAACGTTGAGCTTATCAGCAACCTTAGCGCCACCAAGAATAGCTACGAAAGGTCTAACTGGGTTCTCAACTGCGTTTCCAAGGAAGTCGATCTCCTTCTGCATAAGGTATCCAACAGCGTTGTTTCCGCCTTTTTCCTTGATGTACTTGGTTACAACTGCTACAGAAGCGTGTGCTCTGTGAGCTGAACCGAAAGCGTCACAAACATAATCATCGGCAAGATCAGCAAGCTCTTTTGCAAAAGCCTCACCGGCCTCCTCAGGCTTGGTCTCCTCTTTGCCTCTGAAACGTGTATTCTGAAGAAGGATAACGTCTCCCTCATTCATTGCCTCTACGGCACCGGTTGCTGTAGCGCCGGTTACGCTGTAATCACTGATGAACTTAACATCCTTGCCAAGCTTCTCTGAAAGTCTCTTGGCAACAGGTGCAAGTGACTCACCCTCGTTGGGGCCGTTCTTAACTTTACCAAGGTGTGAGCAAAGGATAACCTTGCCGCCGTCCTTGATAAGCTTCTTGATTGTGGGAAGAGCTGCAACGATTCTGGTATCGTCTGTGATCTCACCGTTCTTTAAAGGAACGTTGAAGTCACAACGAACAAGAACGCGTCTGCCCTTAACGTTGATGTCATCTACTGACTTTTTGTTTAATGCCATTGTTCTTCTCTCCTTTTGTGGATTTTTTAAAAAGAAAAGAGGGTTCGGTCCAAGGGACCGGACCCTCTTTGAATTCTGATGGGTTTCACCAAGCTCGAAAAGACCTCGCTAGGTGATTACTTAACGAACTTCTCGAAGTACTTGATTGTTCTAACCATCTGTGATGTGTAAGAGTTCTCGTTGTCATACCATGAAACAACCTGAACCTCGTAAAGGTCATCACCGATCTTAGTAACCATTGTCTGTGTAGCATCGAAGAGTGAACCATATGTCATTCCAACGATATCTGAAGATACGATCTCATCCTCGTTGTAGCCGAAAGTCTCAGGATCTGAAGCCTTCTTCATAGCTGCATTGATGGAATCCTTTGTAACTTCTGTAGCAGACTTAACTACTGCAAAGAGAAGAGTTGTTGATCCTGTAGGAACAGGTACTCTCTGAGCAGCGCCGATGAGCTTGCCGTTAAGCTCAGGGATAACAAGGCCGATAGCCTTAGCAGCGCCTGTTGAGTTAGGAACGATGTTAACAGCGCCTGCACGTGCTCTTCTAAGGTCACCCTTTCTCTGAGGTCCGTCAAGGATCATCTGATCACCTGTGTAAGCATGGATTGTTGCCATGATACCGGACTGGATAGGTGCGAAATCGTTAAGAGCCTTAGCCATAGGTGCAAGGCAGTTTGTTGTACAAGATGCAGCTGAGATGATGTTGTCCTCTGCTGTAAGTGTGTTGTGGTTAACGTTATATACGATTGTAGGAAGATCATTTCCTGCAGGAGCAGAAATAACAACCTTCTTAGCACCAGCATCGATATGAGCCTGTGCCTTAGCCTTGGATGTATAGAAACCTGTGCACTCAAGAACTACGTCTACACCGATCTGTCCCCAAGGAAGGTTCTTAGCGTCTGCCTCTTTGTAAATTGTGATCTCTTTGCCGTTAACTGTGATTGAGTTCTCGCTGTAAGAAACCTTATCAGCGTACTTGTACTTGCCCTGTGATGAATCATACTTAAGAAGATGAGCAAGCATCTTAGGATCTGTAAGATCGTTGATTGCTACGATCTCTGTTCCCTCATGCTCAAACATCTGTCTGAAAGCAAGACGTCCGATACGACCAAAACCATTGATTGCTACTTTAACTGCCATTTTAAGTTCCTCCTAAAATGAATTTAATAATATAATTGCTGTTACATTAAAAATCATACGAATTGATAATTTTTTATCAGCAACTCTAATTCTAATAAAAAATGTAGCATAAATCAAGTAAGAATATTAAAATATTGCTATGGAAAACTATCAGAATCGGAGCGACAAAATGTTTCCAAAATCAGACTATCATTTACACACACATAACTCAGGCGACAGCACAGTCCCTATGGAGGATATGATAGAGACTGCAATCTCGCTTGGTCTTACCGATATATGCTTTACGGATCACCTTGATCTTGACTATCCACACTATGACGATTTGCCCGATGGAGCTTTCGATCTGGATGTAGAAGCATATCATAAAGAATTGTCTTTTTACCGCGATAAATATAAAGACAAGATCAATATCGGATTTGGCGTTGAAGTCGGTATGCAAACTCATATCGCAAAAGAAAATGCTGCTTTCGTAAAGTCACATCCATTTGATTTTGTTATTGCATCAATTCACCTTATAAATAGAAAAGATCCTTACTATCCCGATTTTTGGGAAGGCATCTCGCCCTCTGAAGTCCTTCGGGATTACTTTAGGCTAACCCTTGATAATCTTCTTGTGTTTGAAGACTACGATGTACTTGGACATCTGGACTATCTGGTAAGATATGCTCCGGATTGCTTTGATGCCTATTCCTACAGCAAGTATAGCGATGAAATAGATGCAATTTTGCTTCATGTAATAAAGAACGACAAGGGACTGGATTTTAATTCCAAGCCTCTGTTCAAAAACAACACGGCACCAAATCCACATCCTGACGTTCTTAGAAGATACAAAGAACTTGGCGGCAAGATCATTACCTTCGGCTCTGACGCGCACAAAACAGCGGGAGTTGCCGGTGCATTTGACCAGATGAGAGATATAGCTATATCTTGTGGATTCAACGAGTACTGTACTTTCAAGAACAGAACTCCAATTTTCCACAAACTGTAACGTTGTTCACTTGATACTTATGTATAAGGGGAGATAGCGATGAAAGCTGATTTCTACACTAAGAGCAAACGTACCAACATCTACAATTCCATTTTTATTTATAAAGTATTATCTCTTTTCATTTTGCTGATCATAACTGTGGTACTTGCTTATCACGTGAATAATAACAAGGACCGGCTATCAGATGTCCCCGGAGTCCTCACAATTGTGACTGTTGCAATTATTCTGTTCGCAGTCTCTTTTCTCATGGATTTCTATATAATGAAAAGAACCGCATCCATAGGGAACAGGCTCAATAAGATGGCCTATCTTGATAGGCTCACAGGGCTTCCCAACAGATACAGCTGTGATCTTCTCTTCGAGAGCTTTAACGAATCAGGCAAGCTTGAAAACGCCGGCTTTATCCTTATGCGTATCAACGATCTCAAAACAGTAAACTCAAGTAAGGGTCACTCCCACGGCAATGACCTTATTGCTGAGTTCTGCTACATCCTTGAAGATGTGGGTGAAGACTACGGCTATGTCGGCAGAAACGGCGGCAACGAATTTATTATCCTCATGGAGGACTGCACTGCCACAAGCGCCGATATGTTCCTTATGGACCTTACCAAAAGACTCCACGGCTACAATGAACTCAACGTGGGAACCCCTCTTGAAATAGCCTACGCCAGAATACTTAACTCGGATGAAAAAGTATCCAGAATATCCGAGCTTATTTCTAAAGCCTACAAAAAATTAAAGGACGCTCCTCAGGTGCTCTCATGATATGTAGACATTTCTTTTCCGCTCACAACAGAATAATCGCATTGATACTTGTATCAGCTATGCTGCTTACAGCCTGTGAGATGGCTCCTTTCAAGAAATCAACTGTTCCTGAAGGGTACGGCAATCTGGGAGATGAAAAAGGCTCAAGAAGCAATACTCCCGTGTGCCTTGTGCCCTCTCAGCCCGCCACAGCCACAAGTGCAAATGACCTTTCGGTAGTTGATTATTCCAACGCTTCGGAAGGGTATGTATCAGTACTTTATAGTGGCACATCCCCCAAAGTAAAACTGCAGATAACAGGTCCTGATGATGTGACCTATACATACAACCTGCATAGGGATAACAATGACTACGAAATATTTCCGCTTCAATCCGGCAATGGCGATTACATGATAAATGTATATGAGAACATCACTGAAAAAAAATATTCCATGGTCTTTTCAACCGGAATTACCGTTGAGCTAAGTGATGAATTTAAGCCTTTTCTTTATCCCAATCAGTTTGTGACCTTCACCGCTGATTCTCTCGGGGTAAAAGAGGCTATGGAGCTTGCTTATCCATGTAACAATGACCTTGAAGTTATATCTCAGGTATATAACTATGTAATAGAAAATATCAGCTATGACTACGATAAAGCCGCAGTTGTTGAGAGTAGTTACCTTCCCGATATCGATCAGACCTTTGTTGATAAGAAGGGAATCTGTCTTGACTATGCAGCTCTTATGACCGCAATGCTAAGGAGCCAGAATATTCCCACCAAGATGGAAGTAGGATATGCCGGAACCACTTATCACGCCTGGCTCAGCGCTTATGTTACCGATATCGGCTGGATCAACGGCATGATAGAGTTTGATGGCGCAGACTGGTCCCTTATGGATCCCACTCTGGCATCCACTACCCAAAAAAGGAAACTTCGCTCCTTCTTAAATGAAGGCGATAACTATTCAGTCAAATATATCTACTAAATACATGATATTCCAATGGGAGATACGCTTATGAAAGCTACCGCACAGCAAAAGAAACTAAACAGCTATGAAATATCAGGCTTTTGCAGACAAATGGCCCTGCTTATAAAAGCCGGCATCGCACCGGTTGACGGCATAGAAATCCTAATGGAAGATTCCAAGGATAAGGCTTCAAGATCCATACTCAGCAAGATCAGCCAGATATTAAAAAGCGGCGAGAAATTCCATGTTGCCCTTAGAATGAGTGAAGTCTTCCCGGATTATGTCATCCACATGGTCACTATCGGCGAAGAATCCGGAAATATGGATGTAGTAATGGAATCACTCTCCGACTACTACGAACGCGAGGATTCCATACACGAGAACATCAAGAATGCCGTAAGCTACCCGCTTATCATGGTATTCATGATGCTGATCATCATAACTGTTCTCATTGTCAAAGTTCTTCCCATTTTTGAACAGGTATTTGCTCAGCTCGGAACCGGCATGAGCGGTTTTTCACAATCGCTTCTCAATATGGGCCTTGCTCTAAACAGATACTCTTTTGTCCTTATAGCACTTATGGTTCTGATAGCTGCAGCTTTCCTGTATTTCACATTAACAGACCACGGCAAAAGAACCTTCAAAAAACTCATGACTAAATTCGGTCCCACAAAGCGACTTGCCCAGGAACTTGAAAGCGAACGCTTTGCAAGCGGCATGGTGCTTACTCTTTCAAGCGGCATCGACACCTATGAAGGACTCAATCTGGTTAAAAAACTGGTTGAAAGTAATGACATGAAAGAGAAAATAGATAAATGCAGAAATCTTCTTTTGGATGGCGACAGCTTCCCGGAAGCAATAGAAAAGACCGGTATCTTTACATCTTTTTACACCCAGATGGTTGCTGTCGGATTTAAATCAGGCTCTCTGGATAAGGCAATGAAGCAGATCGCGGAGAGATTTGAAAAAGACACTCAAAGACGTATCTACTCTCTCATATCCGTACTCGAACCAACTCTTGTTATTGTACTGTCCATTATTGTTGGAATGATCCTCATGTCAGTAATACTTCCTCTCATGGGAATCATGTCTACTATAGGATAAATCGCAGATTAGGATAAAAGAAATGTCTAGAAGATTTAGATTCAGAGAAAGTTTAATATACGGCATTACAGAAGATTTCTACAGATGGTTCTCGGTAGTCATCTTTGTTCTCATTGCCTTTTTTGTTTTTCTGGCTATAGATGCCTCCGGTAAGGGCACCATTGAAAAGCAGCAGGAATCTCTTGAAAATGCCTTGGCAAGGGATATAGTCCAGTGCTACGCAATCGAAGGCACTTATCCGCCGAGCCTTGATTACCTCAAGGAACACTACGGACTTGTATATGACGAATCTACGTTTTTTGTGGATTATCAGCCGATCGCAGCCAACCTTTACCCCGATGTCACCGTTATTAAAGTAAGTAAGAGGTAATATAGCTAATGGAACTTGAAGGAAAAAGATCTCACGTAATTGATACATTATTTGTCCTCTGCCTTCTTTTTCTTTTTATTATCTCCGCCATCACGGTGATAATCATCGGAGCGGGGGTCTATAAAAAGAACGTAAGCGCCATGTCCGGAAACTATTCCCACAGGATTGCCTGTGCCTACATTTCTGAGAAGATCAGGCAGTCAGATGTGAAGGGCCGCATCTTCACAGCTGAGATGTTTGGTCAGACCACTCTTGTCATGCAGGATGAAGTAGACGGCGTTTTGTATAACACCTACATTTATAATCACGACGGATATCTAAGAGAGCTCTATGCGAGAAGTGATCTAAAAGAACTGTTCCCGCAGTCAGGGCAGAAAATCCTTGAGATCAGCTCTTTTGACATAACAGAACTAAACGAATCATGTTTTAAGATACAGGTAACTCTCGACGACGGAACTGTCGAGGATTTCCTCATCAGCAAAAGGAGTACCGACGCCTAAACAATGAATGACAACAATAACGCCAGATCAAGTCTGTTCCTTATGGAACTTATAATAGCAGTATTTTTCTTTTCCCTGGCTGCGGCAGTCTGCATCAGGTTGTTTGTCTCTGCCCATATCACCGCGCAGAATACAACAAACCTAAGCCACGCGACTATCTGGAGTCAGAATCTGTCTGAGGCCTTTTATGCCTCCAAGGGAGATATTCAAAAGATCTCGCAGATTTATCCCAATGCCGCCATTACGCCCGAGAATATCATTTTATTTTTTGACAGTGATTGGAACCTTGCTGACAATTCAGCTTCGGACGCATCCTACGAGGCAATACTTACCATAAGCAAAAGAAAAGCATCAACAGTATACAGCGATGTTACCGCCTATCGCACAGCCTATAAAGGCGATGCTTATGTCGGGGATATAGCTATTATCGATATCAGAAAGACCTCGGAAGTAGTTTCCGCAATCCCTAATAATCCCAAGGATATTATCTTTTCATGCTCTGTGGATTACTATGACACGGGAAAGGAGGCAAAATGAGAACCAAAAGCCGCAGTGCTTCCAGCGTCGGAAGCGCATCAATCCTACTTATCTTTACTGTCCTTTGCCTTATTTCCTTTGCTACGCTGACTTTAGTCAACTCCAAAGCCGACTATAACCTCAGCAAGAATCTGGCTGCAAGACAAAAAGCTTACTACGAGGCATGTCACAAGGGAAATGCCTTTGTAGCTGCAGTTAATTCAGGATATGAAGATGACCTTGAAGAGCACAAGGAAAGTATACCAATAACCGACACCCAAACACTCGATATTACGATAATGTCAAATAGTTCAAAAAAAATATTCAATTCAGACAATAGTTGTAGTATAATTCAATGGCAGATTGTTAATCACGGTGATTTAGAGTATGATTACAGTCTTCCGGTTTCGAAGTGAATTTTTATCATTATTAGAATAAAAAATGAATTTTATCAAATTTTAATTTTTTATAATAACGATTTAACGCTCATAATCGAAATCATGTGGTACAATAGATTATGTACTGAACTACTTTTTTTCAGATAATGAATTGCTTATATTTTTGTGGCAACTAAAAATACTTATTTGGAGGTTCAATATGGGAAAAAGAATACTCATTACTGATGACGCCGCTTTCATGCGCATGATGCTCAAAGACATCCTTTCCAAGAACGGATATGAAATTGCGGGAGAAGCAGAGAACGGCAAGGTAGCTATCGAAAAGTATAATGAGTTGAAGCCCGACCTTGTAACTCTTGATATCACAATGCCTGAGCTTGATGGCATCGGTGCCCTTAAGGGAATTAAAGCTGCAGACCCCAACGCTGTTTGCATTATGTGTTCTGCTATGGGTCAGCAGGCTATGGTTATCGAGTCCATTCAGGCCGGAGCCAAGGACTTTATCGTAAAGCCTTTCCAGGCTGATCGTGTTCTTGAAGCTGTTAAAAAGGCTATTGGGTAAGCTAAAGTAATCACTTAGCGAGGTCCTTCCGAGCTTAGTGTACTACTTTCATCCGGCGAGCGAAGCGAGAGCGGATGTTCCTCTTTATAGCGAAGCGAGAGCGGATGCTCCTCTTTATAGCGAAGCGAGAGCGGATGTTCCTCTTTAAATGTAAAAATACGGGAATGCATCATCCGATGCATTCCCTTTTATCACGTCTGATTCAATTTCCGTTTCATGCCGTTTCCGGCTTCATTCCGGTATACAATTGATAATATCTCTGTTTCTTTGCAAGAAGCTCTTCATGAGTTCCCTGCTCTACTATTCTGCCCTGCTCAAGTACAATGATACAATCGCTGTTTCTGACAGTTGAAAGTCTGTGGGCTATTACGAAAGTAGTTCTGCCCTTCATAAGCCTGTCCATACCATCCTGAACGATCTTCTCCGTACGAGTATCAATTGAAGATGTAGCTTCATCAAGAATAAGAACCGGCGGATCTGCTATTGCAGCCCTGGCTATTGCAAGAAGCTGTCTCTGTCCCTGAGATAGATTTGCTCCGTCACCTGTAAGCATAGTGTTGTAGCCTTCAGGTAACCTCTTTATAAAGCTGTGAGCATTTGCAAGCTTTGCTGCTGCAACAACTTCGTCATCCGTAGCATCCAGCTTGCCGTATCTGATGTTGTCAGCAACAGTACCGGTAAAAAGATGCGTATCCTGAAGAACTATTCCAAGAGATCTTCTAAGATCTGATTTCCTGATCTTGTTGATATTGATATTGTCGTATCTGATCTTACCGTCCTGAATATCATAAAATCTATTTATCAGGTTTGTTATTGTAGTCTTGCCTGCCCCCGTAGATCCTACAAAAGCAATCTTCTGTCCGGGAGTTGCATGAAGCACAATATCATGAAGAACCATCTTGTCATCTCTATAGCCAAAATCAACGCCGTTAAATGTAACATCACCTTCCATAGGCTGATAGGTGGTTGTATCGGTAGCCTTGTGATAATGTTTCCAAGCCCAGTGTCCTGTGTGATGATCCGCTTCCACGATCTCACCGTTCTGTTCCTGTGCATCTACCAATAACACATATCCGTCATCTGTCTCAGGTTCCTCATCAAGCAGCTTAAAAATACGATCAGCTCCCGCAAGAGCCATGATGATCGAATTAAACTGCATACTCACCTGATTGATAGGCATACTGAAATTCTTATTAAATGCCAGGAATGAGGCAAGCGCACCTACAGTAAAGCCTACGGCAACACTGTCAGAAAGAGCTATAGCACCGCCTATCATTGCACAGATAACATAACTGGTATTTCCAAGCTGTGCATTTATCGGACCAAGTGATCCTGAAAAAGCATTAGCCTTAAATGCACTGTTGCAAAGTGCCTCGTTGAGCTCATCAAACCTCTCGATAGTCTCTGTCTCATGGTTAAACACCTTTACAACCTTTTGTCCCGTCATCATCTCCTCAATGTAACCGTTGAGTGCACCAAGATTCCTTTGCTGTTCAACGAAGTTCTTGCCTGAAGCCTTCGTAGCCATTCCGGAACAAAACAGCATAACTACTACCATAAGAAGAGTCACGATCGTAAGCTGCCAACTTAAGATTGCCATAGACACTAAGATCGTCGCGATCGATACAAAGCTACTGAAAAGCTGTGGCAAACTCTGGCTTATCATCTGGCGGAGTGTATCAATATCATTGGTATAAACCGACATGATGTCTCCGTGTGCATGTGTATCAAAATATTTTATGGGAAGGCTCTCCATATGTGTAAAGACCTCCTCACGAAGTCTCATAAGCGTTCCCTGATTGACATACACCATGAGTCTGGCCTGAACATACGCTGCAATAACTCCAAGCAAATAGAACCCGGCAACTCTGCTGATAGCCACAAGAAGCGGGCCAAAATCTTTACTTCCGGTATCAAGCATTGGCTGTATGTATGAATCTATAAGGCTCTTTGTAAAAAAAGTTCCCTGAATTCCGGCATAAGCCGTCACAAGAATACAAACGATCACGATTATAATATGATAAGGATAGTACGTAAATACATATCTCATTAGTCTCCAAAACAATTCACCGGGATTCTCTATTTTAGGGGCAGGAATTCCTCTTCTGTTTCCCGGGCCGCCTTTTATTTCTTTTACCTCTGCCATTTGAGTTCCTCCTTCAAACAATCACCATACGCAGAATCACATCGGCTTATCAAAGTCAGCATCAGCAGACGCTCCGGTCTGAGATTCATAAACTTCTCTATAGATATCATTGCTCTCAAGGAGCTCCTTATGTGTTCCAAATCCTTTTATCTGTCCGTCGTCCATAACGATTATCCTGTCACAGTCCTGAACAGATGCAATTCTCTGCGCAATGATAAGCTTGGTAGTTCCCGGGATCTCCGTAGCAAAAGCATGCCTTATCTTGGCATCCGTAGCGGTATCCACAGCACTTGTGGAATCATCAAGGATAAGTACCTTGGGCTTTTTAAGAAGTGCCCTTGCAATACAAAGCCTCTGTCTCTGGCCACCGGATACATTTGCTCCGCCCTGCTCAATCATAGTGCTATATCCATCAGGCATCTTTTCTATAAACTCATCGGCACAAGCCATCTTACAAGCTCTGATGCACTCCTCTTCTGTAGCATTCTTATCTCCCCACCGAAGATTCTCAAGTATCGTTCCGGAGAAAAGAACATTTTTTTGAAGCACTACTGAAACCTGATCTCTCAAAGCTTCCAGATCATATTCACGGACATCGATTCCGCCAACCTTAACCTTACCTGTGTTAACGTCATACAGACGGCTGATAAGATTAACCAAAGAAGACTTCGCAGAACCCGTTCCGCCTATGATACCTATGGTCTCACCGGAATGAATCTCAAAATCAATATTTTTAAGAACAGGTTCCTCTGAATCCTTGGAATAAGCAAAGCTTACATTTTCAAATACTATATCTCCGTTAGGAACCTCTTTAATAGCACCTTCCTTGCTGGTTATATCACTCTTTTCCTCAATAACTTCCGCGATACGCTTACCGCTTGCGGAAGCCATTGTAAGCATTACAAAGATCATAGCCAGCATCATCATGCTCATAAGGATACTCATACAATAAGTCAAAAGCCCCATGAGATCACCTGTTGAAAGCTCGCCTCCAACGATCATATGTGCACCAAACCAGCTTATCGCAAGAATACAGATGTAAACTGTAGCAGTAAGGGAAGGTGGCATCTTGATAACGTTCATCTCAGCTCTTACAAACATGTTGTAGATGTTCCCTACTGCTTTTCTAAACTTGTTGTTCTCATGTTCCTCACGAACATAAGCCTTAACCACCCTTATAGCTGATACGTTCTCCTGTACACTCTCATTAAGCTCGTCGTATTTTTCAAACACTTCTCTGAAATATACTGTAGCTTTTCTCATTACCAGAACCATAATAATTCCAAGGATGATCACCGCTATAAGATATATCGATGCCAGCTTGGGACTTATGATAAAGGACATGATCATCGCAGCTATTACTGTAGCCGGAGCTCTCATCGCCATTCTAAGAAGCATCATGTACGCATTCTGAATATTTGTAACATCAGTGGTAAGTCTGGTTACCAGTCCCGATGTTGAAAATTTGTCTATGTTGGAAAAAGAGAAGGTCTGAATGTTATCAAACATAGCCTTCCTAAGATTCTTGGCAAATCCTGTCGAAGCTTTTGATCCATAATAAGCTCCGCCAAGACCTGCACCAAGACCAAACAATGCTATTACCAGCATCATCAATCCGACTCTGAAAATATAAGCCATATTCTCGCCATAGATTCCGTTATCAACAATCTTACCCATGAGTTTAGGAATGATCATCTCAGCCGCAACTTCCAAAAACATACAAAGCGGTGTCAAAACAGAAACCAGCTTATATTCCTTTAATTCTTTAAGTAATGTCTTGACCATATAAACTACTACTCCTTCATAAATAATCACTTATCAACAACCAATAATGATTCTTAATAAGTGAAATACTCTCCCTGTCCCCTGTATTACGGTCCCATAATTAAAATAATAGCACAAAGGTTTTGAAATCGTTAGTCTTGAGAGTGTAGTTTATAGATATTTAATTGCCTTACTCTTCTCTGAGTTCTTTTACAGGAACAAGCTCAACATACCCTCTGTCTCCTATAGGCAAGAGCAGGCTCCGGCCAGATCCTCCATGGCGATCTCCTCGCCAATGTGATCTCTTATATAATCCTGCATCTTTCTAACCGCTTCCCTGTGTTCCCTCATGCTGTCACTCACATCCTTTCGTGAGCATAGAATACATCATAAACATCTAATCTTTCTCGACTATTTTGGCTCAATAATTATTATAGCCTATCTGTAACCGATTTCTCTCATCATCTAACCATTTGGATAGGTTGTTACTTTTGTGTAGTTTTCCAAATTCTCGTATTGTCCGTCTGTGCACATATCCGAAAATGTGAAGTTCTCGGACGAGCAGTTGATTTTTAAATTGAATAAAACCCGGGGATGCTGACTTCTTTGAACAACGTGAAAGGAAGCATCTCCGGGTTTTATGAAATTATTAAAATCACTGCGCAGACGAACACAAACATTTTCGGATATGTGCACAGACGGATATCAACGAGAATTTGGAAAACTCCCATAAACCTTACATGGCGGCTTTCATGGAGTGTACGTACTCGCCGATAGCCTTGGGTGCATCCTTGCCATACTTCTCAAGGAGCTTAACGATAGCAGAACCAACGATAGCGCCATCAGATACTGCCGACATCTTGGCTGCCTGCTCAGGTGTTGATATGCCAAAACCGATGGCACAAGGTACATCAGTGTTCTCACGTACAACCTTTACGATAGAAGCAAGATCCGTCTTGATCTCAGACCTTGTACCTGTTACACCAAGACTTGATACAATGTAGATAAAGCCCTTAGCAGCCTTAGCTATCATAGCTATCCTGTTCTCAGATGTAGGTGCAATAAGAGAGATAAGATCCACATCATACTTCTCACATACAGGCTCGAATTCATCCTTTTCCTCATAGGGAAGATCCGGAAGAATAAGGCCGTCTATGCCAATCTCCTTGCACTTACTGATAAAGCGCTCTGCGCCGTATGAAAATACCACATTTACATAAGTCATGAACACCATTGGAATAGTAACTTCTTTGCGAAGCTCTATTACAAGGTCAAATATCTTATCTGTTGTAACACCGCCTGCTAGCGCTCTTACATTGGCTCCCTGGATCACAGGTCCCTCTGCTGTAGGATCTGAAAAAGGAATACCAAGCTCTATAAGATCTGCTCCGTTATTACAAGCCTCTATAACAGCTTTCCTGGTTGTCTCAAGGTCCGGATCTCCGCATGTTATAAATGCAATAAATGCCTTTCCGTTTTCAAATGCTTTTCCTATATTACTCATGGATATCCTCCCCTCTGTAACGCGCAATAGCAGCACAGTCCTTATCGCCTCTGCCTGAAATGGTAACAACCATGATCTTGTCCTTATCCATTTTTCCCGCAATCTTCATTGCATGAGCTACGGCATGAGCTGATTCAATGGCAGGGATGATTCCCTCAGTTCTCGAAAGATATTCAAAAGCATTTACCGCTTCATCATCTGTAACCGCTACATACTCTGCTCTTCCGGTATCATGAAGGTTAGCATGCTCAGGTCCGATTCCGGGGTAATCAAGTCCCGCAGAAATAGAATAAACAGGTGCGATCTGACCATACTCATCCTGGCAGAAATATGATTTCATACCGTGGAATACACCAAGCTTACCTGTATTTATAGTAGCCGCAGTCTCAAATGTATCTATTCCTCTACCTGCTGCCTCACAGCCGATAAGCCTTACTTCCTTATCTTCTATGAAGTTGTAGAAGGTTCCGATCGCATTGGATCCGCCGCCAACGCATGCCATAACAACGTCGGGAAGTCTTCCCTCTTTTTCAAGCATCTGCTCTTTGATCTCCTTGGAGATAACAGACTGGAAGTCACGAACAATAGTGGGGAAAGGGTGAGGACCCATTACTGAGCCAAGGCAATAATGAGTATCGTCAATTCTTGAAGTCCACTCTCTCATCGCCTCAGATACTGCATCCTTCAAGGTTGCAGTTCCGCTTGTTACAGGAATTACCTCTGCTCCAAGAAGACGCATTCTGTATACGTTAAGCGCCTGTCTCTCAGTGTCCTCTTTACCCATGAACACCACGCATTCCATTCCCATGAGCGCTGCTGCGGTAGCTGTTGCAACACCGTGCTGACCTGCACCTGTCTCGGCTATAAGCCTTGTCTTACCCATCTTCTTGGCAAGAAGTGCCTGTCCCAAAACATTATTTATCTTGTGAGAACCTGTGTGATTAAGATCCTCTCTCTTAAGATAGATCTTGGCTCCTCCAAGGTCCTTGGTCATCTTCTCTGCGTAGTAGAGATTGGAAGGTCTTCCCGCATATTCATTAAAAAGAGTCTGAAGCTCTTTATTAAACTGTTCATCATTCTTGTAATAGTTATAAGCCTTTTCAAGCTCTATTACCGCATTCATAAGTGTTTCCGGAATATACTGTCCGCCATGTATTCCGAAACGGCCCTTCATATTTGTCATGACTTATCCTTCCTTGCATTTCTAACTATATTTACAAATTCTTGCATCTTTACCGGGTCCTTATGCCCCTCTGTCTCGATCCCGGAGCTGACATCAACTGCATAAGGCGTTATAGATACAAGCGCAGCTTCTATATTGGATAGATTAAGGCCTCCCGCCAGGAAAAACTCTCTGTCCACATTCCTAAGCAGCTCCCAGTCAAAAGAACTACCGGTGCCCTGTCCGGAATCCAAAAGAAGCATATCTGCGCTACTGCCCATAGCTGCTATGATATCACTTTTATCCTTAATCTGAAAAGCCTGTATCACGGGCTTGTCCGTGACAGCCTTAAGCTCTTTTATATAGCTCTCATCCTCACTTCCGTGAAGCTGAGCAATATCGATTATTCCGTCGTTCAAAAGCTCCGCAATAACTTCAATACGCTCATCTACAAAAACGCCAACGGCTTTTACATCCGGATCAAGCTTTTCCCTAAGTTCGCGCGCCTTTTTTCTATCAACTTTTCTCTTACTCTTTTCCCAAAAGACAAAACCGATATATTCAGGCTTGCACTTATTGGCAGCCTCAATATCCTCAGGCCTTGAAAGCCCGCACAGCTTTATCTTGGGAATGCAATTATCTCTTGCCATCCAAACATCCTCAATCACAGCAGCGACTTAAGCTCTTTGAGCTTGGCCTTTTTATCATCCGCTCTCATAAGAGTTTCACCAACAAGAACCGCATCCGCTCCCATATCGGAAAGCTCTTTTACATCCTCTGCGGTCTTAACACCGCTCTCGGAAACAAAGATAACATCTCCGGGGATAATGCTTCTAAGCCGCTTGCTATTGTCTGTATCAACAGTAAAATCTTTGAGATTTCTGTTGTTAACGCCTATGATCCTTGCCCCGGCTTCTATCGCCATGGAAACCTCCGCCTCATCATGAGCTTCAACAAGAGCTGATAATCCAAGCTCATCACAGATAGCGATATACTCTTTTATCTGCTCAAGTTTTAATATGGAACAGATCAAAAGAACTGCAGAAGCGCCAAGAACCTTGGCTTCATATATCATGTATTCACTTACCGTAAAGTCTTTTCTAAGGCACGGAATGCTTACATTATCTGATATTTCCTTAAGGTATTCATCCCTTCCAAGAAACCACTTGGGCTCTGTAAGAACCGATATGCAATCAGCTCCCGCAGCATCATAAGCTTTCGCAATGCCAAGGTAATCAAATTCTTCAGCGATCACTCCCTTAGAAGGAGAAGCTTTTTTGCATTCGCAGATAAAAGAAATACCGGGTTTTCTTAAGCTCTTTTCAAAAGAAAAATCTCCTTTGGGAAGGCTCAAGGCCATCTTCTTAATTTCTTCCAAAGATATCTTTTTCTCTGCCTCTTTTACGCGCTCTGTAGCATATTCTGCTATTGTATCCAGAATCGTCATCTGTTACTTACCTCAATTATCTTATCAAGAGTTTCAAGTGCCTTGCCGGAATCAATAAGTTCTGCAGCAAGATCAATACCTGCCTTTATTGAATCAGCCTTTCCTCCGATGTAAAGAGCCGCACCCGCATTCATAAGAACCGCATCGCGCTTAGGACCCTTAACACCTTTAAGAATGTCTCTGGTGATCTCTGCATTTTCCTCAGGAGTTCCGCCTACAAGATCTTCCTTGGAGCACATATTAAGGCCGAAATCAGTGGGCTTAATAACATAAGATTTGTACCATCCGTCGTTGATCTCACATACTGTCGTAGGCGCACTCATTGAGATCTCATCAAGCTTATCCTGCCCGTATACTACCATTCCCTTTTTAACTCCAAGGCTTACAAGCACTCTTGCAAGGGGCTCAACCAGATACTCATCATATACCCCAAGGAGCTGCATTTTGGGTGATCCGGGATTGGTAAGAGGTCCAAGGATATTAAATACTGTTCTAAATCCAAGTTCTTTTCTGATAGGTCCTACATACTTCATTGATGTATGATACTTCTGAGCAAAGAAGAAACACATTCCGGCTT
>JAEEXE010000083.1 GCA_016291375.1 Butyrivibrio sp.
AAGGAGGAAAAATGAGTAAGGCACAAGTTATTGCTTTAGTAAATCAAAAAGGAGGAACAGGCAAGACGCAGAGCACCGAGAACCTTGGAATAGGTCTTGCCAATGAAGGTAAAAAAGTTCTTCTTGTCGATATGGATCCGCAGGGATCGCTGACTATCAGCTTGGGGCATCCAAGAGCTGATGAGCTTCCTGTTACTGTTGCGGATATCATGGCAAAAGTATTGCAGGATCAGGTGATAGCACCCAGAGAAGGAATCCTTCATCACAAAGAGGGCGTAGATCTCATGCCTGCAAATATCTCTTTGTCCGGTATGGAAGTATCTCTGGTAAACGTCATGAGCAGAGAAAAAGTGCTGAAAGAATACATTGATTCTGTAAAAGATAATTACGACTATGTGCTCATTGACTGCATGCCGTCACTTGGAATGCTCACGGTTAATGCTTTGGCTGCGGCAGATAAGCTGGTGATTCCGGTACAGGCTCAGTATCTTTCTGCAAAAGGTCTTGAACAGCTCCTTCAGACAGTAAACAAAGTCAGAAGACAGATAAATCCAAAGCTTAAGATTGATGGAATCCTGCTGACCATGGTTGATAACAGAACGAATTATGCCAAGGATATCTGTAATCTTATCCGTGGAACTTATGGCAGTAAGCTCAAAGTCTACAAAACAGAGATTCCACATTCTGTAAGGGCTGCTGAGATCAGTGCAGAAGGAAAGAGTATCTTTTCACATGATCCGAAGGGGAGAGTTGCAGAGGCATACAAGAATCTGACAAAGGAGGTACTTAAGAATGAAGAAAGAGCGCTCAAACATTCAGCTGAGCAGTTACGATGATATTTTTGGAGGAAATGACTATGAAAGTACTAAGAGTGAAGCTTCAGGTGATGCTGTTGTGGAGATACCTCTTTCCGACCTTCATCCGTTTAAGGACCATCCCTTTAAAGTCAGAGATGATGAGGAGATGGCTAAGACTGTGGAGAGCGTCAAAGAATACGGAGTTCTCCAGCCTGCCATTGTCAGAGCTGATGAGTCTGGCGGCTACGAGCTTATTTCCGGTCATAGAAGATACCGTGCATCAGAGCTTGCGGGAAAAGAGGCATTGCCGTGTATCGTAAAAGAGCTTGATGACGACGCAGCTACGATTCTCATGGTTGATAGTAATCTTCAGAGGGAAGAGATATTGCCGAGTGAGAGAGCATTTGCGTTTAAGATGAAGTTGGAGGCGATAAGGCATCAAGGTGAGAGAGTTGATCTGGTGACAAGTGACGAAACAACTTGTCGACAAGTTGGCGACAAGTTAAAAGCTGCCGATGCTTTAGGACAAGATGTAGGCGAAAGCGGGCGTCAGATTCAAAGATATATCAGACTAACAAATCTTCGTCCGGAGCTACTTGAAATGGTTGATAACAAGGCAATTGGGTTTAATCCAGCAGTAGAGCTTTCTTATCTGAATGAGGCTCAACAAAATGACCTATTGGCTGCCATAGCCTATTCTCAAGCCATTCCATCTTTATCTCAGGCACAGCGTATAAAGAAACTGGCTCTTAACGGAGAGATTACACAGGAAGGTATGAATATTATTCTTTCTGAGGAAAAGAAATCAGAGCTCGACAGAGTTACTTTGAAGAATGATGTCCTGAAGAAGTACTTCCCTAAGTCATATACTCCAAAGCAGATGGAAGAGACGATAATTAAGCTCCTTGATCAGTGGCAGAAGAAACGTAGTAGGGACATGAGCTTATAGAAATGCTGGCAGAGAGTGTTGTTGACACCTTATATCGTATGACACATACTGGAAAAAAGATTCTTAAGAAAACTGTGAAGCATTAAAATAAGAGGTGGTTGGATTATGAGTTCATTGTTTGATGATCTGCAAGAAGGATTGCAAGAGGCTATAGATTATGAAAAAGGTCTGGGTGATGCTAAGACAACAAGATTATCTAATGCACATCATAACGGAAATATATTAGAAGAGGGCGAATTAGATAAAAATATAAAGATGAATTAAATAACAGTATAGGAAGCGTCTAATCATTTCGGTTAGACGTTTTTTATTTGGAAAGGAGGAAATTTCATGCAGGAAGAAATAGAAGAAAAAACCGTGCGGCTTGCTATCTCAGGAACGAGACTCACAGGTAGAGCAGTTGCAGCTGCGATTCGAACTTATCTAAGGCACAGAGCTAATGAGAAGCTGGCTTCTATAGACGAGCATATTCAAGGTAAGCAATCTATAGATGAGCTTGTAAAGCAGAATCAGGGAGTCAGTAGCATGGTTGTAGGTGATGCGGGGATCAGAACCTTTGAAAGGATAGCCAAGAAGTACGGCGTGGATTTTGCTATTATGAAGGATAAATCAGAAAAGCCGCCGGTCTACACAGCTTTTTTCAAAGCAAGAGATACCGATGCAATGGAGGCAGTTGTTAATGAATACAGTAAAAAGATGATGAAGATAAAGGAGCGTCCGAGCGTGTTAGAAAAGCTTAAGAAATTCATAGAGATTGCGAAGAAACATCCCAAAAAGGACAGACACAGAACACAGGAGAGAGCACTATGACAAAAAAGCAGAAACGATTCATCCTGCTGAACATTCCCTACGTGCTTGTCGGCGTATTCGCAACCAATTTGGGAGAAGCTTGGAGGCTATCAAAGCTTATTGATGCGCCAAATGAGATAGGAGCACTGGCTAAGGCACTGCCTATTGCCTTAGCCAATCTCATGCCAAGTCTTAATCCCTTTGATCTGATGGTGGGTATTATTTGCGGTGTGTTATTGAAGGTTATAGTTTATATCAAGGGAAAAAATGCTAAGAAATACCGACATGGCGCAGAGTATGGAACGGCACGTTGGGGAAAAGCGCAGGATATAGAGCCGTTTATGGCTCCGAACTTTAAGGATAATATCATCCTTACGCAGACAGAGCGGCTTATGATGAACAGTCGACCAAAGAGTCCTAAGTTTGCAAGAAATAAGAATGTACTTGTAGTTGGAGGTTCCGGTTCAGGTAAAACAAGATTTTTTCTGATTCCGAATCTTTTGCAAATGCATTCAAGCTACGTGGTCACAGATCCTAAGGGGGACGTTGTCATAAATACAGGAAAGACGTTGCTTAAGCATGGGTATAAGGTGAAGATTTTCAATACCATCAATTTTGATAAGAGTCAGCATTACAATCCGTTTGCCTATATTCGCAGTGATAACGATATTCTAAAGCTCGTGAATACACTTATAGCAAATACGAAGGGCGATGGTAAGGCGGGAGATGAGTTTTGGCAAAAAGCTGAAACTCTTTTATATTGCGCTCTTATCGGATATA
>JAEEXE010000015.1 GCA_016291375.1 Butyrivibrio sp.
GGCCCTGTGCGCCTCTGGTGCTACTATACAATACTTCCTTTGCCATTGCTTTTACTCCTCTTTTATTGATACAATATTCCCGTAAAGTATATCATAAAAGAGGTTCTTGTGTGAAAAAAAATAAATCTGTGGGGGTTTTCGAAACTACACTTAAAGACGGAACCCCTTCCTACAGGTCATCAATAACCTATAACGGCAAGCACATCGCACTTGGCTCATTTGCGGACAACAAGACCGCAGCAAGAGTTTACAAGGAGGCTCATCGCGTCCTTTATTCAGGCAGGGACGTTATTTCCTCTTACAAAAAAGATATGTCTCTTCCCTTTGAAAAATATGTTTCTCTTATAAACTACAGAGACAAGGGTATGTACATATCCAATCCTATTTATCTGGAAAAAAAATATTTTCTTTATTATCTTTCACCTGAAATTGCATATAAATTTGATATTGAGGATCTCTTTTACTACTCATCACATAAAATAATGAAAAGAGGCTCTCATCTTTTTGTTGCGGATTACGGAAGTCAGCTCTCCGTTCTTCAGCGTTATGGCATAAAAAGCTATTCAGTAAGGGGACGCGATTATCTTTTTGCAAATGACGATCCTTACGATCTTCGCTATGAGAATATCATTATCTTAAACAGATATCACGGCGTGAGACAGTTTGCGGAAAAGGGCTTTGTCAAATACAAGGCAGTAATTCACATAAGAAGCAACTATGTTGTGGGTAAATATGCTTCTGAAGCAGAAGCAGCCATTGCCTACAATAAGGCCGCAGACATTCTCATCAAAAACGGAATTCGCAAAAATTTTATTCAAAATTATGTGGAAGATATATCTGCCTCTCAATACGCAGACATTTATACCAAAGTCAAAATTTCTGATAAAATCTACACTCTTAGGGGATAGGCTTTTCTTTCCCCCATCTTTTTGTATCCCTATTTTTTTAATTATTTTGTAATCAATTATTTGACATCTTCTTCGAAATGTGATATAAGTGTACTAGCATTACTAATACACTTAACGTTTATAAAAGGGAAGAGGCATACACATGCCGGGAAGGATAATATGAAAAAGAAAACAGCAGCACTTTTGATCACGTCAGCAGTGATCTTTTCACTAGCAGGATGCGCAGGTGCATCAACAGAAACTGCTTCAGTAAATGAAACAGCAATAGAGTCATCTTCTGAAGAAGATGCAAGTGCAGAAGAAACTTCTTCCGTCGAGGCAAATGAAGATGTATCAACTGACGTTGAAGATGACTCTTTTACATATAATGGAGAGACAATTTCTATATTAAATGATGCATCCGTTACTCTTTCAAAACTTGGTAATTACGATCCCACTTCTGCAACAGGGGATGATTTCAAGGAATACATATACAATAACGGAGCCATAGAATTTTCCACAAATAAGATTGATGGCATCGAGGCACCAGTGTTTTTGTACATCAACGCACCTGACATAAAAACAGCAAGAGGTGTCGGCGTGGGAAGCACTCAGAAGGAAATAATAGATGCTTACGGTGATCCCGACGACAAGAAGGATGACGGTGAAATGCATACAACCGAATATCATTTTGATACCTATACCATAACTTTCAGATTTAGTTCTATGGATAAAGAAAAAGTAGATATGGTTATGTATACTCACAACTATTACCACTCCAAAACTGCTTTCAGTTAACGGGGATTAATTAACGCTTATAAAAGGAAAAACGCTTATAAAAGGAGGGAGATATGATGATGAAAAAGACAGCCACTATACTGTTAGTTTCTACTTTAGCGCTTACATTTACGGGATGCGGAGGTAACTTATCAGCTTCCTCTGATTCAAGCAGCAACGGTCCTGTTACAGAGATAGATGCAGGAACAACCACCGGCATGGCAGACATGCCTGTAGCCGGCATTACTGCAGATCTCTCTTTTGAAACAGAAAAGCCGGTAGCTACAGCTGATGCAGCGCAGTCCTACTCTTCTATTCCGGATGATTCTTTTCTTTATAAAGGAAATGTCATCTCTGTTCTTAATGATACCGAGACAACCCTTGATGCTCTCGAGGCTTCTAACACCACCCCCGGAAGTCTGTACCAGGATGAGAAATTGTACAGTCTGGATTCCGGTGCCATTGAATTTGAGACATACAACGTTGACGGTAAAGAACAGCCCAAATGCATATATATAATAGAAAAAGGTATTCTGACACCAAAGAATATATGTGTCGGATGTTCCATAGATGAGCTTGTTGATGCATACGGAGAGCCCGATAAGATTCACGACGAGACCTACGATGCATACGAATATAATTACGGAGATGTGGATCTTGTATTTGATCTTAATATGTCTGAAAAAAAGATTGACAGAATATGCATAGAAAACACAGAAACAGTATCCAAAGTAAATCAGGAGCCTCACTAATAACAAATGATTGGCCAATCATTGCAAATAAATTTTAACATATAAACAAGGCAACAAAGGAGACAACATGGTTAAGACAAAAACAACAGCAATGATAATGGCATCAGCAATGATGCTCGCTCTTATGGGATGTGGTGAATCAGCAGGTGCCGATTCTACCGAAGGAATATCGATTACATCAGAAAACATTCCGGCAGAAAATGTGACTGAATCCCCTTCTGCTACTGATACAAACCCTTCAGAAGAAAAAACGGCTTCTGATTCCAATGCACCTGAAGATTCTATAGTGGATTTTGATGGAAAGAAAGTCTCAGTTCTTGATGATCTGGATTCTATAATGGGCACACTTGGAGAGCCCTCATCAAAATCTAATGATGCTATTTCCACTTTCTATTCCTTTGGTGATGGAAAGATTGAATGCTGTGCATCTACTATTGACGGCAAAGAAGCTCCCATCACGTTATCTGTAAAAACAGATGAGATCAAAACCTCAAAAGGAATTGGCATAGGAAATACAATTGATGATGTTACTGCTTCCTACGGTGAGCCCACTGAAGACAATATCGATGAGGAGGCTAAAGCAAAAGGTTTCTTTCTTCATATAGGATATTACGATTTTGGCGATTACACATTAGCTTTTAAATATGATGAAGATGGAAAAGTTACATCGTACTGGTACATAAATGATGAAAATGACTCAAAAATGTGATTAAAATAAATTTCTATCTGGATTGGAGGAAATATGAAAAAGAAAACTACTGCTGCCATTCTATTAGCAGCTACCATGATGATTACCCTTATGGGATGTGGAAGTACATCAGAAAGTGATACTTCCCTTGACATATCAAGCACTGAAGTATCTGCTGAAAGTCTTAACTATGATGATTCAGCCAAAAGTTCCATAAGCGTGGAGGCTCCCGGTGACCGGGATGATGTCATTGCAGATACATCAGATTCCACTGATACTACTGCCCTCTCAGATGATTCATTTATATATAACGGCAACAAAGTATCCATTCTAGATGATGGTGATACTATTGCAAGCTCCATGGGAACACCGGGATCAACCGCAGCTGATCGGGATCTCACCTATAACTTCTATACTGACAAAGACGGTGCTGATTCAGTATCAAGCACAATATTTAGCTACAATGGTTCAAAGCTTCCTATTGAGATTGTTATTTCAAGTCCTGATATCCAGACATCCAAAGGAATCCACGTAGGATCCTCTCAAGAAGAAGTTGAAGCAGTCTATGGAAATAACGCAGAAAAAGATGAATACATAATTACCTATGATTTTAAAAAGTTCAGCATCAGATTCCAGATGATGAATGGCGCGGTTATTCACATCTACTACATTAATACTGATAACGAGAAAGCCTTCGACGCTAATAGATAAATGTTATTACAGTAATTTATTTTTAACAGCTTAGCAAGTACCAAAAAAGAAGTAAAAGCTGCATACAGAGAGATTGATGAAGAGAAGGGCAATCTTATATACAGCTTTGATGGGTCTGATATTGTTTTTCTTAATGGGAAATGGCAAAATACTAGCCATCATTTACAGAAACATGACAACCTTCAATCAATTTGACGGAGTCGCTTAAATGTTTAATGTTTGCATAAAGAGGATAGAAATATGAGGAATAAAATGAAAAAATCTATTGCGATTTCGCTCTGTACAGCTTTTACGATTGCCCTTATAGGGTGCGGTCCAACAGAAGAAGATGTAACAGCATCCAGCGCTGATTTCACAGTTGAGGAAGATACTATAGAGGCTGCTTCGGAGGCACTTTCCGAGTACAGCAACAGTTCCAACACTACAATTACTATAGATACTTCAAATACTCCATCAATGGATCCTGCAGATCCTACATTTTATTACAATCAAAAGCTCGTATCAGTTATGGGCAATAAAGACAGAATCATTGATGCACTGGGAACTCCGGATCCCGAAGGTGAACTCCAGCTTTCCGACCACCACTACTCTTTTGCTTCAGGTCAGATAACAATGCAGACTGTTGATATCAAAGATGAGGAGACACCACTTAGTATAACCATTCTCGAAAGAGATGTTCATACTTCTATGGAGATCGGAGTCGGAACTTCAAAGGATGATGTAGTTGCAAAGTACGGCGAAAACTATGAAACTTTCAAAAGTGAATATGGAATCGGTTATAAATATGACTACGAGGATTTCTACATCAAATTCACCTTTGATAGCGATGAGATAAAAGAGTTTAGTTATATCAACAAAGAGGCCGAAAAGATTGCCTCTCAGAAACCAAAGCAGAAAGAAGACTAAAGATTTTTTCTTTAGTCTTCTTTTATTTCAAAAGAAATGAGAACAGCTTTTCTAAATTCTCCCAAATCAGAAAAAACATTGTCATACAAAAGCTGAGCACCTATATTGCCAATTGCCGTAGCTTCTCCGGGTCCTGCGAAGACTTTTTTGCCCGTAATATGAGCTGTGAGCTTATTTAGAAAATCAGCATTGGAGCCACCGCCCACAATATTTATACAGTCAAAATTCCTACCCGTTATCTGTTCTATCTCCTTTGCAGTGTCTCTGTAACATACTGCAAGGCTTTTATAAATCACCTTCGCAAGCTCCCAGGGCGAAGAAGGCACATCCATATTCTTTTCTCTGCAGGCTTCCCGGATCTCTTTTATCATCGACCTAGGATTAAGGAATCTGGAATCCTTGGCATCAACCACAGATTCTATTTGCTCTCTTTCCGCTCTTTTACACAGGTTTGCAAAAGAAAAATCGTCTTCAGGGCTTTTCCCGGGATAATCATAGCCTTCTTCAAGCTCTTTTTTTACAGATTGGATCATCCAAAGCCCCATGATGTTCTTAAGGAATCTATATCTTCCGTTGTAGCCGCCCTCGTTTGTAAAATTGGCCATGCGCGCTTCTTTACTGCAATTGGGCGCACTGAGCTCGCACCCCATTAAAGACCAGGTGCCTGAAGAAATAAAAAGGACATTCTCATGGATGCTCGGAATGCTCATAACAGCTGATCCGGTGTCATGGGTTGCCGGAAGTATCACTTTACAGCTAAATCCCACAGACTTTGCGATGTCCTCAGTAAGTTCTCCAACTTCTGTCCCCGGCATGGAAAGTGCTCCGAAAAGCTTATCCGGAAGCCCCAATCTCTTTATAAGTTCGTGATCCCAGTCCTTTTTCCCGGCATCTACAAGCTGGGTTGTTGTAGCGTTTGTGTACTCCTGCTTCTTTATACCTGTCAAAAGAAAATTAAGATAATCCGGAACCATCAGAAAAGTGCAGGCTTTTTGAAGCTCAGAAGGACTACTTTTTTTCATCGCCATAAGCTGATAGATTGTATTAAAAATAGCTTTCTGTATGCCTGTACGACTGTATAGTTCATCTTCAGAGATTATCCTTAAGACCTCAGCGTCCATCCCTTCTGTTCTTGTGTCTCTGTAGGAAATGCAGTCTCCTATCCTGTTATCATCCTTATCAAGAAGTACATAGTCAACGCCCCAGGTATCAATCCCCATTGTCTTTGGAATCATGCCCAGTTCACTGCATTTTCTCATACCATTTTTAATCTCGGTAAAAAGATAATCCACATCCCATATAAGAGATCCTCCTCTTTGCAAAGCTCCGTTGGCAAACCTGTATATCTCTTTGGTGATGATCCTACCCTCTTCAACATAAGATAAGATATGTCTTCCGGATGAAGCTCCGATATCTACCGCCAAATAATAGTCCATATCTCATACCTCGCCGATGATATTACTCTTTTTCTCATAGAGACAATCTTCATTTACGTTGATACCAAAAGGCTCGTTAAGAGCTCTAAAATCAGAAGGCTCAATTGTCTGGCGCTTTCTATCTGTCATGGACATTACTTTTACGAGTACTTCTGCAGCTTTTTCCACAGTGTGCATAAGTCCGAAGGCTATGTCAAAATCAGTTCCGCAAGCAAACATTCCGTGATGTGCCCATATAGCAACATCTTTGGTTTCCATAATCTTGGATGTTGCAACGGCGATTTCTCTTCCTCCCGGAACCATCCACGGAACTACGCCGATTCCTGACGGGAATACCACGGGACACTCTGTTGCCATCTCCCATATCTCTCTTGTAAAAATCTTGTCATCAAGAGGAAGTACATAAGTAAGGGCAATAGTGTTGGCAGGGTGACAGTGATATACAACTCTTATATCAGCGCTGCGCTTTTTGCACACTTCAAGGTTCATAAGGTGCGAAGGAAGCTCTGATGTGGGTCTTCCGCCGTCCTTAAGCCCCCATACTATCTTGTATCTTTTACCCTCATTATCAACCTTTATAATGCAGATATTTGCTTCAGGATCGATCTCTACATTTCTGAAATACTTACCTGATCCTGTGACCATAAAGTACTCTCCCGCAAGGAAAGGCACGCTTGTGCCAATCTCAGCCCAGTCAGAAGCCTCATTAAGTTCTTCCTTAACACTTTCAATTTCCTCTTCTTTTATCCTGTAGCTTAGATTTCCACCGTTTCTCTCATGCCATCCCTGATAAAAACCATCAACGCACATACGGCAAAAGCCCTGTGCAAATTTAGAATCCAGTACTTTCATCTTAAATTCTCCTTTTATCTCTGTCTTTTTGAAAGAACATCTCTCTCATAGTTTTTACACTCATCAAACCAGTCATCCTCAGTGGGAACACCGCTCTTTT
Organism: Butyrivibrio sp.; assembly: GCA_016291375.1. Taxonomy (GTDB): domain Bacteria; phylum Bacillota; class Clostridia; order Lachnospirales; family Lachnospiraceae; genus Butyrivibrio. The sequence goes on from JAEEXE010000015.1 coordinate 7,110, forward strand.
GGCAATAATAGTTCCACACATCGCCGTAAGGCATCATCTTAAGTCTTTCATTAAGCTCCATAAGTGAAGTAAAATCGCAGTCATCCTGGAGCTTTGTAAGCTCATCCGTAGGCTGAAGGAGCGCATATAAAAGAGCTTTCAGGAAATCTCTCATTCCGCAGGTCCATGCAGAAACTCTATTGATACTTGCATCAAAATAATCCATTCCGATATAGAATCTATCGTATCCGTTCCTAACAATCTCTTTTGCAAGTTCTATTGAATCATCGTTAAAAAGAACAACGTGATCGGAATCCCAGCGAACAGGCCTTGAAACGTGAAGTGCCATCTTATCATTAAACAAAAGCATTGAACTAAGCTTATCCGCAACATTCTCCGTAGGATGGAAATGCCCGGTATCAATAAGACACATAACATTGTTCTTAGCAGCGTAGTTCATGTAGAATTCATGGCTTCCTACGGTATAAGACTCGGCGCCTATTCCAAAAACCTTGGACTCCACAGCCACCTTGACCTTGCTCTTGTCATAATCAGTAGCAAGGATCTCATCGAGAGAAGCCTTCAATCTGGCCCTTGGAGCAGTTCTGTTACCCGGAACATCTTTAAGTCCATCAGGAATCCAGATATTCATCATGCACTCAATTCCCGTCTCCTGTGCAAGATACTCAGAAATCTTAAGGCAAGCCTGCCCATGTCTTACCCAGAACCTTCTGATCTCCTCATCTGATGATGAAAGAGTTGCAACTTCAGACTTGGGGTGACTAAAGAAAGTCGGATTAAAATCTATACCAAGATTTCTTTCCTTGGCATATTCGGCCCATTTTTTGAAATGCTCAGGCTTAAGCTCGTCTCTGTCAGCCCATTCGCCATCTTCAAATATCGCATATGAAGCATGGAGATTGATCTTGTGCTTACCCGGAACAAACGAAAAAGTCTCATCCATATCCTGCATAAGCTCTTTGGGGGTAGTTGCCTTGTATGGGTAATTTCCGGTTGTCTGAATTCCTCCCGTCAGCGGTCCCTTGGTATCAAATCCGGTAACGTCATCCCCCTGCCAGCAGTGCATTGAAAGCTTGATCTTACTTAGGGTCTCAAGGGCCTTATCCGTATCAACCCCTATTTTTTTATATCTCTTTTGTGCATCCTCATATCTCTCTGTAATTGTCATACCTTCTCCTTTCATATCTCCTTAAAGCCGCCTTCTGCGCCGGGATAATCCTTGGTAAAAAGAGCCTTATAAAGAACTCTAATAACATTTTCCTGTTATTAGTATCACCTATAATCTCAGGGATTTTAAGGACGTAAAAAAGCAGCTTTTACGTCCTTTATTGCAGTTTTGCATTTGGGGATGATATATTGGAATATATAAAAGTTTAAAGAGATAAGTTTTCGGGAGATTCGAGAAATGAAAGCAGATATCGTAGAAAAGTTAAGCGTTATAACTGAAGAAGAACAGGCTATTCTAAATGGAGATACCCAGATAAACAGGAACCTTTATTACAGCGACAAAAAGAAAACCTCAGCCTATGACGAGGTGGATTCCGCCCGTGTTTTAAAAGACGGAAAGCAGATCGATATGCGTCCTCACGTGCGTTTTATTCATTTCCCTGTTCATAAGCACAACTACGTGGAATTCATTTACATGGTAAAAGGTTCGACCACCCACATCATAGACGGACAGCGCATAACCCTTAAGGCTGGTGACCTTCTTTTTCTTAATCAGCACGCCAAGCAGGAGATTCTTCCGGCAAAAGAAAATGATATAGCCGTTAATTTCATGATTCTTCCGGAGTTTTTTGATACTGCTTTTTCCATGCTGGATCAAAAGGATAATCCCATCAGAGACTTTCTTATAAGCTGCCTCACCAAGAAAAACATAGAATGTAATTACATATACTTTGATGTTTCTGATATTCCTCAGATTCAGAATCTTATAGAAAATCTTATCCGAAACATGCTTCAGGAGAAAAATACAGACGATTACTATTCAGTAAACAGTGCCACAATAGGGCTTCTCTTTTTAACCCTGATACAATACACGGATTCCATTAGAGTATCCAAAAGATCTTACGATAAGGAGATAGTGTTTAGGCTTCTTAGATATATCGAGACAGATTACAGAGATGCTTCCCTATCGGCTTTTGCCAAGGAGGTTTCAGAAGATCAATATACTCTTAGCCGCATCATTAAGCGTAATACAGGTTTTACTTTCAAAGAGCTTCTGCAAAACAAGCGCTTCATAAAAGCCTGCGAACTACTAAAAAATACCGATATACCCATAGCAGATATATCGGTAATGATAGGCTATGACAATACAAGTTTCTTCCACAGACTCTTCAGAAAACTAAGCTCCATGAGCCCCAAAGAATACAGAAACTCCAATAGATAACACACGTTATATCAAACATCCCACGCCCCGGAATGCCTTAACTGCATTCCGGGGCGTGGGATGTTTAAATATCACATTGCGTCAGCATTTTGGATTGCCTGAAGTCTGTCGTCGAGAGGAGCTGTGTTGTCGGATGTATTAACTTCACCCTTTTCTACATCTCTAACAAGTTCTCCTGTTCTCTCCATCTCTCTGAGCCTTTCAGTGTCATCAGCAAGATCTTCCGAGAACTTCTTATCCTCAAGACCTCTTGCCTCTCTTTCCTGCTCTCGTGCTTCCACCTCGCGCTCATAGCTTATCTCGGAAATATCACCCTTTAGGTACATCTCTTTTAACATGGAATCTGAATATCTGCCCACAGCTTCGCCTGAATCAGCGCCTCCGATGGATTCCTCTTTATATATCTCCCTAGCGCTATCCTGGGCTTTTATTGCTTCCTGCTTGGTTTTTTCCATATACTCGCCGGGCTCATATAAAACCGGTTCATACTCAAACGCCGGCTCATATTCCTTTAGCTCGATATCAGGAAGTTCTACGTCAGGTATTTCCTCTTTGTTTTTTCCTGCCGCCTCGTTCTTGGACATATCGTAGATACCGCCATTTTCTCTCTTATCGCGGTCGTCCCTGTCCTCAATATCCTCTTTTTTAACTCTGACTGTATCTCCGTCGCTGGATCTTGCAATAACAGGTCCGTACTCTCTGGTCCTGATATCTTCCTTTTTGGTAATCTCCTCTTTACGAAGCTGATCTATTCTCTTATCGTCATTTGCAACAGGCTCCGGTACTCTGGCAGGCATCTTGGGATGCGTAACAGTGTGTGTATTTACACCGGAACTGATAGGATCAGCCATCTGGTGATTTAATTGAACCTCTGCCATAATGTCGCCTCCTTAAAAAAAGAAAAACACCCATCTCTGCACATTAATTGTACATCCCATGGGTGTCGTTTTAAAGATATAGTGTAAAAATATAAACGTTTTTTAATAATTAATTGACGGAATTTAGTGGACTTAAGTAATTTTATTTCAATTCCCTATCCATCATCCGTTGTATTCGCCGTTGTACTGGATGAGAGTGATATCTTTTACTCCACTTATATCCCTTATATCCTTTTCAAATTCAAACTCATCATTCTTAACATATACTTCAACTGCAAGTTCTGTTGTGCCCTTGCGAATTGTCTTGGACTTTACATAGTGCTTGATCTTGCCAAACGCCTTCATAATATCATCGCCGGCCTCTGTTCCCTCATAGTGGATAACAGCAACATATACCTGACCTGTTGTAGTCTTGGCATAGAATATTATGATCATAAGGATCATGATAACTGCTGCTGCAAGAGTAAGCCAGTACATTCCCGCTCCCACAGTGATTCCGGTAGTGATAGCCCAGAACAAATATAATAGATCCAAAGGATCCTTGATGGCTGTCCTGAATCTGACGATAGAAAGGGCACCTACCATACCAAGTGAAATTACGATGTTAGTGCTGATAGCAAGGGTAACCATGCATGTAAGCACTGTCATACCGATAAGTGTTACGGCAAAGCTCTTGGAGAATACAACTCCGGCGTAGAACTTCTTGTAAACAAAGTAAATGATCATACCCATTATAAGTGCGATTATAAGGGAAAGGGCTATTTTGCCCAGATCATAGGTGGAATAAATATCCGAATTTAAAATAGATTTTCTAATTACGTCTTTAACGCTCATATAAGACTCCTCTCGTCCATGTAGTAACTATTATCAAATAGATATTTGGTTTTATCACAGCAAAGAACATATTTAGAGGCTGCCACAAACTCACTTCTGGTGGGAGGAGCCAGTTCTTTAACTATTCTTGGTAAAAGTTCCGTATATTTGATCTCCATGATAAGCTTATCCGCAGGAAGCGCCGACAATGTAGGAAGACTGTCATCAAATATATCAAAGCCCCCTACTGCCGCTCTCACTTTTTTATCAAAAGTGATCCTGACCGTGCCCGCGTCCATAATAAACGGGGTTCTGTCATAATCAACTATGACTCTTGGTCTCATCATATTGCTGATACACTCAAAATAAAACTCCTTGCACAGGTTGTTATTCGAGTGCAAAAGGAACTCATAATCTCCGTCTATAATCTTATATACCTCATCACGGGTAAGCGAAGCAGATTCCTTGTAAATATAGCTTCCCTGCTTGAGCTTTCTCTCAAGCTTGATACTGCTATCGGAAAAATTATATATCCTGATGCGGTACTTCTTTCTAAAATATACACCGACCTCTTTATCCTCATAAGCTGAGTTATAAAGATCGTCAAAGTACAGGCTGCGGATAATATATCCGCCATCCTTCGCATTAGGGTCAAGATGAAAATAAGGTTTCATCTGACACTTTAAAGTTTCGTACTCACCGTAATTTATGAGATATTTCCATTCATTTCTGAATTGTCGCATATATCCCTCTTTAATTACTTTCCTTTATCTCTACTGCCTTATTGGCATATTTGATCCTATAGATTCGCTTAAGCGATTCATCAAGCCTGCTCTCATCTATACTGCCGTTGTTAACAGCTTCAAGAACTCCATTATACGCCTCCTCAAAGTTTTCGGGAAGATAGATCATATCCGCTCCTGCTTTGATAGCGTTAACCGCAGCGTCAGCCGACGTGTAATACTCTGTAATAGAAGCCTCATTGAGAGGACCTGTAATAATAACACCGTCAAATCCAAGTCCGTTTCTAAGCTCATCCTCTATCATTGCTGATGAAAGAGAAGCAGGTGTATTGTCTCCTACGGCTTTCTCAAAAGATGCATTGGACATCATGACAGCTGAAGGTATTCCCTTATCTATAAGAGCTGAGAAGAGCTTATACTCTCCATTTGAAAGATCATCCTTACTCTTGTCTACAGCTGTAAGACCTGCTGATGTATCAGTTTTAAGCGGGAAAGAATTAACGCAAACATCCACTCCGCTATCCTTAATACCAGATGAAAAAGCAGTAACGAGCTCTCCTGCCTTATCCGCATCACTTCCGTATAGACCTGCATCACTTAAATCAATACTTGGTGCAAGATTCATATTAAATCCGTAAGAAGAAAGAGCAAGTCCAAGTGCCGTAGCTGAACTTGATGCAGTGTCTGTATCAGTAACATCTGTTATCCCATCAATAGTGATGTTTGTTGTAACTGCGCCCTTTTTACCCTCGTCAGAAACAAAGGTGAAAATGGGATATTTACTCATAGTCTCCGTAGCATCAAGCATCTCGGAAATCTGTCCCTCATCCTTGATATTCTTGGCAAAATAGGCAACTCCACCAACAGCGTACTTGGAAAGTGCATCCTGCGTCCCGCTTCCAGCCTTAACAGCAGTAGCTACGCCTGTAAGCTGTTCAGGTGTAACAACAAAAAGTCCCGCAACCTTATCTTCAATTGAAAGCTCGGCAACGCATCCGTCCACAACTTCCGAAAGTATATCTTCTTCAGACATCTCCTGGGCTTCCGGTTCAATTGTATCCGGAGTCTCGATAACAACTTCCTCAGAGCTTGCTTCACTTGCAGCTTCTGCGGCCTCCTGTGGGCTTCCGGAGATACCAAGAAGGTTACGAATACTATATACACAAAAAACTGCCACTCCGGCCAAGAGTAAAATAACAACTGCCAAGATAACAAAAGCCGTTATCTGGCTTTTCTTCCTCTTCTGCCTACGCGCCAGTCTCTTCTCATCAAAATCCTGTTCATCAAACTTACTCATACATTCCCCACATACCAAAAAATTTATCACCCTATTTTATCACATATACTCCCCAAAATCGAGTGTAAGTGCCGTTTTCTTTCCCATTGGTGAGTCGGTTTAGGCCCGCTTGCCGGGGACCACGGGCCGCCTAAAAGCATAAGAGGCCGGCGCACTCAGTCTCTGCGCATGGCAGCGCCGCCTCAGCAATGAGAAAAAAGCGCAAAACAAAGGGCAGAAGCTTCATCAATGGAACCTGCTTCTGCCCTATACCGAGTACTTATCTTCGATTATTATTTCTTCGTCCAACGGACCGTCCTCCTAACCTCTCAGCACATCTTTCCATTAACATTTGCACTCGTATGCTGTGGTTGCAAGATACTGATATTGTCATAACCACCTCTCATGTACAGGAAGTGCCGGTTTTCTACATCTTAGATAAAACGATAACATTAAAAGCTAAATACTAACTGTCTGGTGGTTTGTACCATCCTTTCCTTAAAGATTTAGATTAAATGTCCCTTTGGAGTGTACCTGCCTTTCTTTCTCCCCATGTAGCTCGATCCGGGAGAAGTATTTATATATATCGTTAATCCCTTTATCTGATTTAATTATATTTATAGCGAGTTAATTTGTCAATACATTTTGTTATAAATCTTTATTTATTTTGAATAATTACTTTATAATTGTTAAATATTCTGTGTATAATCTGAATTGTTTGTACATTCTAATCAATTCTGCATATTCTCTTTTTACCATTTTATTCCCCGCTATCACGGCAAAAAGAAAAGGCAAAATTGTCACACAGTTTAGATGTGGTCAATTTTGCCTTATTATAATTAACTGAAACTTTGATGTTCTATTGGAAAATTAGTCAAGTGGATACTTGTCTGTAAGCTTCTTGATGATAGCGCGAGCCTCGTCGTTCTTCTCACCCTTGTTCTTGATAACAACAGCGATAGCCTCAGCGATCTGATCCATATCTTCCTCATTCATACCTCTTGTAGTAACTGCAGGTGTTCCGAGACGGATACCGCTTGTAACAAAAGGAGACTGCTGCTCATTGGGAATTGTGTTCTTGTTGGCTGTAATGTGTGCATCGTCAAGCCATGCCTCAACCTCTTTACCTGTAAGGCCGAAGTTTGTAAGGTCAACAAGCATAAGGTGGTTGTCAGTACCGCCTGATACAATCTGAACGCCTCTCTTCATGAGACCTTCGCAAAGAGCCTTAGCATTAGAAACAACCTTCTTGCCGTACTCTGTGAACTCAGGAGTAAGTGCTTCCTTGAAGCATACAGCCTTAGCTGCAATAACGTGCTCAAGAGGGCCACCCTGGATTCCGGGGAATACAGCCTTATTGATCTTGAACTTATCCTGAGCTGACTGATTCCAAAGGATAAGTCCTCCTCTGGGTCCTCTAAGAGTCTTATGAGTTGTTGTTGTAACAACATCAGCATAAGGGAAAGGACTGGGATGTACGCCTGCAGCTACAAGTCCTGCGATATGAGCCATATCAACCATAAGGATAGCGCCGCATGCATCAGCAGCTTCTCTGAATTTCTTGAAATCAATTGTTCTGCAGTAAGCAGAAGCTCCGGCAATGATAAGCTTAGGCTTGTGCTCTACAGCAAGCTTGTACATCTCGTCATAATCAAGCACACCGTTCTCATCTACACCGTAAGGAATAACCTTGAAATATGTTCCTGATATATTAGCCGGACTACCATGTGTGAGGTGTCCGCCCTGGCTAAGATTCATACCCATGATAGTATCACCGGGCTGTAAAAGTGCGAACTGAACAGCCAGGTTAGCCTGTGCTCCTGAGTGAGGCTGCACATTAGCATAATCACAGTGGAAGAGTTCTTTTGCTCTCTCAATTGCAAGTTTCTCAACTTCATCAACTACGTGGCATCCGCCATAATATCTTTTACCCGGAAGTCCCTCAGCATACTTGTTGGTAAGAGGGCTGCCCATAGCTGCCATAACAGCTTTGCTGGTCCAGTTCTCTGAAGCAATCAGCTCTATATGGTTGTTCTGACGGTCAACCTCTGCTTCGATAAGGGAAGCGATTTCGGGATCGATTTTCTTAACTTCTTCCAATGAATACATCTTAGCTCCTCCAATAAAAATGTTAATTCGTCAATTTAATGTATTAAAGCAAACATCTTGCATATCGTACCACACAACGGCAAAAAATGCTATAATATTTTCGATTAATCATTTTTTTAACAGAGGAAATATATGTATTACTGCATAGTTAACCCATCAGCACGTTCAGGAAAAGGAAAAGAAATCTGGGAGCAGCTTGAAAACAAGCTCATCTCATCTTCCATCGATTACAAAGCAAGCTACACTAATGGTCCCGGTGATGCCACCGCTCTTATGGAGAAACTCACTATTCATGCCCCTAAGGATATGGAATATCCCGTACGAGTGATCGTTCTGGGAGGAGACGGAACCTTAAATGAAGCAATAAACGGTATACACGATTATTTTGACAAAGTTATCCTTGGATTTATCCCAATCGGATCCAGCAATGATTTTGTCAGAGATCTCTCCTATCCCAAAGATTTTGATGAACTCCTTGAGAGAATAGCTGCAGGCAAGGTTGTCAGAACTCTTGATATAGGTAAACTCACCTACAATACCAAGACAGTTCCCATGTCCAGACTTCACAGTAATGAGATTGGCGATGTCCGCTACTTTGATGTGAGCTCCGGCATAGGTTTTGACGCTGCGGTTTGCGAAGAAGCTCTTTCTTCCGGAACCAAAAACTTTCTCAATAGGATTGGTCTTGGTAAACTGACATACGGTGCCATTGCCGTAAGACAGCTTATAAAAGCAGATAAGATACCATGTGATATCGAATTTGAAGATGGCAAAAAACGCCATTTGTCGCATTTTATGCTAATAACCGCCATGATCCATCATCACGAAGGCGGCGGATTTAGATTTGCCCCCAAGGCAGATCTTACAGACGGCCTGTTTGACCTGTGTATAGTGGGCGATATGCCAAGAGCCAAGATGTTCCTTGCTCTTCCCTTTGCAATTTTCGGTTTCCACTATATATTCAAGGGAGTTTACAAGTACAGAACCTCCAAATTTACAGTCAAGACCATGATTCCCATGTGGGTTCATACCGACGGTGAGGTTTCTGTTAAATCCGATAACATAACTTTGGAATGCCTAAAGCAAAAGCTACAGCTTATGAACTGATCCAAAAAGGATTTCCTATGATATAAAAAGAGCGCTCATACATGGTCATCATGCATGGGCGCTTATTTTTACCATAAATATCTTTTTGATAAATGCCACAATATCAATATCTGTAGGCAAGCTTCTCTTCTCTTTTCTTGCAGAAGGACTCAACAATAGTTGAATGGTAGAATGCAAGATAGAAGATGATTGCCATAAAGAAGGCAGTTACAACATCATAAATCGAATGCTGCTTGATAAACATCGTGGAAAGTATGATCAATACCCCCATGATATCACTGAGAATCCTGCCAATCTTTCCGATTTTCTTACTATTCCTTACCGCTATCATAGTACCGAGTGAATTATATACATGGATACTGGGCCATAGATTGGTCGGTGTATCTGCTTTGTACAGTAGAGCTATCATGTGCGTAAATACATTGTCCCTTGGCATAACATCAGGTCTAAGCTGGTGCATATTGGGAAACAATGTGGAGATTATCAGGAACAAAGTCATTCCTGTAACAAGAAACATGTAGTTCTTGTAGTAAACCTCTACTTCCATATTAAACAGTAAGTACAGCATTACAGCCGCAACATATATAAACCATGCATAATACGGTAATATAAAAATCTCGCAAAACGGAATCTTATCATCAAGCACTGTATGAATAAGAGCATAATGTGAAAATCTGTGATTCTCAATCGCTCCAAACCATATTAAATATATGGGCACATACATTATGATCGGCATAGCCAACCTAAATAATTCTCTTACCTTTGTTTTTCCTTTCATAGTATTATCCCCTAATTCCCTGGAAACAAGCGCCGGTCAATTAAAGTGGAAAATCTTCTGCAGGAGTTTATATCCTACAAGAGTAATTTTTCTTCCGCCTCGACCGGGTAAATAAATATATGTTCCTTCAATACTATATCTAATTTTAAGATAAAGCAAGAAACTCTTGTTCTTAATATACTCAAGCAGTTCTTTTCTCTTTGCGAGATTCTCAGGAGTATCCTCTGTGATCAAAAGAACTGATGAAACTGCCGTGATGATCTCAAGATAATTGAACATATATTTATGTCTTTCGCTCTGTGAACGTATCATTCCTATGTTCTCAACATAGTAGTCAATCATAAGCTTATTAACTCTAAGCTGCTGATCAATACGCGATAACATGATCTTCTGGTTAACAGACTGATCCTCGCGTCCAATATAGTAATAATAAAAATTAACATCGAGATAATACATGTTCTTAACGAATGGAAGCGGGTTAAAAACATAGATATTATCTACATAGAATGTGTGCTCCGGAAGCTTAAGTCCGCACTCACGAAGTAGTTTTGTCCTAAAGATAACGGAATGCATAAGTAGGTAATGTCCCTTGGGTGTTCTCTTAACATCCTTCCATGTAAAGAGCTCCTCGATAGGGAACATGTTGGCATAACGCATTACCTTATGCTTCTTCTCTCCAACTTTGTTGTACACAAAATTGCTGATAAGAAGGTCAAGCTGTGTGTCTCCGCCTGCAAGTTCTGAAAGTGTCGCAAGAATCTTGCGGTACGCAATCTCTTTTACCCAGTCATCAGAATCAACAACCTTAAAGAAAAGACCTGTAGCATTTTCTATTCCTGCATTCACGGCACTTCCGTGTCCGCCGTTTGGCTTATGAACAGCCTTCACAATAGTCGGATATTTGCTTGCATACTCATCTGCGATCTCAGCGGTCCTATCCTTGGAACCGTCATCAACAATGATGATCTCAACGTCTTCTCCACCGACCAAAAGTGATTCAATACATTTTTCCATATAACTTTCAGAATTGTAGCAAGGAATCGCAATTGAAAGTAATTTCATAGTGTAATTAACTCCTTAATCTGGTACTCTCGTATTTCTCCATTGTGGTAAGGCATGTGCGCAGATCATTGTATCTGTCATAAACATCGCCTTCCTTAACTACTACGCCAATAGACATAGCCATGATATCAATCATATCATTTGTTATTGTAGGACGAAGCTTGGCTAATATATCATTCTTCTCTACAGCTAGGTCCGCATCCAAGAACTGAATAACAAGGGGATCCAGATTAAGTTCCTCGGCCTCCTGATCCACACTCTTATCCATAACAGCAGAATGCTTGTAAGGTTCACTTCTAAAGTTCTTCCTGATCTCTTCCTTGGAAGAAACAGGCGCTGCGCTATTCCCACTCGTCTTAGGGACAATGCTCTCCAGGATGGGCGTTACTACTTCCGGCTTAACACTTCCCTGTTTATCAGCAGCAAGTTCGGAAACATCAACCTTCTGGAAACGATATTGCTGCTTCACATCAGGATATTTGTTCCTATCAACCTCAGACATAAACATATCAAGCGGCCTTACATAGAACTTATAGTCTCCATATAATGCCTGATAAACAACCATCTCTTCCCTCGTCTCAGAGTGAGTTGCCACTGCTATCACCTGATACATATTCCCCTTGAAATGTCTGTATATCTCCTGTGGTCTTGGTCTGTTCAAAAGTACTCCTCCTTTTATGAGAAAAACGTCAGTTTATAGTATAAGCCCTGCGCATCGGTTTTTCAATTTCAATTTCCCGTGCAGCCCATAATAACGATTTCAACGCTGATAATGTAATCTAGCTTTCCTGTCTTAACCGCCTCATCATTGGAAGCGCATAGCTCCAGGGCATCTTTTAGCTCTTTATAAGAATAATTTCTTGCCCATGCAGTATATTTGCCCACAAGAAACGGCATTAGTCCCACCGCACTTGCAATGGTTCCCTTGTCTTTCCTGTTGTCATCCATCTCTTTTACCTGCAACATGAGGTTAAACTGTCTGGTTATAAGCGCCAGTATCTTGGCAGGAGGTTCCTTAAGTGCAAGAAGATCGTAGTAAAGATCAATGGCTTTTTTTCTGTTCTTTTCGACTATAGCATCCGTCATGGCAAATATCCTACTGGTAATCCAGCCGGCGCACACAGCCTCTATATCTGTGCTTGTAATCTCATCTCTGTCAATGGCATAGCACACGAGTTTCTCTATCTCGGAACTTATATTGGACATATCGGTTCCCACTCTGTCGATCAAAAAAGCCACAGAAGCGGGTGAAATATTCTTGTCTTCCTGCCTGAATTTATATACTATCCACTTTTTTAAGGTGTCTTCGTCCTGCTCATCGCAGTTCATTTCAAGCCCAAGCTTGGCTGCAGCCTTGAATATGTCTTTTCTCCTGTCAACTTCCTTTTCAACAAAGATAAAAAAAGCTGATTCTGCGGGTTCTTTCAGATACTCCGCAAGCTCCGGGCAACCACTTTTAAAAAAGCCGCTATTCTCCACCAGAATAACTCTTTTGTCAGATAAAAAAGGCATTGTCTCGGCCATATCGATTATAGCCGCCGGATCACAGGCATCTCCTTCATATCTGGTAAAGTTCATGGAAGAAGCATCACCACCAAGAGCTTTTATGAGCTTATCTCTGTTCTGAAGTCGAAGATATGCCTCTTCTCCGTAAATAAGGTAACATTGCTTGAGATTACCTGATGCAATATCATCATTTAGTTGTTTCTGCTTTACTTTAAAATCCGAAGTTTTTGCTGCCATTTTTATTTCACGCTCCAGCCTTTATGTTACCATATATGTCTTAAAAACACACCATGAATAAGCTTATTAGAACCATCTTTTTCTCAAAAGTTTTTAACAACTTCTTTATTTTTTTGTTTCCATCACTATTTGATTATGATATACTGTGCATGTTATGAAGAACAAAGATTTGTGGATAGCCGTTTTAGCCATATTTGCGCTATATGCCTTTTTTCATTTTGTCGGAATAGGTTGTCCGATAAGATTTCTTACGGGTATATCCTGCCCCGGATGTGGCACCACAAGAGGTATACATGCTGCCGTTCATATGGATTTTAAGTCAGCATACAGCTTTCATCCCTTGTTTTGGGTTCCGCTTCCGGCATGTTTTCTCATACTTAACAAAAATAGGATTCCAAAAAAGATTTATAAGTCTATTGTTGGTGTCATAATTGCTCTTTATATAGTTGTTTACTTTTACAGGCTCTTTGACCCGAGTGATACCATAGTTAGTTTTGAGCCCCACAATGGGTTCATATATAAAATTTTTAATTATTTTTTCTAGGAGGAGATTTATGTATTGTAAACATTGCGGCACAGAGATTCCGGAAGGAACAAAAATATGCCCTTCATGTGGTAAGGAAGTAGAATCGGATGCTATTCAGCAGCTCGGTGATGCAGCAGGAAAGGCTTTTAATTCTGCAGAGCAGGATTTTGCAAGCGCTGTTCTTGATGTAAAAGATACTATTAACGGTAACACTGCTTATTCAGGTAATGCACCCCTTAAGACAGATCGTAACCTTTTGGTTTTCATTCTTCTTACACTTATCACCTGCGGAATATATGCATATTATTTCATTTACACTCTTGCAAGAGATGTAAATATTGCCTGTGAAGGTGACGGAGAGGAAACTCCCGGTCTTGTAGCTTATATCTTGCTTTCACTTGTAACTTGCGGTATCTACTCATTCTACTGGTATTACAAGATTGCTAACAGACTTTACAACAACGCTCCCAGATACGGAATGGCCTTTGAAGAGAACGGAACAACCGTCCTTCTTTGGATGGTTATCGGTATGCTCGTCTGCGGTGTTGGTGTTTACGTTGGTTTCTATTTCATCATCAAAAACACAAACGCTATCTGCGTAGGTTATAACAGAGCTAACGGATATTCATTCTAATTAGCTAAAACATCCCACCCTCGTTAAGCCGCAACTACGGTTAAGGCTAGGCGAGGGTGTTTTTTTATTGCAGCATACCTGTTATTTCGACCCGCCCTTTTGCTGATACTCTCACGCTTACTGCTCCGCTTTCATCCGTGCGGTAAATTTGCGCTCCCGCTTCCTTAAGTCTATCAAGTACCTCTTTATGGGGATGACCGTACCTGTTATTTACTCCACAAGAGATAAGAGCAGCTTTCGGTTTGATCATAGTAAGAAATTCCTCATCCGTCGTATAGGACGATCCGTGATGGGCAACTTTAAGCAGTGTTATTCCGCCATATTTGTCCATATTCGCCCTTATTGTCTCCTTTAACTGTTCCTCTCCTTCTTTCTCAACATCCCCTGTAAAAAGAGCCGTAAAACTCCCATAGCGCATATGCAAGATGGTGGAATAAGCATTAGCTCCTTCAGTCTGCATCTTAGCCGTGGGATTAAGGCATGTAAACTCCAATGGATATATCTTAAAAAGCTCTCTTGTCTTTATTTCAAAACTTTCTCCTTTACTGATGTAATTTATCGGTATATTAAGCTCTTTTGCCATATCTTCCAGCTTATGGTAGTTATCCCCCCTTGAAGAAGCATCAACATCAGGTAAGATAAGTTGTTTTACTTTTATTCCGCCCTTTTCCATCCCTGCGAATATTTCTATTATTCCGGAAATATGATCCTCATCCTCATGACTGACAATTACTGCATCCAGACTCCCTATTCCCTCATAGCTAAGATACGGAATAATTGAATATTTCCCCACTTTACTTTTACTGCTGCTCCCTCCGTCTATCAGGACGTTGCTGCAACCTGTGGTTATCACTATACCGTCCCCCTGTCCCACATCAATGGCAGTAATCTTAAGCCCATGTGGAATACTGATAGTCAGAATAGTTATTGCAATCGGAATCAGGATAAAACTCTTTTTCTTTTTCCTCAAAAAGAACCATGTGATCATAAGTAATGCGTATATAACAACTCTATAAGTCTGTTTATGTCCAAAATAGAGCATATTCCCCGGAATATTGTTCTGAAATCCGCAGACTTTACGGTAAAACAAAAGAATACAATGAATAAGACACCCCGGGAGATTAAGGCAATCAGTTACTGCACCAACTATAATGCACATACCACCAGCAGCCAGCAAAAGTCCCATAAGTGGAATGACAATAATGTTTGTAATAAGCGAATAAATGGGATAAGTATAATAGAACTGCAGATATACGGGAAGCGTCACAATTAATATTGATATTCCTGATAATAAGGCATTCAGCGGGTAATTATCATGTATCAGTTTCTTATGCCCGGCAAAAAAGGCATCTTCAATCCCGGGCTTTATCACTGCAATTCCAATTACTGCCCCAAATGAGAAAAGGAAACCGCTGTTATATAGATAAAGCGGCTGATCAAGAATAAGAAGTATCTCCGAAAGAGCAAGAGAAGAAAGAAGGTCATAGGTTCTTCCAACCAAAGGCGCCAGCAGTCTTAAGACAAACATACATATAGCTCTGAATGAGGATGTTGAGATTCCGCACATTTCCCCATAAAGATACATAAAGATCAAAGGAATAACTGTACAGAAAACAGGATGCAGATTAAGCTTTTTTATAAGCTTATATAATCCCATTCCCATTAAAGATATGTGAAGGCCACTAACCGCAAGGATATGCACTATTCCGCTGTTCTTATACAGTTCTTTTATCTCATCATCCATAAAAGCTCTGTCTCCCAAAAGAACAGCCTTCATGATAGCACTGTCATCGCTGTTTAGATTATCATCCAGTATCCCTTCAAAATAGCATTTTGCTTTATAAAGATATTCCCTTAAAACATCGCATTTTTTGTTTCTTGCCACAATTACAGCTTCATTTAATCTATATGAAATTTTAAGTGTTGAATAATACAGACGACTGTCAAATTCACCGGGATTTCTTTTTTCTTTAAAAGACCGGGCTATACCCTTTACAAGAATTTTTTCTCCGATACATGGTATCTGAGTTTCGCTCGAATTAAGATAACATTCGATATACTTTGTTCTGCTTCCGTCTTTCTTGTCAGGAATAAGATACAGAACGTTTACAGCATCCCCTGAATATATGATTTTCAATTCTTTTTTGGAAACAACTCCGACGCACTCCAATGAAGATCCATCCAGATCTTCTGAAGGCTCACATAACAAATTGTCATAAGAAAAAATCAGATATATAAAGACAATCGCCGTGATTATCACAGACATGACAACCAGCGGCCTTTTCATGGTTCAGATAAATACTCCTAAACTAAATAAACATTTATAATAATTCAATAATCAAAGTTATTGAATCAGCTCATTATTTCTCTTATACTCTCCTGAAATCAAAAAGTTTCTGAAGGTAAAACTCCGTTCACCCTCTACTTTAAATTCCACACTTTTAACACCCGGAAACTCTGTAACCGTGTTTACGATGGAATAAATAGCAAGCTGAGGATCAACTTCAAAAGGTTCTTCCAGGAATTCTTTTGAAAATTCTATATGGCATACACCATCCTTAACGCTTAGGTTGAGAACCTTAGCATTCGAAGAAACTGTGGGATAAACCTGATTGTTATTGGGACCTGCAATAATCTGTTCTACAGCCATCCTCTCAACTGAGGCGCTGTTATTAAACACAACAGATCTGTACACAGGAACAAGCTTATCATTAGTCTCGTTTACGAAATACAGCTTAATCTCATACTGATCATATGTATTCATCTCATTGCCAATATCATATATAAACATATCAGCAGACATGTTGCCATAGTTTTCTCCGTAATGATCCTCAAGAGGTGCTCCATCTATGGTAAAACTAACATAATTAATCTTCTTAAGCTGAGTCAGTGTCCTTACTATAGATGACCTGTGAAGCACTTCTTCTATTCTTCCAAGATTATGATATTCGGAAGAAAAGTCCATATTAACCACATCATCCTTAACTGAAAAGCTTTTGAGATTAACATATCCGGAAATAGCAGGTTCCGCCTTGGATGTAACTACATTTTTCGACATATCGTCGATAAGATCAGCAACAGCATCCTCAACCTCCATGGTGTTAATCTTCACATCGCTGACCCATGAATCCAGGCCGTTTGCTCTGGAATTAAGGTAATATATCTCAACACAGTCAGCGACCTTTTTCTCCTCAGAACATGACACCACAAAAGAAGCGGTTAATACCATGCCGCATATAATCGCTATTTTATTACGTAGACCTTTTTTTGCAAAATACATAAATGCTTCCCATCACTTATCTGCAGCTACGATCAAAGGAATCTTAACTGTAAATGTTGTTCCGACTCCAAGTTTACTCTCAACATCAATGGTTCCTCTATGCATAAGAACCGCACTCTTTGCTATAGCAAGACCCAATCCCGTTCCACCAATCTCTCTGGATCTGGATTTATCAACTCTGTAGAATCTCTCAAAGACATGATCCACATCCTCTTCCGGGATTCCAACGCCATTATCTATGATCTTAACGGTAAAATACTGATGATCAGCATCAAGTACTACCTTTACACTTCCACCGTCATTGTTGTATTTAACAGCATTCTCCACAAGGTTGGTAATAACCTGTGAAATCTTAAGCTCATCGATCTCTGCAGTAACAGATCTCTTACTGATAAATGTAAGCTCAATGTCTCTCTGCATTGCGATAGGCTTGATTCTCTTAAGGACAGTTTCAATAAGTTCTTCTATATCAACATGCTTAAATTCAATTTCCGGAGACTTCTTGTCCATCCTAACAAGAGTGAGAAGATCTTTAATGATCTTATCTTCTCTGTCTACCTCTTTGCCGATATCCTCCATGAAATCTCTGTAAAGCTCAGGCGGAGCACCTTCACCCATAGATAAAAGAGAATCCGCAAGAACCTTCATCGATGTAATCGGAGTTCTAAGCTCATGTGACACATTTGAAACGAATTCCTGTCTGGAATCATCCAAAACCTTCATACGGCTTAAGAGCGCATTGAAAGCAACTACAATGTGCTTAGCCTCTGTAAGCTTAGGAATCTCAATAGAATCCTCTGTATATCCCGCTTTTACCTCATTGATATCAGCTGTAATCTTATCAAAGGGCTTGATGAGCTTTCTTGATAATGCAGCAGCAATTCCAAGTATTATCAGAATAATAAGAGCTTCATAAACAGCTGCTTTGCGGCTTAACAGTATCATAGATTCATGAATAGGCTTAGTCGATACGCTTGCAAGAATTGCTCCGCGTACAACCTCATTCTTTTCACTATTGACCGCTACATCGCCTTCCTCTGACAATTGACTTTCTATGATCGGAACGATCATGGAAATATATCCGTTTTTCTTATCAAATTTGGCGTACGTACCTCTTGATCCTGCCCTTAAACAGTTAACCAGTTCATTAGACACAATTGTCTTTCCGACACTGATCTTATATGTATCTTTAATGACCTTAAGATCATCGTTTATCACGATCAAACGACCATTATTAAGATTAGAAAGATAATCAATCTGAGCATTGATCACACTTTCATCAGTATTCTGCAAATAGTCAAACTTGGTAACTCGATTGGACAAAATCTTGAACTGCGTCTGCATTTCAGAAATTTTGACTTTGACTGCACGCTCTTCATAGTCATTAATGATCAGGACATGCATGGTTAAACAACATGCAAGTCCTGTCAAAAATATCGCTATAAAAAAATGTGCTTTTAGACTTCTAAATATATCGTTAAACTTAGATAGCTTCGAAGAGCCATCAGACTTTATATCATCTTGTTTCATATCAGCCCATCTGGAAATAGTAACCACTGCCCCACTTAGTCTTTACATACTGAGGATCGCTGGCATTTTCTTCAATCTTCTCACGTAATCTTCTGATATGAACATCTACTGTTCTTGCATCACCAACAAACTTCTCTCCCCAAATTGCATCAAGAAGCATATCTCTTGAGTAGATTCTTCCGGGATGAGAAGCAAGGAATTCAAGGACTTCATACTCACGTCCTGTGATGTTGATCTCCTTGTCTCTGATGTAAACACGTCTGTATTCCTGATTGATCTTAAGATCACCGAATACCATGCTGTCATCATCAGGGTTATTCTTGGCAAAACGTCTCATGATAGCCTTAATTCTAGCTTTAAGCTCGAGAATGTTGAAAGGCTTTGTGAGATAATCATCAGCGCCATAATCAAGGCCGAGAATCTTGTCCATGTCATCGCCCTTAGCTGTAAGGATAATAACAGGCACATCAGAAAACTCTCTGATCTTCTGGCACACCTCAAAACCGGACATTGCCGGAAGCATAACATCAAGAATGACTACGTCATAGCTTCTCTTTGATGCAAGATTAACTGCATCCTCGCCATTGTACGCGCATTCAACCATGATGCCGTCCTGCTCAAGGCTGTACTTGATTCCTTTTACGATACTTCTTTCATCATCAACTACCAGTGCTACTTTTCCCATACTTCACCGTTCCTATACTTTTTTTGTTATGATGTAGTTATTTTATCCTTGATCTTGGAAAAAAGCTTATCCTTGATCCCGGATACTTTCATAATATCCTCAATACTCTTGAAATTGCCGTTATCCTGTCTGTAATTCACTATCCTATCGGCAATTGCATCCCCCACACCCGGAAGTGTCTTCAGTTCCTGAGCGGAAGCTGTATTGATATTTATAAGTCCTCTGTCGGAAGAATTGTCTACAGAAACAGCGCTTTGATCGTAAGTATCCGGAGAAAAACCTGCATTTACACCAATACTTCCAACCTGCTCCGTTGTCGGAATAAACAACTTGGTTCCGTCAGATATAACGGCTGCCAGATTCACATAATTCTCATCTGCATCCTCAGAGAACCCGCCCGCTGCATCAACTGCATCACCGACGCGACTGTCTGACGGCAGATGATAAACTCCCGGATCATTAACCGCTCCGCAAACATATACAACCACATCTGCAGGAGCAACATCCTCCGAGGCGCTCTGTCCGGCGCTACCGTTGTCTTCTAAACCATCCTGCTCACTATCTTCAGCAGTGTCCATGTTATTATCTTCACTGAAAACAAGCTCTGAACTGCTGTCTGTGGGAGAACACCCACTCAGCATAATAAGCAGAATAAAAAAAGGTACTATAAATATTCGCATGTTTCCTCCAAATGTTAAGAGGACCCCGCCATGCTAAATTTATTCTAGTCTAATTTTGTAAAATGTGCAAGTGAATTTAAAAGTTTGTTACATTAATCGCTATCTTCTTTCAACCCCGCCATAATGTCCTCATCATCGGGATCAGGAATAGTCTCCTCAGTGTAATCTCCGCCATTAACCTGCTTCATTATCTTCTCCGAAACCTGCTTCAAGGTACTGTTACAATCCTCTCCGTTCCAGATCTCAGTAAATGCAATTTCAAGTTTCATCCAAAGATTGCTGGTACCAATTGTCTTGGGCATCGGAACCGAATCCGCATAAACGCCGACAAACGTATCAAGATTTGGATCTGAATATTTGACATTGTAATGAGCAGCAAGCTTACCACTCATCTTGTAAATATCTCCGGAATTATCCTTACAGATATATTTTGCAAATGCATTGGCTTCATAAGGATGCTCAGAATATCCGTTAACAACTATACAATCTGTAACAGACATTGTTCTTGTCTTGAAGTCATGTGTAAGCTCAGGCATATCTGCTACAGCAAAGTCAAAGTTGCACTCTCCTTTTGCCTTAGCTTCCTCAATCCTGCCAAGAATATCTGTAGTTGCTACAGTAAATACGATCTTACCGTCTATGAAATCCTGAACAACACTATCATAATCAACAGAATCGGAATCAATAGCAAAAATCTGGTTAAGCCTCTGATAGATCTTCATACAGCTAATGGTATCTTTATTGTAAATGTCTATCTGTGAGACATCATCACCTGCATCTCCACCAACATTCATATAATTTCCAACGAAGAAATAATTATAGAAAATATCAGTTACGTCCCACTTAAATACCGCTTCTACCTCTTCAGGGGCATTATAACTCTGGGCAAAGGTAAGAATATCTGAGATTGTATTTGGAATAGCATCGGAAACAGTCTCTTCTACAGCTTCTTCTGAAATCTCATCCCCTGTGGTTTCCTCAGAGTCATCCGCTATAGCTTCCTCACCTTCAGAAGGCTCTTCTGCCTGGGCATTTTCAGCTCCCATCTGAACCTCAGCTATCTCTTTCTGAGTCTCAAGCTGTTCCTTGGCCATATTCTCAAGATAAGTCTTGTTATATACAAGTGAACTTGTTTCGAAATACATAGGATAGCCGATATATCTTCCGTTATAGCTAACGCTGTCAATAGCGGCCTTGGGAAAAGCCTCCTCATTCAGGAAATTACCTGAGTTGTCAATCTCAAGAGCAAGTCCCGCAAGATAGGCTTTTTCAAGCGAATCATTTGTTATTATAAAAAGATCCGGATAATTGTTGTCTTTAAGAGAAGCCTTATTGATGGCCTCAAGATACTCTATACCGGAGACCAGTACAGGCTCAATCCTAACCTTACTCATGGTCTCCGAATATGCAACAGCTTTACTCTGAAGATACGGAGTCAGAGCATCATCGGTATACCACACTCTAACAGTGGTTCTGCCGCCGTTAAAAAGTGCATGCTCCTCAAAAATGCTCTGTCCCGAAAGAGCGTAAACTACCGCTCCCAAAACTGTGCAAAGTATAAGTATTATAGAAAAAATTCTGGTTCTAAGCTTCATAAATCCCCTAGGCACGAATCAAGAATCGTGATCATGTCGTCTACATCTTCTTTAGTAATAATGAGAGGCGGCACAAATCTGATAATCTCGGCTCCTGCATTAATGAGGATGAGTCCCTTTTCAAGCGCCTTGTTAATTACATCCGCAACCGGCCTGTTAAACACAAGCCCCTGCATGAATCCCGCACCTCTTCTGTCTACTATGAAGTCATATTTGTCCTTGAGTTCATCGAGACGTTTCTCAAGATACGGTGCCACCTTATTCACATTCTCTATTATATTGTCCTGCTTAAATAAATCAAGGACTTTGTTAATAGCTGCACAAGCAAAAGGGTTGCCACCGTAGGTTGTACCATGGTCTCCGGCAACAAGAGAATTAGCTCCGACTTTCTCATTCAAAAGAAATGCACCAACCGGAACTCCACATCCCAAAGCCTTGGCTGTAGTCATAATATCAGGCTTAACTCCGTACTTCTGCCAAGCATACATATATCCTGTTCTTCCCATTCCGCACTGAATCTCGTCAAGGATAAGAAGAATATCTTTTTCATCGCAAAGGGTCCTAACCTTAGTAAGGAACTCCTCTGTTGCAGGATAGATACCACCTTCGCCCTGAACAGTCTCCATAATAATGGCGCAGGTCTTGTCGTTTACGCAAGCCAGTACGCTGTCAAAATCATTAAGATCAGCAAACTTAATGTTGCCTATCATAGGCTGGAACGCTTCTCTGTAGTGAGGATTACCTGTAACAGAAAGCGCACCGAAAGTCCTTCCGTGGAATGAATGATTCATGGCAATGATCTCATGATCGGTTTTGCCATCTTTGAGATAAGCATATTTTCTTGCTGCCTTTATGGCACCTTCCACAGCCTCAGCTCCGCTGTTAGTAAAAAATACCCTATCCATTCCCGATACTTCTTTTATCTTCTTAGCCGCTTCTATAGCCGGAACGTTGTAGTAGTAATTGGATGTATGAAGGAGCTTGTCTATCTGTGCCTTCAGCGCATCATTATATCCGGGATAATTGTAGCCAAGGGCAAAAACAGCAATGCCCGAAACAAAATCCAGATACTCCTTGCCATCAATATCGTAAAGATGAACTCCCTCACCTTTATCAAGAACTATCTGATAGCGATTGTATGTATGAAGAAGCGCGCTTTCCGCTTCATCTATATATTTTTTCATAGCCTCACTCATATTAAGTCTCCTCGCAAAAATGCATTATATAAAATAAAAAAATTATTCAGCCTTAGCAAGAGCATTATCATCAGACATAAACATAGTTCCGACACCCTTGTTTGTAAATATCTCAAGAAGAAGACAATGAGGAATTCTTCCGTCAAGAATATGTACCTCGTTAACGCCCTCTCTTACTGCATCTGTGCAGTTGTTGAGCTTGGGAAGCATTCCGCCTCCGATATTTCCACCCGCAATAAGCTCATCAGCCTCAGAACATGTAAGTCTTGAAATAAACGAAGAAGGATCGTTAATGTCCTTATAAACTCCCTCGATATCAGTAAGGAATACAAGCTTGTTGGCACCTACAGCCTTTGCTATGGCGCAGGCCGCATCATCCGCATTGATATTATATGTATCAAAGTTGTCATCAAGTCCTATAGGTGCAACGATAGGAAGGTAATCATTTTCAAGAAGGTCAAAGAGAATCTTGGGATCAACCTTATTGATTTCTCCTACATAGCCTATGTCTTTTCCATCTGAAAGTTTCTTGTTAACATGCAAAAGACCTGAATCCTTGCCGCTGATTCCGATTGCCTTAACTCCAAGTTCCTGAACCATAGTAACAAGCTGTTTATTGACACGGCCAAGAACCATCTCAGCTATTTCCATGGTCTCTGAATCTGTTACTCTAAGTCCGTTTACAAACTCAGCTTCTTTACCAACCTTGGACACCCATGAACTGATAGCCTTACCTCCACCATGTACAATAATAGGCTTAAAACCTACAAGTTTAAGTAACGTAACATCTGTTATTACATCTCTTTGAAGTTCTTCGTTGCTCATAGCACTTCCGCCATACTTTACAACGATTATCTTTCTGTTAAATTTCTGAATATAGGGAAGTGCCTCAACAAGCACCTCTGCCTTTTTTAATACTTCCTGCATATCCTTATCCATAGTATCAGCTCCTGTAATCTGCATTTATTTTGACATAATCATATGTAAGATCGCATCCCCAAGCCGTGGCTTCTTCTGTTCCCTCGTTCATATCAACATAAACGGTCACTTCATCAGCTTTCATGATCTTGAGTGCAACGTTCTCATCAAAATCAAGTGGTACTCCCTTGTGGAACACCTCTATTCTGCCATTTGGGCTCTGAAAATAAAGTTCTACATCGTTCTGGTCAAACTTTGCTCCCGAATAACCCATAGCACACAAAAACCTTCCAAAATTCGCATCGCACCCAAAAATGGCAGCCTTGGATAAATTAGATCCAACTATAGCTCTTGAAAGCGTTCTTGCATCTTCCTTGGTCTTGGCATTAACTACCTTTGCCTCAAAGAGCTTACTAGCGCCCTCTCCATCAGCAGCCATTTTCTTGGCAAGGAATCTGCACACATGTAAAAGAGCTTTCTTAAAAGTCTCATATGCCTCGTCCTTGGCTCTGATGGTCTTATTGCCTGCCTCTCCGTTTGCCATACAAAGCAGGGTATCGTTAGTGGATGTGTCTCCGTCAACAGTGATCATGTTGAAGGTCTCGGCAACCACTTCACTGACAGCCTCCTGTAAAAGACTCTTATCTATGGAAAGATCTGTTGTAAGGAAAGCAAGCATGGTGCACATATTGGGATGTATCATTCCCGAGCCCTTACTCATTCCGCCAAGAGTAACTTTTTTGTCCTCTATATCAAAAGTAACAGCAATCTCTTTATTGACTGTATCTGTGGTCATAATAGCTTTAGAAGCAGCTGTTCCGGCCTCTATACTGCCATCAAGAGTCTTACTCATCTTCTCAACGCCCATAACAAGCTTATCAACAGGAAGCTGCATTCCGATAACTCCCGTTGAAGCAACGGCTACGGATCTGTGATCAACTCCCAGAGTCTTCTCGACAGCCTTGGCAGTAGCTATACAGGCATCAAAACCTTCCTGACCGGTACATGCATTTGCTATACCTGAATTGATAACTACAGCCTGCATGGGATCTCCCGACTCAACTATTTGCTGATCCCACTGAACACAGGCAGCCTTAACAACATTGGTTGTAAAGGTTCCTGCGCATACGCAAGGCACCTCAGAATAAACAAATGCCATATCCGTTCTGTCTCTGTACTTAATATTAGCCTCGCAGCTTGCTGCCATAAAACCTTTGGCAGCGGTTACACCACCTACAATATCCTTCATATCTGTTGCCATCCTTTGTCTAATATATAGCGGTAATACTTATTTATTAAAAACAGTAAGGTTCTCTTCGTTTAAAGTGTAATCATAATAATTCATGTCAGATCTGAGCGTCCAGCCCATTTTCTGCCAGAACTTATTTCCAATAACATTTGTTACGAATGCATTTAAGCACACTTTATTTATCTTCTCTTTTTGGAGCTGTTCACAGCAGAAATGAACCATCTGTTTACCAATACCGTGCATTCTGTATTCTTCGCTCACACAAACATGGTAAAGACAAGCTCTTCTGCCGTCATGTCCGCAGAGCACCGCTCCTACTATCTTACCATCTTCTACAGCAACGGCGCTTGTATTTGGATTTCTGGATATGAATCTCTCTATTCCCTCTCTGGAATCATCAATGGATCTCATTCCAAATCCCTTAATTGACATCCAAAGGGCATAGACATCATCATAATCTTCCATAGTCATAACACGAACCATTTTACATCTCCCAAATTATCTAAGCAAAAATCATATAATTACGGGAAGCTTGGAACCAGATCAAGTCCCTTCGCTTCATCAAATCCGAACAGTATATTCATATTCTGTACTGCCTGTCCCGCAGCACCTTTAACCAGGTTGTCGAGAGCGCCCATCATAATTATCCTGCCTGTACGCTCATCAATCTTGAATCCGATATCAGTGAAATTACTTCCTTCAACCCATCTTGTCTCAGGATATACACCATCTTCAAGGATTCTGATAAACTTCTCATCTTTGTAGTACTTCTCATATGCAGCTCTGATATCAGCAGCTGTTGGAAGAACTCCGTCTTTTTTTACTAAAGTTGCATACTCAGTTGCAAGAATGCCTCTGTTCATTGGAACAAGATGAGGTGTGAAATTAATGGTAAGCTTCCTGCCTGCTGCATATCCAAGCTGCTCCTCAATCTCAGGAGTGTGCCTGTGAACTGCTACTCCATACGGCTTTGCACTTTCATTTACCTCGCAGTAAAGATTTGCAACTTTGCCGCCTCTTCCCGCACCGGAAACACCACTAAGCGCATCTACAATAAGTGTGTCCGGATCTATAAGTCCCTCTTTTACAAGAGGATAAGCTGTAAGAATTGAACATGTTGTATAGCAACCGGGATTCGCGATGATCCTTGCGTTTCTTATCTTATCTCTATTGATCTCACAAAGTCCGTACACAGCTTCATCTATGTACTGAGGAGCCTTGTGCTCTATCTTGTACCACTCTTCATACACACTTACATCTTTTAATCTGAAGTCTGCGGAAAGATCGATTATCTTTACCTTATTAAGGATGTCATCATTTACAAGTGATGCGCAAAGTCCCTGGGGTGTTGCAGTAAAGATCACATCAACTTCATTTGCAAGTTCTTCCATATTATCATCAAGACACTTTGCATCTACTATTTTATAGAAGTTACCGAATGTCTCACTGTACTTCTTATCTATATAGCTTCTTGATCCGTACCAAACAACCTGCGCATCCGGATGTGCCTGTAAAAGCCTGGCTATTTCTGCACCGGCGTATCCGGTAGCTCCAATGATTCCTACTTTTATCATATTCATTCAACCTCTCTGCATATCTCTATTTTAGGAACAAGTCCATAATATTCAGCGTATAAACTTTTTTCAGTATACGACCCGCGGGAAAAATATGCAACAGAATTTTTATATTTATGCATATATTTTTGTGTTTTTAAATATTTATGCATTTTACTATTGCATTTTTTTATAGAGCGGAGTATATTATGATAGACAACGCGCTTGGGCGGTAATCGCACCGCGTTCCTTAATTATATCACTGATGATAATGAATAAAAATGAAAGAAGGGTAAATACATGGCTAAGGAAAAAGTTATTTTGGCTTATTCAGGCGGACTTGATACTACTGCTATCATTCCGTGGCTCAAGGAGAATTTTGATTACGAAGTAGTTTGCGTATGTATCGACTGCGGACAGGAAGAGGAACTTGATGGACTCGAAGAGAGAGCTATAAGCTGCGGAGCAAGCAAGCTCTACATTCTTGATGTTGTTGATGAGTTCTGTGATGAGTATGTTATACCTTGCGTACAGGCTCACGCAGTATATGAGAATAAATATCTTCTCGGAACTTCTATGGCTCGTCCTCTTATTGCAAAGAAGCTTGTTGAAGTTGCCAGAAAAGAAGGCGCTACAGCAATCTGCCACGGCGCTACCGGTAAGGGTAATGACCAGATCAGATTTGAGCTTGGTATCAAAGCTCTTGCTCCTGACATCAAAATAATTGCAGCTTGGAGAAATGATAAGTGGACACTTGATTCTCGTGAGTCAGAGATCGAATACTGCAGACAGCACGGAATCAACCTTCCTTTCTCAGCTGATTCCAGCTATAGCCGTGATAGAAACCTTTGGCATATATCTCACGAAGGCCTTGAGCTCGAAGATCCTGCTCAGGAGCCTAACTACAAGCACCTTTTGGTACTCGGCAAGACACCTGAGGACGCACCTGATACACCTACAACAGTTACAATGACTTTTGAGGCAGGTGTTCCCAAGTCAGTTAACGGAAAAGAGATGAAGGTTTCCGACATCATCCGTACACTCAATAAACTCGGCGGTGAGAACGGAATCGGTATCGTTGATATCGTTGAGAACCGTGTAGTTGGTATGAAGTCACGTGGTGTATATGAAACACCCGGTGGAACTATTCTTTATGAAGCACATCAGCAGCTTGAAGAGTTGATTTTAGACCGTGATACCTATACAATGAAGAAAGATATGGGCAATAAGTTTGCCGATATAGTATATGAAGGGAAATGGTTTACTCCTCTTCGTGAAGCAGAGCAGGCGTTTATTGAATCAACACAGAAGTATGTAACCGGTGAAGTTACATTCAAGCTTTATAAGGGTAATATCATCAAGGCTGGTACTAAGTCACCTTACTCTCTCTACAACGAGAGTATTGCATCATTCACAACAGGTGACCTCTACGATCACCACGATGCAGAAGGATTCATAAACCTCTTTGGACTTTCTTCCAAGGTTCGTGCAATGAAGATGCAGGAAGTAGCCAAGAACAAATAATTTATGAATTCACTTACTCTACTTATAATTTATATTGCAGCAGTGAATATTTTAGGGTTTGCCTTAATGGGAATCGACAAGCGAAGGGCGCGTAAAAACGCCTTTCGCATTCCCGAGGCAACCCTTTTTGCGTTTGCCGGTATAGGCGGAAGTATTGGCGCAACCATAGGAATGTTTGCATTTAGACACAAGACAAAGCATTGGTATTTCAAATTCGGATTGCCTCTTATCGCTCTATTGCAGATAGCTATCGCGCTTGCCCTTTTCTTTTCACCAATTCAGTTCAGTTTTATTTAAAAGAGGTGGATCATGTTTATTGCAGTTTGTGATGACAATATAGCTGACAGAAAACAAACAGAACGACTTCTCGGAAGACAGTCTGACAGATTCCTCAAGGAATTTAATGACAGATTATACATAGATTCTTTCGGAAACGCTGAAGCATTCATGTATAAGCCCGAGATGTATCACGGACTTTTTATCGATATGACAAGCAGCAATGAAACAGGCGTTGATATCGCCCGTATGCTGGTTAATAAAGGCATCACCAGCCCCATTATAATGTGCTGCTCTTCCATCGATTACAGAAAAGAGATTCCTGCCGCGGGAATAGTTGCGGACAACATTTATTATCTGGATAAGCCCATTAAAGTTGCTGATCTTACCGATACAATAAACTTTATCAAGAGCAGCATCAAACATGATGTTCCAAGAATTGAGCTTCGAGATGAAGATGACACTATATATGCAAGCGGCGATGACATTATATGCGTAAAAGAAATAGGCAGGAAGGTCAGAATATGGCTTACAGAAGACCGTGTGATCGATCAACTCGGAAATGCCTATAATTTCTACAGCCAATGCGTTAAGTTTCCGCAGATATGCCCTGTCAGCAATGCTGCTTTAGTAAATGTCAATTACATAAAAAATAAGGGGCCTTTGCATGTAACTATGACTAACGGGTGCTCTTTTTTGATCACATTGGAATATCGTAAGACCATCAAAGAAACCAAGGCGCTTCTTGATAATGCCTCTCAATAATCTTTACTGTTATGACCATACGTGGTATCATCTTCATGTAGTATTTAATACTACGTTATATGTTTATTCGTGGAGGCACTATGAGTTATAAAATTGTAGTAGACAGCTGTTGTGATTTACCTGCTGAATACAAAAACGACCCGAGATTTGAGTTTGTACCGCTTATTTTGCAGGTTGGTGACGACGTTATCGTGGATGATGACACCTTTGATCAGGCTGATTATCTGGCCAAGGTTGCAGCATCCGAGGAATGCGCCAAGACAGCTTGCCCCTCTCCCGATCTTTTTGTTAAAGCTTATCAGACAGATGCAGATGATGTGTATGTTGTTACTCTTACTTCCAAGCTTAGCGGAAGCTATAACAGCGCACTTCTTGCCAAAAATATATATCACGAAGAGTACGGCGACAAGAATATCTATATTGCCGATTCACTCTCGGCCAGCTGCGGAGAAGCTCTGATCGCATACAAGATCATGGAGCTTGCAGATAAGGGGCTTAAATTCGAAGAAATCATTCCCCAACTTGAAGCTTACAGGGACGAGATGCTCACTTATTTTGTTCTTGATTCACTTGATACACTTCGCAAAAACGGACGTCTGTCCGGAATGAAAGCACTTGTTGCATCAACTCTCAGCATTAAGCCGGTTTGCTATGGCAACAAGGGAGAGATTGTACAGAAGGCACAGGGAATAGGTATCAGGAAGGCTCTTCTTAAGATGACAGAGCTTATTGCAGCAGAGATCAAGAATCCTGAAGAGAAGCGTCTTATGATCTCTCACGTAAATTGTTTTGAGCGTGCAGCGGTTGTTAGGGATCTTATTATGAAGAAGGTTCCTTTCAAGGATGCGATCATCGTCGACACAGCCGGCGTATCCACAACCTACGCCTCCGACGGAGGTATCATCGTTTGCTGCTGATGGTTGCAGATTATAATTCATTTAATTGAGAATGCGCTATACTCGGACGAGCAAGATGATTTTATAAATAAAAAAAGCAGTATCACCCCGACTTCCTTGAACAACGTGAAAGGAGGGTTGATGCTGCTTTTTGAATTTTAGAAAATCACTGCGCAGACAACTAGTTCAGGCGTTTTACGGATTCACCTTCGATCATGTGACCTTCGATGATGGTGATGCCCTGTCTGTAGCGCTCTCCGCTTATCTTTCTGATAAGATTTATTACTGCATTTCTACCCATCTCGTAGCTATCAACTCCAAAGGTAGTTAGTTTTATGTCGCACAATCCCGGATAGAGGTAATTGTCATATCCCACAACAGAAATATCATCAGGAACCTTGTATCCATTCTCACGAAGCTTTTTAATAAGCATACTTGCAGTAATATCGCAGGTGCAAACAAATGCCGTGGGCATATCCTCCGGAAGAGTAAAAAACCTGTCGTAATCCATGACCCCCGTATCCAGATCTCTATCAGGAATGATCCAGTCTCCGATAAAAGGATGTCCATGCTCCAAAAGTGACTTTATATATCCAAGATATCTGTCCGTAATGGTTCCTGAAGCAAGTATTGTCCCCACAAAACCTATAGTCTTATGTCCCATATCAAATAAATGGTTTGTCAGACAATAAGCGCCGTTATAACTGTCGGAAACCACGGCGTCTTCATCGCCCTTGTGATTACAAAAATCAAGGTAGATAGTGGGAATATTGCTCTCATCTTTTATCATCTTAAGGTAGCCCTCTCCCATTCTGCCTATAACGATAGCGCCGTCAACCTTGCCGTCACCGATAATTCGCGGCATTACTTTTTTCTCCTCATTTTCAGAAGAAATAACTTCCAGCATGGTAAAACAGCCTCTATCCATAGCTATCTGCGAAACCTGCTGATGCATTCTGTTGTAAAAAGAGCTGTATTCACTCATATACGCTTCAGAAATAAGCACCCCGAGAGTATAGCTCTTTACAGTATTTCCCACCTTTCTTGATACGGAAGGAACATATCCCATCTCATCTGCAAGAATATTGATCTTATCTCTAAGTTCCTCACTCATCCCCTTTTGTCCGGAAAGAGCTTTAGAAACCGTAACGGTACTCACGCCGATCCTGTCAGCAATATCCTTAAGTCTAACCAGTTTAGCCATAGTACTTCCCCTCATAAAGATTCATTTTATGTTAGTATAAGGTATATTTATGCGAATTTAAACAGATAAATTTAACCACTTAAAAAATAAACACAAACGACTTTTTTTATCATATAATTATCCAAGAGAAAAAACAGATAGGAAAACAAAACAATGATCTCTGTAAAGATACAAAACAACAAAGGCTTCATGAAGAGCCTTCTCACAACAGATCTTTTCGACAACTTTTATGTTGAGGAAGTTGCCATCGATACTTTCAACAGTTTCTATATCGACGGACATATTCACAAGGATTTTTATGCAGATGAATCAGATGACACAACTGCAGTAGAGAATTTCTCTCGCTGGGCTGATCTGCGTCCCATCTGTCTTGATCTTATAAAGGGCAAAAGAACTCCATTAAAATTCAAATTCGTCTTTCACCTGGATGAAAATGAAACAGCAAAGCTTGCAGAAAAAGCAGAATCAGACTTAAACCCTTCAGATATTACACTTGGCGCCAATATCAGATTCACCAACGGTGAGCTCATAATAACCACCGGCACAGCTTTCAATATTTTTACTCTTGATAAGAGCATAGAAAAAGCCTGGGACAATTACTTCCCAAGCTTTCTTGAATCAAACGATATTACACTGCAGTATCTTTGAACTTCTCCAATATAGTAACCAGTTCATCGTATTTAGGTTTTATGGCGTTATATTCAACTTCATAACCATCCATAGAACCTGCTCTAAGTATCTCAGTGAGCTCACATACGTGTCCCAGCATCCCTTTTAAACCAAGATTAGCGCTGACGCCTTTGAGAGCATGTACTGCTTTAAAAGCCTCAGTAACATTACCTTCTGCAAGATATTTGGTGAGTTCTCCCATGTTCTTGTCAGCAAGGAATTTAAGCATAAACTTGGCTATAAGATCCTCATTTCCCATAAACCTTCCGAGAACGTCGTCCCAGTCAACACCCCAAGCTATCAGTTCAGATTTAAAAGCAGCATTCATACACGCTCACTCCGTTATTGTATTAAAATACATAAGTTAACTATAAATTGATTTTACATCATATACTGCCACACTTCAACTGTTTGCCGCAAGAGCACTGGCCTGATCCGCTGCAATGAGGGAATCGATTATCTCATCAAGATCACCGTCCATTATCTGATCGATCTTGTACAAAGTAAGATTAATCCTGTGATCAGTAACACGTCCCTGATGGAAATTGTAAGTCCTGATCTTCTCAGACCTGTCTCCGGAACCAACCTGGCTTCTGCGAAGCTGAGCCTCATCATTGTGCTGCCTTTCCATTTCCATCTCATAGAGTTTAGCCCTAAGTACCTTGAGCGCCTTAGCCTTGTTCTGCTGCTGACTCTTTTCATCCTGACAAGAGATCACTATTCCCGTTGGAAGGTGCGTAAGTCTTACAGCAGAATCCGTTGTATTGACGCACTGACCTCCATTTCCGGATGCCCTAAAAACATCAAATTTGCAATCATTCATGTCGATGTCCACTTCCACATCCTCAACCTCAGGCATAATAGCTACGGTTATGGCAGAAGTATGTATCCTTCCGCCGGATTCTGTGGCAGGAATTCTCTGAACGCGGTGAACTCCGCTCTCAAACTTAAGCCTTGAATACGCCCCGTTTCCTTTTATCATAAAGCTTACGGTCTTGATACCTCCGATACCGATATCCTCAACGCTCATAGTCTCCACACGCCAGTTCTGTCTCTCGGCGTACCTTGTGTATACTCTGTACATATCAGCCGCAAATAGCGCTGCCTCATCACCGCCTACACCTGCTCTGATCTCAACGATAACATTCTTTTCGTCATTAGGATCCTTAGGAAGAAGTAAAATCTTGAGTTTATCCTCCAGCTCTGCCTTCTTGTCTTTTGCCTCAGAGAGCTCTTCCTTAAGCATCTCTCTCATATCCGCATCAGACTCTTCCTCCAGCATAGCTACACTGTCCTCAATGGTCTCGTTACACTTTTTATACTCAAGATAACACTCAACGAGTGCCTCCAGATTCTTTTGTTCCTTCATGAGGCTCCTGAACTTGTCCTGATCTGAAACAACCTCAGGATTACCAAGCTCCATGGTGATATCCTCATACCTTCTTAAAATATCTTCCAATTTATCAAACATAATTATTCCTTACTATCTATCATAAATATCTCACCAATATCATCCACATCGAAGCTAATAATAGCATGCCCTCACTACTCTGTCATTTCCCGCATAGTCCTTGATCACCTCAATGTCATGATACTTCCCATTCTCGGTCAAAAGAGCTTTCACAGCCTCTGCCTGATCATAACCTATCTCCATAATAAGATAACCACTGGAAAAAAGATAATCCCCTGCTTTACTGACAATGCGCCTATAAAAGGCCAGTCCGTCGCTACTACCATCAAGTGCAAGCATAGGTTCATAATCTTTTACCTCAGGTGCAAGCGTATCAATGACTGCAGTCTCAATGTAGGGTGGATTTGACACAATAACGTCAAATTTACCGGTTCCCTCATCAGGAAAAAGATCTGTCTTTATAAACTCAGCTCTATCTGTAAAGCCCAAAGCCTTCGCATTATTTTTCGCAACAACAAGGGCATCTTCTGAAATATCGGTACATACCGCATTTGTATCGTTGGTGTAATTAAGAATGCTAAGAGCAATGCATCCCGATCCTGTACACAGATCAAGAACTCTCATGCCATCCTCACAGTATCTGAGCGCTTCTTCGACCAGAACCTCCGTATCCTGTTCCGGAATGAGCACATCCTTTGATACGTTAAAAGAAAGCCCCATAAAATCCCACTTACCAAGTATATAGGCTACGGGTTCTCTTTTTTCTCTTCTGGATAGCAGTTCCTCATATTTTGATGCTTCTTCATCAGAAACCTCTTTATCCGGATGGGCATAAAGAGTGCTGTGGTCCGTTCCACAGACATATTCTAAAAGGAGCCGGGCATCAAGCTTAGCTTCTGTGATTCCGGCTCTCTCAAGTTTCATTATTCCTTTTTCATAAAAATCTTTATATCTCATACACTGCAACTCTGTCCTGAAATAATCGGCGCTAATGCAGGCCAACACCTACCAGGTTCTGCATCAAGATCACTGCTCCTTGGCAGAGTCCCCGTCATCCAACCAGCTCTCGTCAATATCATAGCCAAAAGAGTCCTTAAGGAACTGCTTCCAGTCAAATACAGCCTCAACTGATTTAATAGCTACCTCGATCATATCATCATCAGGCTCCTTGGTAGTAAGTCTCTGAAGCCAAAGCCCCGGAGCTGAGATAATCCTTACCAGAATAAAATCCGTTCTTCCCGCAAGCTTAATGATCTCATATGAAATACCTGAAATTACAGGAATAAGCAGTATTCTAAGTACGATCCTAAGAAGATAAGAATCAACACGAATAAAGAAGAACAGTACAATACTAACAAACATTACAAACAGAATAAAGCTGCTACCACATCTCTTGTGAAGTCTGCTGCTCCTTCTGACATTCTTAACAGTAAGAGGTCGGCCCTTTTCAATGCAGTTGATGCATTTATGCTCCGCACCGTGATACATAAACAGCCTCTTGATATCCTTCATTCTTGAAATCAAAAGAATATATGCAATAAATATAACTATTCTGAGCACGCCCTCAATTATAGCGATAAGAGAAGCGTTTCTAACATACTTACCAAGAAGCTCCGAAAGCGCATAAGGAAGTATCATAAAAAGAACTATCGCAAAAGCAAAGGAAATAACAGTGGTTGCGATCATCAAAAATGTATTCTCGTGTCCGCTGCTGACCTTATCTATGCTCTCGTCAAGCTTAGTGGGCTTGGCATCCTCTTCCTCATAGAAGGATGAAGAATAATTAAGCGCCTTAAGTCCAAGAATAAGAGAATTGATAAACACAAAAATGCCTCTTACAAAAGGAATATTAAGGAGCTTACTGCCATAAGCAACTCCATGGAATTCATCTATCTCAACCGCTATATCGTTATCAGGCTTTCTGACTGCAACAGCATACATGTCCTTGTTGCGCATCATAACGCCTTCAAGAACTGCCTGTCCACCTATTCCCGAATAGTGACTTACTTTACGTCTCTTCATAGTACACCTCTGCTAGTTTTTTAGATCCGGAAGAATCTACTATTTATGAAAAAAAGGCTGAGGCCTTAGCCTCAACCTCTTCAATGTCGTTTCTCAAAATTACTGATTGTTCATGCCGTATTTCTTATTGAACTTATCAATACGTCCACGAGCAGTTGTAGCCTTCTGCTGTCCTGTATAGAAAGGATGGCACTTTGAGCAGATTTCTACGTGAATCTCAGGCTTTGTTGATCCAACTGTAAATGTGTTACCGCAGTTGCAAGTAACTGTTGCCTGGTTGAACTCGGGCTGAATATCGTTCTTCATATCTTCTCACCTCACTGTCTATATTCAATGAATCTTCTAATTAACTATAGTTAGTGCTATTTCACAACAGCTATATCACTATACCATAATTGAAAATCATATGCAAGCATTTTTTATATGATAAAATACAGCTTTTTAAATCCTTTTCTTGAGGCTTATTCAAAGGATATTTCTCCTGTTTCAAGGTACTTATTATATGAATTCTTAAGCTTGGAAGCAACCGAACAAAGGATAGCTCCGCCGATCACATAAAGAAGTCCCACAGGTCTTCCGGTTGTATATATGCCAACGACAAGCGAGATAATTCCAAGTATCAATACTCCTATCGCTGCCCCGAGGCTCTTGGTCTTTCTAAGTACGATTCCAAGAACAAGCATAAGAACTCCGTCGATAGGAACGAAAGCTATTGAAAGCTCAAATATTATATTTATTACTCCCATAATGATCAGGAAAATCGTCCAGCCGTTTATTGTGCTGTTTGCCTGATTAAACTCAGGCATCTCAAACAGCTCTTTTTTGGTCATCATAGGACCGATAGTCTTTGCCGTCCCAGTATATACAACCTCCGGATTTCCTACAGGCTCATTTCCCGAAAATGCTCCTACGTTGTCAACTGCTTCAACCAGCTGTTCAACAACCATATCATCACCCATAAGCGGCTGACCGCAATTTACGCAAAAGCTCGCTCCCGGGCTATTCTCCATCCCACATACGCTACATTTCATACTTTTTTCTCCTTATGTTAAGGGAATTATAACATGTTTGTATGAAAATGCAACATCTTTCTATTTCTTCAGATACTTCTTAAGCTTAGACTTTATCCTCTGCATGGCGTTGTCGGTTGATTTTTCATCCCTTCCAAGCACGGCAGAAACTTCTTTTACGCTCATGCCTGTTATATATAAGTCAAGAACCTGGCGTTCAAGGTCGCTGAGATCGCGTTCGATTGCTTTTTCAAGATCTTCGAGATTCTCTCTTTCGATGACCTGCTCCTCAGGGATTGAGCTGGAATCCGATTCAAGCACGTCCTCAAGCGCAACTTCGCTATCGTTTGCACTGTCCTTGTTATCAGCATAAAGAGAAATATAGCTGTTAAGGGGCGCATGTTTCTTCCTTGCAGAAGCTTTTATCGCCGAATACATCTGCCTTGAAATGCACAGATCGGCAAATGTGGCAAAACTTGCATCTCTCCCTATATCATAGTCTCTTATAGCCTTGAAAAGACCTATCATACCTTCCTGTATCAGGTCATCTCTGTCAGCCCCAAGTATGAACATGGATGCAGCTTTTTTGCGAACAAGGTTCTTATATTTATCCATAATAAAATCCATGATGCCGGATTCTGCGTCCCCGGCATCATGGAACTTTACTATAAGCTGTTCATCGCTTTGTCCTTCATAGTTGTTTTTCATAGCTCACCCAAGTCTCTGTCTTACTATCTCAAAAGCCAAAACTCCGCATGCTACCGAAGCGTTAAGCGAATCAATATCACCCTTCATTGGAATAGATGCTATCATATCGCAGTTTTCTTTAACAAGTCTTGAAACGCCGCTTCCTTCGTTTCCTATAACCAAACCAATAGACCCCTTAAGATTGAGGTCATACATTCTGGTTCCGCCCATATCTGCACAAACAAACCACATACCTCTGTCCTTAAGTTCTTCTATTGTCTTAACTATATTGGTAACCTTGGCAACAGGTGTATAGTTTATTGCACCTGCAGAAGCCTTGGCAACAGTCGCTGTAAGTCCAACCGCTCTGTGCTTGGGAATAATAACTCCGTGAGCACCTGCAAGATTAGCAGTTCTGATAATAGCTCCAAGATTGTGTGGATCCTCGATGTTATCAAGAATAATGATAAAAGGATCTTCATTTTTGGCTGCCGCTCTTTCAAAAATATCTTCTATCTCAGCATACTCATAAGCTGCGGCATATGCTATAACCCCCTGATGTTTACCTGTCTCGGAAAGCTGGTCGAGCCTTTCCTTTTTTACAAAATTAACCAGCGTATCCTTGTGCTTTTTGGCTTCTCTAAGGATAGTCTGTACCGGTCCATCCTTACAACCTTCAAGTACAAAGAGTCTGTCTATAGTCTTACCTGATCTAAAAGCCTCAAGAACAGCATTTCTGCCCTCTATCAGCCTGTTCTGAATCTGTTCTTCCATTTCAATTCCTCATATCATAAATAAAATGATATATATTATCCCTTGGACCTGCAAAAACTACTTAAGTCACGCGCAGGCTCCTTATATATCAAGTGACAGCTTCTTGATTCCTAGCTCTATAAGCTCACATATTCTGTCCATATTGTCAGTAAGATACAGGTATCCCACAACAGCCTCAAATCCCGTAGCATCAAGGTAGTCCATGGTAGTGGCGTTCTTGGCCTTGGTATGAGGTTTGGAATTGCGGCCTCTTCTGTAAACATCGGCCTCCTCTTCAGTAAAATCATCCATGAGAGCCTTGACAAATGCAGCCTGCGTGCCTGCTTTTACGATATCACTTGCTCTTTTATGGAGTTTATTCACAGCCGTATTACCCTTGTTTACAAGAATTGATCTGATGATAACATCAAAGATAGCATCTCCTATGTAAGCAAGTGTAAGAGGTGAATATGTCCTTATATCCTTACTTTCTATGCCAAATCGTGCATTTAGGTAATCATTTAAATGATCTGCCATTTTACTCCCTCACGAGTATCCTTGATCTCAACTCCTTTTTGAAGAAGCTCATCGCGGATAGCGTCAGCGGTTGCAAAGTCTTTTTCCTTCTTGGCTGCTGCTCTTCTCTCAATCGCATCAAGAATATAAGCCTCAAGTTCAGGATCTACACTCTTTTCTTCCTTGGACGCTGCTGCATGTCCCAGAAGGTCAAGTGAAAGCACCTTATCAAAGCTCTTAACAAGCTCAAGCTTGGTAGCGTCGGTAGTATCAGCCTTTAACACATCATAAAGAAGTGTGATTGCCATTGAAGTATTAAGATCATCTGATACAGCATCTCTGAACTTGTTTTCAAAATCAGTTACAACAGCGCTGTCAACGTTTCCGTCATCCTTAAGCTCTGCGATTCTCTTAATAAGCTTATTAAATGCTCCCGTCACGTTATCAAGCGCCTCATAAGAAAATTCGAGAGGCTTACGATAATGAGACTGCAAACAGAAGAATCTGTACACAAGCGGATCGTAGCCCTTCTCCTTAAGAACGGAAACCGTAAGTACCGCGCCCTTGGATTTGGACATCTTTCCTGATTTATCATTTAAGTGATTGCTGTGGAACCAGTATTTGCACCACTCATGTCCGAGATAACTCTCTGACTGCGCAATCTCATTGGTGTGATGAGGGAAAATATTATCTACTCCGCCGCAGTGGATATCAATATACTCACCAAGGTGCTTCATGGAAATGCATGAGCACTCAATGTGCCAACCGGGATATCCAACGCCCCAAGGGCTGTCCCACTTAAGAGCCTGAGCTTCAAACTTGGACTTGGTAAACCAAAGTACGAAATCCGTCTTGTTTCTCTTGTTGGTATCCTCCTCAACATCGTCTCTTACGCCGACCTGAAGCTGTTCCTTTTCAATATCGGAAGAGAAAACATAATAATCTTCAAGCTTACTTGTATCAAAATAAACATTGCCGCCCGCAACATAGGCATATCCCTTTTCCAAAAGAGTCTCTACCATATGAATAAACTCAGGAATACAATTTGTAGCCGGTTCTACAACATCGGGGCGCTTGTTTCCTACAGCATCGAAATCCTTAAAGAAAGCATCAGTATAGAACTTGGCAATCTCCATAACGCTCTTGTGCTCTCTCTTTGCACCTGCTAGCATCTTATCTTCACCTGTATCCGCATCTGAAGAAAGATGTCCGACATCAGTGATATTCATAACACGCTTAACATCATATCCCGCATACATAAGCGATTTGATAAGCACGTCCTGCATAATATATGTGCGGATATTACCGATATGAGCATAATGATAAACAGTAGGTCCGCAGGTATACATTGTAACCTTGCCCTCTTCTCTGGGCTCAAAATCCTGAATTGTTCTTGTAAGAGTGTTATAAAACTTAAACGATGCCATTTATTTCGTATCTCCTTGATAAAGAAAAATCTATTCTCATGTCATATGATAATGGATATTGTCGCAACATGCAATTTACTGCCCACAACCGCCGCAACAGCCGCCATTACTGTCAGCACCCGTATTAAAAGTAACGTTTGTGGTGTGAAGCTCAATAGGACTTGTCAAAAGACATATCGCCTGAGACGAGATTCCCTCTCCGCTTCCGGTAAATCCAAGCCCCTCCTCAGTCGTTGCTTTTACATTTATCTGTGACAGTTCAATTTCAAGCGCATCCGCTATGATCTGCCTCATTGCGTCAATATGTGGCCTCATCTTGGGCGCCTGCGCAATTATTGTAGCGTCAATATTCTCTATTAGATAGTGATTCTCCGCCAGCATCTTGCCCACTTCTTTAAGAAGTGCCACGGAATCAGCTCCCTTGTACTTAGGATCCGTATCCGGAAAATGCTTACCGATATCTCCAAGAGCTGCTGCTCCCAAAAGCGCATCCATAATGGCATGTAGTAAAACATCCGCATCAGAATGCCCAAGAAGTCCCTTTTCATAAGGTATCTTAACACCGCCGATTATAAGGTCTCTGCCCTCCACAAGGCGATGCACATCATAACCCATTCCTATATGCATATCAATCCTCCGATCAAAAACTTAGAAAGAGCTCCACTATAAACGCCGCTGCGCACGCGCAACCGGCAACTGTCAAAAGACTCTTTTTATTAAATGCAAGTATCATGGCAACCGCAAATCCAATAACAGATGATATCCAATAATCCGTTGCGGATAATATTGCGGGAAAAGTCATTGCTGCAAGCGTCGCATAGGGCACATAGTACAAAAATGACTTGATAAACTTACTCTTAATCTCTTTTCTGATAAGAGTAAGAGGAAGTGCTCTGATCGCATACGTCACAACAGCCATAAGAAGGATGTACTGATAAACCTTACTCATCTTCACCCTCCTTAATCGGTGCTATCAATGAAGCCACCGCAGCAACTGCCACAGTTACAATTATAATCCTAAATCCGGATGAAATGTTGCAAATAACGGGAGTATAGGTGAAAACAGTTGAGAATAACATTCCAGCTGCTACAACCGCCATTACCGCATTACTCGTTCTGGTATCCGGAACAATGATCGCAATAAACATACCATATATGGCAAGTCCCAGGCAACTGATAAGTCTGTGAGGCAAAACCTCCCCTGCCATCGCTCCAAGAAGAGTTCCGAGAATCCAGCCAAATACAGAGACAAAGATTAGCCCATAAGAATACAATGGATACAGTTTACCCTTTCTAAGGATACTCATACCAAAGATCTCATCCGTAACACCGTAGGATATTCCAAGTCTGTGTCCCAAAGAAAGCTCAGGATCGATCTTCTGCGAAAGAGCTGCAGACATTAGCATATATCTAAGGTTAATAATAAACTGCAACACCATAAGCTCAATAAAGCTTCCCTGGGCCGCGATTATGGATAGAGCCGAGAACTGTCCGGCACTTGTGACATTAAGTAAAGACGTCATAACCGACTGAAAAGGCGTCATTCCAATTTTGGAACTCTCTATTCCAAAGGCAAAAGACACCGCTATATAACCAAGGCAGATAGGAATTGCATCCCTGCATCCGTCCCTGAAATCACTCATTTTCCCAACATACATTTTGTTCAAAACCTCTGAATTATAAATTATTGCATATATTAAGCACTTGCGAAATATCAGAAGCTGCGATATTCCCCTGTATCATAGCGCTACTACCGCCGCCCTTTACGTCAAAAGATGCTTTGAGAGCATCAAGTGCGTTCTTACAATCTCTCTTTTCCGTTCCCGAAGCGATAATAAATCTATAACCTGCGTCATCACCTGCAAAGATGCCACAGTATCCGGCATGCTCCTTAGCAAGATTATTTACCGCCTTGCGCATAAGGACCTGATCAAAATCTTTTTCTTTTACCAAAAAGACATTTGAAAGCCCCTTATCAATTCCCAAAAGCTCGTACTCCATTAATTTATCATTGGCATTTACAAGCCTGTTCTTAAGGCTGTCATTATCTTCAAAAAGCTTATTAACAGATGTGATCACCTTATCCGAGGATGTTGTGAATCTCCCTGAAAGCTTAGAAAGGATCTCATGCTCATTATCCAGATACAAAAGAGCTCTCTCACCGCATAGAATACTGACTCTGACGCCCTTCTTATAATTCTGAAGCCCCACAACCTTTAATAAACCGATCTCTCCCGTATGCTCAACGTGAGGAGCACAGCAGGCGCAGCAATCATACCCTTCAACAGTAACTATCCTGACATCCCCGGTAAGTTCCTTCTTGCTGCGATAATCTATACTATCCAGCTTATCCTTATCGGGAAATTCAGCTATGACCTTAACGTTCTCCCAGATTGCTCTGTTGACCGCAAGCTCAATGTCCTTAATATCAGCAGGTGTAAGAACACCACTGTAATCCATGGTGACTTCGGAATCGCTTAGATGAAAGCCAACATTATCATATCCAAATCTTTTGGAAACAATTCCGGAAAAAATGTGCTCTCCCGTATGCTGCTGCATATTGCTGAATCTGTGTTCCCAGTCAA
The DNA here is from genome assembly GCA_016291375.1 of Butyrivibrio sp. Taxonomy (GTDB): domain Bacteria; phylum Bacillota; class Clostridia; order Lachnospirales; family Lachnospiraceae; genus Butyrivibrio. The sequence continues at coordinate 49,599 of JAEEXE010000015.1, forward strand.
TCTTACCCGTAACGTTAGATCCAGCAACCAAAGCTCCATCAGTAATATGCCTTATGATAGTCTCATTGTTTTCCTCGGAGATTGAGGTATGAAGCACATTGACAGTATTACCTGTATTATCAGTAAGTACCCCTACATCGGAAGTCTGTCCGCCCTGCTCAGGAAAAAAAGCCGTCTTATCAAGGATAATCTCATATTTGCCGTCAGAAGCCGCGTCACAAGAGACAACAACAGCCTCAAACTCTTTTATATATGCACTTTCATAGTATAGTTCTGTCGTTTTGTTCATAGCAATAAACATTTTATCACAAAGAAAGCCTTTGGGATATTACGGAATGAAAAACTCCTCGCACACGAGCGGAATTATGAAGCAATTAAACTTCATTTTCGTGATGTGCACATCCACAGCGGAGCGTCTTTTATATCATTGGGAAGCAATTTCCATTTGATATAAAAAGAGACTGCATCATGCAGTCTCTAATGGTAGATGTGATAGTTCAGTAATCACTCTGTCCTTAACTATATCTTTTTCTGTTTTAAGGGCAAAAGCCATTTCGGTATAAAGAAGCTTTTCAGCGATATTCAAGTATTTTTCATTCAGAGCGGCAAACTTCTTACCCTCGGATTCACGAACTGCCTTGATCTTGTGTAATGACTTTACAAGGCACATCATCTCTTCGGCGATATTTCTCTTGATAATCTCAGAGATTGCGGGCTCTGCCTTCTTCCCCTCCGGAAGATCCAGCTCCTCAACGTCTTCAATATCAACAATAAGTTCTTCGGCACAGTCAGCGCTCATCACTTCGCGGACCTTATCATCGGCTCCATCAACAGGAACATAGATAACACTGCCCGCATCGACAGCAGAAACCATCATGTAATACTGTCTCTCATTTCCCCTCTCAAGAAACGACGGTACCAATATCTCACGTACCTTGCACAAACCATGGTTACCATAAATTACGCACTCTCCTACATTTAACATATTGTTCCTCCTTTATCCCAAAAAACAATCTGCTATTCGTACTGAAAGCGCTTTCACCAAAGAACAAAAAAATTTTACTCGCAGAATTCTCGCGAGAGACGAATTCATTATATCATAATTAAACTTTTTTTGTAAGTTCAAAATCCCCTTTAGTAAGTACGTTCACTTGCTCTATCCGCACCTCATCAAGTAGCTTAACTTCGCACTTTTCATTGATATGATGAGGTTTAAACCCGCACTTTTCCTGCACTCTTTTGGACTGCTCGTTTCCGCAAAAATAAGCGCAAAAAATTTTATCAAGCCCCAGATCCACAAAGCCGTGTCTTATCACTTCACTCGCCGCCTCAGTTGCTATTCCCTGCCTCCAATACGGGTATCCTACCCAGTATCCAAGCTCAGCTTCTCCCTTGTTGGTGGCATTTCGGCTGCTATCCGAAAATGTAAGCCCGATACTACCTATAGGCTCGTTATTTCCGCCCTTTAGACAAATGGCATATACCTCGTCCTTGGCAAGTACAGTCCTAATGACAGCAAGGCTGTAGTCTTTGCTCTTGTGAGCAGGCCATCCTGCCGCAGGTCCAACTCTTTTGTCTTTGGCATATTTAAAGAGGACTGAAGCATCATCTTCAGTCCATCCTCTTAATATCAGTCTCTCGGTCTCAAGTATCATACTCATATCACACGCTCGTATAGGTAAATCCTGTTCTTGTTTTAAATGCATCGAATGACTTTTTGAAAAGAATCATATAAGCACTCTCTTTATGAACGGCTTCCGCCGTAAGATAAAAGATAACACGGCCGCTCTTTATGTCCCATTCTATGTCATGTTGCGGATCGAGGGCATCTATGTCTTTAAAAGACAGACCGTATTTTTCTCTGCAAAAATCATCTCTGTTGTCCATATTCATGGTAAATTCAATGATCTTCCCCTTAAATTTAAGCATAGCATCAAGCTGTTCAAGCATTATCTGCTGAGCAACATTAAATGCGTTGATCTCATATCCCACAAGGCGCATATCGGAGATAATCCTGTTAAAATCAGCACTGGTACTGATAAAAGGATCAACCTTGTCTTCACCGCAGCCAAATACAGCATCATATAATCCTTCGTTCATTCCGCTCTCCTTTCATTTGCCTTAAGAAATTCTATGAAATCAGCTTCTTTTACAGGTCTTGAATAATAAAAGCCCTGCAGGAATTCAACACCATTATCTATAAGAGCCTTGGCCTGTTCAAGGGTCTCAACGCCCTCTGCAAGAATATGAAGGCCATAGTCCTTTAAGAAATCAATGGTATGTTTTAGCATCCTCATATTTTCAGGCTTTGAGCTGTCAAGGCACTGCCACACAAACTCTTTATCCAGCTTGACCAAAAGATAATCCATCTTAAGAAGCTCCAAAAGATTGGAATAACCGGAGCCAAAATCGTCCATAGCAAAGGTGCTACCCCTCTCTTTGAGCTTTCTGACGTTTTCTTTAAATACCTCATCGTTATTGATGTATGATGTCTCGGTAATCTCAAAATTGATAAATTCCGGCGGTATGTTATATTTTTCCATCTTATGTATCAGCCTGTCGTGGGTCTTTATATCTACCGCCTCATTTCCCGACAGGTTAACTTCAATGGATTTTATGCCGTATTGGGATATCTTTTCCCTTGTAATAAATGAGCATACCTTTTCAAAAACAAGATCGTCTATCTCAATGATAAGCCCGCATTTCTCCGCTATAGGCACAAACTCCTCGGGTGAGATATACTCCTCTCCCTCATCCCGTATGAGTCTTACAAGAGCCTCCGCAGAAGAAAAGGTTCCGTTTTTGACATTTAAAATAGGCTGATAATAAACATCAAATTTCTTTTCCTTAACAGCATCTCTTACTATGTCCTCTATGTTGTTTCTGTACATCATCTTATCTATTATCTTTTCATCTATGACAAGATTCGGAGACGACTGACTGTGAGCGTACTCACCGGACACATAGGAAAGAATCTGCATCGTCTTATCAAGCTCTTTTACCCGCTTTGGAACATCAAGCACCGAAAAGATCATCTTATAATTGGTGAGATCGCCTTTGTAATTGTTTATGTAATTCATAAAAGCTTCAACAGTGCTGCTCTTTCTGGTTATAAAACAAAGCGTGTTCCAATCGGAAAGATATGCACTGATACCGAACTTACTTGCCGCTTCATCCGCAATAACTCTCTGAATATCAAAAAGATCACCGGTATTGGTCCCGGTAAAGACTTTGGTCTTACCCGTAAAAATAACAGACATTATGAAAAAAGCTCGCTCCAGCCCGAAGTTTTCAGCCAGCATAGAAATAAAAGTATCCTTGTTTCTTACATTCGGTATATGCTTCTCATAGAATTCCTTGGGATTTTCCAATGACACAAAAAGAATAAGAGCCATGACCATAACTCCAAAGGAGAAAATCTGAAATCCTCTGTTAAAGAACTGGAATGTCTCTATTCCAAGCCAGATCAAAAGGCCCGATTCTATTGCTATAAACTCATCTTTTCTCATCCTGCCCTTGAAAATAAGAGCACAGACAATAGAACCCACAATGTAGATAAAACCTACAATATACGCAAATGTAATAGCAAATCCGGTATTGTAATAATATCCGGAGGCAGTCCTTGAGTAGGAAAGTTCGCCAAACAGAATAACCAATATTGCTGCTATAAGCGGGATTGAAGAGATAGCCGCATTTATGAACATTCGGCTGTATTTATAACTAACTTTGGAAAATAGATATACGCACACAGCAAAAACAGTGATAAGAAGGGTTATCCCATAGAGATCCTGCGACAATCTTCTAAGCACCGTAAAAGATTTATGGAGGTAGATGAATACTGTACATTCAAATATCTCACTAAGCACATTTACGAAAGAAACTATCAGGAAAAAGATATAAATGCGCGAGGAAATAAGATCCGGCATGTTTCTCCTAAGATACATGCACAACAGTATCCCAAGTACCAAAATTGCAATAAGTGGTGTACGTATTTCCATACATTGATTATAATATATTATTTCCCCCACAACAACAGAATATGCACACCACTACAAGGACAAACCGCGACTCTTGTAGTGGTGGAGATTATGTGAGATTGGAAATAATGTAGCCAGTGTATGGGGCCAGGTCAAGGCCACCGCCAAAGTCGATGGGAGTGCCGGTGATGAGGTCATAACCCTTGCCGGCGCGAGCATCGAAGTCAGCGTGGAAGGAGTTTTCGTCTGCGTTTATGACTACCAGGGCGCGGTCACCGTCACATTCTCTTTCAAATATGCATTGCCTGTTAGTTAAAAGAAGCGACTTGAAACCTCCGTAGTTTAGGGCTGCAGAACTGTTTTTTGCCTTGCATAAGGCTGCAATAGTATCCGTAAGCTCGTTCCACTGCGGCTTTTCAAAACAAGGTCTAAGCGCCGGATCTCCCTGGGACTTATCAGCCTTTTCGCCCCACTCACTTCCGTAATAAACGGTAGGAATCCCGGGCATTCCAAACATTATGGTATATATAAGTTTTAAGTGCTCGGGCCTACTTAATATCGACGCGATCCTGCTCACATCATGATTGTCCACAAAGCTTATGAGATGTCTTCCTTTATAGAGAGTCCAATTTTCAGGCCCGAATTGTCTAAGAAGCGAATGCACTATCTCAAAGAGATTCATGCTGTTAAGTGCCGAGAACATCCCCTTATAACACTCATAGTTCGTAGCACTGTGACACATCTCATCTCCCATTATCCTGTTATAATCACCGCCTATCATCTCACCGGTAAGGAAAAAATCCTTCTTGCAGCTATCCGTCTCTCTTCTGAGCCTTTTTATAAACTCAGGATCAAGGCAGTAGGCAACGTCAAGGCGAAGTCCATCTATATCAAATTCCTCTATCCACTTCTTTACACTGTCAATCAGATAGTCCGCCACAGCAGGATTTCTAAGATTGAACTTTACAAGGTCGTAGTTACCCTCCCAGCCTTCATACCAAAGGCCATCGTTGTAATTGCTGTTCCCGTCAAAGCTTATATTGAACCAGTCTTTGTACGATGAATCCCATCTTTTCTCAAGGACATCTTTAAATCCAAAGAAGCCTCTTCCCGCATGGTTGAAGACACCGTCCAATATTATCCTAATATTCTCCTTGTGAAGAGCCTTACATACCTTTGCAAAGTCCTCATTCGTTCCAAGTCTTACATCAATCTTGTGGTAGTCCCTGGTATTATAGCCATGGGTATCGGATTCAAAAACAGGATTAAAAAGAACAGCCCCAACTCCGAGCTTTTTAAGATGAGGAATCCAATCTATAACCTTCAAAATTCTGTGCTCAAGCTTTCCGTCATTTTCAAATGGCGCGCCGCAAAAACCCAGAGTGTAGATCTGGTAAAAAGAAGTTTCATAAGCCCACATAAATGTACCCCCTCATTCTTTCGACAGATACTGCATTTTATGCCTGTCGAAATGGTATTATACGTAGTGATTATTCAACTGAACGTGTATATTATTAATTATATACCGATTTCTGATGTTTTTTACAAATTCCTTGTTGACAACAATACCTCTGCTGCGGTATATTATCTAAGTCGGCTGTGACAAACAGCTTTGACATATATGGCGAGATAGCTCAGTTGGCTAGAGCACGCGGTTCATACCCGCGGTGTCGAGGGTTCGAATCCCCCTCTCGCTACTATATAAAAACGGAAATCCTATTTCGGATTTCCGTTTTTTATTGCATAGAACCGGCAAGAGAATGTATGCTGATATGCAAATTATTTATTCCTAAGAAACTCTGCTATTTTCCTATAGATAGGAAGGTCAACTCCGTACTTATCGGAAAGTCTCACAACTTCGTAGATAAGCCCGTCAATTTCAGACGCCCTTCCCGCCATTACGTCCCTCTGAAGAGATGTTGTGGCGCTTTCGGAAAGCGTATCCAATATGCCAAGATTGCGCTTAACTATGTCTTCTTCAAAGACAATACCCATAGCCCTTGCCAGAATATCTATCTCATGAACAAGTCCTGCAAAACAGTCCCTGATCTCGCTGTTTTTCTGTATATCTCCGGCTGGAACACTGTAATAGAGTCCGCAGGCTCCCTGCGGAGAAACATAAGAAAATTTTAGAAGCGCATCTCTTGCGATGTTATCCGTAAGCTTCCCTTCGATGCCGCTGTCCAAAAGATCTTTTCCAATCTCAGACAGTTCAGCCCGATAATCCTCTTTTTTCCTTACTCCGAAGATCACCCTCAGTATATCTCCGTTCATCCTAATACAGCCGGGTTCCTGTATCTGCGCCGCCACATAGATACAGCCATCCGTAACAAGGCTATCAGGAAAAAGAGGCTGCATAACACCGCCTGTTCCGTATATATTCAAAATAGGTATTATTATTGTATCCTTGTCAGCTATCTTCTTAATTCCGGGAATAACGTCATCCAGAGAATAGCCCTTAACACAGACAAAAATCACATCTGCCTTATCACTATATTCCTCCAGCGTCATAGCTTTGCAAGGATTAATTATAAATTCATCCTTGGGTCTTATTATCCTAAGCCCTTTATCTTTCATAGCCTTAAGATGTTCACCTCTGGCTATAAAAGTAACATCTTTACCGGCTCTGGCAAGATACGCACCAATAGTGCCTCCCGTGCCACCGGAACCCACAATAACATACTTTCTCATGAGCAGTTACCTCTTTTAACTTGTATTTGCACTTCTTATTAAGCTATATACTATTCAACCACGTTATGTATCCACTTTCCTCGCAGGAACCTCACTGTGAATATGATAGCCCTTATTCCCCAGTCGCAGAACATACCGATCCAAACGCCCATAGCTCCTATATGCGCAACTCTGATAAGGTACGTTGCAAGTGATACTCTGCAAAGCCACATGGTAAGTGTCGCAACTATCATAGAGAACTTCACATCTCCCGCAGCCCTGAGTGCATAGGCTGTTATAAAGGAAGGCGCCCAGAGAATAGGCTTAGCTATGGTGATCCACCCCATCATGTATATACACATCCTGGCACTTTCAGCAGGTAAGCCCGCAAGTACTGTAACCGGTCTTGCTATGGCATAGGCAATAAGGCAGCTGATAAGTATCGCCAAATATCCCCATTTGATCATCTTCTTGGTATAGTATATTGCTTCATCTTTTCTTCCCGCACCGAGGCACTGCCCTGTAATGGTCATAAGTCCCATTCCTACGCCAACACCTGCAACGCCGTTGACATTCTCAAGGATTACTGTCATTGACTGCGCCGCAATAGTAATAGTTGTGAGTGTGGAAACAGATGACTGAATAGCAAGACGGCCAAACTGGAACATTGAATTTTCAATGCCGTTTGGTATTCCCATTGCAAGTATCTTCTTAATGCTGTGCCTGTGTGGACGGATCTTGAAATAGTCTCTGACAGATATTTCGTTTTTGTCGCTTCTAAGGAGAGCCAAAAGAACTACAGCGTTAAATATTCTGGAAATAAGTGTCGATGTAGCTGCTCCCGCAACCCCCATCTTCGCAACGTAGATCAAAAAAGCATTTCCCGCCACATTTAAAAGGTTTGAGATGATGGCTATGATCATAGGAAGTTTGGTGTTTGACTGTGCCCTGAAAATGGCACTACTTGCCGCTGCAAGAGCCACAAATGGATATGACAATATGGTCAAAAGAAAATAAATCTGCGAAGCTTCCATGACATCAGCCTCAACCTCACCAAATATAAGGCTTAAAAGGCCGTTTCTGAAAATAAGACCAAGAATTGTCATAAAAAGCGAGATTGAGAGCGAAACAAGGATTACCTGTCTTGCCGAGTCATTGGCTTTTTTGAGATTTTTCTGACCGATATAGTTGGAGCAGATGATGACACCGCCTGTCGCCATGGCATTAAAAGCCTGCACGACAAGCAAGTTTACCGCGTCAACAAGAGACACTCCGGAAAGAGCTGCCGGGCCGACGGTACTAACCATCATTGAGTCCGCCATACCCATAAGGGAGGTCAGAAATTGTTCCGCTATAATAGGAATCAGCAACAGGAGTAACTGCCTGTTGCTGAACATATGATTAGATTCTTTAACCTGATTTTTCATATTTTCCTTTACATGCGTTCAGGCGCACTAAATCCAAGTAAATCGATTCCTGTCTCAAGTATCTTAAGAGTTACAGAAAGGAGAGCTATGTAGCTGCTCTTTTTGTATTCGTCAGTTTCTGAAAGGATCTTGGTTCCGTGGTAGAAGCTGTTGAATGCGTTACTAAGCTCATAGATGTATGCGCAGATTCTGTTGGGTGAAAGGTCCTTGGCTGCGCTCTCGATCGCATCGGCGAATCTTGTAATTATGAGCATAAGGCTCTTCATTGCATCGCTATCGGGATTACCAAGTTTAGCTTCCTTAACGTTACCACCTTCGTTCTCATACTTCTTGAGGATAGACTTGATACGAACCATTGTATAAAGAATATACGGACCGGTATCTCCCTCAAATGAAGTGAATTTATCTATATCAAAAATATAATCCTTGGAAGGCTGGTTGGAAAGATCGCCGTACTTGATCGCGGAAACCGCAACCTTGTGAGCTGTATCTTTTGCCTCCTCATCAGAGATATCGGGATTACCCTCTTTGATCCTGCCGAGCATCTTCTCATCAATCTCTGCAATGAGGTTCTCAAGACGCATTACTCCGCCCTCTCTTGTCTTGAAAGGCTTGCCGTCCTTGCCGTTCATGGTACCAAAGCCTACGAAATGAAGCTCTGTTTCCGGCATAACGAGCTTGGTCTTTCTTGCACAGCGGAATACCTGTGTGAAATAGAGTTCTTGTCTCTTATCAACCACATAGATGATTCCCTCAGGATGAACCTCATCCATACGCTGTCTGATTGTAGCAAGATCTGTTGTATTGTACAAAGAAGCTCCGTCAGATTTAAGGATCATGCAAGGCGGAATTTCTTTAGTATCTGTTTCTTCTGCAACGTCAACTACGAGTGCTCCCTGACTCTCATGAGCATATCCCTTGGCTCTCATGTACTCAACCATATCAGGAATGGCGACATGAGCATCGGACTCTCCTTTCCAAAGATCGAAAGTAACACCCAGCTTGTTGTAGTTCTTTTTGAGGTCCTCTACAGACACATTAAGAATGTGGTGCCAAAGAGCACGGTAAGGCTTGTAACCATCCTGAAGGAGCTTAGTAGCTTCCATAGCCTCAGCCTTGAATGCTTCATCCTCCTTGGACTTCTTGCTGGCTGCAGGATATATCTCCTCAAGCTCAGAAACGGTAAAAGGCGCTTCCTTAGGATATGCACCTGTATAATCAGGATCAAAGTAGCAAAGATCGGGCTTTCTCTCCTTGAGGCCTGTGATAACAAGTCCCATCTGAAGTCCCCAGTCACCAAGATGAACATCGCCGATAACCTTATTTCCTGCATAACGAAGGATTCTCTTAATACTCTCTCCGATAACCGCAGAACGAAGGTGACCTACGTGAAGTGGCTTTGCAACATTAGGTCCGCCGTAATCGATGATATATGTAGGTTCATGTCCCGGCATTGTAACGCCCATATGCTTCTCATGGAGCATCTTAACGATATAGCTTCTTGCGAAATCTCCGCTCACTATAATATTAAGGAATCCGGGCTTAACGGACTCAACCTTTTCAAACATCTCGTTGTTTGCAAGATTTGCTGCAACATCATCAGCTATCATGAAAGGAGCTTTACCATATTTCTTGGCTCCTGCCATAGCTCCGTTACACTGATATTCGCAAAGGTCAGGTCTGTTTGATATGGTTACCCTTCCAAGCTCCCTATCGTATCCTGCCTTTTCAAATGCGTCTCCTACTTCCTTTGAGATAATCTCTAATACTTTATCCAAATCAAAACCTTCTTTCTAAAAGCTTTTTCTTTTCATAAACAGACTACACGATTTTATCAAAATCT
>JAEEXE010000016.1 GCA_016291375.1 Butyrivibrio sp.
TGGAAAGACAATTCCAGGGCAGAAGAGGCCGCTGAAGTCATGAAGATGACTGCCAAAGACCTTTACGAGCTTGGAATAGTAGAAAAAGTTATCAGTGAACCTGAGAATCTCAGTAAAGAAAACATGAAAGATATGTGTAATCAGATTAAAGATGAGATGGTCAAGTTCCTTCTTAAATATGGTAAAAAGAACGGAAAGTATATAACGAAGGACAGGTACAGGAGATTTAGGAAATACTGATTTTATAATGGTAATGAGAAATATACAGTTTTAATTATTTGCAAGTGGGCACATCAAACGACTATTGCGTACGATATCCCTTTTATGTGGAATGTCAATTATGATTACTTGTTGTATTGGATATATATTCCAATACAAAATCAGTCATCTATAAATTCCCATTAAAAAATAGAAAAAGGCACTTTTTTCAATGTGATATTTGCGTGTCACATTGAATAGTTATGGACGGAACGATGAATCTTTATCAGCTTATTATTATGGCAAATCTGCGAGAAAAAGACGGTACTTTTTTTAACTGCGTGAAATATGTAAAAGAAAAGATCGGTCATGGAGTTATGACTGATATAGAAATATACGCAGAGCTTGAGAATCTCGAGAAGCTGAATTGGATATCATCTTATGACCGTATGGTTGAAAACCAAAAACAGACATTCTACATGCTTACCGATATCGGCGGGAGGGTATATCAAGAAAAACTGAAAAAATGGAAAAAGATAGGGATGTGGTTGGGGACTATACATTAGCACGCACGGAGGGTTTCATGCAATGAACAGGATAGACAGTTACTTGAACAACGTTTTTAGTTCATATCCGGAAACAGAGAAAGCAATTGCTGTAAAGAAAAGAATGAGAGAGATGCTTAATCAAAAACTTAATTACTTTATGGAAAGAGGGAAAAATGAAGATGAAGCAATGGGCATCTTAGTACAGGAATTCGGTGATATGAAAGAAATTGATGGCATGATGGAGGACGTTTCGGGAGATATTCCCAAGGTTATGAATTGGAGTGAAACATCCGATTGTATCAAGAAATATACAAAGGGTGGAACAATAGTTGCTTTTGGTGCATGTTTTATAGTCTTTGCATATATGATCATGGGGCTGGTTAAAAATCTTTTTGGTCCATATAACGGGAAGGTGTACGGAGCGGTCACACTGGTCATGGCGGTGGTTGGTTTTGCAATTATTCTGTTTGGGGGGAGTTTTATACAAAAAGCAAAAGATATCCTGAGTTATGGAGCAATGCTTGATCTGGAGGCATATGAAAAAGCTTCAGACCTTTACGAAGCCTTTAGAAAGAAATACTACATTCATTATTTTGTTTCAATTTTATTGTTTGCTATAAGCCCTATTTTTGCTCTGTTAGATAAAAAAATAGGTGGGGTGCTTTTCTTTATCACAATAATAATCGCACTATTCGTTTTTATAAGAACGGGAAATGAAAACAGTATATATAAGAGAATCTTGAAAAAGAGGGGCTGGAACTATGGAAAGTAATAGTATGCAAAAGACAATTGGGGTTGTTGGAGCGGGAGTGATGGGAATAGATGTAGCAACATCATTCGCTGCGTTCGGACATAAGGTCATTCTCATGGACTCTGACAGCGAGGTGAGGGACAGCGCATTTGATCGTATGAAGAAAAACATCAGAGGATACAAAATGCTCAGTCCTTTGTGCAAGGACTACGATTATTCCGCAATAGCGGAGAATATCACGATAGTTGATTCTATTGAGAGCCTAAAAGACGCAGATTGGATAGTTGAAAACATCACAGAAGATCTGGCTTTAAAAAAATCTTTTTATAAGGAAATCGGGAAGATAGCCAAAGAGGATGTAAAGTATGCGGTCAATACTTCCTGTATATCAATAACTGAGCTGGGACAATATGTACCGAAACCGGAGAATATGATCGGAATGCATTTCATGAATCCAGTCCCGTTAAAAGAATGTGTTGAGGGAGTAAGGGGATACCACACATCCGAGGATACTGAAATTGCGGCTCAGGAGCTGCTTAAGAGCATCAAAAAGTACATTGTTATCGTGAATGATTCTCCCGGATTTGTGGCGAACAGACTATCACACATCTTTATGAATGAAGCGGCCTATCTGGTAATGGAGAACGTAGCGGAGCCCAAAAAGATAGATGCGATATTCAAGGCGGGATACGGACATAAGAGCGGCCCATTGGAGACTGCCGATCTTATCGGACTGGATACAGTAGTTAATTCACTTAATATCCTTTATGAAAGCTATCAGGATGACAAGTTTAAATGCTGTCCTCTCCTAAAGAAGATGGTTGCTGCAGGACTTCTGGGCAAGAAGAGCGGACAGGGATTCTACAAATATTAAAGATTGGAGCATATTTTTATGCAGATGAAATGTGTGATTTGGGATTTGGATAACACAATATGGGATGGAGTTCTTTCTGAGGAAAATGTAGTGCTCAAGGATGGCATAACCGAGGTCGTTCAGGAATTGGATAAAAGAGGGATTCTTCAATCGATCGCCAGCAAAAATGATTATGATATTGCAATGAACAAGTTAAAAGAGTTTGGGTTGAATCAGTTTTTTCTTTACCCGGAGATAAACTGGAACGCCAAATCTCAATCAGTCGAGCGAATCAAGAAGAATCTTAATATTGCCATGAACTCCATCGCATTTGTGGATGATCAGGAATATGAAAGAGATGAAGTAAAGATGAATATTCCTGAGATAACGGAAATTGACAGTTCCAGATATAAGGAATTCCTTGATATGGAATGTTTTAAACCCAAGTTTATTACTGAGGACAGCGGTCGAAGAAGAGAGATGTACCTTCAGGACATTCAAAGAAAGCAGGATGAAGAAGAGTATGTGGGGCCTAAGGAGGAATTTCTTAATCAGCTCAATATGGAGCTGTTCATTCATAAGGCCGAAGAAAGCGATCTAAAGAGAGTGGAAGAGTTGACGCTTAGGACTCATCAGCTTAATTCCACAGGAATACATTACAGCTACGATGATCTTCTCAGTATCATATCCGATCCGCATTATGAGCTGTGGGTATGCGAGCTGGTGGATAAATACGGATCTTATGGAAAGATAGGAATAACTCTCTGCGAGAAAGAGGATGACAGATGGAATATTAAACTTCTCATCATGTCTTGCAGGACGGTGTCAAGAGGTATAGGAACCGTGGTACTCCATGCTCTTATTAATGAAGCTCATAGAGAGGGCAAAAGGATCACCGCCGAGTTTAAGAGAACAGCACAAAACAGACCGATGCTCATTGCATATAAGTTTGCGAATTTTGAAGTGATTGAAAAGAAGGATGACATAGAGATCCTTGAATGCGTAAGTAATGAGGAACAGATGTATCCGAGTTATATAAAAGTTTATGAGAATTTTAGGCAGAACAGTTAAAAACAAGAAAGGAGCACGTTAATACCGTAAAGCTATGGAAAGAAAACAGATGATTAAGGAATATATTGAGGAAAATATGGATGCTTTTATCGTTGATGAGATACAGGACGATGAGAATATCTTCGAAAAGGGATTTGTTCAATCTATTTTTGCAGTACAGCTATTAAGTTTTATAGAGTCTACATTCAATGTTTCTATTTCAGATGATGATATCCAGTTAACTAACTTCAGCACTATCAACAATATTGATAAGCTGATCGCCAAAACAAAAGGGGAATGATGATGGAAGATACCAGACAGCAGAAAATACTGGAAGAAGCAATTTCTTTTATCAAAGAAGAGGTTGCTCCGCTTGCAAAGAGTATAGATGAAAAAGAAGAGGTTCCCAGAGAACTTATCGAGAAGATGGCTGAAAGAGGCTATCTGGGCGCTGCTCTGCCGCAGAAATACGGTGGATTGGAACTCGATTCATATTACTACGGAAGATTTACCGAGGAGTTTGGTAAAGTATGTGCTTCAACGAGGGCACTGCTTACTGTGCATACTTCCCTATGCGGGGAGACCATATTGCTCAGAGGATCGGAATATCAAAAAGAAAAATATCTCTATGATATGGCTAAAGGCAAGAGAATCATGTGCTTTGCATTGTCAGAGCCGGATGTGGGCTCCGATGCCAATTCCGTTAAGACATCTTATGTTGAAGAAGGCGATCACTATGTAATAAGCGGAACCAAAAAGTGGATATCTTATTCAGGAATTGCTGATCTTTTCCTTGTTATTGCTTCATGCGGAGAGAAAAAGACTGCCTTTATCATTGAGAAGGAATATGAGGGCATAGAACTTAAGCCAATCAGAGGGTTACTTGGAAGTCGAGGAGCCTATATTTCAGAGATCGTATTCAATAATGTGATCGTTCCCAAAGAGAATCTGGTGGGACGTGAAGGTAACGGCTTTAGTTTTATTGCCAATACAGCATTATATTACGGAAGATACAGCATAGCCTGGGGAAGCCTTGGAATAGCTCAGGCTGCTTTAGAGCATATGATGGATTACGCCAAGACAAGGATACAGTTCGGTAATCCTATAGGAAAAACCCAGCTTGTGGAGGAAATGTTGGCGGATTCCTACACGGAGGTAAACGTGGCAAGGTGTTTGTGTGAGGAGCTTGCCAGAAAGAAGAATGACAATCACAAGGATATTATCATGGAGACCAATATTGCCAAATATTATACCTCCACCATTGCCGTGAAGGTCACGAACAGGGCAGTGCAGATTTTCGGAGGAAACGGATGTTGGGCGGAATATCCTGTTGAGAGATTGTTCAGAGAAGCGAAGATCATGGAGATCATTGAAGGAACTTCGCAGATGCAGCAGTTGATGATTGCTAAATACGGTTTGAAAAAAGTCAGTGTTAAATAGAACGGATCATGAGGTATTGGGGACATGGGGTTTTTTGAGTTACTTAAGAATAATTTCGACAAAAACGGAATCTATTTTGTCGAAGAGCACAGTGAAGATAGCTTTATCTCATATAAAGAGCTTCTGACAAGAGCATACAGACATGGTGAAACATTAAGAAAACTCGGGCTTAAAGAGGGCGATAAAGCTATCGTATGCTGCAAAAAAGATAAAGAAGTAATTCTGAACTTCTGGGCATGTATCCTATGGAAGATCGTTCCCACAATATTGCCATACATTGAAAAAGAGACAGAGATGCGAAGAGCATACAGTGTATGGAAAAAGCTGGGAAAAACTTATATTTTGACTGATGACGCTACTGATCTTATTGATATTTGGAACAGATCGGAAGTGGTTACAGATGCAAAAGAGTGCAACATCGCAGAGTACGTAATTGACGATAAGGCAGTTTTTGAGGATTTTGACACAGAAAAAAATAATTGGGATTATCCGGATGTTAAGGACGATTGCCTTTTTATGCTCCAGTTCTCATCAGGTTCCACAGGCACACCCAAAGGAGTCATATTAAATTACGGTAATATTCTCGGAGAAGTTTTGGGAACCGTAAACTATATGAATTATACTTCCGAGGACGTTTTTGCTAGCTGGAAACCATTGTCTCATGATTACGGTCTTATATACTTTCATATTCTACCAATGCTCATTGGTGCGACTCAGGTCAGAATAGCTCTTGATGTATTCTTGAGCGATCCTATGTGCTGGATCGATGTGATAAATAAATACAGAGTCGATGTTACTGCTGCTCCCAATTTCGGGTACAGGCTTTTGGCAGAGCATTTTGATGATAAAAGAGCCAAAGAAAGCAAGTGGGATCTCAGCTGTTTAAAGCAGGCAAATAGCGGTGGTGAAAGAGTATCGGCTCAGGCACTTAGGGACTTTGCTGAAATGCTTGGTCCTTACGGTTTCAATGAGATTGCTTTATCACCGGAATACGGCCTTGCCGAGAATACGCTCCATATCAGCACCTATCGGAGAGATGAGAAATATCATGTACAGTATCTGAACAAAAACACATTGGGATATGGAGATAAGTATGAGTTATGTTCCGAGGGTGACGACAAAGCGGTTGAGCTCGTATCGGTAGGCAGGATTATCGACCATTCCAAAGCCAGGATTGTATATGACGAAGAAGAGGTCTATGACCGGATCGGAGAAATACAGGTTTCAGGACCTTGTGTGGTAGAGGGATACCTTGATGATGAAGAAGAATCCGCCAAACTAAAAACTGCTGACGGATGGCTTCACACCGGCGATCTGGGGTTTATTCACGACGGCGTGCTTACTGTCACAGGAAGACTGAAAGAGCTTATTATTATCGGCGGTAAGAATATTAGTCCCTTCGATGTAGAGGAGATACTCAAGGCCGAGATCACAGATAAAACCGCCAATGATTTTGGGCTGGGAAGTGTCTTGAATGAGCAAACCGGATTGGAAGAGATTGCTGTTTTTGTAGAATATACCGGAGCGCTTTCGGAATTTAAAGAACTCTCATCAAGGATAAAGAAAGTAATGAATCTTCATTTGGGACTGGTACCGGGAGTGGTTGTTCCTGTCAATCAGTTCCCAAGGACCAAAAGCTGCAAGATTCAGAGAAACGAACTGGTAAAAAGATATCTTGCAAAAGAATACGATGTTGTTTCCGAGAAGGGTGTTAAAGGAGCATCACAGCAATATGCGGACAAAGTATTGGAAAGTGTGATCCGCGAAGAAGTAGAAGATGTCACAGGGCTTTCTGATATTGGATATACGGAAAATCTTATGGATGCTGTATCAGGTTCATACGCGCTGATGGTGCTGATTGAACGAATAAGCTCCAAAATACAGATCAAGCTTAATCCCACCTTGATCCTTGAAGACCCTACTATAAGGGGCTTGGTCAATCTGATAAAAGGGAACAAGAAAGAAGAATCTTCAAAGGATGATGTAAAGCTAGCGGTAGGCGCAGAAGAAACTGATATAGCAATTATAGGAATGGCTCTTTCATTTCCCGGAGGAGTCAGATCTTCGGAAGACTACTGGAATTCGCTTATAGATAATAAGTGTCTCCTTCAGAAGCTACCTTCCAACAGATGGAAGGAATACAACTGGAATGAGGATGAAGTATCCACTACCACCGGTGGATTCGTGGATGGTGTTGAATATTTCGATGCTTCATTTTTTGGAATTTCAGGAGTTGAGGCTCAGGAAATGGATCCTCAGCAAAGACTTTTGCTTGAACTTTGCTGGAAGGCTATAGAGAATGCAGGATATGCTCCTGCAAAGCTTAAGGGAAAAGAAGTAGGCGTTTTTGTAGGAATATCAAATAATGACTACTTCCATATGGAAAAGGATTTTAACAGTAACGGTTCTTATGTATACACAGGCAACATGTTTAACAGTGCTGCCGGAAGGATATCTTACATATTTGACCTCAAAGGTCCCAGCATGGCTATCGACACTGCTTGTTCTTCAGCAATCTATTCCATAAAGCAGGCATGCCTGGCAATGAATGACGAGGAGTGTAATTCAGCTCTTGTTGGTGCGGTAAATCTCATGCTGTCTCCGGATCTTCAGATTAATTTCTCAGGACTTGGAGCTCTTTCGCCAAACGGAAAGTGCAGAACTTTTGACATGGATGCAGACGGTTATGTCAGAAGTGAAGGTGGAGCGGTATTTGTGCTTAAGAAGCTTAGTAAGGCAAAAGCAGACAAAGATCGCATCTTGGGAGTGATCAAATCCTGTGTAGTAAATCACAACGGAAGAACCGGTGGCTTTACGGTGCCTAGTGGAGAGGCACAGGCAAAGATGATCTTGGATGCCATAAAGAGAGCGCATCTTACTGTTGATGATATTGATTATGTTGAGGCCCACGGAACAGGAACTCGTGTTGGAGATCCCCAGGAATTGTATGCGCTTCAGAGAGTGTTTGAAAAGAAAAAGAACAAGCTCAAGATCGGTAGCGTAAAAACAAATCTGGGACATTTAGAATCTGCATCCGGAATGGCTTCAATAGCTAAGGTGCTTTTATCTATGCAGCACAATGAAATTCCTGCCAGTTTGTTCTTTAAATCCGGGAACCCGCTTTTTGATTGGAAGGCATCCAATCTGTCTGTTGTATCGGAAAATGAGCAGTGGAGCAAAACTTCAGGTCCCCACTACGCAGGAATAACATCATTGGGAATAAGCGGAAGTAACGGGCACATAATTCTTGAATCATACGAGAACAAGCAGACTCCCGCTGTAGATAATGAGGATAATTTCCTCTTAAAGCTTTCTGTTCAATCTCGTAGTTTGATACCTGAGTATTTGGGCAAACTTAAAGACTGGGCTGATAAAAACGAATACGGACTGGGAGATATTTGTCGAAATCTGGCTCAGAGAGAAGAACTAAGATACAGATGCTCGGTTGTAGTTAAGAAGAATATGAACTTCAAAACTATATTGGGCAAGATTGAGAAGAGAGCAGATGATCTTTTCAGGGATTCCAAAAAGAGTTTACCTATTACATTTATATTCTCCGGACAAGGTTCTCAGTACGAAAAAATGGGTCTTGAGCTCTACCGAAAGTCTGTGCCCTTCAGAAAAAAGATGGATGAGATCTTTGAAATTCTGGAGAGGGATTATCACACAGATTTAAAAAAGATCATGTTCGGCGACGAGGGACTTCTTGAAAAGAGACCGCTATATACTCAGATGGCCATTTTTGCCGTTCAAGTCTCACTTTGTGAGTATTGGAAAAGTTTGAATGTCAGACCCAATATTATCATGGGCCACAGCATCGGAGAATTTGCTGCTCTTCACATAGCCGGAGGAATCAATCTAGAGAATGCGGTTAAACTCCTGTATCACAGAGCAGTTGAAGTGGAAAATATCGGTGCTAACGGCAAGATGATAGCTCTTTTGACCAATCTCGAAAAGGCCGAGAGCATAGTGGCAGGAATAGAAAATGCATATATTTCCGTTATCAATACGGACGAGAATATCACTGTTTCCGGAACCGGCGAGGCGGTTGATAAGGTCGGAAAAGCGGCAAGGGCAGAATCCATTATTGTTGAGGAATTGTCTGTTTACTATCCTTTCCACTCTGAGCTTATGAGGGATGTGGCGGATAAGCTCAAAGCGGTATTTGATGATCTTCAGTCAGAGCCTCTGTCATTGCCGTTCTACTCGACCATAGAGAAAAAATGGTATAACCCGGGAGAGAAGCTCGAATCATCGTATTGGTATGAACATCTTTTGAAGCCTGTTTGCTTTGCAGATTCGGTAAAAGAAGTTCTGGAAGATGAAACGGCGGCGCTTGAGATCGGAGCTAACGCTGTGGTATCGGGAATCATTTCACAGATTCTTGGTAGAAACGTTGTTATTCCGTCCCAGAGAAAAGGAATGGAACTGATCCAGATAATGGATGCTGCAGGCAAACTCTGGGAAAACGGGATAGAAGTATCTTCAGATACAGAATATAACAGTGAAGATTATCAGAAGATATACAGTTTGCCAAACACATTATTCAACAAGAAATACTATTGGATAACAAAGAAAGATTCGGCCAGAAGAGTTAATACCGAATTCGAAGATACCGTATCCGATAGTTCAATAATTCAGATATCCGAGAGCCCCAAGTATTCATATGAGAGTGGCAGTGTTAAGGATAGGATCTACGGAATCCTCTGTGACCTTTTGTATGTGGATAATGAGGAGCTGAACGATACGGACGCTTTCTTCAGCTTTGGAATGGATTCACTTCGTCTGTTTCAGCTAAAGAACCGGGTCATGAATGACTTCCAAGTCGAGGTTGGAATAAAGGAATTGTTTTCCGAGTGTAATTCCATCGGCAAGCTAAGCGCTTTTGTGGAAGAAAAGCAAGGAAGCATTAAGGATACTGATGAGATAAATTATGGAACAAACGGAACCGGTCTTTCTCGTGAGGAAAAAGGAATATTCTTTATTTCTCAGGGAGTAAGCGGCAATAGAGCATATCAGAATGTCAGAACCATTGATTTTGCCGATAAGATCGACCCGAATCTTGTAAAAGAAAAGGTCAGAGCTGTAATACGAAGGCATGATCTGTTGCAATGTGTATATAGGACAGAAGAAACAGATGTCGTTCACTATTTTGAGGACAGAGAACCGGAATATATAGAGACAACTGTTACGGATGAAGCCGGACACAAGGCGTTGTATGACCTACTCCTCAGAGAGTTTGATTTCTCAAATGCACCTTTGTGGAGGTGGGCATTTTATGAAGATGCAGATGGCAAAGATCACGCAGTATTCGTATTCCATCACATTATTGCAGATCACCACGCCACAGATATTTTTATAAAAGAGCTAGAGGCAGCGTTTAGTGACAGCGAATTAGATAGAACTCTTTCGTATGGTGATTACATCAGACTTCAGGGAAACAGGGGAACAGATAGCAGCAGACAGTGGTGGAAACAGCAGATGGATCCCGTACCTGAAAGATTGGCTTTCGACGTTAATCATAACAGCAGCACTTTGGATAGGCATGAAGGAAAAACTTTGTTTTTCCATATTACGGACAAGAATTTTCAAAAGACGAAAGAAATCATTGAAGATAAGCAGACCACAGCATTTAGCTTTTTCCTGACAGTGTGGGCGGTAGTTTTATCAAAGATGGGTCGAAGAAAGAGATTTGTAGTCGGTACTCCATTCGATCACAGAGTGGACGGAAACTTCTCAAATACCTTGGGTAACTTTGTCGATTCACTGCCCATATTGGTTGATGTAGACCGATCGGTGTCGTTTGCACAGCTCATAGGAAAAATGCAGACTTCCTGCTTTGAATCAGTTGAACACAGTGATTGCTTGTTTGATACGATCGTTTCCGATCTGGGAATCAAACCCGAGAAGGACAGCAGCCCTCTCTTCAATGTTTTGTACACCTATGTTAATGATCAAAGACAGGAGTACTCCTTCGGAGAAACGAAGGGAATTCTCAGCTATATGGGAAATGGATACACGACCCATGAGCTGACTATCGGAATGATCGAACACCTTTCGGAAGTGATGGTGAAGTTTGATTTTTCATCAATGTACTTTGAGGAAGAAAAAGCTCAAGAGTATGTTGAAGAATTCAACGAAGTTTTGGGCAAGGTTGTTGACAACGTCGACATTCAGGTGAATGAGCTTCTATCAATGTCCGGCGAACAGTATGACGAGATCCTTAAATTGTCATGCGGAGAAATGCGCGATGTACAGGGTATTTCTTTTAGAGACATTATGAAGCAAAGCTTTGACAAGTATGCATCCAGTCCTGCAATAGAGTTCGGAGATACATCATATACGTATGATGAGCTGGCAAAAAAGGTTGAGCAGGCAGCAGGTGAGTTGAAGCTTCAAGGTGTTGAGCACGGCGATGGAGTAGCAGTTATTTTGCCGTTAAGTCCTGAAGTCATTATTTCTATGCTGGCGATCCAGAAAATCGGAGCATATTGGATACCGCTTGATGTTGCGTTTCCGAAGGATAGAACCGAATACGTCATTCAAAAGAGCAATGCTAAGACAATAATATGCAGAGATGATTACGCATACAAAAATGACTACGGATGCTCATTTGTGACTATAGAACAAATACTGAATTCCAAGGAAAGATGTGAATTCAATTCAAGTATTGATCCTGAAGATACCGCATATGTCATCTTCACATCCGGTACAACAGGAAAACCTAAAGGAGTGGAGCTTCCTCAAAGAGCACTTTGTAATTTCCTAATAGGAATGAAAGAAGTTTTAAATTGGGAAAGCGGCAAAAGAGTTGCATGTATGACAACTCCTTCCTTTGATATTTTCCTCTTGGAGACCATGTTGACGCTGTCTGACGGAGGCTGCGTTGTGGTAGCCGAGAAAGACAATACGATATCTCCGGATCGAATAGCAAAGTTTGTAGAGGACAAGAGGATCAATTATCTTCAGCTTACTCCTACCAGACTTAAGATGATCGACGTAGATCGCGAGTCCACAGGCAAGATTTTAAAGCAGATCGATTCAATCTTTATAGGTGGAGAGCAGTTCCCGGCAGATCTTTTACCTGTTCTTCAAGAGAGCGGCAAGGCTATTTATAACGTATACGGACCGACTGAGACATGCATCTGGTCAACCGTCAAAGACCTGACAAAGAGCAGCGGCATAACTATCGGAAGACCAATACTGAATACCTATACCTATGTTCTTGATGAAAGCGGAAATATTCTTCCGCCGGAAGAGGAAGGTGATCTCTGGATAGGTGGTCTGGGAGTAGCCAAAGGATATATCAACGATCCCAAGATCACAGAGGACAAGTTCAAGGAGAATAAGTTCCATGATGGAATGATCTATATGACCGGCGATCGTGCCAAGTGGGTAAACGGAGAACTTGTGTGCCTCGGTAGAAGTGATTTCCAGGTGAAGATCAGAGGATACAGGATCGAATTGGAGGAGCTTGAAAAAGTAATACTTAAGTATCCCGGAATTCATAATGCGGCAGTATGTGTAAAAGATCAGGGTAACGGAAACAAGACACTCATAGCTTATTTTGAGGAAAATACTCCGGTGGATAAGTCAGAACTCAAGCGGTTTATGGAGCAGAAAGTACCGAAGTATATGGTTCCTTCAGGATTTATCGCCGTAGACAGATTCCCCACAACTCAGAGTGGAAAGGTGGATCGAAAGCAACTCTTGCTGATCAACCAGGAAACACATGAGACGGAGATAAAGGACGTAGGACTTACGGAAAGAATAGAAAGCATTTATAAAAGCGTCCTTGGAATGGATGAGATTGATCTTGGCAGCAGCTTTTTTGATATGGGAGGTAATTCCTTCAGCTTGATCATCTTGCTAAAACAGCTTAATGAGCTATGCGACGGAAAGCTTGATGTAACAGACCTATTTACAGATTCTTCTGTTCTTGGAGTGAGCGGACTGATATCCAAACTTACGCAGACCAAGGCTCCACAAGGCGTTTTGCTTCCCGAAGACTGGAATAAGCATGGCAGTAGTAGTGAGTATGCGGTGACCACTAAACTTTCGGATGATACCGTTCAGAAAGTAAAAGCTTTTGAAGAGAAATACAAATATGAGCGGGAATGCCTGTTTGGATCCACTTTGGCAACCTGTATATCCAAGATAATGGGTTACGTCAAATTTGGAATCTGGGTGGCTAATAACGAGAGAGAGTCGCAATTTGTTGAGTTTGATTTCTCAAAAGACAATTCAATCAATGGATGTCTAAATAATCTAAAAGAGGCATTGGACGCATCAACAGATATGACCGATCACAAACAGCTTGCAGAATCTGAATCGGATGATTCGAGGCTTAGGATCTGTATCGGCGATATGAAGTATACCTCTTACAAGTACGTTCAATCTGCATTTGATATGCTGATCGGATATTCACTTGAAGAGAGGAAAGTCAAACTTCAATCCGACTTTGGCATCGAAGAAAAGAAACTCACGGAGCTGTTAAACAGTTTCATGTATATCTTGAATGTAATTACACAAAAGATGTAAGAAAAAATGTTTCGCACAGAAAGGATAAACATATGAAAAAGATAGTTGGTATGTTCCCCGGACAGGGATCTCAATACATTGGTATGGCTGAGGGATTGTATGAGAAATACGATGTGGCAAAGAAAATGTTCGATACTGCATCTGAAATTATCGGGGTAGATCTGCCGGGATTGTGTTTTCACGGCGGAGATCTTACGGAACTTACCAAAACCGAAAATGCACAGCCGGCCCTTTTGACATGCAGTCTTGCAATGTTTGAGATTCTTAAAAAGGATCATAAATTTCATTACCTCATAGGTCATTCTCTGGGTGAAATCTCCGCTTTGACAGCGGCAGGAGCAATCTCTTTTGAGGATGCGGTTTCTCTTGTAAGACTTCGTGGTGAGAAAATGCGTGACTGCGCACTTGATGTGAAGACGGGAATGTCTGCTATTGGAAACATCAGTGTGAATAGGATCCAGAAGGTTATTGATTCAATGTACTTTACCGGAAAAGGAGTTAGCATTGCCAACTATAATTCCGGAAATCAGATCATTATATCCGGAAGCTTGGAAGATCTTGAAAAAGTTGAGCAGAATCTGGAAGAAAAGGGAGCACGTGTTACAAGACTTAATGTCAGCGGAGCTTTCCATAGCAGTTACATGGAAGGAGCTGTGGAGCCTCTCAGAGAGAAACTTGAGCAGATTGAGATCAAGACTCCTGAAATCAGAGTTGTAAGCGGCTTTACATGCGAAGCATACAAGCCTGATGACAATATTCGCGAGATGATAGCACAGCAAGTTGTTCAACAGGTTAAATTTGCTCCCCTGGTAAAAGCGCTTCAGAAAAAGAATATCGGTTTATGGCTTGAAGTAGGTCCCGGAGAAGTTTTGAAAAAGCTTGTACGAAGAAATATTGAATCAGCGGAATCATATTCTTTTGACAAAGATGCAGAGATTATAGAAGAGAAATACGAGAAAATTCTTACCGGTAACAAATTCGAACCCAACATTATCGCATTGTGTATGGGACAGGCTGTTGCTACACGTAACAGAAATGAAAGTGAAGAAGGATACGAAGAAGGCGTTATCAAGAGATATCAGACTCTTCAGAAATGGAACGAAGAATGGAAAGAAAAAGAATTGTCCAAAGATACAGAATTGGATGCTCTTCGTATTCTTAAAGGAATCATGGACACTAAATTCGTACCGGAACAAGAGCAGATGACCAGATTCAATAATCTGTGTGATGAAGCGGGTCGATTTGGCTTGTGGAAGGAGATTTTCGAGTAAGGAGAACATTGCCTTGGAACTTTTGAACATTGATGATCTTAATCTTGAGCATATAGATCAGATTTCCGAGATTGAATTACATAACAGTGATCCTGAGCCTTTTGACGATCCCATTGCCATTATAGGAATCTCCGGAAAGATAGGTAAGGCTGAAAATGTCAGTGAGTTTTGGGAAGCTATCAAAAGTGGTGAAGATTTTTACAGCACACTGTCTGACGAAAGAAAAAAGGATGCAGACAGGTATGGGGAAATTCGAGGCACAAAAACGGGTGATCACTACATTGAAGGAAGCCTGTTGAAGAATATTTCCAATTTTGACCATGACTTTTTCGGATTATCAATGCAGGAAGCTAAATGCATGGATCCCAATCAAAGACTGTTGTTGGAGAATACTTGGAAAGCATTGGAAGATGCGGGATACGCCGGAGAAAGGCTCAAAGGAACTCACACAGGAGTTTTTGTCGGCCATTCATCGGATTTTGGAATGAATTACAGAACCATGATCCATAACATCAGCCCCGGGATCAATGAACTTGCGGTGTCCGGGAATGTAGCATCCATGATAGCCAGTAGGATCTCTTATCAGTTTGATCTGGATGGTCCTGCGATGATGATCGATACGGCATGTTCATCCGGGCTTATGGCAGTATATGAGGCCTGCCAGTCGATCAAAAAGAATGAATGCGACATGGCTATAGCAGGCGCTGTAAAATGTGCGGTTTATCCGGTCTGGTATGACAAGAAAGACAGCGACGGTGTAAGGATAATTTCAGACACGCAATCTAAAGATAACATCACAAATACATATGATGAGAATGCTTCCGGCACTTTCCTTTCAGAGGGAGTTGTTACCTTTATCCTGAAACCCTTAAGCCGGGCGAAAACAGATAAAGACCACATATACGCAGTTATATTAGGCGGAAGCCGCAATCAGGACGGACGATCCAATGGTATTACGGCTCCGAATCTTAAGGCACAAAAGGATATGCTCTTAAGAGCGTGGGAGGATGCCGGTATTAGTCCGGAGCAACTTAAGTATATAGAAAACCATGGTACAGCTACCAAACTTGGGGATCCCATAGAGATAAGGGCTATATCGGAAGCGCTGAAGAAGTTTACCAAGAAGAAACAGATCTGCGGTGTCGGCAGTGTTAAGACAAACATCGGGCATATGGACCATGCATCGGGGATGGCAGGTCTTTTGAAATTGGTGCTGTCACTTGAAAACGGTGAGATACCAAAAAGTATCCATTTCAGACAACCCAACAGCAATATAGATTTCATTGATATGCCGCTATACGTTGTTGATAGCAATGTTCCTATAAAGGACAGAAATGAGACACTGGTGGGAATCAACAGCTTTGGCATATCGGGAACTAACTGCCACCTGGTATTACGTGGATATGAAGACACCGATAAGCAAGCAGGCGAGGCAAAAGAAATAGGTGAGTTCATTGTTCCCATAAGTGCGAAGAACAAAGAAACACTCAAGCTTCTTGTTGAGAAATATGTTGATTATTTGGACAACGAGCAAGTAGAAATGCAGGATTTTTTACGAACGGTGATCGTAGGAAGAAAGCATTTCAGCTGTAGGTTATGTATTGTCGCTTCATCAAAAGAGCAACTCATTGATGCAATGAAGAGCTTTATATCCGGAAACGATGAATATGTAACAAAAGACGCTTATTTATCATACAGAGAACATAAGATTGTGGCGGGCAATCCTCATACTGACGGGGAAGTATCAGAGATTACCGCCAAAGAGAAAGAAGAATTATCAAGAAAACAGCACAAATATCTGAGTTTGGAACAATTCGGTGAAAATCTCAGCACATGGATGAAGGCCTATGTAGGAGGAGCAGACATACCTTGGGAATCATATGTCGATCAGCTGGGTGGAAAGATCGTCTCACTAAGCACTTATCCCTTTGCTCCTACAAGGTGCTGGCTGGATGAAAAAGGAACTGCCAAAAAGAACACAGATAGACAGGTCATACATACCATGCTCATGGATATTGTGATCGAACAGTGTGACATCGAGAATTGTTGGGAACTTAGAGAACACACTTTGAATAATAATTGTATTCTTCCGGGAACAGCACTGATCGATAAGATGCTGACTTATATTCGTGAGGAGTATGGCTACGATAGGCGGGTAGTACTTGAAAATGTTCAATTCGAAGCACCCTTTGGGGTTGCTAAAGATGAACAAAAAGAACTGCAGATGACCGTAAAGAAGGAAAACGATCGTTTCCTGATCGGGCTATACAGTCAAGTTGAAGATGACTGGGATGTACATGCAACGGCAGAATATCGCAGCAGCGATTATGAAGCTGAAGCTTCAACACGTTGCGATATTGCCGATTGGAAGAAGAGAGTTCCTGCAGAGATCGTGCATGAGGACAAAAAGGATTCCGAAAGGGGAATCAAGGTAAGCGACAGATGGAGCAAGAGCCTGAGAAAATGTCATTCTACAGAAAACAGAGATGAGTTTTTATTCGAATTGAAATTGGCGGACAAATATAAGGATGAAGCATTGCAGCACAGAATGCATCCTGCTTTGTTTGATATAGCGGTCAATGCTGTGAGCGGATGTATCGGAGAGGACCAGACATTCTTGCCGTTCTCATATGGAAGGATTGTTTCTTACAAAGATCTGACGGCGCATATATTTGTCTACGCTAAGAAGAGAAAAGGAGAGAAGGGAAGCGAATTATATTCCTTCGATCTTACCATCTCTGACAATGAAGGCAATAAGATTGCAGAGATTGAAAATTACTCGATCAAGAGACTTCCAAAGGAAGACTTTAGTCTCCATAGGAAAGTTCCGGTATTAAAAGAGGAATATTTCTGTGTTGGAGATGTTGCAAACAGCGGAAACCTTAAGGGCCGCTTATTGTATCTGGGAAGTAAAGACAGCAATATGCTAAAGGGCTTGAACGCTAACAAAGAACTGGAAATCGATCTGATCGATTCTGTTCAGGCAGATATAGCGGAGCAGCTCTCAAAGTACCAGGGACAGAAATATGAACTTGGAATATATGATGCATCCGTATACGCAAAAGATGATCTGTATGCTCCGGTGCAGAAGTGTGTGGATTTTCTGAAAGCCGTTACCTTGAAAAAAATGGAGTTTAGAAACGGTATATGTATTGTTTCTTCCTCCGGGGCCAAAGTTACGGATAAGGACAACACCATCAATCCTGCACAAGCAGCGGTTATGGGTGCGGCAGGCGTCATCGGAAATGAAAATGAAAAACTCAAGATACGTTGCTTAGATTTGGATGAGCATGCTTTTGCAGATTTTTCTAAGTTTGATATTTCAAAGTATAACCTTGATGTGATCTTTGTCAGGGAAGACAAAGTATATTCAAGAAAATTCGATGAGGCACACGAAGAGAAGACTAGTGAAGAGCACGAGCATAGCGGTGTGGTTATTGTATCCGGCGGAATGGGTCAGATAGGCAATCTGGTATGTAAGTGGCTCAGACAAAAAGGCTTTTCCAATGTGCTTGCGATCGGACATCAGGGTAAAACCGAAATAAATGGGTTCTCTGATGGAATAGAAGCTTTGGAAGTCAATGTGGAGAACATAGACGAGGTTGAGGAAGCTGTAAGGCATGCCAAAGAAAAATACGGAAATATCGAGGGCGTTATCCATATGGCAGGTAAAGCCGGAGATGGATTTGCACTTTTGAAGGATGAGAAAGATTTCTTTAAGGTGTACGCCGGAAAAGCGATCGGTGCATACAACTTATATCAGTCGACAAAAGATGAGAATCTGAAGTTTATGATCATGTTCTCAAGTGTGGCTTCTCTGGCAAGAGATCCGGGACAAGCTGATTACACTGCAGCGAATATGTTCCTTGATGCTCTGGCTGAGAAAGCTCATTTGGAGGGACGCAGTTGCGTAAGTGTTCTCTGGCCTCCTTTTGATAAGGTAGGAATGGCTCATTACATGAACGCAATAGGTAAGAACAAGGATTTCTCGGAGATACAGGTTGAGGAAGCGGTAGATATTCTTGAAAGGATAATAACCGGACAGATCGGCGATACTGCAGTGATACTTCCCAATAAGAGAAAAAGCAGAAAGGTCGACAGAGCTGAGCAGGATGAACTGAAAGACATTACGATCATTGGTACTTCCGAAGAGGACGAGGTTATAAGAAATGTAGCAAAGATCTGGTGCAGAACCTTGGATATAAATGTGTTGGATGTAAATGATGAATTCATCAAGCTTGGTGGAAATTCATTGCTGAGTACAGTCATGCTGAAAGAGTATCAAAAGATATATCCGGATGTTATGGAGATTGCAGATCTGTTTTCTTATACCACTGCAAATAAGCAGGCAGAGTTTGTAAGAGAAAAACTCGGAATAACCAAGCAATCAAAAGAACCTGATAAGAAGCTTAAAGAAGATACGGTAACAGATTTATTGGACGCAGTGATAAATGGTTCCATGAGCGTTGAGGAATCATTGAGATTATTGTAATAGGTGGTAGATTACGTATGGAAAAAGTAAAAGAGTACATTCTTTCGCAAGTTGCTAATCATGATATATCAAAAGAAAAAGCCAAAGAATTATTGTTGGAGATCAGTGATGCCGGCGGTATCTCCGGCGGAGAGATAGCGATCATAGGTATAGCGGGAAGGTTCTCAGAAGCAGATAATTTGGACCAATTCTGGGACTTATTAAAAACCGGTCAAAATACTATCAGGAAGTATCCAAAAGAAAGAATTGAAGATCTTAGAGAAGTATTTAAGAATCCCTTTGCCACGGAATTCCTTCTTGGAACAGCTTTGGATCTGGATAAGCTTGATGAAAGTATTGCAGATTGCGGCTATCTCAATCAAATTGACAAATTTGATGCGGAATTCTTTGGAATAGTACCAAATGAAGCTACATATATGGATCCAAACCAGCGTATCGCTCTGGAGGTCGCATGGGAGGCAATTGAGAACTCCGGATACGGCGGAGACTTACTTAGAGGAACCAAGACAGGAGTATACATAGGAAGAGATCATACCAATTATTCTTTCTATAAGTTGTGTTCTGAGAGAAATTCCTTACAGCTGACGGGTTCCTGGGAGGGAATGGTTGCAAGTAGGATCACATATTTCTTGGATCTTAAGGGACCCAGTATGGTAATTGATACTGCTTGTTCTGCAGGAATGGTAAGTGTTCACCAGGCGGTTAAGGATCTGCTCATAGGAGAATGTGATGTTGCTATAGCAGGAGGAATCAATCTTTGCCCGACAGGAGAGATAAAGGCTAAGTATAAGAATGGTGCAACACTTAGCAGCGTAGAGGCAGATGACAATACCATAAGAACATTTGATTCCAGGGCGACAGGAACAGTTTGGGGTGAAGGTGCGGGAATGCTTATTATGAAACCTCTTTCTAAAGCCAAGAAAGACGGGGATCATATACACGCAATAATCAAAGCATCAGCTATCAATAACGACGGAATGACAAACAGTTTGACTGCGCCAAGCGCAAAGACTCAGGAACAGGTAATCCTTGAGGCGTGGAAGAAAGGAAAAATAGATCCCGAAACAATCAGCTATTTTGAGGCACACGGAACAGGAACCGTACTTGGCGATCCCATAGAGATAAGCGGAATAACCAATGCATTTAGGAATTATACCAAGAAAAAACAGTTCTGCGGCATAGGTTCTTTAAAGACAACGATGGGACATATGGTGGGAGCTTCAGGTATAGCTTCTATAGCGAAGGTGGTCAAGGCATTTGAGCATAAGCAGCTTCCTGCAAATGCTAACTTCCTTGAACCCAATCCGTATATAGATTTCGCGAACAGCCCGTTATATGTCAACAATGAGCTTACCGATTGGGAGCCTGAATGCGGCATAAGGAGAGCTGATATCAATTCCTTTGGATTTATCAGGACCAATTGCCATATGGTTCTGGAAGAACCACCAAGATATGAAGCCAAGGAGGATAAACAGCGCAAGTATGTCCTCACGATAAGTGCCAAGAATGAAGATTGCCTGTACGAGTATATAAGGAAATACAGCGAGTATCTTGAAAATTGTGAGTATTCGCTCAGTGACATATGTTACACATCCAATGTCGGTCGCGGACATTATTCATACAGGTGCGTGATCCCTGTTTCCAACAAGAATGAACTTCGTGAGATCATTCGACGCATAGATGGTCAGACCATGGATAGATGGGGAGCATATGGCGTACAATGCGATTATTTTGTGGTTGTAAACAATAAGAAAAAGGAGCTTGGAGCGCATGAATGCACCGATGCTCAGATAAACGAGCTTACAACCGAAGCAATGAATAAACTCAGCTATTACGTTAAAGAGCATCAGCAGGATGAGATGCTGCTTAGAGATATCTGCAACCTGTATGTAAGAGGCGCAAAGATTGATTGGAGTCTTTTGTACGGGGAAGAGAAGGTTGATAAGGTTCCTGTGCCCACATATCCCTTCAAGAAAACAAGATATTGGGCAAACAGCATGAAGAGTGAATTACAGCTTGGAACCGACAAGGTTATTCATCCGATGGTGGAGAAAAAGACAGCTGAGTTTGATAACCACATCGTTTTCGAGACAGTTTTCTCAAACAATAAGCAATGGGTATTGTCAGATCATAAGATCAACAATATCTCTGTGCTTCCCGGAACAAGCTATTTAGAGATGGTAAAGGAAGCAATGTATGTAGTTGAGAATACAAGAAAGATCAGATTTGAAAATCTCTTTTTCCTGCAGCCAATGGTCATAGAAGATGGGGAAGAGAGAAAGGTTTATACCGTTTTAGAAAGAGAAGGTGATAAGTATTCCTTCAGGATTTATAGCGGGAAAAACAAAAATAAGATCGTATATACAGAAGGTGATGTAGCGGTAGATACAAGCGAATCCGAGAATGTTTCCTTTAAGGATATTCAGGAAAATGCAGATGAAAAAGAGCTTGAAGTTGAACAGATCAATGATACGGGAGTATTCCAGTTTGGTAGGCATTGGGAAGTTGTAAGAGCTTATTGGAGAAAAGGAAATAAGTATCTGTTAAAGTTGGAACTCCCTAAGGACCTGCAGAATGATCTAAGTGTATTTACACTTCATCCCGGAATTATGGATAACGCCGTTAACTTCACAAGTCAGAGCACCGGAGAAACATTCCTGCCATTCACATATAAGACACTGAAGATCTATTCGGAGTTTAAAAATGTGATGTATTCGCAAATAGAAGTTAGTCAGCAGAACAGCGAAACAGCCGTTTATAATGTGGATATTTTCGATGAAGCCGGAAACCTTATTGTACAGGTCAAGGACTATACAACTAAGAAAGTTCACGCCGAGAGCTTTAGACAGTTCAACAGTCCGAAGGTCTTCTCCAAATTTATCTGGAAGAAGGCAGATAACAGGAAGAGCAAAAAACAGGTTCCCGGAAAGTGGGCTGTAATTCTCAAAGATTCACAGAGAGGAACAGAGCTTCTTGAAGAATTAAAGAATCAGGGAAAAGAGGCTGTGGCTTACTATCTGGCAGACTCAGCTGATGAAGGAAAAAATGTATTCTGCGCAGATGAGAATGGCGTAGCCAAGATCGTATCCAAGCTGCAGAGCGATAAGTGTACAGGACTCTTGTTTGCTCCGGATTATACGGGGGATTCGCAAGAGATATTGAGTAATCCTGAACCTATCATCAATTCAGGATTGTATACCTTGTTCAGGCTCACCAAGGAACTCATAAAGATGAATGTTAAGCTTCCCAACGGTGTGATCGTCCTTGTGGCGGATGCTTGGGAGGTAGATAAAAAGGAACCCGGAATAGCTCCTAATTCAGCTGCAACGGCAGGACTTGCAAGAGTAATGGGACAGGAATATCTGCATTTCCATGTGGAAATTGTTGATGCAACAGAGAATATCCCCGTTGAGAATGTTGTTTCGGAAATAATGGATTACTCGCTTGTGGGATACCGTGCAATTCGTGAAGACGGTGTTTATTGTGAGCAGATGGTGGAAAGCGAGGTTATATTAAACGATGCCTATGAACCCGAGGAGGATGGAGTATATGTTCTTACAGGCGGACTGGGTGGTATAGCATTGGCAATTGCCGAAGAAATGGTCAGACACAAGAAGGTAAATCTGCTCCTTGTGGGAAGAAGTGCAATGCTTCCGAGAGAAGAGTGGGAAAGAGCTTCCAAGGATTCCGAGAATGAAAACAACAGAAAGTACAGTGCACTTCTTAGGATTTCCGAGAAAGCCGGATCCATTGATTATTTCAGAGCTGATGTTTCCGATAAAGAAGCGATGGAGCGCTTAGGGGACCATATAAGAAAGAACTACAGCCGAGTTATAGCGGTTTATCACACAGCCGGAGTTCCTGCGGATGGATATCTCAAGTCCAAGGATGAGAGCATATTCCTTAATGTAACAAGACCTAAGATCGAAGGAACTATCAATATATTGAATCAGCTCCGTAAAGAAGACAGAACGAAACTGGTGCTGTTTAGCTCAATTGTCTCATTGCAAGGCGGAGAAGGAGAAGGCGATTATTGTGCAGCCAACTCGTTCCTGGATGCAATGGTGCCCTATGCAACAGGTATGGGATTTGAAACAGTATCTGTTAACTGGCCTGGATGGCTTGAGGTTGGTATATCTCACAGACTCGGTCTTAAGGATGAATACACATTATTCAAGCAGATTACCGTAAAAGAAGGTATCTCATGGATGTTCTATCTTTTGAAGCATCCTGAGATCAGATGTGTTCCTGCTCATATAAATGATGAATTCCTGGCAAAGAACATAGATGAATTGGTGTTTGAAGTATCTGACAAGATCAAGCAAAAAGCTCTTTCTGCGAAGAAGGAATCCGGAAATGAAAAGGCCGGAAACGGAACTGTCAAAGCAATAGGAATAGCAGATATGAATGAAATTCAAAGTAATATCTGCAACATATACGCCACAGTTCTGGGCTTGGATGAAATTGACGTATACAAGAGTTTTCAGGATCTTGGAGGCAATTCTCTTATGACAACAAGTTTGCTCAAGCTTGTAAACCAGTTCTATGAGGGACTTGTGGACATTGCAGATCTATTCTCCTATGCAACGGTAGTGGATCTTGCTCAGATCATTGAAGAGAGATTACAGGAAAAAGAAGCACAAAAGGCAGAAGATGACGGCAAAGTGGAAACTCTTGATCTGATGGACAGATTAAAGAGCGAACTTGGTGAAGATAGCGATCTACTGAACGTGCTGAATGAAAACATAGGTTAATACAGATAATTTACATACTCATTGAGAGGACGGGATTATTTAATGGCAAATAAAGAGTTAATAGAATTTATATTAAATGAAATGCAGAATAAGAATCTTGATAAAGAGAAGGGAAAGGGATTCTTACAGGATATTCTGTCCGAAGATGAGAAAAAGCAGGAAATCGCCATTATTGGAGTGTCATGCCGTTTTCCGGATGCTGATTCCATCGATGAATTTTGGGAAAACCTTATCGAGGAGAAAGATTCTATCGGCTCATATCCGGAAAACCGCATCGATGATCTTCTCAGAATAAGCGATGGACCGACCAATGCCATGAAAGGCGGCTTCCTCAAGCGCGTGGATCTTTTTGACCCCGAGTATTTTGATATGCCACCGAAAGCTTGCATAGAAATGGATCCCTATCACAGGATCATGCTGGAAGTTTTTGTTGAAGCACTTGAGAACGCAGGCTATTACATTGAGCAGATAAAAGGTAAAAAAGTTGGTGTATATGTAGGAAACGATATGACTCATAGGATGGTCAGATCATATTTCCCATTTCTATCAGATGTTTCATTTTCTGCCCTTGTAGGTTCCTGGACAAGTGTTCTGGCCAGTAGGATCTCATATTTGTTTAATCTTCGTGGACCTGCAATGGTCCTTGATACGGGATGCTCATCAGCACTTACAGCTCTTGATGCTGCCGTTAAAGCGATTAGGAATAACGATTGTGAGACTGCATTTGTGGGAGGTATCAACTTACTTCTCGATCCCTCCGCATTGGCTGAACAAACACTTTCAGAGGACTATGTAGTCAGATCTTTTGACGATAGTGCTAACGGAACAGTATGGAGTGAAGGTGCCGGTGGTATTTACATTAAGCCATTGGATAAGGCGGTCAAGGACGGGGATCATATTTATGGTGTGATCAAGGGTATCGCTGTAAATTGTGATGGCAATTCCAACGGTATTACCGCCCCGAATGCGAAAGCACAAGCTGAGGTAATAAGTGAAGCATGGAAACGTGCGAAGATCAATCCTGAAGATATTTCCTATATTGAGGCGCACGGCACCGGCACTGTATTGGGTGATCCAATAGAGGTAAAGGGATTGCTGCAGGCTTACAAAGCTTTCAATGTAAATAAGAAGCAGACATGCGGACTCGGAACAGTAAAATCCAATATCGGGCATACCGTAGGTGCTGCCGGAATGGCTTCTCTTGTAAAAGTTTTATTGTCTTTTAAGCACAATGAGATTCCTGCAAGCATTAATTTTAAGAGTCCAAATCAGTTCATAGATTTTTGCTCAACGCCTTTATATATGCAGTCTGAAAGATCCGAGTGGAAATCCAACGGAAGTGAAAGAATAGCAGGTATAAACGGATTTAGTCTGGGAGGAACCAATGTACATGTCGTTCTTCAGAGCTATCCGGATTCGATATCCAATGAGGAGGGTAATAGATTTCCTTTTTATATCAGTAATAAGAGAAACACCTTGGTATTGAAGGATCTATATAATCTACGAAAGCATTTTAAGATTTCTGAAGGAGAGAACTATGCAGATATCTGTTATACACTTGCTGCCGGAAGGAAGAACCGAGAATTTGGTGTCGGATTCTTTTGCGGATCCAAGAAAGAGCTGACAGACAAGCTTGAAGCAGCCATCGAGATATTAGAGGGTGGAGCTGAGCATTATGAAGAAAACGGTATATATATCGGAAGTACGGAAGATGACTTCAGAGAGGATAAGCAGGATAAAGAGAAGCAGATAATCACCTCTTATATAAATCATAAAAACGATGAACTCAAAGAATTACTTTTAAGCTCGGAAAAAAAGCATGTGAATCTTCCTGCAGCGTCTTTTGATAACAGAAGAATGTGGGATCAGAACGCTGTCAAAAAAACTGCTGTTGCAGAAGAAAGCCGAGAGGATGTACTTCGCAGAGATGTTAGGAAGATTCTTGAAGGTGAGTCACAGTATCTATCTGATAACACAGATGAAAGAGATGTAGTGGCAGAGATCACAGCATATATTTGGAGATCAACACTTGGGTACGATCAGATCTCTTTGGATTCGGATTTTTATCAGCTTGGTGGAGATTCTATCACCGCACTGACAGTTGTGAGACTGATCAACGGTATCTTTGAAACTGACGTACATGAATCGCTGGTGCTGGAAAAACCGCTATTCTCCGACTTTGTAGCTTCATTGAAAAATGATTATCAGTTGTCCGAGGATAGGATAGGCAGCAGAGAAGAATCACATGAAGTAAAGGAGATTACAGATTCTACAGAACTGAAATTGACTTCGTCACAAAAGAGTATCTTTTACTCTGTATATGGCAAGGATCCTTCCGTTGCCTATAACATAAGTGCGATTGCAAGAAACAAAGGAAAAATAGATAAAAAGAAACTTGAAAAAGTGTTCAGTGAACTTGTAAGCAGACATGAGAGTATTCGAGCTACTTTCACTATGAAGGACGATGAACCGATTCAAATAATCCATCCTTCAAGTGATGCGGAAATCGAGTACTATCAGCTGAAAGAAAAGTCCGGAAAATGTGAGGAGGAACTTCTGGAAGAGGAGCTGGGGAAAATTATCAGACCATTTGATATTGAGACGGGACCTCTTTTCAGGATCAGCTACGTAGAGGGATTAAACGATGCCTCATATCTGGTATTTGATATACATCACATAATTTCAGACGGCTATTCAATGGGAGTCTTGTATAAAGATTTCATAGATCTTATGACCGATCATAAGATCGAAGAACCTGAAGTACGCTACAGTGAAGCGGTTACTGAACTTTGTAATAGTGAGCAAAGGGAAGATATTAAGAAGCAAAAAGAGTGGTGGGAGCAGAAATATGCAGAACCGGTTCCGGAGATGGATATTTTCACCACGAAACGTCGAAGACCTGCAGAAAACAGGAAAGGAAAATTGATCAGTTCCTTTATTGACGGTGACTTATATCATCAACTGAAAAACTGCGCAAAAGAATATAAAACGACTAACTTTGTCATGCTTCTTTCTTTGCTGCACACGCTGCTTTCTCTTTGCTCAAATGAGAATGATATAGTGATCGGAACTCCGGTGTCGGGCAGGAATTTCAGGGGTGGCAACGATCTTGTGGGAATGTTTGTAAATACTATTCCTATAAGACTGAATCGGAGCGGAACAGACAGTTTTGCCGATTACATAAAGAATGTAAAAAAGGAAGTTCTTGATAGTTTTAAAAATCAAGATTATCCCTACGAAAGACTTATCAGCGAAACTAAATTACCTGTAAATACCGGACGCAATCCCTTATTTGATGTGTATTTTGCGATGCATAACATCGATATGGGACTTGATGAATCCGTCTCTTTCGTGGATTATCACAACGGTTCCGCTAAGTTTGATCTTACCGTAACTGCGAGAGAAAAAGCAGATGGCTTATTGATGACATGGGAATATGATACGGCTCTTTATGAAAAAGGAACCGTAGAAAAGATTGCCGATAGATTCAAAAAGCTTTCAGAGCTTATTTGCGAAGAACATAGGGACAGCGTCGCAGCATCAGATCTGATGCTTGAGGGAGAAAAGGATCTTCTCATAGACAGTATAGGAATGATAAAGCCCTATAAAACCGAGAAAAGGGATATCTGTACTCTTTTTGAAGAGAATGTAGAGAAGTATCCGGACAAGCTGTTTCTGATAAATGATGACGGAAGATATTCATTTGCTGAGGCAAACAATAAAGCAAACTACATAGCCAAAGAGTTGATGCTTCTTGGTGTCAAAAAAGGAGATCCTGTTGCTCTGTTGACCGATCATTCCTGCGATATGGTGATAGCTATTCTTGCGATCATGAAATGCGGAGGTTATTACGTTCCTCTGTATACCAAGCTTCCTCAGGACAGATTGGAGACAATGCTTACAGACAGTGAAGCAAAGATAATAGTTACACAGGAACAATATGAGACATGTATAAGGGAAGCAGTAGGAAATAATGTAAAGCAATATTTTATTCCGGGAGATGACAAGGTAGTACATACGGAAAATGTGGAGCATGATCTGACGTCAGATGATAGGGCATACATGATGTATACCTCAGGCACCACAAGCAAGCCCAAAGGAATAATAATTCATCATAAGGGAGTGCTTCGAGTAGTAAAAGACAATGGATATTTGGATTTCCACGATGACGATGTGGTGATGACTATATCCAACTATTCCTTTGATGGAAGTGTATTTGATATTTTTGCTGCTGTTATCAACGGATTGACGCTTGTAATTCCAAGTGATGAAGACGTGACTGATATTCCCAGATTGTCACAGATCATTCAAAAGTATGACGTGAAAGTGTTCTTCATTACGACAGCGCTGTTTAACGCATTGGTAGATACTTCGCTTGAGGCACTTAAGAATGTCAGAAAGATAATCTTTGGTGGTGAGAATGCTTCCGGTGTGCATATAGAACGTGCGCTGAACGCGTTGGGAAATGATCGTTTGATACATGCATACGGTCCCACGGAGTCTTGTGTATTTGCTACGACATACCCAATTACCGGCAGTGTAGAAGGTATCAAGATCCCTATAGGAAGGGCGATCAGAAACACACAGCTGTTTGTATTGGATGATGATAGGAACCTTCTTCCTACAGGAATTATAGGAGAGCTCTATATAGGAGGCGATGGCTTAGGAGAAGGATATTACAAACAGGAGGAAAAGACCAAAGCATCCTTTATCAAGAGTGATATGGCAATCGGCGGGTACCTATATAAAACCGGAGATTATGCCGCTTGGGGAGAAGACAGACAGTTGTACTTCTATGGAAGGCGTGACAAACAGGTTAAATTGAGAGGTTTCCGTATAGAGTGCGACGAGATCAGTAACATAGCAATGTCACTTCCTTCAGTAAAGATTGCCTACAGTGATGTATCTGTAAGTGAAACGGGCAGTAAAACGCTGTGCATGTGGCTTGTAAAGGAAGGAGATCGAGAATACAAAGAGGAAGAACTGAGACTTCTGTTGCATTCTAAATTGCCTCAATACATGATTCCGGCGTTTATCA
This sequence comes from Butyrivibrio sp., assembly GCA_016291375.1. Taxonomy (GTDB): domain Bacteria; phylum Bacillota; class Clostridia; order Lachnospirales; family Lachnospiraceae; genus Butyrivibrio. The sequence continues at coordinate 28,937 of JAEEXE010000016.1, forward strand.
TTCCGGTTGATAATCTTCCGACCAATAAAAATGGAAAGGTAGATATGGCGCGTTTGCCTAAACCGTCGGAAGTACACGTGAAGGATAGCTTTAAGGAAGCGGAAACCGCTATGGAAAAGCTTCTTGCAGATGTGTGGAAGAGTGTTCTTGATAACGGAGAAATAAGCGTAGAAGATGATTTCTTCCAACTTGGAGGAGATTCTATCAAGGGCATTCAGATCATATCCAGATTGAAAGAGTATGGTTTAAAAATATCCCTTAAAGATATTTTTACCTATCAATCTATTCGCAACTTAGCGGCTCATGTTGAAAAAGCAAGTAACAGATCACAGAAGAGAGATCCGGAAGATTTTTCAGATAAGCAGATGAGTGCCGTACAACATATGTTCTTGAGTGATGTGGGAAATAAGGAACTAAGATTCACACAGGCTCTCAAGATCAAGATTCCTGAAAAACTCTCTTTGGAACAGATAGAAAGTAGCTGGAGCAAGATATGTGAATGTCATCCGATGCTGAGAATGCAGGTAGACGAAGACAGCAGCATATCCATAAGCAAAGATAGATCGAGACTTCCTTACAAGATCATCATGAATTCAGGTTCTGATATTGATGATAAGGCTTTCATTGAAGCGGAATCTGTAATCGATCTTGAAAAAGGTCCGATCTCGGTGGTGATGGTTACTGATATTGAAGATGGAACCCTGTTGAACATGGCAATACATCATATGGCAGTGGATGTTGTTTCCTGGGGAATTATTATTGAAGACTTCATAAGAAGCCTTAAGGATAATACCAAACTCATTGAAGAGGCAACGTCTTTTGCGGAATGGTCAGGCTATGCAAGAGAGTATTACAGGAGCGAGAACAGAGCCGGGGAACTTGATTATTGGAAGGATGTAGCTAGGCAGAGTAAGCAAATATGCAGATTGTTCCCAAGTATGATTGGTGGCAGTGCCGTTAAGAATCAAAGGAGAGTCTGCAAGAGCCTCGAAAATGATGCGGTCCGCATGCTCATGAATGAAGTAAGAAGTGAGTACGGTGTCAGCATGCAGGTCATCGTTATGTGCATCTTAGCGTTAGCTTTATCCAAGTGGAAAATGAAGGATGCGGTTCTTTTGAATGTTGAAAGACATGGAAGATATGACTTTGATGGTGAGTTCGATCTTTCCAGAACGGTTGGCTGGTTTACGGAATATTGCCCGGTGATTTTAGCCAATTGTGAAAGCATCACTGATATTATCCAGAGTCTTACCAAATTTGAAAAAGAGATTCCAAATGATGGTATAGGTTACGGAATCATGAAGTATCTGGTTGATAACTTATCCGATCATGAAAAAGAGATTTTTGAGGATATACATCCTGAGATCAATTTCAATTTCCTTGGTAAGCAAGAATCAAGCAGCGGAACAATAGAGTACTTTAACAATGATGTCACTGTGGATAAAAGATATAAGAGCGAATGGGCTTTGGATATAGTGGCAGATTACTCTGATGACGGAATAAGGTTTGACATGGCATATTGCAAAAATGCGGTCACTGAGGATGAAATGTCAGAGCTTATGACTTGCATAGAAAAATCTGTTGATGCTATTGCAGAAGATTATCAAAGAAAGGGAGATATTACTTCTGTAGTAACCAAGTCTACTTCCTCAATCTCAGAGACAGAATTTGAGAATATTTTGGATGAACTGATGATTTAAGAATTGAGAGAGGAGTTAGTGATAGACCATCTATCACACGTGGGTATGATTGCAAGGGATAATATACAGGATATTTATGGGCTTTCCGCCATGCAAAAGAGTATGTTGGTTGCATATATGAAAGATGAATCAACAAACGCATATATAGAACAGTTTTCTTTTCCTTTATATGGAACTGTGGATGCTGTATGCATGGAAAAAGCGATGAATATGCTGGTATCACACTTTGATGTCTTCAGAACTGTTTTTTCTTATAAGGCGAACGAAAACCCATATCAGATCGTACTTAGAAATTACGAGATAAAAGTTAATACTGTAGACATTACAAAAGCAGAGGATCCGGACAAAGAGTTTGAGTATTACAAGGACGAAGAGCGCAAGAGAGGATTCCTTCTTGCCGGTGAAAGCTTGATAAGAGGAACTCTTTATAAGATTTCAGAGAATGAGTGGAGATTCCTTATCACATTTCATCACATTATCCTTGACGGATGGTCACTGGGAACAATCTTTGCGACGTTGTTTTCATACTACAAGATGATATACGACAACAAAGAAATTAAACAGTCTCATGAGAATGTTCCTTACAAGAACTATATCAAGTGGCTTGAAGCAAAAGGGACAGCACAGGCCAAAGAGTATTGGAAAAACTACCTGGAAGGCTATGAAAAAGAGACGGGAATTATGGGATTCGGCCCGGGTGGCGGACAGGAGAGAGTATCGTATCAGTTTTCATTGGACTTGGCTACCTATGACAAGATAAAGAAATTATCTTCGGATCTTGGCTTTACATTAAATATTATTTTTGAAGCTGTATGGGCAATTATTCTTCAAAAGTATAACAACACAAATGATGTTGTGTTTGGAAATGTCGTTTCCGGAAGAGCTATTGATCTGGCAGATGTAGAGAAAATGGCGGGACTTTTGATCAATACTCAGCCTCTTAGAGTCAAATCAGACGACAATACTGATTTTGTTGAAATATGCAGACAGATTCAAACTAAGATGGTCGAATCAAGCCCTTTCGAGTTCTTTCCGCTTTACGAGATTCAAAGTAATACCAGCTTAAAGAATCATCTTTTGGATCACGCCATTGCTTTTGAGAATTATCCTCTCGAGGATTACGTGAAGGAAGTTGAGCTGGAAGATGGAAAGACAATTAGATTCGGTAATGTCGACGTACGTGAACAAGCTACTTACGATCTGCACATTATAGTTAATCCCGGAAATGAGTTCAAAGTAACCTTTACTTATAATTCATCGGTGTATTGCGATTGGCAAATATTCGATCTGGCTGAGTGCATAAAGCAGGTGATCAATGAAATATGTGAGGATCCTCATGTAAGAGCAAAGTCAATCTGTATATGTTCGGAAACACAAAAACAGAAAATTCTTGAATTTTCCGAAGGCGCAAACATCGCATATGATGGTCCGATGACGGTTGCTGATTGTTTCAGGGAATATGCAAGAAAAACTCCCGACAAAAAAGCGATCGTATTTCAGGAAAGAAGCTATACATATAAAGAAGTGGACAGATGGTCGGATAATGTAGCGACCCTCTTATCGGAAAAAGGCGTAGGGAAAAATGATTATGTAGGAATATTTATGGGAAGGAGCCCCGAATCGGTGGTTGCCATGTTGGCAATACTTAAGGTGGGAGCTGCATATGTTCCCCTCAATGTCAAAGAGTCCGAAGAGCGCCTTCATTACATAATAGACGATGCTGCGATGAAGTGTGTTTGCGTATGGGAGGAGACCAAGGGGAAAATTCCCGAGAATACTTCCTGGCAGATTATTGAAGAAAAGCAGATTGATGCAGGTAACACGTTCCACGCAGTAAAGGCATCTGAAAAAGATGCGGCATATCTGCTTTATACATCCGGAACAACCGGAAGGCCGAAGGGCTGCATAGTAACTAACAGGAATATCCTTCGAACAGTAAAGAATCAGAATTTTATTCCTTTCAATGATGAAGATATGGTGCTACAGACTGCATCAATAGCTTTCGATCCGAGTGTGGTTGAGATCTGGGGAGCCCTTGCATGCGGGGGAACACTGGTAATAGCAGATGAACAGTGCATTCTTTCCGCCAAGGATATGAAGAGCATTATATCCGGAAATAAGATAACGGCAATGCAGCTTACAACACCTTTGTTTGACAGACTCATAGAGGACGATCCTTCGATTTTTGAGGGTGTCAACTATTTGATGGTTGGAGGAGATGTATTAAAGAAAAAGAATGTTCAAAAGGTTTATGAGGTTAATCCGAGCATCCACGTGATAAACGGATACGGACCGACGGAGAATACGGTCGTATCTACTACTTGCCAAGTAGACAGAAACAATATGGACCGTGAAAAAACATCAATCGGAAAGCCTTTAAACAATTCTTTTGCATACATCATGGATGAAGCTCATAACCTTCTTCCGATTGGCGCATTTGGAGAATTGTGCGTCGGAGGATGGGGGCTTTCCGAGGGATATCTCAATCAGAAAGAACTTACAGAGAGCAAATTCATCTCTCATCCCTTTAAGGACGGGGAGAGAATGTTCCTTACAGGGGACATCGCGCTCATGCTTCCCGATGGGAATATTGAGTTCTACGGTCGAAGAGATTCTCAGGTGAAGGTTAACGGATACCGCATTGAGATCGGGGAGATCGAGCAGTGGATCAACAAGATCAAAAGTATCAAGGAATGTGTTGTTAAAGTTGAAACCTTCAATGATGTGAAGTATATATGTGCTTTTTATGTATCTGATGAGGAACTGTCTGTAGCAGATATAAAGAGCGAACTTCAGGCAAACTTACCGTCATATATGATCCCCACATACTACAAGCGTGTGGATCGATTTGAGATGACCCCTAACGGAAAGGTTGATAGGAAGAATCTGTACATTGATATTCAGAATAATTGCGCTCCGGAGAAGCTTGTATTTGCTTCCGAGATAGAAAAACAGATTGTACAGATCATCCTCGAGACTACCGGAATCGGTGTGGTACAGACTGATGAGAACTTATTTGATATGGGAATCACATCGTTGAATCTGATGTCCATAAGGAACAGATTGAATAAGGATTATGGCTATGACATCGCTCTTTCCGTGCTGTTCGAGAAAAGTACGGTAAGCAAATTGGCCAAGCACATAGAAGATATGAATCAATCCGATGATGGAAGTAATTCCGGTGATGATTCCGAGGTCAAAGATGAGATTAAAGTCATGAGAAACGGAATAAAGAAGATAGATCAAAGCGTTGAAGAAGAATGGTGATCTGACGTGAAGAGATGGAGACGGAGTATATGGAAATAAAGTATGATTACACGGGTTTGGAGATAGCTGTAATAGGCATGTCAGGTCGTTTCCCGGGGGCTCATGATCTGCAGGAATATTGGGACAATATTAAAGCGGGAATAGAAGCGATATCTTTTTTCTCAGATGATGAATTGATAGAACATGGGATTTCACCGGAGGAACTAAAGAAAATAAATTATGTTAAAGCAAAGGGTGTCTTTCCGGATATTGAATATTTCGACTATGACCTGTTTAAGTATACGCCCAAAGATGCGCTGAATATGGATCCTCAAGTTCGAGCACTTCATCAGGAAGTATATCACGCGCTTGAAGATGCGGGATATATTTCCGACCAATACAAAGGAAGTATCGGACTTATAGTTGGGGCATCGGGAAATTTCAAATGGGAAGCGCAGGTTTTACAGGATGCTGCCCAAAACGGGGATAGCAGCTTTGCAGCGGCACAGCTGTGTGACAAGGATTTTGCGGCAACAAGGATTGCATACGCTCTTAACCTCAAGGGCCCTTGCTATACGCTTCACAGTGCATGCTCTTCATCATTGCTTGCGATAGATATGGCGTGCAAGAGTCTTTTGACAGGAGCATGTAAGATCGCGGTTGCTTGCGGAAGCAGTATATCACTTCCTCATATCAATGGATATGAATACATTAAAGGAATGATCTATTCTCCCGACGGACATTGCAGAGCATTTGATGAGACAGCACAGGGAACCGTTGAAGGAAACGGAGCGGGAGCAGTAGTTGTAAAAAATCTTGACCAGGCACTTAAGGATGGCGATCACATTTATGCCGTTATCAGAGGTACTGCAAGTAATAATGACGGAAACAGGAAAGTAGGTTTTACCGCGCCAAGCGTCGAAGGACAAGCGGATGTGATCAAAAAGGCATTACATAATGCAGATGTAGATCCCGATACTGTCGGATATGTGGAAACTCATGGAACAGGAACAGAGATGGGGGATCCCATAGAATTTGACGGTTTGGTAAAAGCATTTGGAAATGTTGCAAGTGACAGCTGTGCCCTTGGATTTGCCAAGGCAGGGATCGGCCATTTGGATACCGCGGCAGGAGTCGCAGCATTTGAAAAGGTGGTGCTTGCTCTTGAAAACAGCACTATTCCAAAGAGTATCAATTTTGAAAAGCCCAATCCTTTTATCGAGGTGCCCGGTAGCCCTTTCTATTTTTGCAAAGAGTCCAAGGAATGGGAAAGAAAAATAATAGACGGATGTATCTATCCCCTTCGTGCAGGTGTCAGCTCTTTTGGTATGGGTGGTACAAATGTGCATGCCATCTTGGAGGAGGCTCCTAAGACAGGTAAAGGCGATATCGGCAGGAAACATAAGCTGTTTACGATTGCGGCAAACAGCGAGAACGCTCTTCTTAATAACCGTAAAGCGTACCTTGATTTTTTGGATAAAAGATCAAATGAGATAGACGCAGACGATTTTGCTTGGTCTTTGCAGACCAAACAGCGAAATATGAAATATCGCTATTCTACAGTGTTTACGGACTTGGATGATTTAAAAGAAAAGCTGAGAGAAGACACAGATGGGGATATGAAGGCACTTTCAAGTGCTGATAAGAAGCATATCTATTTCATGTTCTCGGGACAAGGAACTCAGTATCCCGGTATGGCCAATGCTCTATACAGATCGGAACCATATTTCAAAACGGTTTTTGATGAATGCATAGATATTGCCGAGAAGAACGGTGTTTCAGGCTTAAGAGATCTTCTTTTGGAAGGAAATGAAGAAAACAGCGAAACACTCATGCAGACACAGATAGCACAAGTTGCGTTGTTTGTTTTTGAGTATTCTCTTGCCAAACTTCTCATGGAATGGAAGATACAGCCTGAGGCACTTATAGGTCACAGCCTCGGAGAGATAGTTGCAGCAACTGTTTCCGGTGTATTCAGCTTGGAAGATGGAATACGGGTAATCACTGCAAGAGGAAAATACATGCAGATGATGGAAAAGGGTTCCATGTTGGGAGTTATGGCAACTCCGGAAGAAATAGAACCTATGGTGGGTGATAAGGTCAATGTTGCAGCGATCAATACGGAAGACAGGCTTACGGTTTCAGGCGACGAAGAAGCGATAATTGAGTTTGCCAAGAAGTGCGAAGAGAAGGGAATCATAACACGCAAACTTCATACAAGTCATGCATTTCATTCCTATATGATGCAGGATGCGATGGAGCCCTTTATTGAAGTCCTGGATTCGGTTAAGAAGAATCGCCCTAAGATACCTTTTATCTCAAACATAACAGGAACCTGGGTAGATGGAGAGCAGGTTAATTCTTCATCCTACTATGCGAGTCAGCTGATCAACAGCGTAAAGTTCTTTGAGGGAAGTAAAGAACTTGTTCAGGACGATTCCATAGCTATTGAGATAGGCCCCGGTAGCGTTCTTTCAACCTTTGTAAGAGCAAATTGTAAGGACAAGAAAGTCTCCGTGATCAATTTGATTCCGGGTGCAAAAGAAAACAAAGAAGCAGATGAATTCTTTACAGGACAAATCGGTAGGATATGGGAGTCGGGAGTCGAGGTAAGTTGGCATCGATATGATTTCAGAAAAAACAGACAGAGGATAAAGCTACCTCTTTATGTGTTTGATAAGACAGAAGTTTCTGTTGAGATCGGAAACATTGGAAGCGGAAAAGCTAAGTGTCCTGCAGGGAAGATTGCTAAAACAAAGCAGCAAAAGCAATTTTCTTCATTGGGATGGAGGCAGACAATCTATCCCAAAGCACCGGAAAAAGAGTCAGGAAAAGTTTTCCTTTTGATAACTGACAAGGTGGGATTACAAGATGTTCTCAATGAAATTCCGAGACAAAGAGTAATCGTTGTTGAGAGAGCGGATCATTACTCATATCAAAAGAATAGATTATCAATGATAAGGAGTAATGATTATTCGGATCTGAGACGACTCTTCTATGATCTTGAGAAAGATGCAATGATTCCCAGCAAAGTCGTATATTATGCGGATAATGGGAACGATATGGTGGAAGAAGCCAAGGCGCTGTTTTCTATTGCATCTGAGTATGGAAAGGAAGTTGAGGACTGTATTTTCCTATCAACTGAGAAAGAAGACAAAAAGAGTCTTAGAGAGGCACTTTTTATCAATGCTCTTAATCTCAGAAACGATAGTGTGCGAAGCAGGATGATAATTCTTCCCGGAAGAGATATCTGTGATGAAAAATCAGATGAGCTTAGGGAAATTTTGATCCGAGAAATATTCTCTGACAGCAAAGAAGATGATATTGTTGTGCGCTATCTGGCCAAGGAGAGATTTGTTCTTGCTCCCAATGAACAGCTACCTGATCACGTTGACAGTAAAGAAGATATTTTACGACTGGTAGTAACCGAAGAAAAGAAACTGCCTCAAACCGTAAAAATACTTGAAGACAGCGTTGATTCGGAAAAATGCAGATTCATAACCTATTCCACTGAAGTGGACACGGCTTTTGAAAAAAGAGTATTTGAGGATTCCGTACAGGCTGTAAATCTCAAAGAAGAAGAACTGTTCAGCGCGGCTGAGCTTGGAAATTACAGCAGATGTTATGCCATGGCGGAAGAATATACAAGTATCAGAATACGTGACTTTGTCAGGGACAAAATGCACCTTGAAAAAGACAGATGCTTTAACAGAGCGGATGTTGCCAAAGAATTTCAGATTATTGCAGGTTTGGAGAGATATATCGATTACTTCCTGTTTGTGATGGATAAGTACGGATACATAGATAAAAGAGATGATACTTATCGTGTGACGGAAAAGATCAGCGAAGATCAGGATCCATATTCGATCAGAGCGGAACTGGCAAATACAACAGATCTTTTTGAAGGACAATTAAACTTATTTGATCATGTTATGGAGAATATGGAAGAAGCGCTTAACGGAAGTAAAATGGCGCTCAGCATTCTCTATCCGCCGGGAAAGCAGGATTATCTTGTAAAGATGCATGAAGGTACGATCCAGAACAAAGAAGATGATTATCTTTTGAATCTTCTTTATGAGACGATCAAATCACTGGTAAGAAGCAAAAAGAAGATAAAAATCCTGGAAGCCGGAGCCGGATACGGAACAGTACTCAGAAAAATAGCACCGCTATTAAGAGATTGTGAGGTTGAGTACTATTTTACGGACCTTGGAGAAAAATATCTGGAACTGTTCATGAGATATGCCGTTCAGGAAAAGCTTGATTACATTAAGTTCTACGTCTTGGACATTGAAAAGGATCCGCGGTTGCAGGGCATAGAAGAGAGTTTCGATATTGTGCTTGCATATAACGTCCTTCATGCAACCTATAGCATAAAGAGCTGTTTGGAGAATATGTCTACATTATTGAAACCCGGAGGAATTATAGGTGTACTTGAAAGAACTGTGGTCAGAAGTTATGTGGACATGGTTTGGGGAATGGCAGACGGATGGTGGTATTTTGACGGTGAAGAGAGAGAATTGTCTCCTATAATTTCCGGCGCCAGATGGGAAGAGCTTATGAAGAGCTCAGGAATGGAAGAAGTCAAAGTTTTGCCCGAGAAAAAGGGACTGGCTGATTGTGTAGATGCCAACCTGATACTGGGTTACAAGAAAAATGATATTTCTGTTCCGCAAATTGCTTATTCCTATCACGGTAAGAAGGGTGAATATGTTGTTGCTAACCATCTTTCGCTTAAGGATGATCGTGCCTCGATAAAGAAGGAGGTTCGAAAGTTTTTTGATTGGAATAAGGGATATAAGAATGTGATCATTCTTAATTACCCTTCGGGAGACAGCAGACCGATATTTGCCACATCCATGAAGCTTCATAATGAGAACAATTCCGAGCAGGTACTCAATGAAGAAATCGTGATGGAGGCCAAGGATAGGAAGATTCCATGCAGTTTCTTATCTCTGACAAACGACACACCTCTTTCTGCAGATCGGATACTTGCAGACAGCAAACTTGACTATTATGCAGATACAAAGAGATTGTATGTTCCGGAATATATGCGTGGGGAGAATATTGCTGATTACCTTGATAATATGGCGACTTCGGATATTGATACATGCATATACACTGATGCGGATATCACTGATTTCTTCAAGAAGGAAGTGGCTTTTGAAAAAGTAAAAGAGGAAAACCCCATGGAATCACTTCTAAGAGGTGAATGGGAGAGAATCCTGGGAGTATCGGATTTCTCAATAGACGCTGATTTCTTTGAACTTGGCGGAGATTCCTTTAAGCTTATACAGCTGATCAATAATCTTGAGAAAAAGGGTTATTCCATATTGATGAATGAATTTTACTCATTCTCGACTATAAGAAAGCTTGCGATACATCTATCACAAAGCGAAGCAATGGGTGATATGGCAATAAAACTGGATTCTCAGATGCTTAAGTTTGTTTCCGAACAAATGGGCAGCAAGGCTGAAATCATAAATATTCCAAAAGATGAAGAGCAAAAGCGAGTGCTTGTTGTTGAAGGAAATATTGATACGGATGAATTGCTTAATAAATTGATCGATGAAGGAATCGATTACAAAGTATTTCCTGATTACGTACTTAATAAACAGGCTCAAGCAGAAGATTCTTATCCGGAAAGAATAAACAGAGAGCTTAAGTTTGAACAGATTCATGAGTTATTGAACAAACATATTGCGGAACAAAAGGCCATGAGTGATGCTCTTTGCAACGGATCGGAGATCTATCGTTATCCTATCAGCAATATGCAAAGGATACATTTTAAGGGTGATACAAGACTTCAGATGTATCTTATTGAGATCAATCAACCTCTCAATATAGATACGATGAACAGAGCATTCCTCGACCTTATCGTCTCACATGGATTTATGCGTTCATGCCTAAGCGGTAGCAGGAAAAATATGTGGAGCGAGAAGATGCCGCCCAATTCACTCAGACTTCCGATGATAGATATCAGTAAGAACTCAAAAGAGTCGCAGGATGCAGTGATACACGAGATCATCGAATGGGAAAAAACAGCGGATTTTAAGTGCTGTAATCATCTTATGTATCATGTGACTCTGATCAAGTATTCGGAAAGAAAGTATGATCTGTTGTTCCAGTTCGATCATTCAATATTCGATCTGTTTTCAGGACAGCTTATCAGAACGCAGCTCCTGCGCAGATATGAGGAACTAAGGCAAGGTAATTGCAATGCAATGGAATTGTCGTGCAATTACAAGGCATATTTGGATCAGATCAGAAAGGGGCCCATCGGCATTACTCCTGAAGAGTTCAGAGAGAAATTTAAGATAGGTGCCTACGGGATCGCCTTTTCGGAGATTCAGCAAAAGATAGCCCGGAGAAGAATGGACAGAAACAAGCAGGTAACGTGCCTTGTGGATGTCGGAGAACTCATAGATAAGAATGAAAATAGTGATGCAATGCTAGAACTTGCGGTTGTTCTCAGCGGAATGACTCTTTCCAAACTACTTGATGTGGAAACTGTAGCGATTGATCTTCTGTTCCAGAACAGAAAATACGGCAAGCTGAAATATAACGATGTCATGGGAATGGCAGTGGATGGAATTCCCTTGGTGTTTGATATCACGGATAATTCGCTTGGTGAGATACAGAGTAAGCTCAAGAAAATGCTTGAGGATATATCTAGGTACAACATTAACTTCTTCAATCTTGTCAGCAACTTGAAATCCTTCCTTAAATGGGGCCGAGTAATGCAAGAAGTTAATCAGGCAAGTAATTCTAAGATGTTTTCATCATGCCTTATCAATTATGCAGGTAATGTTGAGGATGAATACAGTCGCATATGGGACTACAACACCTCAGACGGTGAAGAAAGTAATTTGAATTATGCAGATTATTATGTAGCTGTAAAAAGCATAGATACCAAATTGGAATTTCACATTATCTGTTCCTTCGAGAAGGATGTTGAAAGAATCAAGAATATCATGGAACAGCAGGTGAGGACTTTGATCAGTTTGGCTTCGGCAAGTAATTAAGAGGAAGTACAGTGAAGGAGAATTATAAATGAGTAGCAAAAAAACGATTATTGAATGCAGGGATATGTGTAAATCGTATCAGACAGGCAAGGAGATGGTACCGGTATTAAACAACCTGAACATTGAGATATATGAAGGGGATTTTACTGTTATCATGGGCAATTCCGGTTCAGGGAAATCCACATTTCTGTACTCGGTGAGCGGTCTGGATAATGTTACGGGCGGAAAGGTTATATATGACGGAAAAGAAGTACAGGATCTAAAGGAAAAGCAGATGGTTGAATTCAGAAGAAAAGAGATCGGTTTTGTCTTTCAGGCAATCTGTTTGGTACCTAACTTTACTGTCATGGAAAATGTTTCTGTACCGGGATTTCTGTGCGAAAAGAATAAAAGAAAGGTAGTTGATAGGGCGAGCAGATTACTGGAGATGATGGAGCTAAAAAGTGAGATGAAGCGCCTACCTTCCCAGATTTCCGGAGGACAACAGCAGAAGGTTGCCATAGCAAGGGGACTTATCAATTCCCCAAGAATACTGTTTGCTGATGAGCCCACAGGAGCACTTAATTCAAAACAAGGTGAAAATGTTCTGGATGTAATGACCCGGTTAAACGAGCAGGGGCAATCCATTGTAATGGTTACCCATGATATCAAGGCTGCATGTCGTGCCAACCGCATATTATTTCTTCGAGACGGTGTGATCGACGGAGTTTTGGAATTGAGTTTATATACTCCCGAAGATGAGGATCGAAGAGAGCAGGAAATATACGAATTTATAAAGAAAAGAGGATGGTAGTATGCGGGCTATATTGAAAATATGCGGCGCGGCGTTTAGAAAGAATAGGATACGAAATCTGATAAACCTGATCACGTTTATGCTTGCTGCATTGATATTTACTGTGGGAATAGCGATGTTATCAATGTCGCAAGAGCCATTTGACAGAACCTTTGACAAGCTCAATACCTCACATAAGCTGATCTATTGCGGAGACAATTCCTATGATACGGATGATATTGCCCGCTTCTGGGAAGGCCGTGAAGAGGTGGAAAATGTAAGCATGTTGGATATGTTTACATTACAGGGAAAAGTCGGTATAAACGGTGAAACTATAGATACATACTTGGTCTTATGTGAGTATCCAAAGGATGACGATAGGAACCGGGTGATGGTCATAGAGGGGACTGAAGAACTCGGCGAAAACGAAATCTGGATCTCCACGCAGTTTGCATATGACAACAACATAAAGGTCGGTTCTTTCTTATCAACTCCTGTGAAAAACGGCGTGGAAGATTACAAAGTAACCGCTATAGTAGTCGATCCGCACTATTGCGTAGGGGTAAATAACCCATCAAGAGCCTGGGTGGCAAAAGGTGAGCTAAAGAGAAACTTCACAGATGAAACCGGAAAGCTCATAGGACTTAGATATAAACAGTATTCCGATGCACAGGAGGATGAACTTTGGGCTGCATTCGAACAGCATCTTGGTAAGGCATATCAGGGTATATGCAAGGATTACAGAACACTGGTGAAAGAGTACAGATCCAGTTATTCCAGCATCGGAGCTGTAATGATAACTCTTTCAGCCATTATCATACTCTTCTGTTGCGTGATCATAAGTTACATAATTTCTTATTCGATCAGCGAAGATTATGTGACAATAGGTGTTTTAAAATCCGAAGGCTTTTCCACCGGACAGATTATAGGCAGTTATGTATTCCAATATCTGATCATGATATGGATAGCGGTTCCGATCGGAGGATTCTTAAGCTTTGGTACTATCAAAGCCTTATCGGATTCAATAACCAAAACCCTTGGAGTTGTATCTGACAATTCCATGTACATAGGAGCGCTTGCTGTCTCATTTATTGTATTTACTTTGATCGTAGCCTTGGTCACAATGCGTGCCTCCATAAAGATCGGAAAGATCAAACCTTCACAGGCAATACGTTATGGTGCGCCGGCAGAGGAGGTTCGGGAATGTAAATTTAAGATACGGGACAGAAAGTATTTAGGAACCAAACTTCAACTGAGCATTCAGGATTTACTGTCCAAGAAAAAGCATTCTCTTATCGTGGCCTTTGCTTTTTTGATAACCGGATTAATTCTTTCGTTTGCTTATACAACGACCAATACCTATAAAGAGATCCTTTTTGATCCGGGACTTGTGGGTTGGGATGAAAGTGAATTTTCTCTTTCCAATTCGCACAGAACTTCTGCAACAGACTCTGAGCTTGAAGAGATTTTGGACAAGGAAGATATAGAATGTTGGGTCCCTATCCAATTTATAAGTACAGGAACCATCAAATTTGACGACAGCCTGACAAGGACAGTTATGGGATATGCCTACGGCGGAGATATGGACAGTGTTTCAGTCAAAAATTATGTTGGAACAAATCCGCACGAAGATAATGAGATCTCTGTCGGATCCAGGTTGGCTCATAGGGTAGGAAAAACGATCGGCGACACTATAGAGGTTGATTTTGGCGAGTATAAAAAAGCTTTTGTCATTACCGGAATATTTGAAACTCTCAATAATGACGGATATCTCTATAGGATCAAGCAAACCGCATTGGAAGAGAAAGACCGTTTAAATGATGTCTATCAGATCGTACTCAAAGAAGGAACGGATAAGGATACGTACAGAAAACATCTGGTCGAAGCTTACGGTGATGCTTTTGATATACAGGACAACGAAAAGTTTGTAGAGAAGAAGTTCGGGAATCTAATGATGCTCATAAATCTAATAGCTGTTCTTGTGTCGTTTATCATCACGATCGTATGTATTGTATCAATATACAACCTAAACAACACGGACATATCGGGCTCTAAGCGGATCTTCGGTATATATAAGACTTTTGGAATGTCATACAGGCAGATCAGAAACATCATAATGAACAAGAATATTTTGTGTGGGGTAGTTGGTGCGGTGATCGGAATTATAGTTGGATATTTCGGAACCGGATTCATCATAAAAGGGATCATGAGTGGTATTGGCCTGTATCATGTGGTGATCACGAACAAAGTAGCACCATTACTGATAGTGGTATTGATATGTGTATTACTTAGCATATTCAGCACTCTTTTTTCTACAAGAAAGATTGCTCAGATCAATCCCAGAAATTTAATTATCGATTAGGAGGCATGAGGTGGTTATCAATCTTGATAAATTGAAAGTATCATATGGGGACAAAACAGTACTTAATAATTATTCCTTACAGGTTGAGAAAGGAGAGGTAGTAGGTCTTCTGGGACCAAATGGTGCAGGCAAGACTACACTGATGAACAGTATTTTAGGGATCAAGAAGATCAGTGAAGGTAAAGTTGAGATCTTTGATAAAGATGTCAAAAAACATGAAAAAGAAATAAAGAAGGATGTTGGGTACGTTCCTCAAGAAATAGCTTTGATCGAAGAGTTGAATGTTTATGACAATGTCGCATTTTTTACTAAACTAAGCGGATTACGCGGAAAAGAAGCTGCGGATAAGATCAAGGAACTTTTGGAATTTGCTGAACTGTGGGACAGACGAAAGGCTCTCCCCAAAGAACTCTCCGGAGGAATGCAGAGAAGATTGAATATAGCATGTTCAATTGCAAATCACCCCAAACTGCTGTTTATGGATGAACCTGCGGTAGGAGTGGATCCGCAATCCAGAAATAAGATCTTGGATATGGTGAAAACTATCAACAAGCAAGGAACGGTGGTGGTCTATTCATCTCATTACATGGAAGAGATTGAAGCGGTGTGCAATCGTGTGATCATCATGGACGAAGGCAAGATAATTGCTGATGGAAGCTGCGAGCAGATTAAAGATCTTATTATTAAGGAGCTTGCAGTGAGACTGGAGCTGTCGGAAATAAATGAAACAGTAATTGAGGAAATAGAAAAACTGGACGGTGTCAGCAAGGTAGAGGAAGAGGAGAACTATCTTAACGTCATTACCGAAAAAGGAAGTAACTGTCTTGAGTCAATAGTGAAGGTTGTTTTCGAGAATGGGATTAGTATTTACAACATTTCATGTGACAGGTCCAATCTAGAAACTGCATTTTTGACTTTGACAGGAAAGAAGCTGAGAGAATAAGAGAGGATGGCAAGAAGGTAATCACATGAATATTTTGTATACATTATTTTATTATTCCAAAGCGCTTCTGACGGATAAGGTCACCATGGTAGTTAAAACACTTACTCCGATCCTGATGATGCTAGTCCTCGGAGCAGCGTTAAAAAACACTTTTACAGCGGCACAATTGGAAGTCAGCAATGTGATCGTGGTGGCAGATGATACAGCATATAACATGCTTGATAAGAACATCGACGACAGCTTTTTGGCGATCTCAAGGGCTGCAGATCTTGATGAGGCAATGAAGAATTATAATGATGGCCAAGCGGATGCAGTCATCAAAATTGATTCTGAAGGTTCAGATGTACACGATATTGTTGCTTATGTTGGTACCAATAACAATATCAAAAAGATAGTGATAGGCAGTTCCGTAAACGATCTAAAAAATATATCCAATATTATGCATGCTTTGGCAGACAAGAATGTTGATACGGATAAGTTGTTCAAAGAATATTGCGATCAGAAATCACTTCTTAGTGAATCAAAGATTACCGCTACCGGAAACATACCAAGAGCAATAGATTATTACGGAGTGACAATGCTTGTACTTACCACAATGACCGGAGCACTTATAGCATGCGATCACTTTGGTGCGATCTTTTCGGGAAGTGTCGGTAAGAGAATAAAGAGTTCAAACATGAGGGTGTATGAGAATTATATCGGAATGTTTGGAAGTATGTTCCTGGTAAATATGATTCAGGGAACTATAACTCTGATGATCATGAGATATATTTGCAGGATCAATCTCGGAGATAACATGATCTGGAACGTTATCATTGTTGTACTGGCTTCGGCAATGGCCACTGCGATTGGTATTTTTACTTGTACGGCCTTTAATGATGCCAAGCAGGCTACAAAGGTATTGAACATGGTTTTGCAGGCGTTTGCTTTTGTTTCCGGAGGTTATGTCAAATTAGATTTTGGCTTTCTGAAGTATATGACTCCGAATCATTATGTACAATCTGCAATGTTTCAAAATATCTACAGCGGATACGGCGGAAGCTTTGCTGTATCGATTGCAGCAATCTGCATCATCACGGTTTTGTGCTTGGGCGGAGCAATAATTCTTGGGGGAAGGGAAATAAGATATGGCACTAACATTTAATTTAAAAAGACTGTTTAAGAAAAAAAGTAACTTTGTTTTCTTACTGATCCTTCCCATCATTTTTAATCTGGTCTTTATATATGGGATGCTGGACAAAAATACATATAAGATCGGTGTGATAGATTGGGATGAAAGTGAGCTTACGCAGTGTCTTGATGATTATCTGAAAGAGAAATATTCACTTAAGGAATATGATTCAGTAGAAAAGGCAAGATCGGCTCTTTTGAATAATAAGATCGATTGTGTATTGCTGTGGCCGGAGGGATTTGCGGAGAGTATGAATTCCGAGAACCCTATCGAGGTGGAATGCCATTCGGTTCAAGAAAGTAATATTTCCAATTTGGTCAAACTTGATCTGGACGGAGTTCTTAAATCCTGCAGAGTAATAAGGGCTGAAAGCGGAGACGATAATGAACTCTTTATGGTGAGAGTTAAGCAGTTTATGAATGAAGAGACCAGAGTTGTAAATGAGACAATGACGGACACGGGCGGAGATATCGAGAACTCGGCACAGAGTCTTGGATTTTTGGCACTGGGCATTCTATTCATGGTTGTGACCTCAACAACTATTATCCTGAGAGATAAAGAGTCCGGAGTATTCAACAGAATGATAGCTTCTTCCATGCCGATGCGACAGTATTTTTGGGAGAATTTTCTAAGTTTCTTCCTAGTGGCGGCTATACAGATCTTTATCGTGTTTGTCATAGTCAATAAATTCATGGGAATTCACTACGGTGGACGCTTTTTCAGAGCTCTTTTATGTACGTATTTATTCTCAATCTGGTGTATATCCTTTGGAATGCTGATCAGTAGTTGCTTCAAAGAGATGACAAAGGTAAACACGATAATCGGTTTCTTTAATCTGTTGTTGCTCATGCTTGGAGGCTGCTTGTGGCCCAAGAGCGTCATGCCGGGATTCTTGCAGCTTGTGAGTAACTTTGTTCCGACGGGATGGTATCTGTCGTTGGCAGAAAAACAGATGACTCTCGCAAATCCGACAGCCGGATTGCTGGAGGGAATTCTTTTACTGGTCTGTTCGTTGGTATTTATGCATTTAGCATACAGAAAATATAGATTTAAA
Source organism: Butyrivibrio sp. (assembly GCA_016291375.1). GTDB lineage: Bacteria > Bacillota > Clostridia > Lachnospirales > Lachnospiraceae > Butyrivibrio. Next base: position 47,210 of record JAEEXE010000016.1, read on the forward strand.
TAAAAAAGTAAGGGGTGAAAAAAATGAGATTCTTTTTAACAACGTTGGGAACACGCGGTGATGTAGTGCCATTTATCTGTATGGCCAAAAAACTCATGGAGATGGGACATGAGGCAATCGTTTTATCAAACGGAGAATTTGAGGATTTTGTTGTAGGTGAGGGCGTGAAATTTCATGCTGTCAGCAAGAAGGAGGATCTGCAGAATGCATTGGATTACCTTGTTAACAATGCGATGATGTGGGAAAAGAAGCATGAAAAGAAGAATCCTTTACAGCAGGTTGTGGACAACAACAGTGACATATTCTTAAAACCTGCGGCAGAAATCGACAGATATATTACTGAGAATTATGTTGAGGGTGAGACTTTTATCATCGAGCATGTTTTGTGCTTCGGAAGCAGATATGTACAGGATAAATTAAATATTCCGGGTCTTTCTGTTACACTGACTCCCTTTTATATCAGATCAAAGGAAAATCCACCTAAGCAAGCGATGATTCCCGCTTTCTTACCGGATTCTATGCACTATAAGTTTGAGAAGTGGTTCAATGACACAGTTCTCTATAAAACTATGTTTGAGCAGTTTAAAGAATTTGATATGACGCCTTATGCCGACGGAGATAACCGTATTTCTCCCCAGGGACTTATTTGCTTTACACCTGAATTTTTGACACAGATGCCTTCCGATTGGCCGGAGAATTCTGTTGCTACAGGAATACCCTATCTTAGATCCGACAATAAGGAACTTGATCCGGATCTTGTGGATTTCATAAAGGGAGACAAGGCACCGATCGTCTTTTCTCTCGGAGCTAAACAGAGATTGGATACCAACACATTTAAAAAATGTATCAAGTTGTGCGACATTATGAAGCGAAGGGGAGTATTCATCGGCCTTGACAGAAAAAAGATTGAAGGTATTGATATTCCCGATTACGTAAAGATTGTTGATTTTGCTCCTATTGACGCACTCCTGGAATATGCTTCGGTATTGATTTATCACGGGGGAATCGGAACATGTGCAGCTGCACTGAGAAACGGAGTTCCGCATGTGATTCTTCCTGAATTCCCGGAACACTTCGACACTGCAAGAAGACTGGAAAGACTGAAACTTGGTTTCTGCATTAATCGAAACAGCTTTAATCCTAATGCTGCTGCAAAGAAAATAGATAAGTTGATCCATTCCGCTGAAGCTCAGAAAAATTGCAAGATTTATCGTGACATTGTAGCAATGGATGATTCTATGGATGTCTTCTACAAGGAAGTGGAGCGTATTATCGCTGAATGCGGTGAAGAAGAGCAAGTTACTGCATAAAAGGAGCTGAACATAATAATGAGTATAGAAAGAAGAAATTATTTGGATATAGCAAAAGGAATAGCAATACTATACTTGGTCGTTTTTCATGCAGACTGGGCATATTACGAAACGATATCGCTGAGAAGCTCTATTTTATCAACGTTCTTTGTGATTTCAGGAGCACTCATGGCTTATTCATGGAAGGAAGATGCGAGTATTAAGGATTTTGCGTTGCATAGATGCAGCAGGATGATGTATCCGTATCTGGTTTTTAGTTTTATTTATTTCATTTTCATGGGAGCATATTCTGCATTCACAGAGAGAACAAACGCGGTTATGAATATTGCCAAAAATCTGATAAGCGTGCTTACGTTGAATGGATTATGGGTTACCTGGTATTTTTCGGTTGCTTGCATAGCAGAAATAATTGTTTTTGCAGTAGCAAAAAAGCTTGGTACTAAAGCTTTGGCTGTAACCATGTTTTTTGCGGTACTAATCTCAGGTGTTTTTAGTTTTGTTTCGGCTGATGTATTGGAGAAAAAGGGAACCTCTCTTTTCCTATATACTGTGATCAGTTTGCTTTTTCTGATAATGAGATCGCTTATAGCGATATTTTCTGTAGGGTTAGGTGTGTTATTAAGTAATTATATTATGGAAAAAGAGAAGAATACTGCCCCGATGGTTATTGGCAGTATAGTAGCCGTTTTGCTTGCAATTGTTATAGGTTTACATTTGGGGGATACCAATATAGACAAATGTACGATGGAAAATCCATTTTTGTTCTTCTTAAGTTTTGCCCTTATGTCGTTTGGGCTAATAGGTATATCCATGCTGATCAGGAAGAACAGAATATTGGAATTTTTTGGAAAGAATTCGCTTGTAGTAATGGTCACCAATATTCCCATTCCTGTACTTGTCAGCGGAATTGTATTTGGAATCATTACCAGCATAGTTCCCGATATAAATAAATTGGTAGCCGTGATTCCTGCGGCAGTTGTACTAATACTGTGTCAGGTATTGCTTGTAAAAATAGTAAATAAGCACCTCCCATTTTTATTCAAGAGAAAGGCCTAAGAAAATGGAAAAAAACGGAATATTAAAAAACCTTAAGAGCGAAGGGGAAAAGAAACCTTTATTACTGTGCTTTCCATACGCCGGTGGTGGTGCTTCGGCATATTGTAAGTGGCAAAAGAAAATTGGAGAAGGAATTGTTGCTGCCCAAGTTCAGCTTCCCGGAAGAGAAGAAAGATACGGTCAACCTGCATATACAGATATTAAAGAATGTGTCTCTGACGTGGCAGAAGCATTGGTTTCCGTATGGAATGACTATTCCAAGGTATTTCTTTTCGGACACAGTATGGGAGCCAAGATAGCATATGAAACAGCCAGCATGCTGCAGGAAAAGGGATTAAATATAGGACATCTTTTTATTTCGGGAAGTTCAAGTCCGGATTTTCCTGTTATCAATAAGGTTGCGGATTCTCCGGATGATGTTTTTATAAATGAATTAAAAAAATATGAGGGAGTATCGGCAGATGTATTGGCACAGAAGGAATTTATGCAGTTTTTTCTTCCTACAATCAGGGCTGACTTTTCGATGATAGAAAAATATCAAGATATGAGAAAAAAAGCTCTTGCATGTAGGATAACAGGTTTCTTTGGCGCTTATGACAGGTTTGTTAAAGGAACATCTGATCAGGCTTGGAAGCAATATACTACAAAAGATTTTAATAGTTACACGTATGATGGAAGTCATTTCTTTATACGGGAATACGAGGATGAGATTGTGTCAACTATCAGAAATGTAGTATTGAATAACTAATATAAAAGTCAGATGATGAGGAAATACAGTTGAGATGAAAAAACTTGTAGAAATAAAGGATGTTTGTAAGATATATAATCCTGGTGAAAATGAGGTAAGGGCGCTTAATCATGTGAATCTTACAATAGGTGAAAATGAATTTGTTGCCATTATAGGCCAATCAGGATCCGGCAAATCAACGCTTATGAATATGATTGGATGTCTTGATATTCCGACGAGTGGCAAATATTATCTTCACGGAAAAGATGTATCACATATGTCGGATGACGAGCAGTCTGATATCAGGAACGAGGAGATAGGTTTTATTTTTCAAGGTTTCAATCTAATTCAATCTCTTACAGCTATGGAAAATGTCGAGCTTCCGCTTATCTATAGAGGAATAGGCAAGAGAGAAAGAGATAGACTTGCAGAGGTGGCGCTTAACAGTGTCGGACTGGAAAAGAGAAAGAATCACAGACCTAATGAGATGTCCGGAGGACAACAGCAGAGAGTTGCAATAGCTAGGGCTATTGCGCAAGCACCGCCCATTCTTTTGGCTGATGAGCCTACTGGTAATTTGGATTCTTCATCTAGTAAAGAAATCATCAAGATAATAAAAAGGCTTTACAGAGAAGGGCGGACAGTCATCGTAATAACTCATGATTCTGGAATTGCCAAACAGGCCAAGAGAATAATTACAATATCTGATGGTGAAATTCAAAGTGACATAATAAATCCTGATTATAAAGAAGACTAAAAGGAGAAGACTGATGGGTGACAACAAAGACATAATAGTTGACGGGGAGATGGGGCAAATAAAACGTCCCAAGATAAAGAAGAAATGGATAATACTTGGAGTAATATTTCTTCTTGTTCTCCTTTTTTTAGCAAGAGGAGTTATAACAAGTAAAAATTATAAGATGCCTGTATCAATATACGACGTTCATAAGGGAAATATCGAGAATGTGATATCTGTTTCCGGAACAGTGGAAGCCGCTGATTATAAGTGCTATTTTGCAGAGGTTTCAGCACCTATTGATCAGATTAAGGTTAAGCTAGGAGATAAGGTGGGACCCGGAGATGTACTTTATACGTATGATGAGAACTCTCTCAATATTACAGAGAAAACAGCTGAACTTGCCATAAAGCAGGCTAAGGGGAATTACAGTGCACTATATTCCGGTTCAGCTGACAGGCAGTATGCTCAGGGTATGAACGCTCAGCAGATTAATGAAAGGTTGGATGTTCTTACAGAAGAAATTGATGCTATAAATTACAAGATTACAGAGAAATCCAATCGTATGAACCAAACTGCTACGGATCTTCAGAAAACTCTTCATGATATAAATCAGAACGGCATAGAAGATGGAACGGCGGAAAATTATCTTGACGGAAACGATGGCTATATCACACGAAGAGAGAATGATAATAATAACAGTGATATATCCGAAAGCAATAAGCAGATGTCACTTGCGGTGCAGGAATCTTTACTTGAAGTTCAGAATGCTCTGGCGAATGATCCGGAGATTCAGGCATGGAAGAGACAGATTACGGATCTCCAACAGGAACAATCACACTTACAGAGTGCCAAAGCAGCTCAGGTTAATGGAGGGACAGCCCAGGCAACCAAGGCATCTATGGAGTCAACTCAGCTTACGCAGGGAGATACTATCGCCAAGATAGAGGAAGCCAAGGACGGAATTAAGGCAGATTTCAATGGAGTAGTTACAGAGGTAGCAGTGGTTGAAGGTGCAACGGTTACATGTGGAAATAAAGTAGTTTCGCTTGCTAATCTTGATGACGTTCAGATCAATATGCAGATTTCTAAAACGGACCTTCCCAAGCTCTGTGTTGGACAGAAGGTTGATATAAAGATAAACGGTAAGGATTATAAGGGTGAAATCAGTAAAATATCCGGATCGGCTGTCAAAAACTCCAATGGAGTTGCAGTTGTTGATACTACAGTCAAGGTTGTTAATCCCGATTCAGATATCATTCTCGGTGTTGAGGCCAATAACAAGATTCATGCGGAGAAGGCCGAAAACACGATTGTTCTTCCTTATGAGTACATACTTACAGACGCTGATGGCGATTATGTGTTTGTTCTTGAAAACGAAACTGCAGTCAGAAGAAACGTTACGATAGGCATTTCTACCAGTACAGAGGCCCAGATTGTTGAAGGATTATCAGAAAACGACAAAGTTATTACAACGAATCTTGAAATCATCACTGAAGGCATGGCAGTGACTACAGAGGAAAAAGGATAATGGGAAGACTCGGCGAATACTTTAGGAGCGCAATTAAACAGATAATGCATAACGGATACAGGACGTTTATGACCATGCTGGGTATTATAATTGGTATTGCTGCTGTAATATCGGTTGTAGCTCTCGGAAATGGTATGACTGATTATGTTAAAGAAGAATTTAACGGGCTATATGGGAATTTTGGATATGTCAATTTGGATATTGGAAAGACTACAGAATATTTTACGATGGAAGATCTGAGAGTTTTGGAAAATTCAATGGAAGATATAAAAGGAGTATCACCAAGTTTTCAAAGTCAGGGTAGAGCACGTGGAACAAGAGAAAGCTATATTGCAACAATAGATGGGGGAGCAGAGTGCCAGTTATATGCACTTGCTAATCCTATTGTGAAGGGACAATATTTTTCCAAACAACAGGTTGATACCTCACAGAGAGTATGTGTCATGCTTAGAACAGATGCTACGAAGTTGTTTGGAACAGAAGAATGTATTGGAAAAGAGGTTGAATTGTCAATTAGAGGGAAAAGTGCAATTTATACTGTTATCGGATTAAGAGAAGCAATGAATACAATGTATAATACGCTGATGTCTACTCAAGAATATTCGGCAATAATTGAAATTCCTTATACTTCTTGTGCTACTGATTTTGGATATGATATGAACAAATTCTATCAAATAATTGTTTATGCTGAGCAAAGTAATCTGCAGGATAAAGTCAATGAAGCGCAAGAAATAATGGTAAATCATCATTCACTTAGAGGGGAAAATGCAATTACTGCTTATAGTATGGCTGATTTGTCGGGATCTTTTGATGAGTTGATGAATGCTATTTCAACTTTTCTTATATTAGTGGCAGTTATATCTCTTGTAGTGGGTGGAATTGGCATCATGAATATTATGCTTGTTTCTGTGACAGAGAGAACAAGAGAAATAGGAATAAGAAAGTCCATTGGAGCAAGGACGGGAGCTATTATGGCGCAGTTTCTATCCGAATCCGCTATGTTGACTCTTATAGGAGGCATTATTGGAATAATCGTAGGAATTACGCTCGCATATATTATTTGTTCTACACTTGGCTTCAAACTGATAATTGATCCTGAGGGTGTAATAGGTACAGCTTTGTTTTCGATTATTATAGGATTAGTGTTTGGATTGTATCCTGCACTTAAGGCTGCAAGAATGAAACCAATAGATGCGTTGAGGGTATAAAGAATGGGAACAATAGGAGAATACATAAAGAGTGCAATCGCAAGTATAAAGAATAACAAGGGAAGATCTTTTTTAACTATGCTTGGAATAATAATAGGGATAGCAGCGGTTCTCACGATTCTCGTGATAGGAGACGGGCTTAAGGCTGAAGCAAGTGGGCAGATGTCATCATTAGAGACTACTACAATAGATATATCTATTGATTTAAGTAAGACAGATAAATGTTTCACGCCTGCGAATATGGATGCAATAGAGCAAAGTATGAATTGTATTTATGGATTAAGTCCCCAAATCACTTTATATGGTACAGGGAAGGGGAGAAAAGCTACTTATAGCATTTATCTTACAGGTGGAAGTGATGTGTTATCTCATTCAGGTAGTAATAAAATACTTTACGGGAGATACTTTACGCGTGATGACGTTGAAGCATCAAATAATGTATGTGTGATCAGTGAAACAGCTGCTATTAATCTGTTTGGATATGTAAATGCTATAGGTGAAACTATTGAAATAACAAGTGAAGATATGACTTCCGAGTTTACTGTTGTAGGTGTGCGAGAGAATACTTCCTTGGATAAATCCTATGCAACGCAGGTGGATGATAAACCAGTTTTAACGGGTGATATTCCGTATACTGCAGCAGCACAGGCATACAATTATGATGTGAATAGCTTGTTTACTGACGTAAAAGCGTATCTACATGAGGATAATAAGGATATAGCTATGTCAAAAATGAAAAGTGTTGTTGAGAATGTCACAGGATTACGCGGTGAAGATGCTGTAAAAGTTACAGCATCTTACGGAATGGATGAATCGACCAAAAATATACTTAGTGTTGTAACAATAGTTATTGCTTTAATTGCAAGTATTTCACTAATAGTGGGTGGAATTGGTGTAATGAATATTATGATCGTTTCTGTAACTGAGAGGACAAGAGAAATCGGTATCAGAAAATCACTTGGAGCAAGAACATCATCAATACTGGTTCAGTTTCTTGCAGAGGCGGCAATTCTCACTTTTACCGGAGGAGTTTTTGGAATAGTCTTAGGTCTTTTTTTTGCTAAAATGCTTTGTACTGGAATTGGTTTTACATTTATAGTTAATCCTATATTGGTAATAATAGTTGTTGGAATATCTATTAGCGTGGGACTTTTTTTTGGTATTTATCCTGCTAACAGAGCGTCAAAGCTTAATCCTATAGATGCGCTTAGATCGGAATAATTTATGTTGATTTTTTATTAATTGCACGATACGCCCTTTTGCTTTCTCTCTATCGATGATAGCATGTACTCAGATGGGTGTTAGGAGCCAGGCAGTGCACATTTCGGGGGGAATCACTGCTTGGCGCTTTTTTGTTGAATAGAAAAATAATGTTTCTTTTTGCTTGCGCTTATGTCAGTGCTAATATAATCTATAGTAAACGTAATAAAAGCTGTGAATCATATTCACAGCTTTTTAAAGTTCACAGCTTTATTATATTCACAGGTGATAAATGATGCAGGTATATGTTGTTGATGCATTAAATGAATTAAGTGATGAAAAATTTGCGGATTACCTTAAGCTTGTAGATGATGAGCGAAAAGATAGGATAATGCGTTTTCATTTTATGGCTGATAGGAAGAGATCTTTAGTGGGAACTCTTTTGACCGGATACGTTATTTCCAAGGCATTTGGAGTATCTCCGGGGGACATCATATTTGAGAAAAACAAATATGGCAAGCCCTTTGTAAAAGGCAGAAGCGACATTCATTTCAATATATCCCATTCCGGGAACTACGTGGTTGCTGTTGTTGGTGACAGCCCTGTTGGTATTGATGTGCAGGAGCACAAGAGCGGCAACCTTGATATAGCTGACAGATTCTTTTCAAATGAAGAGAGAGCGGCGCTTGATGCGACGGGTACTAGTATGGAAGAACAAGGCGGGGTTTCGTGCGATCAAATTAAGGATTCAAACCCGAATGATCGTCAAGAGCTAAAAAGGCGCATGTTTTATGATATGTGGAGCCTTAAAGAAGCATATATTAAGTGTATCGGAATGGGGCTTTCCAAACCCCTTGATGAGTTTGGAATACTTGAAAAGAACGGTGAATACAAGCTCTACGATGACGGTGCGGAGAACGATAAATATTACTTCAGGAAATATGCGCTTTCTGGTAATTATAGCCTGTGCGTATGTGCCATGGATAAAGGCTTTCCTGATGAATTTGTGAAGGTTGGGATTGATGAGATTGCTTTCAATCTTTGAATCACAGAATTAAATATTTGTTATATAATGAAATAGATGTTTATACGAATAAACAAATGACTCAGAAAAGAGCTGACACTTTATGAAACTTATTTTTATCAGACATGGGGACCCTGACTACGTTAGGGATGGTCTTACAGAAAAAGGAAAGATTGAGGCCAAGGCGCTGGCCGATATGATCGAGCGCTACAATATCGATGAAGTCTATCAGTCGCCGCTTGGAAGAGCGGTCGAGACAGCAGAATATTCGCTGAAGGTACTTGGCAAAGAAGTTACGACCTGCCAGTGGCTTCAGGAATTTCCGGCTCTTATAGATCCCAATCTTTCCGAAGAAGTGGTAAGAGCTTATTCCAAGGAATTCAAGATCAATCCCGAAACAGGTAAATATGACAAGCACATAATCTGGGATATGCTTCCTTCGTACTATGGAAGCCATCCTGAGCTGTTTGACTTAAACAAATGGAGAGATGCTGATATTCTTAAATACAGCAACACTCTTGAAGTGTATGACCACGTAACTTCTGAGTTTGCAAGTCTCCTTGAGTCATACGGGTATGTACGGGACGGCTACGCCTATAAGGTAAAAGAGGGTAATAACAAGACAATCGCGTTCTTTTGCCACTACGGTATCACGGGAGTGCTGCTGTCTTATCTTTGGCATGTTTCACCTTTTGTGCCGCTTCAGTACATGGCAGTTGCACCAACAGCCGTAACGGTTGTAGCAACAGAGGAAAGAGAAAAAGGAATAGCGACATTTAGGACCATAAGGATGGGAGACATTTCTCATCTTAATCTTGCAGGGGAGGAGCCCTCATTTGCAGCTAGATTCTGCGAAAAATTCGAGAATGAAAATGAGAGACACTGACAATTATTATGGCAAATATCAGAGAAATTGTTTTAAATATTCTAATTGAATACGACAAGGAAGGCAGCAAGAAGTCAGGTCTTATTAAAGAAGTCTTGGAAAAATATGATTATCTTGAGACAAGAGACAAGGCTTTTATCAAGAGAGTCTCGGAAGGCTGCATAGAGAGAAATATCCAGATAGATTATGTCATCGATTCTTTTTCCAAAGTAGAAGTTAAAAAGATGCAGCCATTTATCAGAAGTCTCATGAGAATGGGCGTCTATCAGATAATGTTCATGAACTCGGTGCCTGACAGCGCAGCCTGCAACGAGGCTGTTAAGCTTGCTCAGAAGCACAAGTTCACGGGACTTAAGGGCTTTGTAAACGGGGTGCTTAGGAATATTTCAAGAAATAAAGACAATATCGCATATCCCGACAAAGCCGAGGATGGCGGAGCTAATTATCTTTCGGTTCTTTATTCCGTTCCAAAGTGGCTGTGCAAGATGTGGCTCAATGACTATGGCTTTGAGCGCACGGAAAATATATTGAAATTTTTCCTGGAACCAAGACCTACCGTGATACGCTGCGCTGAACCAAAACATGCGGAAGGAGACAGTTCTCCCAAGAAAAAGAATCAGAAAGACGGTGATAGCGGCTTCAAATATGTTTCGGAACTTAAAAAAGAACTCGAGAACGCAGGCGTGGTTGTAAAAGAAAACCCGATACTTCCTTACGCACTCGAACTTGAAAAGACAGACAATATCAAATATCTTCCGGGCTTTGCCGAAGGAAGATTTGCGGTTCAGGATGTAAGCTCAATGCTTGTGACAGAGATTGCCGCTCCGTTAAAAGGTCAGACCGTTATCGATGTGTGCGCAGCTCCCGGAGGAAAGAGTATGCACGCTGCGCAGGCGGTAGGAGAGGAAGGAAAGGTCTTTTCACGAGATGTATCAGCCGCAAAGAAAGAGCTCATCGCAGAGAATGCAGACAGGCTTGGTCTTAACAATATTACTATCGAGACTATAGATGCCAGGATCCACGATGAGAACATGAAAGAGAACGGCGATGTCCTCTATCTTGATGTTCCCTGCTCCGGACTTGGCATAATCGGAAGAAAGAACGATATCAAACAAAACATCAGGAAAGAAAAGCTAAGTGACCTGACTAAATTACAATGGGATATCGTGAAGGCCTGCTGGGATTACGTTAAGGTCGGCGGAACTCTGATGTATTCAACCTGTACTGTCAATAAGGACGAGAACGAGAATATGGTCAAAAGAATCTGCGAAGAATTTCCTTTTGAACCTGTAGATATTACGAAACAGCTTCCCGAGTATATTCTTGATAACGATAAGTACAATATTAAAGATACAGCAAAAAAAGGTTACATCCAGCTTCTTCCCGGAGAATTTGGAACGGATGGATTTTTTATTGCTAAGCTTAAAAGAATTGATAAATAATGGTGACTACCGGGCTGACGCACTAATTTAGTGCGTCAGCCTTTTTTACGCCCAGAGGGCAGGGAATCCCTGACTCTGAGCTGCTGAAGCTTGTTTTTGGTTTCAAAAAGACAATTGACAAAAAATAAACTCCGGTTCATAATATATCAAAACGATATATATCAAAACGATATATATGCAAATACATTCAAACACATGCACTACGTAAACCGCATGTACCAAAACAACTGATTATGAGGTATGTTATGAGACAAAAGATCAGAAAGACTTTACTGCTTATTTCCTTTTTACTTTTCCCGGTTACAATTTTCTATTTTTCCCCCTATCTGATAATAGAGGCGGTATCGGAGCATATCATGAACGGAAGCTTTATAGTGTTTGCGTCCATGTTTGTTTTATCCATGTTTCTCGGACGTGTGTGGTGCGGATATTTTTGCCCGGCCGGCGGTCTTCAGGAAAGCTTTTTTCGTATAAAAGACACCCCGGCTAAGCTAGGATGGCGCGATAAGATAAAATATGTAATATGGATTATCTGGATGGCTGCAATTGTCGTGACGTTTATCCTTGGCAAAAATCACGTGACCATCAATTTCTTTTACCGGACAGATCATGGCATATCGGTTTCAGCCATAAATAATTACGTGGTATACTATGGAGTGATACTGATTCTTGTGGCGCCGGCACTTATTCACGGTCGCCGGGCAGCATGCCATTACATTTGCTGGATGGC
>JAEEXE010000053.1 GCA_016291375.1 Butyrivibrio sp.
CTGCTGTAAGGAATACGAGGAAAGGAATGTTCTCTGCAGGTGTCTTTCCGGGATCGAGAAGGTTCATTCCTGTATCTGTACATACTGACCAGTTGTTGTGCTTACCTGATCCGTTGATTCCTTCGAATGGCTTCTCATGAAGGAGGCAAGCGTAATTATGCTTGTCAGCAACCTTCTTCATAACTTCCATTGTGAGCTGGTTATGATCTACGGCTACGTTAGCTGTCTCGAATACGGGAGCAAGCTCGTGCTGTGAAGGAGCAACCTCATTGTGCTTGGTCTTAGCGGGAATTCCGAGTTTCCAGAGCTCCTCGTCAAGATCGTGCATATATGCGGATACCTTGGGCTTGATAACACCAAAGTAGTGATCTTCCATCTCCTGTCCCTTTGATGCGGGAGCACCGATAAGAGTTCTTCCTGTGAAGAGAAGGTCTTTTCTCTGCTTATAGAAGTCCTTGTCGATAAGGAAGTATTCCTGCTCGGAACCGATCGTAGTATCTACTCTTGCAACATCCTTATATCCGAGAAGGTTAAGGACCTTAACTGCTTCTTTTGAAAGAGCATCCATTGATCTTAAAAGAGGAGTCTTTTTATCAAGTGCTTCTCCGCCGTATGAGCAGAATGCTGTAGGAATATAAAGTGATCCGTCTTTGATAAATGCAGGTGATGAAGGATCCCAAGCTGTATATCCTCTTGCTTCGAAGGTTGCTCTAAGTCCGCCTGAAGGGAAGCTTGAAGCATCAGGTTCACCCTTCACAAGCTCTTTTCCTGAAAACTCCATGAGAACGGAACCGTCGCCTGTGGGTGATATGAAACTGTCGTGCTTTTCTGCAGTAAGTCCTGTCATTGGCTGGAACCAGTGTGTAAAGTGTGTTGCTCCGTTTTCAATTGCCCATTCCTTCATGACTGCTGCAACTGTGTTTGCAACGTCAAGCTCAAGGTGTGTTCCTTTCTCAATTGTCTTATGCACTGCCTTGTAGATGTCCTTTGGCAAACGCTCTCTCATTATCTTGTCGTTAAATACCAAACATCCAAATTCTTCTGTAAGTTTTGAAGCATCTATCATGTCCTTTTCCTCCTGCTCTGATCTTTTTATTTTTGCATTTAATATTTTTTATTTATGTACTGACTCTTTTTTACTTTGCTGATGCACCGTAGTTTGAAAGTACTCTTGCGGATGGATCGTTTACGTTGCAGCCTTCCCAGTTTTTATTGGGCATCCAGAAATCCGCAACCATTTCTGACTGGCCGGGATAATACTTTTCAAAGATCTCTCTGTACCAGAGCGACTCTTTGGTAAATGGTGTGGCGTGCTCGTACTTCTTTTTCTTGGTCTCAAAATCCGCGTATGTGTACAGAGTATCCGCACACTCTATAAGGTCATCTCTAAGTGAATGTCCCACTGCATCGGAGAAAGCTGCTTTTTCTCTCATCAGTATGGTTTCGGGAATCAGCTTGTCTTTTTCAAATGCATGGCGCAAAAGATATTTGCCGATGCCGTAGGTGTTCATCTTTTTCTCCGGATCTATGCTCATTACGTATTCCACAAAATCCAGGTCTCCGAAGGGAACTCTTGCTTCCAGTGAGTTGACGCTTATGCATCTGTCTGCTCTAAGTACGTCGTACATATGGATCTCTCTGATCCTCTTTTCCGCCTCTTTCTGGAACTCGCCTGCATTTGGAGCAAAATCCGTATATTTATATCCGAATAACTCATCTGATATCTCGCCTGTGAGGATTACCTTGATGTCAGTGTTCTCGTGTATCCATTTGCAGAGAAGATACATTCCTATAGAAGCTCGTATTGTGGTGATATCATAGGTTCCAAGTGCTTCTATTACAGGCTCGACCGCCTCGATGACGTCTTTCTTGGAGATGATTACTTCCGTGTGCTCGCTTCCTATGTACTCCGCAACCTCTCTTGCATACTTAAGGTCTATGGCGTCTATGTCCATTCCTATCGCAAAGGTTCTTATCTTTTTACCAAGCATCTTGGATGCAGCGCCACAAACAAGTGAGGAATCAAGGCCTCCTGATAAAAGAAATCCGATGGGTGCGTCAGCATCAAGTCTTTTCTCTATTCCTCTAAGGAGCTTGTCGTGAATGTTTGTTGCTATGGCTTCCACATCGTCGTAGCTGACTTTTTTAACCTCTGTCATATCTCTGTAGCTTATGAACTTGCCATCTTCGTAGTAGTGTCCGGGCGGGAAGGGCTTTATCTCATCCGAAACTCCCACGATGTTCTTGGGCTCTGAAGCAAAGATGATGTTGCCTTTTTTGTCGTAGCCGTAGTAGAGAGGTCTTATTCCTATTGGGTCTCTCGCGGCTATGAACTTTTTCTTCGTACCGTCATATATTACGCAAGCAAATTCCGCATCGAGGATTGAGAACATCTTGGTTCCAAGTTTTTCATATAGGGGAAGCAGTATCTCGCAGTCGCTCTCACTTCTGAAGGTGTATCCAAGTGATACCAGATATTCTCTGAGGGACTTGAAGCCATACAGCTCGCCGTTACAAATAACCGTATTATTATTTAGATTAAAGGGCTGCATTCCTTCTTCATTTAGTCCCATGATAGAGAGGCGGTTAAATCCTATGTAGCCTTTCTCTACCTTCTGATACCTGGACATATCCGGACCTCTAAGGCTTGTTCTTTGCAAAAGAGTTTGAAACTCCTGCTCGGATATATCATCTCCTTCGTATGTAAGTATTGCGCACATACTGTTTCCTCCTAATTCTGTCTTCTATAATGCATAGACGCACGCCGTGTGAGGTTTCCCACGCGGCGGCGCGTTATGTCTTTAAATATTTATCATTCTACGTCTGCGAGAGCTTCTATATCTTCCTCACCGGTTCTGATCTTGACTACTCTGTCTACGCTGTAAACGAAGATCTTACCATCTCCGATGTGTCCTGTGTACAATGTCTTCTTGGCTGCCTCGATAACACTGTCTACAGGAATCTTGCTGACTACAACCTCTACCTTAACTTTGGGAAGGAGTGTTGCATCCATCTCAACTCCACGGTACATCTCGCCGGAACCTTTCTGAACGCCGCAGCCCATAACCTGTGTAACTGTCATTCCTGTTACGCCAAGGTCGTTCATTGCCTTACGAAGTTTGTCGTAGCGAGAAAGCTTAGCAATGATAACCACTTTATGAATAGCTGAGTCTGTGTGAACAGGTCCTGTAACAACAGGAACTGCCGCATCTTTCTGAACCTGCGAAGCAAATACGTAATCGCTCTGTCCAAGGTCTGTGTTGTCGTTGACATCCATGTTGAGTGTGTTTGAAACATCCATGATCGAGAATCCTGAGTAAGCAGAAGCAAGGCCGTGCTCTGTTGAATCAAGTCCGAGGATCTCTTCCTCTTCTGTAACTCTAATTCCAAGTATCTTCTTAATAGCGAAGAATGTGATTGTAATAGTAACTACTGTCCAAGCTGCTACGCTTAAGAATCCTGCTGTCTGAAGACCAAGAAGCTTGAATCCGCCGCCGTAGAAAAGACCTACGAGCTCGTTGCCCTGTGCATCAGCGATTGAATAACCGGGTGCTGTGTTTGTTGCGAAAAGACCTACAGCAAGTGTTCCCCAGATACCGTTCAAGCAGTGAACCGCAACGGCACCAACGGGATCGTCAACGTGAAGCTTGTAATCAAGGAACCAAACACCGAAGCAAACAAGGAGACCAGCTACGATACCGATCACGATCGCTCCGAAAGCATCTGTTACATCACAGGGAGCTGTGATTGCTACAAGACCTGCAAGTGAAGCGTTGAGACACATTGAAACATCGGGCTTACCGTATCTGAGCCATGTGAAGATCATACATGTTACAGTTGCAAGTGCAGGTGCGATTGTTGTTGTTACGAATACGGATCCGAGCTGCTCTACCGAAGTACAAGCCGCGCCGTTGAATCCGTACCATCCAAGCCAAAGGATGAATACACCGAGTGAAGCTGCCACAAGGTTGTGTCCGGGGAAAGCATTTACCTTGGTAACTTTGCCTTCCTTATTTCTTTCGAACTTACCGATACGGGGTCCTAAGATAGCTGCTCCGATGAGAGCTGAGATACCACCAACCATGTGGATACATGTTGAACCTGCAAAATCATGGAATCCCATCTGTGCGAGGAATCCGCCGCCCCATACCCAATGTGCTTCAATGGGGTAGATGATTGCTGAGATAACTGCCGAGTACACACAATATGATAAGAACTTTGTTCTCTCAGCCATTGATCCTGAAACGATTGTTGCTGTTGTTGCACAGAACACAAGGTTGAATACAAAGTTGGACCAATCAAAATTTGCATAATTTGTGAAGATGTCAAATCCGGGTCTTCCGATGATTCCTACGATATCTTCACCAAGTAATAAACCAAAACCAATTAAGATGAATACTACAGTACCGATACAGAAATCCATAAGGTTCTTCATTATGATATTTCCGGTGTTCTTGGCTCTTGTAAAACCTGCCTCACACATAGCAAATCCGGCCTGCATCCAGAATACCAATGCTGCGCCGATCAGAAACCAGACACTGAAGACCTGGCCGTTAATTGCGCTTAAGATTTCTTCGCTCATACTTTCTCCTCCAATCTGATCATCGAGAAATCTCTTATTTTCATGATTCCTCTAAGATAAAAGAACGGCACAACGGGATCGCAGCATACTATCGCTGCCAAGACACCCCATTGTGCCGTTCTTAATAATTCATAATGCTTTTTCTATTTTTCTTTTAGCAAAGGCTTATTTCCAAAGCTCTTCTTATATAGAATTACTTTGTCTTATTTCTGAATACTTGTATACAATCAAGAGTATACTTCCGCGGATAAGTATTCGAAAATACAGAAAGCGCCTTAGAGAGTATTCTCTAAGACGCCTTTGCCTTATTGATAAAGATTGTACTTCGGTATACAATTCTTGTCAACACATTTTTTCAAAAAATTTGAAAACTTATTTTATAAGGCTTTCCATCTTATGTTTTATTTATAATTTCTGGCCTTCTGAGCTTCAAAGAAATCATCTATGTTTGCAAGAAGTTCTGCGGGTGGCATGGTTTTCAGAAGGTATTTCTCAGGTTTAAGATTCACAACCTTCAT
Source organism: Butyrivibrio sp. (assembly GCA_016291375.1). Classification (GTDB taxonomy): domain Bacteria; phylum Bacillota; class Clostridia; order Lachnospirales; family Lachnospiraceae; genus Butyrivibrio. The sequence goes on from JAEEXE010000053.1 coordinate 5,101, forward strand.
GACACTATCCTTGTCACTCTTTACAGTAAGGAACATGACGGGTATATCGCTGGTGGAGGGTTCACTCCTTAGCATCTCAAGTACCTTCGGACCTGTTGTTACCGGCATTTCGTAATCAAGAAGTACAAGATCCACCTCGTTCTTTGCAAGGAACGTAATTGCAGCTATTCCGGAATTGACCATGAATACCTGATATTTTTCCGACAGCCAGCTCTTTATTGCTCTTAGCATTGTTCCGTCATCGTCAACCACGAGAATCTTCTTTTTCTGAAGCCGGAGGTCCTCGTTCTCCACAACCTGCTTCATTTTCCGGCCAAGCTCTTTGACGTTGACAGGTCTCTCAAATACGGCGGCTATGCTCTCTTCGGCGACCTTGGATTTCGCCTTTTCTATTTCGTCGGGTGATCCTATAATGCTGACAGACACGTCGTTCTCAACGGCTTTATCTTTGAGGTATACAAAGAGCTCCTGCATCTCATCCAGATCATCGATATAGATCAGATACACTGAAGGCTTGTTCTCTATTCTCTCAATTTCCGTCACGTTGGGACTTGCCTGTATAACTTCGAATCTCTCATCTCTGAGTTCCTTAGCTATAGATGACACCATAAAACTTTTCCCATCGCCTATAAGCAGGATTCTTTTTCTCATGGCCTTGTGCCTCCTAACTTCATATTACAATATTTCGAGTAGTTCGTCACGATTTACCAATGCCATCAATTCTTTTACTTTCTCATACTTCTCTTTTGCTTCTACCGGAATACTGTAATCTTCGAGCATCTTCATTATCCCGTCCGCGGTGTCGTAATCATATGCTTCCACAAGCTCTTTTATATCTCTAAAAGCTCCGTTAAGCTCCTTTACCGAAATCTCAGGAAGATTTTCTTTCTTATCTTCTGCAGATGCAAGATTATCCTTGTAGCTTCTGTACAGATCAAGCAGTTCTCCGGTCTTTGATGATATCTCATCTTCATTCTCATCATTTCCACACTGCTCAAGGTATGCTGCCTTCTCGGAAAGGCTCAAGGCTCCTATGAGTCTTGCACTACTCTTTAGAGCATGAACTGCAACGGTGTAGTTCCTGTAGTCCTTCTCGGCAGCGAATTTCTCGATGTTGTCAGCTTTATTATCTATTGATACCAGAAACTCTTTTACCACTTCCCTAAGAATATCTTCAGAGCCGCAGTTCTTGACCGCTTCTTTAAGTTCTATTCCCTTTAGCTTTTGCAAAAAATCCGTTTCTGCATTTTCGGCAGACACTGTATCTTTTCCGGGCTCCGGTGATACGATCACACCTCCCGGATCTACCATCATAAGCACTACTTTATCCTTTGGCAGATAATGAAGGAGCATCTCTTCTAAGTCAGCACCGTTTACAGGCTTGGAGAGATAGTCATCAAAGTTTGCTTTCAGATACTCTTCCTTGGCATTTTCCCCGGCATTTGCAGTAAGAGCAATGCACGGTACATCTTTGTTTAGATTGCCCTCCATTGTCTTCATTATTTCCAGCGTCTGTATGCCATCCATCTCCGGCATTCTGTGGTCGATAAAGATGGCATCATATCTCTTTTCTTTTACCTTTTCAAGAGCCTCCATACCGCTCTCCGCAGTATCTATCTGTATATCTGTCTCTTTAAGAAGTCCCTTCACAACAGTGAGGTTCATGACCGTATCATCTACAACCAGGATCTCTGCATCGGGCGCCTTGAAGCTCTCGTGGTACTTACCAAGGCTTCTTATATATTCTTTATATTTCTCCTTGAAATCTCCTATTTCTTCCCAGGATACAACCTGCTGTTTTATTTCAAAGGCAAACTCTGAGCCTTTGCCGTACTCACTCTGAACCTCCAATTTAGAATCCATCATGGCAAGCAGTTTTTTTACAATGCTCATACCAAGTCCGGTGCCCTCAATGCTCCTGTTTCTTATCTCTTCAATCCTTTCAAAAGGAGAATAGAGCTTTTGCAGATCCTCTTCTTTTATTCCTATTCCGGTGTCAGCAACGCTGAATCTCAGCTTGATATTGCGGTCATCGACCCTTTTGAATGTAACACTCATGGTCACGGTGCCTTTCTCGGTGTATTTAACAGCGTTACTTAAGATGTTGGTCACGCACTGCTTAATCCTCACTTCGTCGCCGATAAGGTTGGTAGGAAGAAATCTGTCTACGTTTATATCAAGCTTCAAGCCCTTTTCATTCGCCTTCATGGATATCATATTCATCAGATCGTTTATAATGGATCCGAGATGATATTGAACGGGTAGGATAGTCATCTTTCCGGCTTCTATCTTGGAATAATCAAGGATGTCGTTGATTATGCTCAAAAGAGAATTGCCGGCGCCCTTTATATTATTGGCATACTCAAGGATATTCTCATCCCTACTTTCCCTCAAGATCATTTCATTCATGCCAAGAACCGCATTTATAGGCGTCCTGATCTCATGTGACATATTTGAAAGAAAGGATGATTTTGCCTCGCTTGATCTTTTGGCAACTTCCAGCTCTGTCTGGAGCTTTTGATCCTTTTCAAGCCTCTCCAGATAATCCTCTATGGCATGAGCTGTAGTCTTCATGGCATCATATACAACACGGATCTCATCATTGTTTTTGATATTAAGCCTATCAATTTTTTTTACTTCATCCGGCCTTTTTTCGTCGTCAGCCCTTGCAAAATCATTCATTGCATCTGACATCTTGGCAAGAGGCCATCCAAGCGTATATTTGATGTAGTAATTGGTAAATCCTGCCATAGGGATACCTACACACATCATCAGAAGTATCATTTTAATGTCAAAAGTAACTGCCGCGTCATCAAACCTGTATTCCATGGCATCAAGCCTGCTTACCAGTATATTGGTAGCCTCTTCATCCGATATTCTTCCGTCATATGTCACGTTTTCTTTTATATCTCTCACAAACATGTTCTTAAGATCAGGGAAAAGAGCTATCATAAACACGGAAAAATAGACCCCCATAATAAGCTCTATTCCTATTATGATGACATTTATTTTGGCGCCTACTTTGGTAACTCGAAGACGTCTTTTTAACTGCTCATTATTTTGAAAAGCCTTTGTATATCTTCGCACCATGTAATACGGCACCTTCCATTTGTCCGGAGCCTTAGTTACATAGAAATGTATGAGGAAAGCAAGCAAAAGAATTGTTGCGTTTTCTCTTCTTAAATAATCAAAGAATTGCCCTCTGACAGACACGCCGTAATTAGCCGTTCTTATGACGGAAAGGCACATAAACTCTATTACTGCAGTTGCTACCATGGTAATAAGCGCAGCAACAAATGTTTTCTTTTTGGTCTGAAACCAAAAGAACTGGGAAAAGAGGGCAAAGCACATAGCTGCCACTAGAAATATCGCTGACATATACGCTGATTCCATGTCGTAGATCAACGTAAAAATAAATGTTATAGCAAAAGATATAAGGGAAATTACATAGCCATAAAGCGCCCCTAATAACATGAAAGGCACAAGAAATGGTGTAAATGAAACCAATTCGGTTGTTCTAAATACAAGTTCTTCACTGTGGATACTGGCATGAACTCCCATTACCGTAAGTGTAACCCACATAACTATCTGGACAAACCTTAACTGCATTCTTTTACTTCTTTTAAGAACATCGCTTATTTCAAATACATCGCTATAATCCATATATCTTCCCTCATAAACTGGACATCAACAGACAATTATATTATTGTATTTATGAAATTAACGCTTATTCGGAGGCTTTTATGGGCAAAAAATCCATCAGAAAAAACAAAAATATCTATTTTGAAAGTAGGGAAGCATTGGGCCTTACAAGAGCACAGGCTAGCGAGCTCATCGGAACCATCAGTGAGAGCCGCCTTGAGAAGCTGGAGACAGAGAAAACTCTTGTACACCCCGAAGATGTTGTAGATATGGCGAACGCATATAAGCGCCCCGAACTATGCAATTATTACTGCACTCACGAGTGCCGTATAGGCAAGGACTCTGTCCCTGAAGTAAAGGTTTCCTCTCTTTCGGAAATCGTTCTCGGTATGCTCTCTGCCATTAACTCCCTTGACAGGCAGAAAGCCAAACTCATCGAGATCACAGCTGACGGTGAAATCTCTGACGATGAGTTAAAAGATTTTGCCGAGATACAAAAGCAACTCAAAAATATCGATATGACCGTTGAATCTCTGAAAATATGGATGGCTAATATGATCGCAGATGGTAAGATCAATGCCAAAAAGCTCAGAGAATACAGCGATTAATTCAGTATTTCCGATCGCAATTTATTTATGGTTATAAGTTGGCGAAAAGCTTTTTTCTCCAACGACCTTTCATATATCTAAGTACGCAGCCTATTCCGGTTATGGCCCAGGTAAGTCCGTTGGTATACCAACAGCCCCACATTCCTATGCCGGATATGCTGACCAGGATGGCTGCAAATCCAAGTCTTCCGACCACTTCCAGGATTCCGTTGATCAGGGCAAATCCTGCATCTCCAACGCCGTTGAGCGTTCCTCTAAACACATATATAAGCCCCAGGAAGAAGTAGAACATACTGGTGATCTTAAGTCCTTGAGCACCTATTCCTACTGCTACTTCGTTAGGGGTAAAGAATCTGATAATATTCTCACCCTGCGTAAACATCACAACTACCATGAGAAGACTAAATACCGCCACGAGTATAACGCTCTTGATACAGCCGCTTTTAACTCTATCAAGCTTCTTGGCGCCGGTATTTTGTCCTGCAAAGGTTGATACTGCTGTTCCCAGTGAACCGAAGGGCTGCTGAACCAGCTGCTCAATCCTACCCGTTGCCGTATACGCTGTCATAACATCTTCCTTGAAGCTGTTAACTACTGACTGAAGCGCTACGCAAGAAAAAGCAATGAGGGCGTTCTGAAGGGCAAGAGGTATTCCAAGTCTTGTAGCATTGCGCACGATATCCATATCCACTTCGCGATGTCTTTTTTCAATCTGAAGATATGGATTGTTCTTAACTCCCACAACTATGGAACCAATCATGGCTATAGTCTGTGAAATAATGGTTGCAAGTCCTGCTCCCAAAACTCCCATTCCAAGGCCCTTAACAGCGATCAGATCAAGAACAATATTGATAAGGCACGCGGTAATCAGGAAAATAAGCGGTGTCTTGGAATCACCCATGGCTCTTAATATGGATGAGATCATGTTGTAGCCTGCAACAAGGAAGGTTGCGCCGCCAACTATTCTCATGTAAGTGAGGGCATCGGGCATACAAGCTTCCGGTGTCTTCATAAGTGTAAGGATAGGTCTTGCAAAGGTGACGCTTACCACACTCATGAGAATTCCTGCAACAAGAGTAATGTATATGGAATTACCCACTATCTTCTTAACGTACTCATCTTTGCCCGCTCCAAAATGCTGGGCGATCATAATGCCGACTCCGGCACCCATACCCATACATAGAGAGAAAAAGAGAAAGTTAACGCTGCCTACAGCTCCAATAGCCGGCATTCCGTACTTTCCCCCATAGTGACCTACTATAACGGTGTCCGCCATATTATAAAATTGCTGGAAAAGATTTCCGAATAACATGGGAATGGTAAACTTAATCAGCAGTGCAAGCTCATTACCCTGAGTCATATCTGTGACATATCTCTTGTTCATACAAAACCTCTCGTTTGTTTGTCACTTTATTCGTTAATGCGGTCGCACAAATCGCTTGCTTAAGGCGTTTATCCACCGTTTTCACCTATTTTCACTCTATCATTGTTTGGTACAAAATTAAATAGTCCAAATTATTATTTTTATATAAAATCCTGAATAATATCACTATGCACATCCGAAGTAATCAAGATAATACTTCCTATTTGTTCATTTAGAAATACAAAAAAATCAATAATTCTCTTGTATGCACTATCATAATCAATTTCTTTACAAAGATCGAACATTATCGTTTGTGCATATTCAAATTCATCGCCTAATATTTCAGAATCCCACACATTATATGGCGGCTCTTCATTCTCAGCAAAAAAAATCAAAACCTATATCTTCACTTTCGAAAAAAAGAATCTACCATTATATTCAAGCATATTTTTTATTTCTTCCGGTATGGTAACACTCAATAAATTTTCAATATGATATATAGTTCTCGATAAACTCTTCATATAATTTTACTAACCTATTTATGATTATTTCCAATTCTTCATACGTTCCAAAAACCGGTTTTTTTATCCTCGGATTCTTACTATCGATTCGTTTTGAAAAAGTCCCAATAGGTGAACCAAGAATTAATTCATCATTCTTTTTTATAACCCAAACCATGTCTACCATTCCTGCAGTCAATATGATATTAAATTTATACTCGTATCCATTTCTCTCAATTTCTGATACCGTATAAAACTTTTCTTTTCTATCAAATGCAGGTTTGTATCCAAGCCGCGAGATAATATCCATTACTTCTTCCCCATCAAGATATTCCAATCTTTCTTCTTGATTCAAATGTTCCGGATTATATTCCTGCGATATTGCTCCATATTTTTCTAAAAAACCAATATCAACTAAAGCTTTTTTTACCCTGCCCTCTAAATCCATTTTCTATTCCTCCGTAAATCTCAATGTCACATCATATTCTTGAGCTATATCCTTATAATAATCAATATTACTCAAATATTCATTTGTTTTGGGAATCTCTAAGATATACTCGTCAGAAAGTGGTTGTCCATCAAATTCAGGATATGTATTAGGCCTAATCTTCGTCCCAACCGAATATTTATTTGAAAACTCAGATAAATATTCACTATAAGTTGATTCAGAAATCTCATCAACAATCGTGACCTTTCTGGATATTATCTCTCTTGCATATGGATCATATGAGTCTAGTCTTTTTCCATTTTCTAGTGGTAGATAATAGTTGCTTTATCTCCAGGTAAAGGAATATATGTATTTGTATCAACTACTTTTATCTCACCTGTAAAGCCTGAGGATATTCCATAATATATTGCATCAAACACCTAGACTCTATCCTTTTTTATTGTTATTCCAATAGGTTTATCCCAATTTAATGCTTTAATAAACACATGTTTTAATACATCTTCTTTATCAATCTCCACTTCTTCTAGCACTTTTTCATCATAATAACCAATGGTTATGGCATACTCATCTAACTTAGCTATCTCTTTGATAAACGCAAAAACATCGCTATTATCCAAATCCTCCTTATCCAAATTGCATTTTACTTCGATATCATGTAATCCACTTGTAATGCATAACGCAATTTTTTTATCAATCTCCTCTCCATGACCCTTAGGCCCTATCTCGACTAATTTTATACTTCCCTTTGTAAACTCACGTGGGTTTTTCCTTATACTCTTTCCTTCCCAAGTGTTCATTATTTCTGTAATCCCACAAATATCCAAATCATTTTCGGAAATAACTATATCAATATAAAAATCCATATTCAGTTCCTTTCTTAATAGTAAAATGGTACCGGTTCTGTTCTAAACCACATTTTGTTATCAAAATCATAAACAAAAATATGTTGATGCAAATTCTTAATCAAATATAGTTTTATCTATATATGGTTGAGGAATAATATTATAATCAAATAAATTTTGCTGCTCCTTGTATGCTTCCAACATTTCATCCGGCGAAAGAGTTTCAAAACTAATCATCTCGCCATCTACTATAATGTTCAAAGATTGTTTTCCATTTTATATATATATTCGCATCTGGTGATTTTTGTTATCAGTGCTTCACATGCTTCTTCTTCTGTTTTACATGTCTTAGCATATTGAAATACTCCTCTCTCTGAATCGGTAATAAAGAAGCAATATTCTCCAACTGGATTCTTATATATTCCATAAACATCAATTCGAGTACCTAAAACATTATTATCCCAGAATTTTTCACCTGACATATATTTTTTAACGCTTTTTTTCACATGTACAGATAATAGCCCGTTTTCACTGAGATATTTTTCTAATTCTGTTATTGTCATATTGGCTACTTTCACTTTAATCTTCTGTGCTCACCTTATTTTTCTCGATATGCTTTTTTAAATAACGAAATCATTTCATATAATGCTTCACATGCTTCACTTTCTGAATCCAAAACATCCAAATATTGAGGAATTCCTCTTTCAGAATCAGTTATAAAAAAACAGTATTTCCCTTCCTGCCCTTTATATATCCCATAAGAATCTACCACATTATGAAAAACCCCATCCTCATATATTCCATCTCCATGCAAATATTTCTTGAATGCTGTTCCATCATAAACTTTTAGCATACCTTCTTTTTTTAATAAATCTTCTAAATCGCATATCAACATTCAATTACCTACTAGCCTCAGCGTTCTACCATCTTACCTATCTTAATATGTTTGTTTTAAATAGAGTAGTCGTCTTAGCAGTAAAAATCACTCCACAAAACTTATAAATTATTGTTTTTTTTCTTATATATTCGGTCGTATCGCGACATTGTTGTCATTAGCGCTTCACATGCTTCTTCCTCTGTTTTACATACCTTTGAAAAATCAAATACTCCTCTCTCAGAATCAGTAATAAAAAAACAATAGTTTCCATCTTTCCTTCTATATATTCCAAATCTGTCTATGCGATTTCCAAAATAACTCTTGTCAAAAAAATACTCGCCATAAACATATTCCTTTACACTTCCACTTACATTTACAGAAAGCAATTCTTTTTCACTGAGATATTTTTCTAATTCGCTTATTTTCATAATTAAACTACCTTTCTATAATCATACCCATCTCAACAAGTTCATCAGCTGTAAATGGAGCAATAATCTGATCTCCTCCCCCATCTTTCCCCTTTCCATATCCTTCTTTAAGAAACATTTGGTCAATTTCTCCAGTTTTAACGCCATCCGCATCTTTTGGCGCACAGTCACAATACCTCTCTCCAGAATGATATCCAGAATTTATATTTGCTGCGTCTTCATAATACGCATCCAACTCATCAAACATATCCGCACGTTTTATCGGATCTGTATATGTATCATTAATGGCTTTCTCAAAGTTCTCTCCTCACTAGGTTGCTTTGGCACACGCTTATTGCTGTCCTCTTCTTTTTCTTTTCTCAACCAATTGATTTGCTTGTTCCTCTGTTATCTCATCAAAATCAGTATCTCCGCCAACGAATTTTCGGAACAAATCTCTATTCTCAATCCAATTACCATTCTTATCCAAATATTCAACCTTGGCGCCGGTTCTTCTCATAGCCCCGTCACCAATATCAAACTTGTAATACCTTGTCTCCATAAACTATCATCTCCTTTTTTGTTCTTATACTTAATTCTGAATGACTTGCATGACCAAACAGGATTCTCCCATATCCTTTATCACCATTCTTTACATTCCTTACTGTAATAAATATCTACATCTGATGCAGCGTCATATAATCCTTGTATGCATGACAAATTATCATATTCTGAAATCGCTCTCATAGTACCAATTAGTCCCCCGTTTGACTGTGGTAATTCATCATTTTGCAATCGAGTCATTACATTTTCTACCACCTTCTTAATATTGCTTAAATAGCTTGCCGTTTCATCGTCCACACTATCTTTTGCTTTATCAAGCTCATTTAGTAATATTTGCATTTTTTTAAATAATTCTTTTTTCTTATCCATAATCACTTCTCCTTTTAATTTGGAAAGCTTCTGATTTCAGTTATCCAATTCTCATCAAACTCGTTAAATAAATACTGCACACCCCCACCGGGTCTTGGATCTGCTATATTTAATTGCTCTTTTGCAGTTCCAATAGCGTGCTTCACATCTGTTCCCTTGGGAATTCTAGCAACTTTTACTGTATTTCTTTCTCCCCAATCCTTAGACAAAGCTAGTTTATCCATGTATTCTTCAACAGTTGAAATTCCATTAGCTTCATCAATTGTTGGTGTCCTTTGATCTCTCATATTTCGGAATTGGAATAATCTCAGCAAGCGGAGGCAAACAAATATCCGGTAATTTTGTTATTCCCGCTTCTTTGCAATACTCATCAATTCTTTTGACAAGTGCATCAAGCTCCGAGTCAGTTCCTAAATTATCTGCTTTTCCTTGCTTGTAAACTATAGCTCGTCTTCCATCCAAAGCAACTGAACATATTTCGTAACTACTTTTTTCATCAACCCCTTCAATCTGTGCAGGTGCTCCACTATATCCCGATTGGAATAATTCAAATATTTCATTATTACCAATATTATAATGGTATAATCAACTCAAGTTCTCTCCTCACTAGGTTGCTTTGGCACACGCTTATTGCTGTCCTCTTCTTTTCCTTTTTTCAACCAACTTATTTGCTTCTTCTTCTGTTATCTCATAAAAATCCGTGTCGCCCCCAACAAACATTCTGATGAGTTCTCCATTTACAATCCAATTACCGCTCTGATCTAAATACTCAACTATTGCTCCTGTTCTTCTAACCGCACCATCTCCTGTATTAAATTTGAAATATCTGGTTTTGACCATCTTGTCTCCTTTTTCTATTCTCAACTTATTTCTGAAAGAGTTTCTTAATCAAATATGGTTTTATCTATTCTTGGTTGTGGGTGCATTGAATACCACATTGATTTCTTATAATCTTCCAGCCATTTCGTATCCCCTTTAAGAATATTTTCCCATTTACTGACTAATCCTCTCGAAGTAACCAATATATCATTTTTTATCCTCGTGTTAGCATCATCACCAAGCTGTATCCCAACCCTATCATTATCATCAAATGCTTCCGCAAGAAAATTATTGCAATAATACATATTGGGCAAATCCTCTTTTGTCGAATAACTTACAGTTATTCCAAAATGTTCAATCGTAACCATCAAAACATAATTTGATGAAATATACGCCATCACATTATTTCTTATCTTTTTTTCTTTTAAATTATAAGTTTTAACTATTTCCGCATAATATTCGCTTAGTAGCTGCATTTTGTCTTCAAAATAATCTTTTCCCATATCAATTATTCTCCATTTCTCAATTATTTAAAAACTGTGTCCATTTACTTGACTATGCTGCACTCTAATAAGTAATTTCAATATCCCAGAAGATTAATCAACTCATCATATGAAAAGTTAACACCAAATAACTCGGTGTATTTTCTTATGCTATCATCAAAAAAATTCAGATACATCAATTCATTATAAAATCTTCCAAATACAAATTCCCTATCATCGCTTTCTTCAATTCGCTCAAAAAACTTTCCAATAAGTAGTTATCCTTTGTACAATATTTGTTACATAGTATTATAATACTCTTTTGAAAGGAGCCTGTTATATGGAATATTTTGATATATGGGGGTGGCTAATTGGAAATGGCGACAGCCCACCCCCTCAGTCAAATTAAAAAAAAGCCATCTTAGAATTGATTTACAATATCAATAATCTAAGATGGCTTTTTAATTTTTATATACTATGAATTGTTATCAAAGTGCCTCGTGGCATGTACGTGCGATAACGTCGAGCTGCTGCTCCTTAGTAAGGTTGATGAACTTAACAGCATATCCTGATACACGGATAGTGAAGTTAGCATACTCAGGCTTCTCAGGATGCTCCATAGCATCGATGAGCTTCTCCTTACCAAATACGTTAACGTTGAGGTGGTGAGCACCCTGGTTGAAGTAACCGTCAAGAACGTTAACAAGCTTGTTTGATCTCTCCTCGTCGTCATGACCAAGAGCGTTGGGGTTCATTGTCTGTGTGTTAGAAATTCCGTCAAGAGCG
>JAEEXE010000054.1 GCA_016291375.1 Butyrivibrio sp.
TATCTCAAGGTTTTTTAGAACAAAGGCTTTATATACAACAACGATCATTGAGTTCATTCTCTTTTTCCTTATTACCATGGTAGGAGGAGAAGGAAGCGTAGTTGAAATGGCGGGAGAATTCCTCGGTTCAGGACTCGTTCTTATGCTTGTCGGAATCTTTGCCACCGTTTACAGCGATGAAGAGAGAAAGAGCGGTTTCCTTAAGAATCTCGGATCATCCAAGGGCAGAAAGAGACTTATCTTTGTATCAAAGATTCCCGTGATTTTTCTTTACAATGTGATCCTTTTGATCGCAGGAACTGCAGCCACATATATCGGAATGGCAGGAAGAGGAGCTGCCATCGGAAATTTAGCTTCTTTTGCAGGCTTCCTGCTTTTCGAAACACTGATTGGAACAGCTTTCGGAACAGCCTTCCTTGCTATATATGAGGTCGCAAGAGGAAATGTAATGCCTATTATCCTTACGATAATTGCTGCAGGAAATCTTCACGGAATGCTCCTTAGTTTTGCGGAAACAAAGATTGCACAGATGATCCCGGCGCTTGCACCCGCGATGGAGGCTCAGATTCTTTCGGGAAATCTCATCGTTTCAAGAGCACAACAGATAAGTGTGATAAATCCTTTTGACCATATTGCGGTTCTTGTTGTGGCAATTGTGGGCATTGCGGTTTACACAGTCCTTGGAATGACAGTATTTGAAAAGAGGGATACATTCTAATGAAAACATTTAAAAAGATTATCATAATAGCTCTTTGCGTGGTTTTGGGACTTATAAACATCGCCATGGATGTAAGAATAGTCGGAAAGCTGATCAATAGGGTAACTCCAAAAGACGGAATAAACGAGAGTCTTTATGTTGACATAAACGGAACCAAGCAGTGGATCAGTATCTACGGCAAAGATAAGAACAACCCCGTTCTTTTATACCTCCACGGTGGCCCCGGTTATTCGACCAGCATGATAGACTATGCCTTTACAAGAAAGTGGGCAGATGTATATACGGTTGTTACCTGGGATCAGAGAGCTGCCGGAAAGAGCTGGTTAAATAATACTAAAGACACTACACCTATAAGTCTTGATACCATGATGGAAGACGGAGTTGAGATGACTGAGTTTTTGAGAAGCCATCTTGGAAAAGACAAGATCTCGATCATCGGACATTCATGGGGCTCTATCTACGGAGCAATGCTTGTACAGGATCATCCCGAATACTATGACTGCTTTATCGGAACAGGAATGGTTGTTGATCTGACAAAGAACGAGGAAAGGTACTGGGAAGCAGCCAGAGAGTGGGCAAAGGGAAATGAAGAAGATGAGCAGCTCATTGAAAAGTGTGCGTCGGGAGAAATTCCGAAAATGAGTGATGAATACTATCAAGCGAGGCAGGGAATGATGGAAAAATACGGATATGACATTAGCGCTGAAAAGAGTGATTATAGTATTCCCGCAACTTGTTTCTTTAATCCCTATTATAGTCTTTGGGATTGGTATAGGTTTATGACAGGCACAGCTGGATCCAATCCTTATCAAGACTGGGATGAATCAGAAGAATTCATTAGCCTTTCCATACTTGATAGAACTGAGTACAAAGTTCCTTATTACAACATAAACGGTGATAAGGACTATCAGGCCAACTTCGAACTTGCTCAGGATTATTTTGACAGTGTAAAAGCTCCGAGAAAGAAAATGTATTATATGAAGGATATGGCCCATGGACTTATGGAGGTAAGATCGTGCGAATTTTCGGATATAGTTCATGAGATTGCTGCGACGGAGAGTGGTAAGTAATAGAGTTATTGGTTTTATATTGAGGAGAAATCATGAAAAAAGGAATTAAAAAAGTTTTTACGGTAATAGGTAAGATCCTATTGATAGTATTGTCATTCGTCGTTGTTCTAACATGTGTGGCGATTATATATAACAAGATTCAGTGCAAAAAAGAAGAAAGCTTCTGGATCGATCCTCCGGGACAGATGGTAGAGGTTGACGGGCACAGGATGCATATTTACAGTGAGGGCGAAGGAGATCATACAATTGTATTCCTTTCCGCCTGGGGTGATACTAGTCCGTATAACAATTTCCTTCCTCTTTGCAGGGAACTCAGCGCTGACGCAAGAGTCGTTATCCTTGAGAGATTCGGGTATGGCCTTAGTGATAGCGTAGATGAAGAGAGAACCTTTGATAAGATCCTCGAAGAGGACAGAGAAGGGCTTGAAAAAGCAGGCATTGAAGGACCTTACGTTCTTGTTCCGCATTCGATCAGCGGAGTCGAATCAATTCTCTGGGCTCAGAAGTACCCTTCCGAAGTAGAAGGAATCGTGGGAATGGACATTTCCGTTCCTGCCTATAGAGATGAATATGCTACCCAGAAAGTGAGTGAGGATTTCTTGGAAAAAATATTGCAAGAGACCGGGCTTGTTAGGCTTGTATACGGAAATATTATGGCTATGTACGGAAAACCGGCAGGTGAAGCAGATAAGATGGAGCTTGCCATAGCTTGCCGACACGGAAACAACAAAAACAAGATAAGTGAGTATGAGCATCTGGTAGAAGCTTTGGATGAGATTGTAAGCATGCCGCTTCCTACTGTGCCAACAATTCAATATATAGCTATGCAGGACAGTGATCCTATATGGGAATCCGGTCATCAGGATTTGGTTGATGCATCGGAAAATGGCAAGCTTATAAAGCTTAACTGCGGCCACTATGTTTATTGGTACGAACAGGACAGAATAGTAAGAGATATCAAAGAGTTTCTAAAGATGCTTTGATTGGAAAGATTTAAATACATAAAAAGAGCGAGGCTTGTTCATTTACAAGTCTCGCTTTTCATATCTTTATCAATTAGTATCAATCAACTCTCTTGGCTCCCCAGAAGAAGAGGGCTACTGTACCGGGGCCTGTGTGGCTTCCGATAGTTGTTCCGATGTCGAAGATCTTGACTCTGCCCTTAAGCTTAGGGAACTTCTCCTCAATCATATCCGCAACGGCTCTTGCATCCTCGTAGCAGTGAGAGTTGGAGATAAAGCACTCTCCGTCGTAATCGGAACCATTTTCTGCAAGCTCAACCATCTTCTGAACCTGAGCCTTCATAACGGCGTTCTTGCCTCTTACCTTAGATCTTACAATAAGTTTACCGGCAAAATCCACGTTGAGAAGAGGGCAGATGCTAAGCACATTTCCGATAGCGCCTGCAGCCTTGGAAACACGCCCGTTTCTCACAAGGTATTTAAGATTTGATACAAAAAACCAGTGGTTACAGTTAAGCTTATTATCCTCGGCCCATTTATATAGCTCGTCAATGCCCATTCCGCTGTCACGAAGATCTGCAAGCTTATCCATAAGAAGACCAAAACCTGCTGAAGCAGCAAGCGAATCTACAACATATATCTTTCTGTCCGGATATTTTTCTTCCATTGCGCTCTTGGCAATCATAGCTGAATTGTATGTTCCGGAGATTCCTGAGCTAAGTGTAAGGTGAAGAACGTCCTTACCCTGAGAAAGGAAACTTTCAAAATACTCTTCATATTCTCCGACGCTGACCTGAGAAGTTCTTGTCATAGCTCCGTCAGCCATCATCTGATAGAATTTATCGAGGGAAATTGATTCTCCCAGATCATCCTGATACTCTGTTCCGTCGATCTCAAAATGGAAGCAGATGTATTTGATGTCTCTTTTTTCAAAATGTTCTTTGGAAAGGTCTGCGGTAGAGCAGGCACTTAAAACAAAATCACTCATTTTTACCCCTTTTCAAGACTTTTTTAATTATTTTTTATAATACATTATTATCACTTTTCTATCAAACCCTAAATACTTGATAATTGTTCTCAGATAAACACTGGAATTGTTTGAATTGTCTGAAAATAGCAACACAAATAAAAAGATGTTTGACAAAAGGGTTCTTACATGGTATATTATATTTACAATCACATAGGAGATAAAACCAAAGCAACCAAGGTGGCTTATGCTTCACCGGAAGTGAGCAGCGGTTATCGGAGCGGATGACATTTACAGCGAGGGTGGCGATGCTTCATCGGAGCCAAGGAATGTCAAGAGGCCGCTTAAGGATGTGATTTGATCGGATAAAAACGAAAAAGAGAGGACGAGCCATTGGAAATTCATAAGTAAGGACGGGTGTTCATTTAGAAAATGGATGCCCGTCTTTTTTATTGGAAAAATTCGTCAAATTATGATTTGGGATATTTTTTTATAATAGGAGCTTTTGTTGCAAATATGGCTGTCGTTTTATGATATAATTTTAGAACTATACTTGTTGTGGGTTAGGAGTAAAAATGGCAACCAAAATATTATTTATATTTAATAGCGTCATGCTGGGATTTGGCCTTGCAATGGACGCTTTTTCAGTCTCCTTGGCAAATGGCTTCATGCATCCGCAGATGAAGAGGAGAAGGAGACATGAGATATCTTTTGTCTACGCAGCATTTCAGTTTGCGATGCCTGTTATAGGCTGGTTCTTCGTTCATAACGCGGCTGAGTTATTTGAGGGATTCAGACCTTTTATTCCTTGGATTGCGCTTATCCTGCTTTCCTTTATCGGCGGCAAGATGTTTATTGAGGGCATTCGAGAAAAGAAATGCACAGAGAATCATTCCTGTGATGAGTGCACCAATACAGAATGTATCAATCATAAAGGCAATGATTCCAGAGTTCTTTCCAACAAGATCCTGATTCTTCAGGGAATCGCTACATCAATTGATGCTCTTTCTGTTGGATTTACCATTTCATCATACAGAACACCAAAGGTTTTGGTCTGTGCGCTGATAATAGGGGCAGTTACTCATGTTATCTGCTATATCGGTCTTAAGCTTGGAATCAGGTTTGGGACGAAGCTTGCGGGCGGAGCCAAGATAATTGGAGGACTTGTTCTAATAGGAATCGGACTCGAAATATTTTTTGGATAGTTTTTAGAATTATATGCCACATATGTATATGCATGTGTTATCATAGTATTATCAAAAAAGGGTCAGCGAGACAGCTGTCTTTTTTTTGAGTAAAAGAAAAGACTTTGGTGAGGGAGAATAATATGGAACAGAAGAAAAATACTTGGATAAGTGCGCTTATTATCGGAGTATGCGTGGTTATCAGCTGCATCGCACTTGCAATTGGACTTGCACATTTCAGATCGGGAAGTCAGCATACTATTAGCGCTACCGGAAGCGCCAGCGTAGACTTTGACGCAGATCTTATCATATGGAGAGGATCATTCTCCGCTACAGCTTTCTCATCCAAGGATGCATATACACAGATAAAGGGAAATGCTTCCGAGGTTAAGAACTACCTTCTTGATAACGGAATCACAGATGAGGAGATTGTATTTAACTCTGTAGATATCAGAAGAACATACAGGGATATTTACGATGACAACGGCAACTTTGTAGGTTCTGAGCCTGAGGGCTATGAGCTTACTCAGACTGTTACCATTACATCACAGAATATGGATAATGTTGAGAAGATTTCCAGAGATATCTCAACTCTTCTTGATAAGGGCGTAGAGTTTACATCAGAATCACCTGAGTATTATTATTCAGATCTTGATGCTCTTAAGCTTGATCTTATCGACAAGGCAACTCAGAATGCCAAGGAACGTATCGATATCATGGCTAAGAACTCAGGAGCCCATGTAGGTAAGCTCAAGAATTCTGACCTTGGTGTATTCCAGATCACAGCTCAGAATTCAGGTACCCGCAGCTATTCCTATGACGGAGCTTTTGATACCAGCTCAAGACATAAGACCGCAACAATCACAGCTCACCTTGAGTATGACCTTAAGTGATATTTATAATTGAGAATAGAAATGAATTACACTTATATAGTTGAATGTGCCGATGGTTCCCTATATTGCGGCTGGACTAATGACCTTGATAAGAGGATTGCTGATCACAACGCCGGCAAGGGTGCCAAATATACTAAACCAAGACTTCCCGTTAAGCTCGTCTATCATGAAGAGTTTGACACCAAAGAGGAAGCCATGAGTAGGGAATGGCATATCAAACAGCTTGGGAGAGAAGAGAAGCTCAAACTGATAAATAAAAGAAAAAATTAATAATTTATCATATGTGAAAGTGGGCCGATGTAAGCATGTTTACCATGTTTGCATCGGTTTTTTGTTATTTTATCAAATAAAGTGCTTGACGAAACGCTTGGTAAATGTTAACATACTTGTAACTTAAATTTAGAATTTTTTATTGATAATATAAGGAGAGAGAAATGGCAGCAAAAATAAGGAATCTTATTATCACGATGATGGTATTTACAATGACCTTCTCTATGATCGGTTGTTCCGGTGATGAGACTGATACCGGTGCAGCGACAGAAACCGGAACTGAGACAGTATCTGAAGGGTTGACTGACGACTCTTCGGATGGCCTAGAGACACAGAATGAAGAGACACCTGATGCTTCAGCAAAGGCCACATCTAATATTTCCAATGAAGCTACAACTCAGGGTAAGGAGGCACTTGCTACAATTACACTTACCTGGGATATTTCCGATGTAACCATAACTGAGCATGATCCTGAAAATCCGGGTGAACCAGATGGCGTGGCAGATCTTAATATATTTAGCGGAACTGATCTTCAGGAAGGTAAACTTGCTGAAAAATATGATGGCGATAAGCTTTTATATGATGAGCTTCTTTCTGTTGAAGGCAATACAAAGAAATATACATGCAATATTTATTCATGGGATTGCGGTGATATGGATTTCGAGGCAGAACCATGCGCTCCCACCAATTTTTTCCCTGATGTTGACTTAGTTATCACACAGCAAGGAAAGCCCGATAAGCATGCTACATCTGAGGATTTAATGATTTATTCCTATACCGGAATTCATTTCTACGGACTTTGTTCTGTACGAAACGGCGAAGTCGTTGACTGGGTTATTCCCGAATGGCTGACCGAAGGAATGGAGAATGTTGAGAGATGATAGCCGATTGACTATCATTTCAGTGATATGAATACAAAGAAGACCGTGAATCGCTTATGTCAAAAGTTTTTCATCGGTCTTTTTTGATGCGCATTTTACGCGCTTATTTGCTATGGCCATATGATATAATTTTATCTGTGTGAAGTGAGCAAAACTGAGGGGTGCAACAATCGTGCAAGAATAATTGTTTATTATTTATAAGACATAAAGGCAAACATGGTTTGGGCTTATAAAGCAGTTACATCATTCGTAGTACAAAGTTGGAGGAAGAATATGAAAAAATCGGTTTACTGACGCCATCAAGTGGATCGGGATTGCTGGCACAGTCAGGATCAAGTATTTAAAGAAGAGACCTTCATTTTTTTATGTTGTTTAACATGCAATAAGGGAAGGGAGCTAGAGTAATATGGGGGCTAAAACAGATGACAAATAAAATTATAAAGAAAACTATCGCGGTACTTGCAATATCTTTTTTACTGATTGCGCAGCTTACAGGATGCGGCATGGGATCCAAAGAACCCCTTACTGGAGTGACTAAAGTTTCATTCCTGGGGACCGGAGGAGATGTTGATAGCGCGACAGTATGCATACTTACTAATGATCTTCGGGTTAAGGTTTATGATGTTTGGTCATACTCTGACAGTGACTTTGACTTTTATTCCGGAGAGATTCCGGGGGATGAGTATTTGGAGGAAGAGTATACCGTTTCGGAAGAAGCTTGGGATAAGCTGATGAAAGCTCTCGGCCAAAATGATTTCATGTCCATGCCGGATAAACTTCCTAAGGTTGAAGCCTATGACGGATCAAGCAAATATATTCTGGTAGAGACTTCCGCAGGCTCACATCTATCCGGAGGATATGAAGCGGGAAATGGCAGAGGAAGAGCGCATAAGCGTTATGCAAAGGTCCAAAAAGCTTTTTTTGAAGCAATCTCAGAGAATGATTAACAGAAGGGGAATATGATTGAAAAGTAAAAAGACATTAATCATAGCTATAGCTTTAGGTATACTATGCATAGCAGCATTTGTTGCAGCTACGCAGTTTGTCAAAAATCGCGGCGGAGTCAATGTAAAATGCAATGAAGATTTCCCGGTTTCGGAAGGACTTATCAGCTACCGCCAGGATGATGCGGCATGGAAAGATAGTTATCTGGGGGATTCGGAGTATACCATGGAATCTTCAGGCTGCATAACAACATGCATTGCTACAGCGATATCAGAAACTGAAGGAGCAATGGACCCCGGCGAGCTTGTAACTCTTTTGTCAGATGAAAAAGTATATGATGAAGAAGGAAACATGCAGTGGAATGAGCTTGATGACCTTGCCGGATTCCGCGCAGATACTTATGGTCAAGTGGATTCTAAATATTTAGACACCTGTCTTTCCGCCGGAAGATATCCGATCGTAAAGGTGCATCGCAGATCGCTTTTTAGCTATCATCATTACGTTCTGATCGTTGGAAGCATGGACGGAGAATATATCTGCATGGATCCCTTAAAGGACTCCTACACCAAGCTGAGCGACTATGGAAATCGTGTATATTCCGTAAGATGCGTATGGTACAAGAATGAGCTTGAAGATCTTGATGAACATAATCTGTCTATGATAAAGAGACTGCCCAAGAATAAAATGGATACTGATAGGTTTTTTAAGACACTGAAACTGGCAATAATCGAAGCGACAGTTGATGGAGATCCATGCTATACGACAACCTCGGTTTTGGATTTTTCCGACCAAAAGTTTTATTTGGGCTGCGACAGTAGTTCAGATTACACCGCATGTGCTATATATACCGAGCTTAACGAATTGCTGGAAAAAGAATATAAAAACTATATAAGATTTGCGATTAAGCATGTTGAAGAACTTAATAATTCAGAAAACGATCCATACGAAAATGAATACAAGGATCTTGAGGTTAAAATAGTATTGGTCAATGATGAGTGGACTGTACAAAAGTTTGAATGCAGCGTGCCAAGATATGTGAATGGCAAACAGAGCGATATGCTTAATGCCTTTGTGGATAAATGTTGTATTATGGATTATCATTAAAGGTGAGATCAGGAAGATTTAACCAAAGTAATGGAGATAAATACCATGGGAAAAGAAGTATTTGAAAATGAGCAGGCTCATTTGACAAAGACTTATAATAAGCTGCTTGGCATTAAGAAAGAGCTCGAAGAACAGATATCCGGCTTAAATGAAAAAGCAGTTGAAGATAAAAATGATATTCGTGACAACATTCGTTTTGACTACGCAGATATAGAGACTACAATGGAAACTCTTGCAGAGATCGAGGTATGGAACAGATACATTGATACCTACAACGTCGAGAGTAGTTCTCTTAGTAAAAGACTTAAGACAGTAAATAAACTGCTTGAGTCTCCTTATTTTGCCAAGATTGAGCTTGTGTTTGAAGGAGAAAGTCAGCCGGAAAGCTATTATATAGGACGAGCTGCCATCTCAGAAAACGGCTATGATCAGATGGTTGTAGACTGGAGATCTCCCATTGCCGAGGTCTACTACAATCAGGAAAATGGCGCTACAAGCTACACGGTAGATGACAGGACCATACCGGTTGATCTAAGGCTCCGCCGTCAGTTTGAGATAGATAGGGGTAAGCTGGTTTCCTTTTTTGACACCCAGATCGCAATCGAGGATCCCATGCTCCTTAAATCTCTATCACAGACCCGCTCTGACAAGATGCAGGCTATCACTGCAACCATTCAAAAAGAGCAGAATACGGTAATCAGGTACCCCGATACGCAAGTGCTTTTGGTAAACGGTATTGCAGGTAGTGGTAAGACTTCGGTTCTGCTTCAGAGAATCGCGTATCTTTTTTATCAAAAGAGAAAGACACTTCGCCCTGAGCAGGTATGTCTTTTGACACTTAATCCTGTATTTCGCGATTATATAGACAATGTCCTTCCGGATCTTGGAGAGACCAATCCTCCGGCTTTGACCTGGCATGAGTTCTTAAAAGAAGTGGGCGTTCCGTTTGCAGATAACGAATATGACGGCACGGATGATGCAAGCCTTAAGAAGATTCATGACGCCTTGCTTACGCTTCGTCCTACAGAGGATGACTTTTACAATATAACCCAGAACGGCAAGATCGTGATGACTAAGAGCGAAGTTTTTGCAGTGGTAAAAAAGTATTCTAAATTCCCCATGGGAGTTCGTATGATTCATACGGCAGCAGAAGAGCTTGAAGAGAGAGCCAAGAGCATCATTAGAAATAAGGATATTTTTAATGATGATTCTGAGAATACCACAGGCTCTGATACTGCAGAAGAAAACCGCATTGAGAATGATTTTGGCGGTGCGCTTAATTTTATCAGACGTTGCAATTTTATAAACGTTAAGCATGTTGCTCAGAGAATCCTTGGAAGTGAGTACATTACGGCAGCAGAATGGCTCTATACCAAGATGGAGCTGACAGGTATTTGTAACCGCAATGTACGATATGTCATGATAGATGAAGTGCAGGACTACACTGCGGCGCAGCTTAAGATATTTGCCGGCTTTTTCCCTAATGCCCGTTTCATGCTGCTTGGTGATGAATTCCAGGCAATTCGAGCAGGCACAGTTTCTTTTGCAGGGATAAAAGAGATGGCGCAGGAAGCAGGAAAAGAATTTGCAGAGCTTCCTCTTATGACAAGTTACAGAAGTTCGCCTGAGATAACCAAGGTATTTGCTTCACTTCTCCCTCCGGAAAAAAAGCTGATGGTCTCATCAGTAAAAAGACCCGGAGAAGAAATAATCGTAAAGAGCTGTGCTTCTGACAAAGAATACTGTGAGAATCTTAAGACTTTAATAGAAGATTATGAAAAGAAGGACGGCCTTACTGCAGTTATCTGCAGAAACGCATACAGCCTTGAAAAGATAGCGGGAACCCTTGGTGATAAAGCTTTGCAGATTGTTTCCGAAGGTGACAGCCTTCCAAAGAGCGGTGCGTTTCTTATAGAGCTTGCACTTGCAAAGGGCCTTGAGTTTGACAATGTGATCTTGCCCGACGCAGACGCAGAATCCTATCCTACGGACGAACTTGGCAAGCACTGCCTGTACACAGCGGTATCCAGAGCAACGCAGCATCTTGCTGTTTTGGCTAATGGGGAATTGACAGCACTTGTAGATTGCTGATTGTTTTGATATTCCTCGAGTTATTATTGTGGTTTGACGATGTTTGACTACTCCATGCAGGAATGATATTATAATAAAAGAAAAAAGGTGCTACCGATAGACGGTTAGCCCTGTACTATGATAAGTTATTTTTTAATAACCGCTCTAAGTTTCTGAGGCTCGGGCGGTTATTTTTGTGTCTTGGAATCACGCTTTCCATGAACGTATCCAAGACTGTAAAACGTCGCACACAGTGCGAGAACTGCAATCAAGTCGTTGATGGTTAGCATAAGCCATTCCCTCCCAACATGGATTTCTCATACGAGATTTCTATGATTAACGGAGGTCACAGTCCTCCGGTTGAAGGACTAACCGCCTACCGTGAATGGTAGCACCATTATTATTTTACCAAACACTTGTTCTTTTTCAATAATTCTTATTTTGTACATTTCTTGACGCTACCCCAAGTGAGTAAAATAATAGTGTCAAAGCGTATAATTATGCGCTATTTTGCTCTAACTATATGGTATAATTAACACTATATGAAACAGCATGATTCCGCTGTTTAAGCAGGTATTCATTTCTTTATGAAGGGGCAAATATATGGGGCGCGTTCAATCCGAATACGAGGTTGAAATAAAGTTTATTGAAAGACTTGAAAGCATCGGATATGAGTATGTTGAACTTAAGAACTACTCTGACGTGCTGGACAATTTCAAAGATAAACTCGCGGAATTTAATAAAAATAAACTATTGGAAGCCAAAGGCTCTGCAACACTATCTGATGCAGAGTTTGAACGTGTGCTTATTCATCTTGATAATAAATCCGTATACGAATCGGCTAAGATTCTCAGGGACAAATACGTATTATCTCTTGATAACGGCAAGACCGTTTATCTTGATTTCTTCTCCTTTGATATTGAAAGAAATATATATCAGGTATACGAATTATGTGCATGGTATTATTCAGGGTTTGATAGTTGAGTCGTTGAGAAGAAAGGAACATAGGGAATCTATAAAAGGAAAAAATAATAAGCCATAATGTATGTCGGAATTATTAAAATGAAGAATGTTATTGATCTTATGATAATTATAGATTAAGGGAAGGTAATAAAAAGTGAAGGCGCTTTTAGATACTAACATTATTATTCATAGGGAAAATACTAAAGTTACAAATCAGAGCATTGGGCTTTTATTTTATTGGTTAGATAAGCTTCATTATACTAAAATGATTCACCCTTATTCTGTAAATGAATTAAGGAAATATTCTAATGGTAATATGCAACAGTTATATGATGCAAAATTAGCATCATATGAAGAAATGCATACTGTATCTCCTCAAACGGATGCATTTAAGCGTATAGTGGGTGGTGTATCAAAGACTATAAATGATGAAATAGATAATCAGTTGCTTTTTGAAACCTATATTGGAAAAGCTGATATTCTTATAACTGAAGACCGACGAATGAGGAATAAAGCTGAGGCTCTAGGTATTTCAAATAGAGTTTTTTCCATAAATTCATTTATAATCAAAGTATCTAGTGAAAACCCACAATTACTAACTTATAAAGCGCTTTCAGTAAAAAAAGAGTATTTTGGGAATATCGACATAACAAATCCTTTCTTCGATTCGCTTAGAGAATCATATGATGGATTTGATAAATGGTTTATGGGAAAAAGTGAGGAAGAGGCTTATATTTGTTATGATGATAAAAGTAATATTCAAGGGTTTTTATATTTAAAAACAGAAGGAATAAATGAAGCATATAGCGATATAGAACCCGGTTTTTTACCAAAGAAAAGATTAAAGGTTGGAACTTTTAAGGTCGAATCAACAGGATTTAGACTGGGGGAGCGTTTTATTAAGATAATATTTGATAACGCTATAAAGAGAAATGTTGATGAGATATATGTAACCCTATATGATGATCGTGATGAATTAAAGGCTTTATCGCAATTGTTGAAGAGATGGGGGTTCTACTACTATGGATTAAAACATAATATTTATGGGGATGAAACAGTATTAGTTA
This sequence comes from Butyrivibrio sp., assembly GCA_016291375.1. Taxonomy (GTDB): domain Bacteria; phylum Bacillota; class Clostridia; order Lachnospirales; family Lachnospiraceae; genus Butyrivibrio. The sequence goes on from JAEEXE010000054.1 coordinate 13,095, forward strand.
AACCATTGAGATCTTATTCAATAGAAAAGAACATAAAAGAAAACTTTCCAAATGTGGATTATTCAAGAGCTAAATTTATTTTACCTATAAAACCTGAGTATCATACGCCTTTGTTGCCGGATTCAGCTTTGTTGACTGAGAACGAAGGGGACTATATGGTTGAAGCTCCTTACAGATATGCTTTACAAAAAGTATATATTACATGGGGAGATACTAGCTTTGTAAATAATGGAGATATTATTCTATTTTATAGAATTGGCGAAGAAGGAAAGATTAAAAGGTATTCTTCTGTTTTAACTACTGTGGGAGTTATAGATGAGATAATTACTTCATTCCATAGTAAAGAAGAATATATGAATTTTTGTCAAAATCGTAGTGTTTTCTCAAATGATCAATTATCTTATTTCTGGAGAACGAAATCGTCTCAATTGAAGGTGTTGAAGTTTATCTTTTGTAAAGAATTAAATAAAAAAGTGACTTTAGATCAGTTATACAAAATGAATATAGTTGAAAAATGGAAGGGACCTAGACCGTTTCATCGACTGACTGATCAACAATTCAATTCTATTATAAATGAATCTGAAACTAAATTATATAGGGGATAATAATGGCAACTATTTTATTACCAATAAAAACAGAATATGTAAAGAGAATTTTGTCAGGAGAAAAAACATTTGAATATAGAAAATGTAAACCTAAGCAAAATATTGATAAAATTGTAATCTATGAAACGAGTCCTAAGAAAAGAGTGGTAGGTTTTGCTGAGGTAAAAGGAGTTATCACGGATACGCCAGCTCGTTTATGGGAAAGTACTAGGAAAAGTGGCGGAATTACTAAAAAAAAGTATATGGAGTATTTTTGTGGAAAAGATGAAGCTTATGCATACATATTAGGGAAGGTTCATGAATGTAAAAATGAGATTAGATTAAAACAGATTGGAATATCACAATCTCCACAATCATATATGTATTTAGATGATAATCAGTTCAGGAAAATAAAAGAATAGTTTTTATGCAATTTTAGCATGAGTTTGTTGGATATGAAGTAATTACGATTCATATCACAATGGTCCAATTTCTGAAAAAGAAGATGTAATAGGAAAAACTGAGGTTCAAATAACATAGGAAGATGTTGCAACCTTTTTGAATAGGGTGTTATTACATGAGTCCTGAATATGTAAAAGAATTACAAATGACATACCATGATTTATGCTCATATTTGCAGGGCAAATATGGGATGGCGCTTTACGATTATTATAGTTCACCCGAGTGCAAACGTAAGAATGGAAAAGTTACGAGAACTTCGGAAGGATTATTATGCCATCACATTTGTGAGGACAGATATAGCAATGCAGGTGATCCTCACTTAGCTCCCATACTTCCATTTGATTGTCAAAAGAAAGAGAACTTAGCATATTGCAATTATATAGAGCATTTGATTTTACATTTAAAAATCAATGTTAATTCTTGTTCTCATTTTGAAGAGGCTTATGAGATCAATCGTTTTTTTAATTCTGAAGGATTCTTTTTAATTGCAAAAGATATCAATACTCTATTTATGGATAAAGGGAGTACTCAAAAGTGGAGGAATAATTGCTATCAGTCTATAAAGAATGATTTTGAAGATTACGTTGGAATTATGAAAGCAGTATTATGCTTTGTTGACATAAACTATGTTGGCGATAGAAAACGTAAGATTGGGAAAAATGACATATTACCATTTGAGATACCTGATATTACTAGCGTAGTCGACGCAATTAAGCATAAGGAACATCATTTTAAATACAAACGCATAAAGTTGGTTGTTCGTAAAATATCAAGATGGAAAGACTTAGCTATATTAGGTGCTAACGATTACAGCTTTAGCGATAAGGAGAAAATTTTGTTAGATGGCTCATTATCTAAGTTTGGATACATGAAGTGCATCAATAATTCTATATTGAAATTCAAATATTCAACATTAGCAAAGCAATATAATTATGAAAGCGTTTTGCAGAAGAATGTTGATGAAATGGTATTGTTGGCGGATGGTTCTAAATGGGGGTTATTAGAACAAAAACTAAAAGCTGGTTTTGATAAAGAAGATATTGAAATTGCGGGTTGGTTGAATGATTCTAAGGATATTTATGGATCAGAGCCACAGTGTTAGGTATAAAGGTTCAGATAAAATGAACTGAAACGAGGAAAGATTATGTATGACGAATTAGCAACATGGATTGATAAAGTGCTGGCGCAGGGATTACCCAAAGATATTGTGGCGGCGTGTTTTAACATATATGAGGATGCTGATAACAGCTGGTCATTGGAACTGGTTGGATGTAGCTCTTTTGACCCGGATGACGATGACTGGGCCTGTGATGAAGTATCGGATTTTGATACAAGAGATAATCCTTTTACCTGGAACTCCGAAGATGACTGGGAGACTGTGCTTGCAGATTTGCTGACAAAGCTTACAAGGTATCTGGAGACAGGAAGCAACGCAGATAAGCTGAAAAAGCTTGATGGTGTGGCAGTTGGATTTGTTGATGGGGATTTGATCATACTGTGATGGCTCTTTTGCCTGAGATAGCTCTTTTGCCCAGAAATAATATAAGGATTGGTTGGATGAAATCATGGTTGGAAATTATAAGGTGATCACATTATGCGGAAGTACGCGCTTTAAGGATGAGTTTATGGAAGCGCAGAAGAGGCTTACATTAGAGGGGAACATTGTTATCAGTGTTGGGCTTTTTGGGCATTCCGGTGACGAGGAAGTGTGGGAGAACATGGACGAGGGCACGCTTACGAAGACTAAGGTGATGCTGGATGATATGCATAAGCGCAAGATTGATATGGCGGATGAGATTTTTGTCATTAACGTTGGAGGGTATATCGGGGATAGTACGAGATCTGAGATTGAGTATGCCCGGGAGCATGGGAAAGTAGTGAGGTATCTTGAAGAGAGATGAAAAGGGCCGGATCGTGTGATCCGGCCTAGTGTATTAATTATTTATTTTTGTATTTTTGAAGCTCTTCTTGCAGCTTGGCGATGGTGGCAGCTTGCTTATTTATTTCATCTTGCATCTGCTCTTTTTCTGCTTTGTTCTTTTCTTCGGCGTCAGTATACCCTGCGGTATATTGAGAGTTCATTTGCTCTCTGTAACGGCGTTGGCCTTCTAAGATTTCTTTTGCTTGATTGTCGTAATTAAGTTCAAAGATCAATGTTCCGACCTCCTCTATATCAGGATGGTTCTTGGCTAGGGCTTTGAATTCTTCCCAGGTTGTCGCCTTAAAAAGTTCTGCCCAGTAGACAAGATTGTTATCGATATCTTCTTTTGTTGCTTTATCTGTGTGGTTTAATTGTAGCACATTTATCCCGAATTTATCAGTATATAGGCTGTGACTTTTGATATT
>JAEEXE010000055.1 GCA_016291375.1 Butyrivibrio sp.
AAAGCTCGTTATCATCAAGTTTGTGTATCGGTGTGGGTTTGATGCTTCCTGTATTCATCAAAATCCTCCAGTGCGTTTAATGCAACTCCTTCGCTGTGAAGAACTGCCTTTACGGTATCTATTATAACCTTAATATCAGTCAAAAAGGATAAATGTTCTACATACCATACGTCGTATTCAAATTTCTTTTCCCAGGATATAGCATTCCTGCCGTGAGCCTGCGCCCATCCGGTGAGCCCGGGTCTGATGCTGTGACGAAGTCTCTCTCGCTCGTTGTAATAGGGAAGATATTTAACAAGAAGGGGGCGCGGCCCGATAAAAGACATGTCGCCCTTTAGGATGTTAAAAAACTCCGGGAGCTCGTCAAGGCTTGTCTTTCTAAGGAAGCTACCAAAGCTCGTAAGTCTCACTTCATCGGGAAGAAGCTCGCCGTTTGCATCCCTTGCATCTGTCATGGTCCTGAATTTGTACATGTTGAATATCTTCTCGTCCTTGCCGGGGCGTGCCTGCTTAAAGAGCACAGGGCTGCCGAGCTTGGTTCTTACAAGGATCGCCACAATCGCATAGAGCCAGCAAAAGCACACTATCACAAGAAGCGATAAGATTATATCGATAAATCTCTTGATATATTTGGCGTAGAATGAATTACCCATTTTAACTCCGTTCAACAATACTTTTATTATAAAGATCACATGTCTGCGTGTAATTTGACATACTCATCAAATCTAGGCAAAAGAAGTGATATATATCCGTACTGAGCTGTGCTGATAACGCCCTTCCTCTTGAGCCTGTCTCTGTACACGGAAAACTGCGGCGTTGTCATGTTAAGCTGCTTTCTTATCTTGCCAACATTGGTCTCCCCGCTTATAGCAATATGGCCTACCACTTTTTTGTCAGTTTCTGACATTTCAGACCATATTTTATCATAAATGTACTCATCAAGATACTGATCATATTGCGGAAGTACATCATCTATGTCCTTGCTCTTACTCTCCCACATGAGATACCCAAGTACCTGGAATGCAAATGAATAACCCTTTGTGAGCTTCGCCATATGCTCCGCCTTCTCACTTTCAATATCAAATGTTTTCTTATAATGCGAGACAATTGCTGTGTAATTCAGCGGGTCCATTATAATTTTTGGTGCCCTGTAAAGGAAGGTAAGTGTCTTTTCATTCTGAAGATTATAGAGATTATCATACAGTCCCGTCATGATCAAAAAGACATTATACCCACGCCTTAGATATATCTGAATAGCCGCTGCAAATACTTTTACATTGTCATTGTTGGTAACTTCATCGACTGTGACAAGTAATCTCTTTCCGACCTTTGTTATGTGCTCAAGCATTCTGTTAACGGCAACTTCCACATCAGTTATGGGAGCGGCATTTTCAAATGAAACTCCAAGCCCAAGAGCTGAGAAGTCGAGCTTAGCCTTTACAAAAAGCGCATGAAGCTCAGGGACTGCATATAATGTAGCTGCAAGCCCTTCCAGCATATCCCGCTCCGGGCTTATCTCCACAACTATCCAGTCCTTTTCCTTCCTAAGTTTCTCGGAAATATCCGTCATCATGACGGTCTTGCCGGAGCCCCTGATTCCCGTCAACATGTATACATGATTGGCAGGTCTGTCAGCCCTAAAAGTTTCCAGGATCTGATTGGTCTGAGTCAGTCTTGATATGTATTGAGTTGGAAGTGTTCCGAAGGATATTGAAAACGGATTCTGCATATCTACCTCCATCTTTTTGTTTTATATCTTTTATGTTCTTTTATATCTTTTTATATGTACAAAAAGTCTTTATATTCTTTTATATCTATTTATATCTATTAATATACATTCATCCTATACTCAAGTCAAACATGCAAGATAAAGGAGCAATCGACTCTTATGCCGATTGCTCCCATTAACTGATTCCTTTTAATTATTTTTCATAACTGTTTCCCAATCTTGGGGAGCTTCATCAGTAATCACGAAGGGATGATGTGCACTCATTCCCAAAAATTCGCTGATAACGCTCCAGGATGATACAATATACCATTTCTCACCGTAACGAGCCACTGTCGGGAAATAATAAAAAGTCTTGTCTCCAACATCTGCCAATACCGCAACACAAACAACCTCATCAGCGCCATAACAGTCGCCTTCTATTTCAACTCTCTTATTATACTCTTCAGTTGGACAAATACTTCCAATCATCTCTTCCGGTGTTGAAAAGCGAATATTCTTTATATTTGTAAAATCCTTGTATTTTTCATTATTATATATATCCAAAAACTCATTAATATCGTCATCATCATTCAGCGGGATATTTACTCCGAATTCAATATCATCACCCATAACATAGTAGCTAATAGCCATATAAAGGAGGCCACTTTCCTTGCTGTGCAATCCGACTACATTTGAAGAAACATAAAACTCATTATCAGAAGGGAGCTTAACCGCAAATGCCGGGTTAAAAGCTCTAAATCTTCTTAGCATGCCATCATACTTATAATGTTCCGCCTGTGTCTCCCAAGCATAGGACTTGAGCATCTTATCAAAGTTTAAATCCCTTAATCCTTCGACAAAAGATGTCGCCGCTTCTTCTGCAGTCTTAAAGCCATCACCTTCGTATTGTGTTTCCTTAGCGCCCATACCGTTAAGACCACACCCAACTAAAAGAGTGCATACCAACGCCAACGCTACAATCCCCTTAAATAACTTCATTTCATCTTACCTCCCAATATCTTTATTCTAAGTCTTTTTCTTTCAGTATATTCCCTATTATATCTTTAATTTTCCCAGTCTTATTCATCTAATATTTTTTCAACTTTATTGTGCCAAAAAGAGCAATCAGCATTATCGCTGATTGCTCCCGTTAATTTCAATTCTTTTTAAAACTTTGCTCCGCAGCTGGGACAAAATAGGCTTTCTGATGAAGTCTCTGTTCCACACTGACCACATTTTTTCATCTCGATATCTTTTACAACCTGAGTGTCCTGCGCGTTCTGTGTGTTCTGAGTGCTCTGAACGTTCTGACTTACTCCGCTTCTGATAAGAGTAAGGTGCTCAGGTAAGATCTGCACTGCCGCATTAGCTGCAACAGACTTTCCTATCTCCTTATCAAGCGCATATAACGCTCCGCAGCAAGTTGATTCTGCAAAGTACTGTGTTCCCCATCTAAATGTAGGAATGAAGAAAAAGAAGGTCAAAACTCTGTAAGTCTTATAAATATTGTACCTTCCATAGCTTCCACAGCTCTGACATACAACAGGTCCAACTGATGTAACATTTTTCTTCTTGGTGTCTGTACCCCAAACTATAAACATATTACTCTCTCCTTTTTGTTTTATTTTATAAAACCACAAAGAAGAGTATAACATTATTGCGTATGGAAAGTACAGATAATTGTTTCACTATATGCTACAGCTTTTTATTCAAAGCATTTCTTAACAGCCTCGATTATTACATCCTGCTGCTTAGGTGTCATCTTATTATCACTTGGAAGGCAGAGACCTCTTTCGAAGATGTCTGCACCGACATCAACCATGCCTGCCTCTTTGATGTATGCGTTACTTCTTGCTCTTCCGTTTCCGGTGCTTGTTATAAATGCGTTCATCCTATAGATTGGCTGCATGTGCATAGGCTTCCAGATGGGACGTCCCTCTGCATTGAGTGCAGCAATAGCTTCCAATATCTGTGTAGGGCAGCTCTTTCCGGGCTCGTCGATGTAGAGAACATCCTGCTCGCCGCGAACCTGCTTACACATAGCTTCTTTATCAATAATGATGCATGAGAGCCAGAAATTGGGCTCTGTATCTTTTTCATTGTATGGATTCATCTTAACGGGAAGATTCTTGAAGCCTTCCTTGTATCTCTCATAAATAGCTTTCTTCTGAGCGATATGCTCTTCAAGATATGGAAGTTGCCCCCTTACAACGCCTGCGATAACGTTACTCATGCGATAGTTATAGCCAAGCTCTTCATGCTGATACCAGGGAGCATCCTCTCTTGCCTGTGTGGACCACTTCCTTACCTTATCAGCGTCTTCCTTGCTGCGCGCTAAGAACATTCCTCCGGCAGAACCTGTTATTATCTTGTTTCCGTTAAAAGAGATTATGCTGTAATCGCCAAAAAGGCCTGTCTGCTTACCCTTATATGTAGCACCGAAGGATTCAGCCGCATCTTCTACTATCAAAGCACCGTGCTCATCGCATATTTTTTTGATCTCATCCACCTTACCGGGAGTTCCGTAAAGGTGTGCAACAACTACAAGCTTAACATCAGGATATATCTCAAAAGCCTTTTTAAGGGCCTTGGGGCACATATTCCAGGTGTCAGCTTCTGTATCGATATATACTGCTTCACCGCCTTCGTAAGCCACGGGATTAACTGTGGCATCAAAAGTCATGTCAGAGCAGAATACTTTTTTGCCTTCCAAGGTACCATGTCCAACCTTAGGCTGTCCGTAGAGTCTTTCTCCCGCAAGCTTAATGGCAAGATGGAGCGCCGCAGTTCCGGATGACAATGCAACCGCATCAGTACATCCGATCTTTTCACATACTCTTTTTTCTATCTCATTTAAATTGGCGCCCACAGTAGACATCCAGTTGGTCTCATAGGCTTCCTGCATGTATTTAAGCTCATCTCCATGCATTGTAGGGGATGAAAGATATATTTTTTTCTCAAAAGGCTTAAGTTCCATTGTTTTAATCCTCGTTTATCTTCTCCGCAGCTTTTCTGAGAGCTTCCATGTGCTCTCTGCTCCTGTCTTCCTTGTTGTCTGTGGGATGATAGGTAGTAACTATCTCCTGAACAAGCATCCTTGTCTCGGAGGATTCTTCTCTTGAGGCTACATTCAGTCTCTCAAGTTCTGAGAAGAATTTCATCTCATCAAGTTCAATAGGCTTACCTATGTGGATCATCCTGTTGGAAGTGTCCTGAAGTCCTTCCTCATCCATGAGCATCTCTTCGTAAAGCTTCTCACCGGGACGAAGTCCTGTAAATTCTATCCTGATATCCTCACCAACCTTAAGTCCGGACAACTTAATAAGGTTCTCTGCAAGATCAAGTATCTTTACAGGCTCACCCATATCGAGAACGAATATCTCGCCGCCCTTGGCAAAAGCGCCTGCCTGGAGCACAAGAGAAACCGCCTCGGATATAGTCATAAAATAACGGATGATATTAGGATCCGTAACGGTAACAGGGCCGCCTGCCTGGATCTGTTTCTTGAAAAGCGGAATAACAGATCCGTTTGAACCAAGCACGTTTCCAAATCTAACTGCAACGAACTCCGTATCATAATGCTTATTAAAGGTCTGAACGATCATCTCACAGATTCTCTTGCTGGCTCCCATGACATTGGTGGGATTAACAGCCTTGTCCGTTGAGATGAGGACAAACTTCTTGGCGCCGTTCATAGCTGCTGCCATAGCGGTCTTCCATGTTCCAAAGACATTGTTCTTAATAGCCTCATTGGGGCTATCCTCCATAAGAGGAACATGCTTGTGAGCAGCCGCATGGTACACAATATCGGGCTTGTATTTTTCAAAAATATTGTTGATCCTGAGGGTGTTTCTGACTGAAGCAATGAGTACAACCAGGTCAAGCTCAGGGAATTTGGTCTTAAGTTCCTGCTGAATATCGTAGGCATTATTCTCATAAATATCCACGATGATAAGTCTCTTGGGTTTATGTCCTGCAATCTGTCTGCAAAGCTCAGATCCAATGGATCCTCCGCCTCCCGTTACCATAACGGTCTTTCCGCTTACATAGCCTGCGATTGAGTCAAGGTCTACTGCGATCGGATCTCTTCCAAGAAGGTCCTCTACTTCTACGTCACGAAGTCTTGATACGTTGACCTCGCCGTTAACCAGCTGATACATTCCCGGAAGGGCACGCAGCTTACAGTTCGTATTCTTACAGATATCAAGGATCTTCTTGAATTCCTTTCGTGATGCAGAAGGAATCGCAACTATGATCTCGTCTATATCATACAGATCAGCGCATTCGACAATCCTGTCTCTTCCGCCGACTACTCTGATACCCTGAATATATTTGCCCCACTTGTTGGGATCATCATCGATGATACACTTGATAGACATTGTAGAATAATTACTTACTATGATGTCTTTGATGATGATATTTGCAGCTTCCCCGGCACCGATTATCATAACAGCCTTGCTGTTGTTCTTATTCTCCGATCTGTGCTTAAGGCTTCTTAAAAATCTGTAAGAGAATCTGCTTACAAATATCAATGCCACAAGTAAGAACAGGTAGTAGAAGTAATAGGACTTCGGAACAGGCTGCTGTTCATCGGGATGTGTAAAAAAATGAAGTCCGATATAATCTACAACTGCCGATATAACGCAGGCCATTACCAGATTCTGAAGTTCTCTTTCTCCGGCGTAAGCCCACAAACTATCGTAGAGTTTGAATATAAAGAAAATAATAAGCGTCAGAACTATGTTGATGACCATATAGTTGGTAACCGGCATCAAAAAGTTCTTGTTGATACCAACTATACTAAGATCGTTTCTAAGCCAAAGCGCAAGGTAGCTTGCAGCTATGATGCTAAGCACATCATAGATGATAAGTCCTGTTCGCCTATATAGTTTTTGAAAATTAAAAGGTTCTTTGTTCTTCTTGTTCATAAACATACTCTCTTGCATGTTGTTTTAGTTTATATTAAGCGGATCAAGACTTAGATCCGGTTTTGTACATAAGAGGTGCAACAGATAACATCAGAGCAACTGTCATGGGGTTACTTAGCTGGAATACCCATTCACTGAGTCCTGCTATAGTAAATCCGATTATAATCGAAAATGGTAAAAGAGAAAGCGGCTCTTTCTCCTCATTTTTCTTGTAGAACTTATACGAAACCACAAGTCCGCATAAAATAAACAGAGCAAACAACGCTCCTACAACCATTCCATGATCATAAGCTACCTGTAAATAGGTGTTATGTGCGTGCTGTATAATCTCACCACTTGGAAACGTAGGCTGATCCTCATGTCCGTTAAATCCAATCTCCGGAATGTAATACTTGGCAATGGTAATTCTTCCGTTAGTGAGCACGTCCCATCTATTGTTCTCATCAATGTATCCCACATCTGTTAAAGCAAGGAGCATAAAACGCTCTTTTCCTGTCATTGAGGCTGATGCAAGGTAGTCTTCGAAAGCCGGACTAAACATACCGCAATTGGCCTGCTCTTCATCGCTTTCATCAACGGGATCGCCGTAATAATCAAGAATTGGAACCATATTCCCATCCTTGTTCTCATAATTAAGAATATCATTGGGATAATCGTACTCATCAACATCCATTCCCAATATCTTATCTTCGAACAGGTTCACAAATCTCTCAACGCACATGAAATTGCTGTTCCCCCAGGAAGCTCCGCCTCTTACGAAAGGATCCGCATCATCCGCAAAGAGAAATACCGGTCTTGAAACTATAGCAGGCACAATCCTCTGTAGAGTAAAGACTGCAGGAAAACACAAAACCACAGCAACTATCATGGTCACAAGCATTCTTAAAAACTGCTTTTTATGCTTTGCGGACACTATTATAAGCACCGCGAATATACAAACAAACAATGAAAGATAGGCTGTTCTTGAAACTGTAAATATTGCGTAGGTAGATATCCAGCCAAAAAGTATCATCTCTTTCCATGCTGACTTAAAGAGTTCTTTGGTGCCAAGCCCCTTAGGGAAAGCTATGATCTTGGCTGCAAGAAGAACCGCTGCCACACCGTCCATGAATATCATGTATTCCGCTGTAACAGTCTGTGTATGGAATACAAATCCAAATCTACCGCTTACATATCCCGGAAAATATCTATGCAATAAGCAATAACCAAGGGAAATGGCAAAGTTCATCATAAGTCCGCCGGCAACTATCTTGGTCCAATATTCTCTCTTATTCCACACAAGAAGTCTAAGGTATAGCGCACCGAAAATAACCGTAAGCGCAACTCCCCACCATCTGTTATATCTCATAACAATAAGGCCAACCAAAAGAACCGCCACCAGGGCGCTGAAAGCATTAAACCTCACTTCTCTACTGTCCTTGTTAGTGATGTAGACAAACAATCTCTTTATAAGGTTGATCGCAACTATTCCGGCAAGTACAACAATGATAACCTCGTATTTAAGGATTGCATTGTGAAGATCATACTCTTTTTCCGTATCAGGCAAAGCATTTACCAAATAGTATCTTATGCCATAGGCCACCGAACCTATAAGCCAGAACAAATTAGGGAAGTACAGTATTTCTTCCCAGGAGAAGGTAAATAGCAGCATGACCGCAAACCATATGACCATCTTTCTTTCCGCCAGCGTGTGATGAATATCGGCATAAGCATTCATATATTCGCAGGCATGCCATATAGTCATAGCCATAGAGAACATGATGAAAAGAAATCTCACCTTATCCTCAATTTCTATATTGTCAAAGAACGATACCCCGTTCTCCAGCTTCACCACTTTATGATTGATGGCATAGAACACAATAAATGCACTGATAAAAAGACCTATCTCATAAAAGATAATATCAACAGGCCTAAGATCAAAGATCTTAAGAGGAAATACCATTATCATCAAAGTACCAAAAACAAGTGCCGCAACGGGATTAGCAGTATATTTGATGACCTTTCCCACCGTCACAAGTGTGTTTCTATCCTTATACTTGTTGAAATACAAGCCAATGGCTGCATATAACGCTGCTGCCACAGCCAAAATAGCAGCAATGGCAATTACCGATGCCTTCTTGGACATCGGAACTCTGTAATTGTAAGTCGCATCCAAGTGTCTGCCCGGAATCTCTTCATCGTTAAGATATAAGCTTCCTACATAGGCTGTGTTATCCGGAATATCCGTATAATCAACGAAGAATTTGGAACGACATCCTTTGATATAAAGGATATATTCCTTGCCTACCTCAACATTGTACTCAAAGGGAATACTGATATATCCCGGAAGCTTGGCATCGCTAATATCTACAAATGTGCTGCACAGCTCGTGCTCAGGAACATCACATATACCCGCACTTACATAGTGCCCCTTTTCAAGGCCTGAAACATACACATCTATAGAACTTATCCTGTCATACTGCGTCACAAACTTCTGAGAAATAACACAATCCGGGTTGACCTTCTGCTCAACCGAAATTCTGTTTCCGCCTGCAGAAGAACTAACCACGGTAGTCCATAAACGCAGTGGCCAGATGCTTACAACAGCCATAAATACTATTATCAAAAGCACTGCTCTGAATGCAGTTTTTTTATCGACAATACTTCTCATATCTATCCTCAAAATCACAAAAATCCATCATTAAATATTATCATAGACCCATGTCTTTATCAAACTTTGCGGTCCCCCGTCACCGTCAAAACAGGAATTGCAAGCCACAAAATAACAACGTATCTGACAAGGTATGTGGGGCCAAGAAGCACCGTCATCCATGTCAGTATCATGGGCAAAAACGGCACAATACCGGTAAAATTGCCGCGATGCAGTCTGTAAAGGAACACGAAAAGATAAATGAGTGCAAGAAGTCCCGGTGAAAAGATAAGCGCCAGCACCGGAGCATCTTTGTGGAAAGTTCCTATTGAGATATATCTGTAGAAGCTGTCAATTGGCGGAATAAGGCTCGTCCTCTCCCCGGGAAGTTCCACTTCGTATCCAAAATAGGAGCTGTCCTCGTAGGTAAAAGTAAACACTGTTGTGCCCTTATAAACATTGATGTTTGCAGGAGGATACCAATATCCGTAGGAAGTCAAAAACCATGCATTTACATATGTCATGGGATGCTTTATCAAAAGAGCTTTCCATACCTTCCAGAAGTTCTTTTTGTTCTGTTCATACAGGTTGTTGCTAAAGCCAAGCTTTACATGATCAGAGACTCTTGGAGTATATTTATCAAGGTTCTCCTTTGGAATATAAGCTGTCAGGATAGCCTTTTCCTCTTCCGTCATCTTATCGGCGTTGTACTTGTAGACCCTTGCCATCTGCATGATAGGAACCGTAAGCATCTCCTGATTATCTTTTTGCCCCGAAGTAAGCGCGGCAGCAAGAACAGAAGAAACAATCAAATACAACACAACAGGGATTACAAGCAAGCCTACAAGCTTACTGGATATCTTTTTCCTAAAATACACAATCGCAAAGGGAATAAATACAAGATATGCGTAGAATCCGTTATGACGCAAAAGAGGCATGATCACAGCGGTCGCCAACAATAACACTTGTTTTCTTTTGCTTAAAAGAAAACTCTCCATATCGCTTACAAACTCTGTAAGAAGAACTGTAAGAAGCAGTAAAAATGCCGAAAAGAGTCCATCCTTACTTGAGCAAAGTGTGTACATTACTATAGTGGGAAAAACACCATAGTAAATCGTCCACAGGATAATCGATCTCTTCCCTGCGCCTTTTTTCCTGAGAAAGTCAAGAACATAGGTCATAATAAGAGTTATGACCAGCATCTGAATAAGGATATATGTGAAGATACCGGCATTCCATGAACCGGTGATCTTATGAATAAGGGTTATCGTTCCTCCAAGAAGAAGTACGTGCAAAAGAGGGTGGTGTGTAGTAAAACTCCTTGTAAGTACTTCATTTAACTCATCCTGCGCATCATATACAAAAAAGCCCGGGAACTCCGCAAGAAGCACGGGAATATTCAGAAGAACAAGGGTAATGAAAGTTCTTTTGAAAAAGCCCTTCTCCTCTACAGGCTTGGCCGGAGCATTAAGGTCAATAAATCCAAAGAGCTTTCGCCCGTAAAAAGACATTTCGTAGCTTCTCCACACATATCTGGTATCTATTGTCAAAATGACCATAATTGCCAGCATAATAGTAAGAGTATTGCCCTCTGTCAGCTTTATTGAATCATATTTTTCTAGGCTGTAGCCTATGATCAAAAAAGCTCCCGTTAAAACGCCAAATAAGCCTGACAAAAGCCAGGCCAATATATTTTTCTTTATGTTGTTGTCGCTCTTAAGTCCCAAACTACTATTTGTCATCTTTAGTCGTCTCTCGAATCACATACTGAGGATTCTTATTCTGTGATATGTAGAGTCTTCCCACATATTCGCCAACCATTCCAAGCATGAGAAGTATCATTCCGCCGATAAATACCAATGCGGACATAAGTGCATAATATCCCTTAAACTGTGATGAATTGGGATAAACAAATTTCAAGATAATCGTATATATTCCAAACAAGAAACCTGCCGCCGATAGGATTCCTCCTGCCAAAGTAGCAATCCTAAGCGGTTTGATACTAAAGGCGGTAAATCCGTTGATCCACAGCTTCATAAGCTTAGCAAAAGTGTATCCGCTCTGTCCTACTTCTCTTTTTCTATGATTAACATCAACATTGACCACATTGCTTGTAGTTCTGAGAACAAGACCGATCACATAGGGATATGAACTCTCGTATTTGATCATCTCATCAACCACGAATCTCTTAACAGCAAAATAGCTTGAAACAAACAGATCCTTGGGCTTACCAAGCATTACATGTGCCATCCACTCATTCATGGCGCTTCCGAAATTACGAAATCCGTTGTGCTGCTTGTGGGCATATCTCGCATAAACCGCATCAGCACCGTCTCTTAGCGCATCAAGAAGTTTATATACTTCACTTGCGGGTGTCTGACCGTCGTCATCAAGGCACACAACGTAATCACCGGAAGATGCATTAAGTCCCGCCATAAGCGCCGCATGCTGACCAAAGTTCTTGGCAAAATTGATGCCTGTTATCATATCGCGGTTTTTGCCGGCAATCTCTGTTATCTTGCCCCAGGTATTGTCAGGAGATCCATCATTAACAAGTATTATCTCATAGATATACTCCTCTGAATCTCTCATTGTATCTATGATCTCATCCACCACTGCTCCAAGGGTATTCTCGGATCTGTAGCATGGAATTATGAAGCTAACTGATTTTTTCTGCATTCTTGTCCAAAACCTTTCAAATTTACAACAGTTTTTCCATAAGTATCATATCACTTTTTTGCCCATCACTGCACTCTACCTGAGGCAGATCTCCTGATTTGACAAATCCCGCCTTGGAATAACTCTTTATGGCAATCTCGTTATAGGTAAAAGCCTTCAGAAATACTTTCTTAAGCCCTATCTTTTCTTTAGCAACATTTAGGGCAAGAACTGCAGTCTCACTGCCGTATCCCTTACTGACTGCGTCGTCTTCTCCAATAAAAATCCCGTACTCAGCAGTTTCTTTTTCCCTGTCTATATCTCTGAAATAAACGCTTCCAACAGGTCTGTATCCCTCCTTGTTTTCGCAGATAATAAACTGCTCAACAAGGCCTTCTTTTATCTTGGTATTGTACCAGTTCTCATGTATCTCTCTGGTAAATTTAACCTTATAAACGAAGTTATTTCTAACTCTCTCGTTATTTCTCCATTTAACGATAAGATCCGTATCTTCCGGAGTTATCTCTCTTAATGCCACCTTTTCTCCGATGGCAACAAAGTTCTGTGTTTCTTTTCCCATATCTTTCTCCGTCAGCCCTTTATACGAATAGGCCTTACTTCTGTCTGACTGCATATACAGTAAAGGCGTCAGCCACTGTGTCTTTTGGCTCCACCGTAACTTCAATGCCTTTATACCTGTAATAATCCGATATCCAATCGGTGCTTTCAGATTTATTCTGAACGACATATGCCTTGTCTGTCAAAAGAGCTGATTCCATATCCGCAAAACCGGCCTTAGAGAGCTTTTTCTGCGTAAGGGGACTCTTAGCGCCCCATCCGCCCATAAGATCGTGGTTAGCATATGAATTATCTATTCTGTCAAAGAGCTTTTCCGAAAAGCTCGTCTCTCCATCCAGCATATCCTCACCGCAGGATACAGACGTGTATACATCAATAAAATAGAAATTGTCCTTATTATCCGCAAAGTAATCATAGAGCGCATCGTAGTGGCTTCTCATAAGCGTCCTTGCCTGCTGCTCTTCTTCTATAACCTTCATCTGATTTGGAATTGCCAAAAGAGACAGTACTGCAGCCAAGATCATGATCTTATACGGAACAAAAGTGCTCTTCTGTGCGCGCTTTATAAGCATACCAAGAAGAATAACTGTTTCTATGAGATACAGCGGATGTGTGATCCTGATGGGATCTCGCCTTCCCATAATTATGTAGAGCCAAAGAGATGACCTGCACAGGAAAATAAGGATCAAAAGCCCTGTTGCCCTAAGGCTTTCCTTGCTGCTACTATCCTGTCGCGGGATCAGATATGATAAAAGAACTCCTAGATAGAGCACTATAACGATCAGATTCCATGGATAATCCGACATAGGATACTGATAGCTCTTTTGCGCCGAAAAATTATGAAGTCTGTACATGTACTCGGAAAGCGCCTGACTCGAATGCTCTGAAAGAGGCACCTCATCGGTACGAAGCTTATCTGCATAGCTTGCAACTTCGTTTAACACATCTGCATCGATCTTATCATCAAGTCCGAAATTATAATTAACAAGTAGCATGTACTCGCTCTTATCAAGACCAATCTTGTCATAAAAGTCCTTATTTTCCTCATAATCCGGAATATACTGATAATCATACAGCTCAGTTCTCGCATCAAAAAAACCTGTATATTCCTTCCACTCCGGCGAAGAAAAAGCATACTGGTGTATCACAAAGGCTATTACCAGCGCCGTTATCATGGCTCCAAAGAGCTTTAGACAATCCATAAAGACTTCTTTTTTAATCTCCAGCGCCCATCTGATAAAAATAGCCACGCACACCATTGGAAGGGTCAAAAGAAGCATCTCTGACCTTAAAAGAAAAGCAATGAAGATAAGCCCGAGAGTAGCTTCAAAGTACTTATCCTTATCTTTTTCATGCATAAGTATCAAAAAAGCGGCAGCTGCCGACATCATGCCGCAGGTAAAAGTATATTGCACAAAAAGAAAATGAGATCCTATGACGCCGATTGAAAACAACAGCACAAACAAAGAAACTGTTATCTTTTGCCCGTTTTTAGTACAGGCTTTGGTTCCTGCATATGCCACAGCAAACACGCTTAGATACTGGCAAATGCACAAAAAAATGCCATACCAGTCAGCGCCCCTTATCACTCTGTAAAAGAGCGATATCACAGCGCTTATCGGATACAGCATCTGAATGTTATGACCCTCGGGAGTACCTGTGTAGGCTCCCGAAAGCAAATCCTTCATAAGGACATCATCATTTAAGTCAAAAAAGTAATCTCCAACGAATCCCATGAAGAGAATCACAACCAATACCAAAACCAATGAGTATATGAAATTGGACTTAATGGATATTTTCTTCATGCACGACTCCGTTATGATCACGTAAATTTGTAATATTCCTTTACCCTGGTGATAACTTCTTCCTGATCGCTGTCAGAAAGCTTGTAGTACATAGGAAGGCGAAGAAGTCTCTCGCTCTCTTTGGTAGTATATCTGTCTTCTCCCCTAAACTCAGAGTATATAACTCCTGCCTTTGAGGAATGAAGAGGTACATAGTGAGAAGCCGGAAGGATATCGTTTTCCTTGAGGTATTTGATAAGTCCTTCTCTCTCCTCAAAATCCTTACACTTGATATAGAACATGTGCGCATTGTGAACGCACTCCTTTGGAACATAGGGAAGCTCAATAAGCCCTTTCTCCGCAAGAGGTGTGAGTTCCCGGTAGTATCTGTTCCAGCTCTTTAATCTGTCATTATTGATCTCATCTGCCATCTGAAGCTGTGCATAGAGATAAGCCGCATTCATATCACTTGGAAGAAATGATGATCCCGGCATGATCCAGCTATACTTATCAACCTTTCCAAGCTTGTAAAGCGTACGATTGGTTCCCTTTTCTCTGATGATGATAGCGTCATCCACATACTTTTCATCTCTGATAAGAAGAGCACCGCCCTCACCCATACTGTAGTTCTTGGTCTCATGGAAGCTGTAATTACCGAAATCACCGATAGCTCCGAGCGCTTTTCCCTTGTATGTTGCCATAACTCCCTGCGCAGCGTCTTCGATAACAAGAAGGTTATGTCTCTTTGCTATATCCATGATGGTATCCATCTCGCAGCCTACGCCTGCGTAGTGAACCGGCACGATTGCTCTGGTCTTGGGTGTTATTGCCTGCTCAATGAGGTTCTCATCGATGTTCATGGTATCGGGTCTGATATCAACGAATACTACCTTGGCTCCTCTAAGAACAAATGCGTTGGCCGTTGAAACGAAGGTATATGAAGGCATGATAACCTCATCACCTTCCTTGATGCCTGCAAGTATAGCTGCCATCTCGGTTGCATGTGTGCAAGAGGTTGTAAGAAGTGCCTTTGAAACGCCTGTCTTTTTCTCGATCCACTCATTATCAAGATCTGTGTACTTACCGTCTCCGCAGATCTTCTGAGCTTCCACACACTCTTTTATATAATCAAATTCTTTTCCCGTATAGGGTGGTACATTGAAGTTAATTCTCATAAGCTATGACCTTATTTTTATAATATCTTCTGCCCCGGTTGCTGTTTCAGTCTTTCTTCTCAAGGAAAATCTTTCTTGTAATGAAATTATAAACCATTACAACGCCCGTTGCTCCGAATTTGAAGAATACGTCCTTTGCAAAAGAAGCGCTCATAATGCCGTTAAGCCATGACCAGTTCTTATAGATGAGATCGAATCCCACAAAAAGACAAAGTTCATTGATTCCGAGTCCGATCGCACTTAGGATAACGAAGATTATAAACTCCTTCTTCCTGCTCATATCCTCTTTTCTTTCAAATACAAACTTAAAGCTGAGGATATAGTTTGCAACTACGGAAACCGTAAACGCTATAAATCCCGAGATCAAATAATACTGTGGGAAAGCATTATCAAATCCCACTGCCTCGAATCCGGCATTGAAAATCCTGTAAATTACATAATCGATAATAAAGCAGATAACTCCGACTACGCCAAATTTGGCAATCTGTGCCAATAATTTATTCATATTATTTTCCTCTTTCTTGCCTAAATATTCTTATGCGCGCTTTGCTCGCCGTCTTACTGATCGTTTGCGGTATAAACCGTAAATCTATCACTCTCGAAGATTTTATTATAATCGTGTTTATCAATATAGTCCAATAGCTTATCGTATTTAACAGAAAAATTGGCATATCCGTCATTCTCTTTATATCCGATTATTACAGTCGGAGCGGGCTCTTTCGAGGCATCAAGAGAACTCAGGGCTTCATCAAAACTATCAACCGAATAACTGTCAAGATCGGGCCAGGTTGTATTTATAGCAGGACTCATGTCAAAAACATACGGAATGCCCGGGATCTCGCCGAAAGTCAAAACTTTTCCGGATGTCAGGTCATTATCCTCAAGGCTTGCCTTAAGCTCTTTTAGCGTACTGTAATTATCTGCGGTCGT
>JAEEXE010000017.1 GCA_016291375.1 Butyrivibrio sp.
TACCTGAGAATGCTCCGCCGCCGTGACGAGCTGCTCCGCCGTATGTGTCAACGATGATCTTACGTCCTGTAAGTCCTGCGTCACCCTGAGGTCCGCCGATTACGAAACGTCCTGTAGGATTGATGAAGATCTTGGTGTTAGCATCAACCATCTTAGGATCAACGACAGCGTCGATAACGTACTTTCTGATGTCTTCGTGGATCTGCTCCTGAGTAACCTTCTCATCGTGCTGAGTTGAGATTACGATAGCTTCAAGACGGAAAGGCTTGCCGTTCTCATCATACTCAACAGAAACCTGGCTCTTACCGTCTGCTCTAAGGTAAGCAAGAGTTCCGTTCTTTCTAACTTCTGTAAGCTTCTTTGTAAGCTTGTGAGCAAGGCTGATAGCGTAAGGCATATACTCTTCTGTCTCGTTTGTAGCATAACCGAACATCATACCCTGGTCGCCGGCACCGATTGCTTCAAGCTGCTCATCTGTCATCTGGTTCTCTCTAGCCTCGAGTGCCTTATCAACACCCATAGCAATATCAGCTGACTGCTGATCAAGAGCTACAAGAACAGCACATGTGTTGCCGTCAAAGCCCTTGGCTGAATCGTCATAGCCGATCTCCTTGATTGTCTCTCTTGCGATCTTAGCATAATCAACGTGAGCCTTAGTAGTAATCTCACCTGTGATAAGTACGAAACCTGTGCAAGTTGCTGTCTCGCAAGCTACACGGCTCATAGGATCCTCTGCCATGCAGGCATCAAGGATAGCGTCTGAGATATTATCGCAGATCTTATCGGGATGTCCCTCTGTTACTGATTCGGATGTGAAAATAAACTTGTCCATAATATTTCCTTTCTTAAAATGAAAAACCGCTTGTTGCGTGCACAAACAAGCGGAACTGATTGGTTTTCAGATCCTCTTATTGCTCGTATCTTGCACGCTCAGGTTGGCACCTTCCTCATGTGAGGGGTTGCCGTGGCTTCACAGGTCCTATGTACCTCCACCACTCTGAATAAGAGAACGTCGTATAAAAATATAAAAGCGAACTTACATGTTCGTAAGTTCGCTTATGATAATACAGTAATAAACCAATAAAAGCAATAGGTCTTTTGATAATCTTTTTCTAAAGAATCTGATAAGTAAATGTTATCACCGAGAATATCTACAATCAGATAATCTTATCAAATGTATCAGCAAGAGCGGGATAGATGTTCTTGAACTGCTGATATCTTGCCTCGTACTTAGCTACAAGCTCGGGATCGGGCTTCTCTGTCTTGTCTACCTTGACGATAGCTGCTGCAGCTTCCTCAACAGTCTTGTATGCTCCGCAAGCAACCATAGCAAGCATTGCGCCGCCCATTCCGGGGCCTTCCTCGCATGAAGGAACATCTACTTCTACGTTGAGGATATTGGCGATCATCTTTCTCCAAAGAGGGCTCTTAGCTCCGCCGCCGCAGATCATTGTTCTCTTGGGTGCTACGCCGATGCTCTTGGCAACTTCGTACATATCTCTTGTTGCGAATGCAACGCCCTCAAGAACTGCCTGTGTCATATCTTCTCTTGTTGTATCCATTGTGATACCTGTGAAGGTAGCACGTGCGTTAGGGTTGTTCCAAGGAGATCTCTCGCCCATGAGATAAGGAAGGAAGAATACGTGATTCTCACCGAGCTTCTCGATTCCCTTCTGCTCATCTGCGTAATCCTTGGTCTTGAGGATCTCGTCCATCCACCACTTGTTGCAGCTTGCTGCGCTGAGCATGCATCCCATAAGATGGAAGTGTCCATCAGCGTGGTCAAAAGAGTGAAGTGCGTTGTTGCTGTCAACTGCAAAGCTGTCTGATGACATGAAGATTGTTCCGCTGGTACCAAGTGAGATGTTGCACTTGTTGTTTCCAACAGTTCCTGTTCCTACAGCTGCTGCCGCATTGTCACCTGCACCTGCTGCGATAACGACATTCTCGCTAAGTCCAAGCTCTTTGGCAAGCTCAGGCTTAAGCTGACCAACCTTCTCAAAGCTATCGAAAAGCTGAGGAAGCATATCCTCTGTGATGCCGCAGATATCGCACATCTCTTTGGACCACTTGCGGTTCTTAACGTCCAAAAGAAGCATTCCTGATGCATCAGAATAATCTGTGCAGAATGTTCCTGATAATTTATATGCAAGATAATCCTTAGGAAGCATTATCTTCTTGATCTTCTTGAAGTTCTCAGGTTCGTTCTCTTTTACCCAAAGGATCTTGGGTGCTGTAAAGCCTGCGAATGCAATGTTGGCAGTGTACTTGGAAAGTGTCTCCTTGCCAATCTCGTTGTTGAGATAGTCAACCTGCTTCTGAGTTCTGCCGTCGTTCCAAAGGATTGCGGGACGGATAACATTGTCGCTCTCATCAAGAATAACAAGTCCGTGCATCTGTCCACCAAAGCTGATGCCTGCAACCTGTGATTTATCAACATCCTTAAGAAGATCCTTAAGTCCTGTAATAGCCTCGTTGTACCAGTCTGCGGGCTCCTGCTCTGACCAGCCGGGCTGAGGGAAATAGAGCTTGTACTCCCTTGATGTTGTTCCGTGAATCTTACCTGTCTCATCCATAAGCACGAGCTTAACGGATGATGTTCCCAAATCTACTCCGATATAAAGCATATGTAACCTCCTAATTCAATATACAAGCGCCTCTGCGCTGAGATACTGTTTACAATGATGATTCGGAAGTCAAAAGAAATCTCTCCTCCCGCAACATCATACACATCCATTATACCTGTATCTTACTTGGTAATCACGCCATTTTTTGCTGATAACTAACTAAATATTGTTATAGCCTTCAAACCTTTGCCAGCTCTATCAATACGCCCCTAAAGTCTCCCCACATGTCCGGAGAATTGTTGTCCTTTATAAGAAGTCCGCAATTCATGATGGTGTCGCCTTGCAAAACATCACCTTCCATACTGAGTACTTTTTTATCGCATAGTATCCGATAGCTTGCATTTGGATCCAGGCCCATGGGCTTTATCAAAGTGCTTCTTTTATTTGGCTGCGCCATAACTTTGATATAGGTAATAAGAGCCCTGGATTTATCTTTGGCCACGACCATCCAGGAGTCATTAGCTCCGTTTTCCTTATAGGATGTGAGCCTGTAGTAGTCGCCGTTTCTTACAAGAGCATTGTATTTGTGATACATCTCAATCTGCCCGGGGATCATCTCTCTGTCTTCTTTGGGAATCCTTGTGATATCAAGCTCATAGCCAAAGGTTCCGGCAAGGGCAACGTAGCCCCTTGTTTCAAAAGGTGTAACTCTTCCGACTGTGTGATTCGGGCAGTCGCTTACATGTGCTCCCATGCAGGATAGCGGATAAACAATAGCTGTTCCCTCTTGGATACTCAGTCTTTCAATTGCATCGGTATCGTCGGAACACCAGATCTGCGGGCTGTAGTAAAGCATTCCGGGATCAAATCTTCCACCGCCTCCGGAGCAGTTCTCAAGAAGGAGATTGGGGAAGTCAGTTAGAAGTCTTTGCTGTATGTCGTAAACTCCAAGAACATATCTGTGAAAGAGCTCTCCCTGTTTATCTGCTTCAAGGGCATAGCTTCCCATGTCGCACAGGCCTCTGTTCATGTCCCATTTTACGTATTCGATATTGGCGCTTGTGAGCACATTTTTTATCCTGGAATAAATCTCATCCACAATTTCTTTTCGCGAAAAATCAAGGACATACTGGTTTCGCATAAGTGTGGGTCTTCTTCCGGGAATTGCAATTGCCCAGTCGGGGTGCTCTCTGTAAAGATCTGAATCGGGAGATATCATCTCAGGCTCAAACCAGATACCGAATTTAAGTCCTTCAGCATTAACCGCATCCACAAGGCGCTTAAGTCCGCCTTTTAGCTTATCTTCATTGACGAACCAGTCGCCCAGTGACATATTGTCGGAGCTTCGCTCGCCAAACCAGCCATCGTCCATTACAAGCATCTCTATACCGCTTTTAGCCGCTTCTTTGGCAATGGCGATCAGCTTGTCTGTATCAAATTCAAAGTAGGTCGCTTCCCAGTTGTTGATAAGCACCGGCCTTGGAGCTTCTTTGTAGATATTATCCCTTGAAGCACCGCAGATAAGATGCTCTCTGAAAAGGTCGTGGAAGGTACGGCTCATGGTACCTATGCCTTCCGATGAGTACACCATAATGGCCTCAGGAGCGTTGAAAGTCTCTCCCTTATCAAGCTTCCAGCTAAATCCCACGGGGTTTATGCCCATAAGACACCTTAAGCTGTTGTGCTGAGATCTCTCAACGCTTGCGGTGAAATTGCCGGAATAGACAAAGCTAAATCCGTAGATCTCTCCGGTGGTCCGGGTAGTATTCCTGCCCGCAACCGCCATGAAAGGATTCATCTGATGAGAACTCTCGCCGCGGATAGAACTTATCTCATGTCTTCCGTAGCCGATAGGATTTCTGTCAATCTGTCTCTCCCTAGCCCAGGAACCCTGCAGGGTTATAAGATCATAGTCTTCATTATCAAGCTCAAGGCATAGTGAAAGAGCCTTCCTCAGATACAAAGGCTCTTTTCCCCTATTCTCAAATCGCACGCTCCTGACAACCGCGTCAATTCCATCAAACACTGAGTAAAAAAGAACAGCGGTTAGCCCCGTTACCTTATCTTCCAGTGTAATCTCAAGAGTCTGCGCGCCGGCATTATTCTTATCCTGTCCTGCCATTCCTTCATATGTCGCAGGAATCCCCGGAATCTCCGGCTTTCCGGCGTATATCTTATGTCCCACGTAGCCAAGCTGTGCTCCGCGATGTCCCAAAGCTGTCTCCAGCTCAAGGCAGCCGCTTCTGGCATCTCCTATTCCTTCCGTAGGATACTCAAAGGGCGCCGCGTCAAGAAAGCTTCCCCTGTCGCGGTCGTTGGTATCCGGCGTGAAAGGATTTTCATATATCCTGGTAAGATAGCGCACGTCGTCATCGCTTATCTTCTTACCGTAATACGCATGCAAAAGAAATTTCTCATCCCCTACAATGCCGCATGCATACGAAGTTTTGGCCGTGTCAATCTTAAACAGCTTCTCTTTTTCCAAAAACTTAATAGACATATCACCCCTCCAATACCTTTTCAATTCTCGCCGGAAGTAAGTTCTTTTATCTCATTCAATATAGTTATATTGCCGGTGTATGGCTCTTTGAGGCCGCGCACAGCCTCGTCGATTACCTCTTTTATCTCCGCATCCGTTCTGTGAGAGGTGTTGAGAAGAATCCCGTCCATACCGCTCTTAATGGCAAGGGTCATGTCGTTGGTGGGATCATCACCGATCATGACGCTACGGCTTCGATCAAGGTTCTCCCTGTCAATCAGCTTATCCATGAAGGTCGTATCGGGTTTCATGGCGTACTCATCGGATGAAATGTACATGCCATCAAAACGGCTCTTAAGATCCATAGCTTCTATCTCAGGCATGGTGAATATTTTCTGGGCATTAGACAAAAGAAATACCTTCTTGCCGTTTGCTCTTAGCTCGTCCAGAACCTTTAAAGTGTCCGGGAAAAGGCCTATGTGTTCCCTTGACATGATCCTGAAAAGGTTGGCGACATTCATGCACCAGTCGCTAGTCTGAACAAAATCAATGACCTTCTCTTTGTTATTTACATATTCTTCCCGCAGCTCATCGACGGGAACGCCGTCTATACAAGCGCTAACAGGATGCGTCTTTTGGCACTCAAAGAGAAGCCTTGAGTACACACGCTCAAGCCTGATCTCAGGATATGTGTATCCCGTAGCTTCTTTTAGCGCTATCCTTTCCTCTTTGTCCATTAGGAAAAAGATATCTCTCATGTCCTTAGCGCTTCTGTCGCAGCCGTAGACATTATAAAAATCCGCAAGGCAGTTCCAAAGCTCTGCCTTGCGTTCATCTGTTTTAATATCGATCAAAGTTCCGTAAAGATCGAAAATATAATTTGAGTATTCTTTTATTTTCTGCATTTTTATTATGCGCAAATTCCCTTCTTAAGTCGTATTTACAGAAGGCAAGATCCCTTTTATCAGCGTTTCTTACCAGCTGTTTTCTTGTTCTGAGCTCCCTTTGGAGGCATTACAGAATTTCTTTCAACCAAGGTTCCGCCCACGATCACACGTCCTACGGAGTATTCCGGATCAGCAAGTTTATCAAGCATTATCCTGATGGAAGATCTGACAAGCGCGTCAGTATCAACGCCATAAGTAGTGATCTTGGGAGTGCTCATCTCTGAGTAGATGAAATTATCAAAGCCAACTACAGAAATATCCTCGGGAACTCTGTAACCCTCTTTCTGAAGCTTTTTTACAATCTCAAAAGCCGAAGCGTCGGAGTTGCACACAAAGGCTGTAGGCATGTCTTTTGGCAAGGTCATCTCTATCTTGTCGCCCTCGCTGTCTCTGTCCTCAATTCGCCAGCCCTCGTCAATGGTAAGGCCTGCCTTAAGCATTGCACGGTAGTAACCGATATATCTGTCCATGATGCTGCTGGTGCTTCCGATACTGCCAACGTAAGCAATCTTTTCGTGGCCCTTGTGTATCAGATAATTGGTGAGGATACCGGAGCCGTAAACGCTGTCGCTAATAACCGCATCCTCTATAACATCTTCATCATAGAAATCCATGTACAAAAGAGGCAGCTCATAATCGTGCAGCAGCTGCAGATATTCTTTTGACATCTGTCCCAGAACTATCGCACCCTCTATCTGTCCGGAAACCAGCAGTGCCGGTGGCTGAAGCTCTTTTTCCGATTCTCTTCTTATGATTTCAAGCATACCCATCTGCTTCTGCTCAGAGAGTTTCATCATTGTCTTCTCATACAGTCTGCTGTAATAAGCATCCTTGGTTATAAAACGCTCACTGACCAAAATACCTATGTTGTGCTTCGCGCCTGCTTTTTCCTTCTTGTTACCGGTATAACGGTATCCCATTTCCTCCGCTTTCTTGACGATCATCTCACGGACAACGTCGGAAACTCCATCCTTACCTGTAAGCGCCTTGGAAACAGATACCGTACTTACGCCGAGCTCTCTTGCAATATCTCCCATGGTAACGCTTTTTCTGATCATACTGTAATCCCCTTAAAAACCTCTTTTTTTGCCTCAAATAAATCGTTTAACATCGTTACAATATTACCATGAAACACTTACATTTTCTAGGCTTTTAGCTAATTTAACCTAAATGTACTCATTTAATTAAATTAAAGTATATTATAATCCGGTAAGCGATCAGCCTTTGACCGCGCCGGATGTGAGGCCTGAATAGATCTGCTTTTGGCAGGTTATGAAGACTATAAGTGCCGGAAGAAGCGATATTATAACGCCTGCACAGATAAGGTTATACTTGCTGCCAAGGGGGCCCACAAAGGTATACAGTGATGTTGCAACGGTGGCGAGCCTGGTCTTATCCTGCAGATACATGTTGGCCATGTAGTACTCGTTGTAGGTTCCGACGCCCTTAAGTATACAGGATGTCACGATTGCCGGCTTCAGGAGCGGGAACAATATCTTGTAAAAGATCGTAAAATAGGACGCTCCTTCCACGATGGCGGATTCATCCAGCGCCACATCTATGTTTTCGAAAAATTGAATGTAGATGTATATGGCTATTACGTCGGTTCCGCACATTACGGTGATATAGCCGGGCAGAAGGTTGATGAAGCCCAGTTTGTACATGATCTCATAAACCGGGATCTGCATTGCTACGCCGGGGAGCATTGATGCAAACAGGAACATGTTCCTGATGAGTTTATTTCCCGGGAACTTGAATCTGTTTAGCACGTATGCCAGCTGCGTTCCTATAAGTGTTGAGAACAGCAGCACGCAGACAAGTATTATTGTTGAGTTGATAAAAGCGCGTCCCATTCCGGCTTTGTTGAAGGCGCTTACGAAATTGCCAAAGTTAAGCCAGCTCTTTGGGAGCACCATTACGTTTGTGTTTTGGTATTCTTCATCGGTCTTAAATGCCGTGATCACGCAGGATACAACAGGTAAAAGTGCGACGAAAGAAAAGAACACCAGCGATAAATATTTAATAACCGTCAATATGTATAAGCTTATCTTTTCCCTAATACTCATGTCTCTCCTCCGTTACTGTGTCCCGTCTTTGAACACGTATTTAAAGAACAGCTTCTGTAATATCGTCACTGTGAAGATGATCAATAGCAATACCACTGCCATTGCAGAAGCCAATCCGACTTTTTGCTGGGTGTGGGCTATCTCGTGCATTACTACGAAATATGTTCCCGTTCCGTTGGCACCGTCGGTGATAACGAAAGGAGGTTCAAATGCGCTGAGGGAACCTGATATTGACAGGATTACGTTCAATACAAAAATTGTTTTTATGCTGGGCATGATTATGTATTTGAACTGCTGAAATTTGTTGGCGCCGTCCAGCATTGCAGCCTCATACAGCTCGCTGTCGACGGACATGATAGCTCCTATGAAAAGAACCATATTCTGGCCAAAGTATCTCCACACGCTGGTTCCAACAAGGGAGATGTTATTGATGCTGCGGTCTTTTAACCAGTAGGGCAGGTTGTTTAGTTCAAAGCCGCACCACTGCAGCACCGTGTCAAATACAAATCCTCTTGTGTAAAAGAACTTGAATATAAATCCGATGGCAATTCCGTTTATAAGGAAGGGGAAGAACATGAAGCCTTTGAAAAGGTCTCCTCCTTTTACCTTAAAGCTCAGTATTGTGGCAAGGTACAGCGCCAGCGATAACTGAACCACGGATCCGCCCATATAATACAGGGATAACTTAAGAGCTCCAAAGCAGTCACTTCTTGAGAATACTTTGGCGTAGTTCTTAAATCCCACAAATTTTCTTGCTCCAATATATTTCATGTTATAAAAGCTAAACTTCACCATTTCCGCAAAGGGAATATAGGTGAATACCATAAGCAGTATCATTGGTATGATCAAAAAAGCTGAGATGACAAGCACTTTCTGTCCATCTCTACTACTTAACCATTCCCTGAATGTTCGCTTATTGCTTGTTTTCACAGCATTAACCGATGCGTTCATAATACCTCTCCCGAATCTTTTTCCATTTAAGACTGTGTCAAATCCCCCTGGCCGTCTTGATGTTTAAATAGGTGTTTATATATGTGTGTTTGTTATATGCGCCGGCAGTGTTGCTCCTGCCGGCGCTTTGTGTGATTTCGTTGTTTTTCGTTTTTTACTTAATTTGTTTCATGCCTGAGGTCATAGGCATTTCGTGTGTGTTTTCGCCGTAGCGCGTTCATTAGTAGTCAACTGATATTCCAAGTTCTTCCTGTGATTCATTCCACTTCTTGGTCCAGTCTGCGAAGATGTCATCAAGTTTCTCAGAACCTGTGGCAGCTGCCTCAACGATTCTCTGAACCTTGTCATTTCCACCTGCATTGAAGGAAAGCTCTGACTCAGCGTTCATGTCATTAAGGTATGTTTCCTCACCGGGCTTTGAAGGAGCGTCGGAAAGTACAGTGCATCCATCAAATGCTGCGTACATATCAGGATTTTTACCGTTCTTAACTACTGTGTATCCGCCTTCGTTGTAGCACCAGTTTGACTTCTCAACCATCCACTTTACAAAGATAAGTGAAGCAAGCTTGTTCTCATCAGAAGAGTTAACGTTGATGCAGTAGTTATAGTCGCCGCCTGCTGATACATACTGTGTTCCGCCTACAGTCATAGGGAATGGCATGTATCCGATATCCTCAGGTTTGTCGCCTGCTTCCTGCATCTGAGCATATGCCCATGATCCAAGAACCATTGTTGCGATCTCGCCGCGGTTAAGCATACCCTTACTGCTCTCCCAGTCTGTTGTTGTGTAGTCATCCTCAACGAGTCCCTGCGCTACTGCATCATAAAGGATTCTGTAAAGGTTGTAGATTCCTGTGTCATCGCCGGGATCTTTGAAAGGTTCTGCGGTGTGAACGAATTTCTGCTGCATAAAGGTGTCGTCTCCGTTGGAAACATTTCCTATGTATGCATCCCATGCGCCCATTGTCCATCCGGCTGCATAGTTGGTGTAGAGAGGAATCGCATCTGTCTTTTCCTTGATTATCTTAAGATCTTCAAGGTACTCTGTGGGTGTCTTGGGAAGCTCGTTAATTCCGGCCTTCTCAAATACTGCTTTGTTGTAGAGAACTCCCTGTGCATTAGCCATGTAAGGAATACCATAGCAAAGTCCGTTGTACTCCCATGTGTCAACAAAGTTGAGCTCTTTTGAGAGGTTGTCCAGTGAATCAAGGGGCATAAAGTACTGCTCAAGATCAACCTTATCAACTGCAGGAATGAACATTACATCGCCCCAGTCGCCTGTTGAAAGACGAAGGAGAGAATCCTGCGCGTAATCTGTAACAGCCTCCATTTCTACCTTGATGTTAGGGAACTCTTTGTTGAACTCCGCAACGAGCTTGTCCATGGTTCCGTCCTCTGCACGATCTGTCTTGTGATGCAAGAACTTGATCGAGCCGGCGGTGTCACCATACTGACTAAGGTCAAGTTGGGTGTAGGAAGGAATGTCCCCCAAAACTTCTGCAACATCAGCGCCCTTGCTCTCGCCACCTGTTGCCTCAGCTCCATCAGCTGCCGATCCGTCTGTTGTTGCAGCAGGTGCACCGGTCTTTGCATTACCGCAAGCTGCAAAGGACAATGCCATTACTGAAGCCAGACTTATTGCCAATACTTTTTTCAACTTCATAATTCTTCCTCCTTAAGTAATTTAAGTGAATCAAGTTTTGGTTTACTTAATTTGAGTATATTCATTAACGAGCTTCAGTCAAGTAAATTTTGCTAAAAGTTGTTATGTTTTACCTAATCTACAATTTAATTTACTTAAATTTGGTGTTTGTGCACAAAAAAATCTTTCGGCCGAATCACCGAAAGATCTCTATTTGATAAAAGCCCCGGTCATATCACTATGACCGGGGCCTACTAATCAATCATTTGCATTTCCCTTGAAAATTACAATTCCTTTTTTCTTGAACTTCTTGACCGGGGCTGCATCTGCGCCCGCTGCGCTGTTTGCGGCACTTCCGGTTGTCTTAACCGCACTACTTGCCGCTCTAGCCGCAACGCCCGCCTCGCTCTTTGCCTTAGCTCCTGCGCTTGCCGAACTGCCGCCTGCGCTGCTTGCCGCCTTAGTCGCGCCACTCGCTGCCTTTGCCGTACCGCTTGCTGATGTCTTAGCTACCGCAGGCCTTGCTGCTCTGGCAGCTGCCTTTGCAGCTTTGGCTTCTGCTTCTGCAGCCTTACGGGCAGCTGCCTTGGCTGCCTGTTCTTCGCCGCGGGCAGCTCTCTTTGCTTCTGCTTCCGCTGCAACCTTGGCAGGATCACCAATCTTCATTGTAAGAGAGATTCTCTTCTTATCAAGTTCAACATCAAGTACCTGAACGTCCACGATATCACCTACGCTCACTGCTTCAAGAGGATGCTTGATGTATCTGTCTGTAATATGTGAGATGTGAACAAGTCCGTCCTGGTGTACTCCTATGTCTACAAAGCAGCCAAAGTCGATAACGTTGCGGACTGTTCCCTTAAGCACCATGCCGGGCTTTAAGTCCTTCATATCAAGGACATCACTTCTAAGGATAGGAGCAGGCATGTTCTCACGGGGATCTCTTGAAGGTTTCTCAAGCTCGCTCAGGATATCTGTAAGAGTGATCTCACCTACTCCAAGTTCTTCTGCAAGCTTTTTCTTATCACTTTCAGAGATCTTGCGAGAAAGAGAACCTGCGAAAGCGCCCTGTACGCCTGCATCAGAGCCGATTCCATTAGCTCCCGCGCCATTTCCTGACGCTGCGCTGCTTCCGCCCTTGCTGCCATTCTTGCCGGAAGATGCCTTTGCATCTGCATCATCCACAACCGCAAGATTGCTTCCTGCAAGAGCCGCCGCAAGGGCTGCTCCCATTGCTGTGCCTGTATTCCTGATCACAACCTGCTTGGGCTTCTTCTGCGGACGAGGCTTATCCTCAGCCTTAACCGCAGGTTTTTCAAGAGCTGCTTTTGCAGCATTCTTCTGTGCAGCGCGCACATCATCAAAAGTTATTCCCAGCTTATCCATAAGCTTTAATGTAGCGTCATAGGATTCCGGATGTACACTTGTTGCATCCAAAGGATTCTCACCGTCTGCGATCCTAAGGAATCCTGCACACTGCTCATAAGCCTTTGGTCCAAGCTTAGGCACTTCAAGAAGTTCTTTTCTGCTCTTAAACTTACCGTTTGCTTCTCTGTAATCAACTATGTTCTTAGCGATCACTTTGGAGATACCTGATATATACTGAAGGAGCGGTGCAGATGCTGTATTTAGATCAACACCAACCTTGTTAACGCAGTCTTCTACAACGCCTTCAAGAGTTTCACCGAGCTTTTTCTGGTTCATATCATGCTGATACTGTCCGACACCGATTGATTTAGGATCAATCTTAACAAGCTCAGCAAGCGGATCCTGAAGTCTTCTAGCGATGGATGCAGCACTTCTTTGTCCCACATCAAACTGAGGAAACTCCTCTGTTGCAAGCTTACTAGCAGAATATACGGAAGCACCTGCTTCGTTTACGATCACGTACTGAACGGGCTTAGCAAGCTCTTTTATAAGCTCTACAATGACCTGCTCGGATTCTCTTGATGCAGTTCCGTTTCCTACAGAGATAAGATCAACATCATATTTATCAATGAGCTTTTTAAGCTCTGCTTTGGACTCTTCGACTTTGTTCTGAGGTGCTGTCGGATAGATAACCTTTGTATCAAGCACTTTACCTGTCGCATCAACAATTGCAAGCTTACAGCCTGTTCTGAAAGCAGGGTCCCAACCAAGTACAGTCTTACCCACTATAGGCGGAGCCATAAGGAGCTGAGTAAGGTTCTTGCCAAATACGGAAATAGCGCCGTCTTCAGCTTTTTCTGTGAGCTCATTTCTAATGTCACGCTCGATGGCGGGAGCAATAAGTCTCTCATAAGCATCGGCGATAGCTTCCTTAAGCGCATCCGTAGTCGCCTTGTTGTCATTTTTGATCATCTTGGTCTCAAGGAATCTGAGAATCTGCTCTTTGGGAGCTTCTATCTTAACCACAAGGAACTTCTCGGCCTCTCCTCTGTTAAGAGCAAGAATCCTGTGTCCAAGCACCTTGCTGATTGGCTCTTCGTAGCCGTAGTACATCTCATACACGCTCTCAGCCTTCTCGTCCTTGGCTTTACTTGTAAGAAGTCCCTGATCCATGGTGACTTCTCTTATATAAGCACGGAAATCCGCGTTGTCGGAAACATCCTCGGCGATAATGTCCATTGCCCCCTGAATAGCTTCCCCTGCATTCTCCACGCCCTTCTCGGGATCAACAAATGCCGCTGCCTCTTCCTCAAGAGTCTTGGTGGTCTCCTGAGCAAGTATAATCTCTGAAAGTCCCTCAAGGCCCTTCTCTCTTGCGACACTTGCTCTTGTCTTTCTCTTTGGTCTGTAGGGAAGATACAGATCTTCGATGGCAACCATGGTCTCAGCTGCAACAATCTTGGCTCTGAGCTCATCTGTCATCTTGCCCTGCTCCTCTATGGAAGCAAGCACCTGCTCTCTTCTCTCCTCAAGTCCGCGTAAATACTTAAGTCTCTCATCGAGGTTACGAAGCTGCTCGTCGTTAAGGGAGCCGGTAACCTCCTTTCTGTATCGTGAAATGAAAGGAATCGTGTTCCCTTCATCAATCAGCTTGATTGCTGCTTCTACCTGCCATTTCTCAACTTTCAGTTCTTCTTTGATCTTTAATACAATATCCATAGCTACCTCGCCTTACCGTTTTTTATCCAAAAGAGCTTTCTAATGAATAAACTAATGTGGGCCAAAACCGCCTTTTTCCCGATTAAATCAGGCATAAATTTCGCTTAATTTTTTATAAACAGCCACACACTCCCTTATTATACCAATCGCAGCGTGCTGTTTTCAAGACTGCCCGAGGCTTCAAACATTGTAAAAAAGCCATTTTTATTATAGAATTTATGTTAACAAACTATCGTTAAAAGGACGTACTATGGGAGAAAACGGGGAAGATAATTACTACTTAAACAACTATAACTACAACAAGACCCACAACGAACTGGACAGACACGTAAGTCTGGCTTCTTTCGCCATGTTTACGGGAATCATTGCCATCCCAATGTGTATCTTCGCTTACACAGGTGTTATCATGGGCGGTGTGGCTGTAGTTCTGGCTCTTTTGTCCAAGGGCACTCTTCAGAAGATGCTTCCGCAGGCAAAAAGAGCTATCTTATTCGGTTCTGCTGCGATTGTGATCGGCTACGCTGTTCTGGTCAGCAGTTTTCATCTGGTGCTTACGGACCCCGAAGCCAGAAAACAGATCAATATCATGTCAGAGCGTATTAACGGAGAGAGTTTTGATGACATGTTAAAAGACATGGGACTTGAAGATCTCGGTGTCGAAGCTGGCGAATAAGGATATGAAAAGAGGTGCCTATGAGTTTAATTGGTGCTATAGGAAGCGGATACGGTGCATATAATTTTCAGAACGCATTTAGTGCGGGCACTGCCGGTGCTGCAGCATCTCCTGCAGCCGCAGAAGAAGTAAAAAAGCCTATTCTCAATCCTAATGAGTCTACGCAGAAGGCTCCCGGCAAGGTTTCTTCACCGGCGGAGTGTGAGACCTGTAAGAACCGTAAATATCAGGACGGTTCCGATGAGATGGTCTCTTTTAAAAGTGCACAGCATATAAGCCCCGAAGCAGCCGCTGCAAGAGTTCGCGGCCACGAGGCGGAGCACGTAAGCAATGCCTACAAGAAGGCTGCCATGAACAATGGCAAAGTTCTTCAGGCTTCTGTATCATTAAAAACTGCGGTTTGCCCTGAGTGCGGCAGAACCTATGTAAGCGACGGTGAGACCGCAACCAAGATTAAATATTCTAACGAGGAGAATCCTTATCAGCAAGCCAGGAAGTCCATCGATCGTCAGGGACTTGTGGGCGCTCACGTAGATATTGCCGGATAAGGTGGGGAACACTATCAATGACAAGTCTCAAAAGTTCATCAGAACTTAAAGCTATCGCTAAGGAAAAATCTTTAGACAAATACGGAACACTTATTTTTGCCAATATTCTGATCTTCGCCATACAGTTCGTCGTATCGGCCGTGGTCACAATTTCCAATCCGGGAAATCTTATAGTTTTTTGTTTAAACGAGCTCATTACTCTTATAGTCAGTATCCTTGTGGGCATTCTCGTTTCCGGCAAGGCGTACCTATACATGAATCTTCTGTATTCACAGGCAGTTTCGACCAATGATATATTCTTTGGATTCAAGCAACACCCCAGCAAAGCCGTAACTATCCAGGCTCTTTTTGTTGTGGTTGATTTTCTCGTAAGCCTGCCCGGATCTATTTTTATGTATGTGGCGCGCAGCACACCTTCCCCTGCAGCTCTTGGCGCTCTTTTCTTTGCCTTAGCCATCGGAATTGTTGTGAACGTGTATGTTTCACTCACATATTCTCAGGCGTTCTTTTTGCTCCACGACTACCCTGATAAGTCGGCAAAAGAGCTGCTTAGATTCAGTAAGGATATGATGAAGGGTCACAGATTCCAGCTCTTTTACCTGCATGTGAGCTTCATTCCGCTGATACTATTCGGAGTTATTACTTTGTTTATTCCGCTTTTGTGGATAAGCGTCTACAGATATGCTACGCTAACTGCATTTTATCAAGATCTTATAGTAAAGTACGGCAACGCCGGAAAGGTGGACTATGGACTTAATTGATGCGATCAAAGCAATCGACAAGCCACACGAAGACGATGTGTTAAATCGTCTCTACACAGTCTGGGGCGAGAAGCTCGACCCGGAGAATGTTCTTAAAGAGTACCCGAGACCGCAATTTGTACGCAGCAGCTACATCAATCTAAACGGTTATTGGGACTATTCCATAACAAAAGACAATCCGTCAGAAGCTATTCCCGATATTTCTGACGGCAAGATACTTGTCCCCTTTTCACCGGAAGCCATTCTTTCAGGAGTCGAGAAGCAGCTTAAACCTGATGAGATCTTGTGGTATAAGCGCACTCTTCCCAAGCTTCCAAAATCTTTTGTAGGTTCAAGATATCTTCTGCACTTTGGGGCAGTTGATCAGTTTGCCGACGTCTATGTAAACGACGTTCTCGTCGGAAGTCACAGCGGCGGCTATCTTCCTTTTACCCTTGATATAACTGATTATGTGGATCAGGAAAAAGAGAATTCTCTTGTGGTAAAGGTACGTGATACCAGCGATACTTCATATCACAGCAGAGGTAAGCAGACTCTCAAAAGAGGTGGTATGTATTATACCGCTCAGAGCGGAATATGGCAGACTGTGTGGATGGAGGAGGTTCCTGAGGTATTTATAAAAGATATCAAGATAACTCCGGAAGCCGATCTTAAAACTGTCAGCATCACTATCACCACCACCAAAGAGACAAATGTTTCTGTAAAGATCCCGGGACAGGAACTTGTAAAAGCCCCGGCATCCACCGATGCACCGGAAAGGCGCCACGCCACTTCCGCGCAGATCTCTTCAGACAAATGTCCCATGTCTGCTGCCGAAGATTTTGATACATCTCACTGTTACAATTTCAGATTCGAACTGGAAGATCCGCACCTGTGGAGTCCGGAGGATCCTTTCCTGTATCCTATACAGATTGAGGCAGGAAGCGATCACGTGCGCTCTTACTTTGCTGTGCGCTCTTATTCAATCGATACAGACTCAGAAGGAATAAGAAGATTCTTTTTAAATAATAAACCTTACTTTCTTATGGGCGTCCTGGATCAGGGCTACTGGCCGGATGGTCTGTACACCGCTCCATCAGACGACGCACTCATATATGACATCAAGGAGATGAAACGCCTTCGCTTCAATATGCTTAGAAAGCACATCAAGATTGAGGCTGCAAGATATTATTATCACTGCGATAAACTTGGTATGATTGTGTGGCAGGACATGGTATGCGGCGGTTCTTCTTATGCCAAGCCCGTGGTGACTTATCTTCCCACTCTTTTCCCTAAGTTATTCGGAAGGCTTTCAGACGGTCCCGCCTATTATAAGACTTTCTCAAGGCACTCCGCAGAGGGTCGCAAAGAGTGGATCGAAGAGATGAGAAGCACAATCAAGTATTTGTACAACGTCCCTTCCATCGCCACGTGGGTTCTTTTCAACGAGGGCTGGGGACAATTTAATGCAGCCGGCGCAACGATCATGGCCAGAGAGTGTGACGATACCCGCCCCATCGATCAGGCCAGCGGATGGTTTGACGAAGGAAGCGGCAACTACCGTAGCGTTCATAACTATTTCAGACCTCTTATAGTGGAAAAAGATCCAAAGAGAGCCTTTGTTATCTCGGAGTACGGCGGTTACACCTGTCATATCGACGGTCATTCCAGCGTTGACAGGGTGTATGGTTACAAGAAGTACGATAATCTGGATGCTCTTGGTGTCGCTTACTACAATCTTATGAACGGAAGCATCAAGCCCCTCATAAAAGAAGGTCTTGCCGGCGCAGTTTATACACAGCTTTCTGACGTGGAAGAAGAAGTCAACGGTCTTATGACTTATGACCGTAAAATAACCAAGATCAATCCGGACATTGACCCAAACTTCGCACGTTCCCTTAACTCTATTGACTTCCAAAAAGAGGACAAATAGAGTAGAATAGTACTATCTTACTTTTATCGCACAAGCTCTTTTGTGCAGGAATGAGGACAAAATGGAAAACATAAAAGCAGTTGTTTCTCTTGGTCACGAGGCTCTTGGTGTCAATACTCAGGAGCAGAGGGAAGCCCTCAAGCTCACATCCAAGGCTCTTGCAGACCTTGTAGAGTCAGGCTACCAGCTGGTCATTACTCACAGTAACGGCCCTCAGGTCAGCATGATACACAGGGCTATGACCGAGCTACACAGAATGTATATAGATTATACTTCTGCTCCTATGTGCGTATGTAACGCAATGAGTCAGGGTTATATCGGATACGATATTCAGAATTCACTTAAGACAGAACTTACGAGCAGAGGTCTTTCCAAGTCAGTCAGCACCATCTTAACCCAGGTTACGGTTGATCCTTATGATGAAGCTTTCTACGCTCCCACCAAGGCAATCGGTCGTAACATGTCCAAAGAAGACGCAGATATGGAAATAAAAAAGGGCAACTTCGTTAAGGAAGAGCCCGGTAAAGGATACAGAAGGATTGTCGCTGCTCCCAAGCCTATCGAAATTGTTGAGCTTGACGCCATCAAGACTCTTCTTGATGCAGGACAGATAGTTGTTGCCTGTGGTGGTGGCGGTATTCCTGTTATCGAGCAGGGACATGTTCTTAAGGGCGCTTCAGCAGTTATCGAGAAAGACGAGATTGCAGGCAAGCTCGCTTCAGATCTCAACGCTGACAGACTTATTATCTTAACATCAGTTCCTTCAGTTTATAAGAACTTTGGCAAAGATAATCAGGAGCCCATTCTGAAGATGAACGTGGCTACAGCCAAGGAGTACATAGAAGCAGGCGAGTTTGGCGAAGTTGATATGCTTCCCAAGATTAATGCTGCCATTGAATTCCTCGAGGCCAACCACAGTGGTTCAGTCCTTATCACTTCACTTTCATCTGTATCAGATGCACTTAAGGGCAAGGACGGAACATTTATTACATTTGAATAATTCATCAAAAAAAGGCTACCTTTGGTAGCCTTTTTCTTATATTTCTATTAGCAGTTCTTCGCCTGTTCCGTA
Source organism: Butyrivibrio sp. (assembly GCA_016291375.1). Lineage (GTDB taxonomy): Bacteria > Bacillota > Clostridia > Lachnospirales > Lachnospiraceae > Butyrivibrio. The sequence continues at coordinate 18,703 of JAEEXE010000017.1, forward strand.
TAAAACTTAGGCAGTCTCTTCTGCATTTCTTCTCCGCGAATCTCTATTCTTGGAGATGCCTTACCTTCTATGTATTCTCTGGTAATGATAACTCTTCCGATGTTCTCATCCTTAGGAATCTCATACATGATATCCAGCATGAAATCTTCGATGATAGCTCTAAGAGCTCTTGCTCCGGTTTCCTTCTCCATAGCTTTTTCTGCGATGGCTTCAAGTGCGCTGTCATCAAACTGAAGATCAACTTCATCAAGCGCAAGGAGCTTTTGATACTGTTTAAGTATCGCATTCTTGGGCTCTTTTAATATCTGAATATACATCTCTTTGGTTAGAGCCTGAAGAGTACATATGATAGGAAGACGACCAAGGAACTCGGGGATCATTCCGAATTTCTTAAGATCCTCAACCACTACATTTGAAAGTATGTTGGGGTCGTCCTCGTATTTATCTTTGAGGTCTGCATCAAATCCAATTGATGTTTTCTTATTAAGCCTCTGGGTAATGATCTCCTCAATATCCGGGAAAGCACCGCCGCAGATAAAGAGAATGTTTCTGGTGTTGACTGTTGCAAGAGGAACCATGGCGTTCTTGCTGCCGGCTCCAACAGGAACTTCTACCTCAGAACCCTCAAGGAGCTTAAGCATTCCCTGCTGAACAGATTCACCGCTTACATCTCTTGATGTTGTGTTTTTCTTCTTGGCAATCTTGTCTATTTCATCGATGAAGATGATTCCGTGTTCTGTCTTCTCTACATCGTTACCTGCTGCCGCAAGAAGCTTACTTACAACAGATTCTATATCATCACCGATGTAACCTGCCTCTGTAAGAGAGGTTGCATCTGCTATGGCAAGAGGCACATCAAGGAGCTTTGCCAGTGTCTTTACAAGATATGTCTTACCGCTTCCGGTAGGACCAAGGAGCAAAATGTTGGACTTCTCAATCTCAATGTCATCCATTGTACCTGTTGCGACTCTCTTGTAGTGATTGTAAACCGCAACGGACATTACCTTCTTGGCCTGATCCTGCCCGATGACATATTCATCAAGCTTAGCCTTTATCTTGTGAGGTGCAGGAATATTCTTGATATCAATATCCGGTTTAGATGATTTTTCGCTCTTCTTTTTGATCTTCTGAGAGTTGGGAATACCACCGTTGTTCATATCTCCTCCGGGGATATTGCCCATATCAAATATACTCATACCCGGGAACCCGCCCATGTTTCTGTTGAGCTCATTCATAAGGTTGGGGTTATTGAGCATGTTCTGGTAATCAAACTGGGTAACTGTATCCATCATCTTGTGCATACAGTCGGGGCAGACGCTGATGTTGTTGGGAAGGTGAAACATCTTTCCGGTTTTGCTCTCGGGTCTTCTGCACACAAAACACACATCTTCGAAAGCATTATCGTTTCCGGAATTGTCTCCGGTATTCTCCGTGTTTTCTGAAGAGCTTCCCGAAGTGCTTCCTTCCGATGTATTATCAGAACCGTTTCCTTCTGCTGACAAAACCCGGTCGTCGGTCTGATTCTCTTTTCCCTTCTCTTCAATATTGATCTCTTCGTCTACTTCTCTGAAATCGAGAATATCATCTCTGTTATCCTGCATTAATTATCTCCGTCCTCATCTCCTTGCTCATCTGAGTCTTCACTCTGCTGGGGCTTACCTGAGTATGATCCTGATGAAATCTTATCCTCAGATGCCTTTCCAAGTGTAACTTCAAGCTCTGTCTCTTTATACTCTGAATCATCACCGCTTCTCATAACAGTGAGTTTAACTGCTGTTCCTGCCTTGTAGTACTGAAGTCTGGTCTGAAGATCATCCATTGATGTGATCTCATGACCGTCAAACTTGGTAATGACATCGTTCTTCTTGATACCTGCTGCCTCAGCACCGCCGCCCTGACTTACTTCAGAAACGAATACACCCTGAGGAATTCCAAATCTCTCTGATACATCAGAAGTTACGCTGATACCAGATATTCCAAGATATCCTCTCTCTTCATCAGAAACCTTGATCATGGTCTTCTCGTTCATGAGCTGCTCAATGATAGGCTTAGCAAATGAAATGGGAATAGCATATCCCATACCTTCTATAACGTTACCTCCAAGCTTGTTGGAGTTGATTCCAATAACTTCACCGTTGAGGTTAAGAAGCGCACCACCTGAGTTACCGGGGTTAATCGCTGCATCTGTCTGGATAAACTTACGATGTTCTCCGCCTTCCTCACTCTCAAGCTCACGATTGAGCGCTGAGATAACACCTGTTGTAACTGACTGTCCATATCCAAGAGCATTACCAATGGCAATCGCAGGCTCACCAAGTTTGAGTGAATCGCTGTCACCAAGTGTTGCAACCTTGATGGAATCCATGGTCTCCTGAGGAATATTTTCAAGCATGATAGCTATAACCGCAAGGTCCATATCTGAGTTAGTTCCCTTTACAACAGCTTCTGCTGACTGCTCATTGTTAAAGATAACCTCAAGTGAATCAGCACCTTCAACAACATGATAGTTGGTGGCTACCAAAAGCTCTGTGTCATTCTTTCCAACTATGATACCACTACCTGATCCCGTCTCTTCCTCTTCCTGAACATATCCAAAATAGCTGTATGAAACAGTACGGTTATTGTGAATGATAACCATGGAGGGCATTGCTTTCTCAACCACGCCTGTGACATCGCTTACAACTACTCTGGTCTCATCGGAGGATGTAGTTGTTGTCTTGGTCTGCTGCTCATCCTTGTCTTCTTGTGCTGAAGCTGTCGCTCCTGCCTGAGCTGATGTCTGATTGTCATCTTCTTCTATCTGGGCAACACTCTGTGGTGCCATGCTTCCTTTTGCACGGAAGAAATAAAGTCCCGCACATGTTGCACCTGCCAAAATGATAAGTGACAGGATCACTATAGCGATCGCTGCGCCGTGTTTTTTCTTTTTTACAGGCTGGGGTGCTGCACTTGCAGCATTCTGATCCGTGCTGTACTTATATGTTCCATACCCCTGATTATTTCCGCCATATCCATAGGCTCCCGATCCGGAGTTATATGTGCTTCCGCTATAAGGGCCCTTATTGCTGTCATAAGAGTATCCGTTGTAGCTATTGTTGTTGTATGATTTGTTCTCATCCTCGTACATAACTAGATACCTTCTTTCTTTGCATACCTTTGAATTTATGGCTTTAGTATAGTTTTTTTCTGTGACGCAAATGTGTTTTAATTATAATTTAATTATAATCAAAAAATTAAAAATCCTCTTCTAAAACCTGTATTTCCATGTAGTCAAAAGAAACCTGTTCAATAAATGCATCCTTATTAAACCTGCACTTGTTGTGAAGTTGAAAGTCCCTCACAATACTGTCAAGCCAGATCGGTTTGGACAGATCCATCTCGTAACATGCCTTCTCAATGGCATTCATCACCTTATGCGTGCGGGTATCAACAGTGTCATCGCACACCACCATATCTTTTATCAGATGATTGTCATCTATAAGTCTTACCCAAAGTCTAAACATAAAAATCTCCGTGCGTCATCAATCATCATATCCGTTGGGATTCTGGCTCTGCCATCTCCAGGAATCTTCGCACATCTCTTTGATGCCGTACTGAGCTTTCCAGCCAAGCTCTTTCTCAGCCTTTGCAGCACTTGCGTAGCAAGTAGCAATATCTCCGGCTCTTCTGCCCTTGATAACATAAGGGATCTTCTTGCCTGTAGCCTCTTCAAAATTCTTGACGATATCAAGAACGCTGTAACCATTACCTGTTCCAAGGTTATAGATGTTAAGTCCGCTGCCTTTTTCAAGCTTCTTAAGAGCCTTAACGTGTCCGATCGCAAGGTCCACAACGTGGATGTAATCTCTTACTCCGGTTCCGTCATGTGTGTCATAATCATCGCCAAATACACTGAGCTGCTGGAGCTTACCAACAGCAACCTGTGTGATGTAAGGCATGAGATTGTTGGGAATACCGTTCGGATTCTCGCCTATTGTACCGCTCTTGTGAGCTCCGATAGGATTGAAGTAACGAAGAAGCACTACATTCCACTCGGGATCGGCTTTCTGGATATCAGAAAGAACCTGCTCAAGCATTGACTTGGTCCATCCATAAGGATTGGTGCAAGTGCCCTTGGGGCATTCCTCTGTGATCGGAACGAATGCGGGATCTCCGTATACTGTTGCCGATGATGAAAAGATAATGTTCTTGCAGCCATGCTTTCTCATAACATCAACAAGTGTAAGTGTTCCTGTGATGTTGTTGTCATAGTACTCCCAAGGCTTCTCAACTGATTCGCCTACAGCCTTAAGTCCTGCGAAATGTATCACTCCGTCAATCTTCTCTTTTGAAAAGATCTCCTCAAGTCCCTCTCTGTCTCTGATATCAGTCTCATAGAAAGGCACCTTCTTGCCTGTGATAGCCTCAACTCTCTTAAGTGACTTGGGGCTGGCATTGACAAGGTTGTCCATAACAACCACGTCATATCCGGCATTCTGAAGCTCTACTACTGTATGTGAGCCGATAAATCCGGCTCCTCCTGTAACAAGTATTGTCATTGTATATTTCTCCTATTAAACTTAATGTCTTTTATAATTCAATTCCGTTCTTCTTGCAGAGTTCTCTTGCGGATTCTACGGAATCAATACCCTCTTTGTTCTTGATGGGAGCAAACTCATGCTCTCTTACTACTTCGTAAGGAAGACAGCTGCTGAGCATGTGGATCATATCAAGAACCAGCTGCTCAAACTTGCATCCGTTGGGCTTCTCAGGCTTGATGAGATTAGCATTCTCATCTATATAAGGAATCTTCTTCTCAACAACATGAAGAGGAAGAGTCTTCTGAGCGATGTCATAAAGAGCTTTCTCATTAAAGAGGTAGTTGAGGATAACGCCGTAGTTGTATGCAGGATCTCCATTTTCATCCTTGGCATCCATCATCTCCTGTGAGAGCTCGTAGTACTCAACGATTGAAGGCATACCGTCCTCAAGACACATAACGCCGACCTTCTCATCGGGAGCATTCTTTCTTACAACCTTTGCTCCGCAGTCAACACCTGCATTAACTGTAGCACCTACAAAGCAAGGATCTGCGATTCTCTGAAGCACGTTATCTACTGCAAAGATATCGATCCACTCGATGCCCTCTTTGAGGATCACGTCGCGAAGACCAGCCTTGAGCATAGAAGAATACCATCCTGCGTTACCGTTGGGTGATGTTGAGATTCTGTTCTTGGCTTCCATATATACTTTTCCGTCGTAATCGGAAGCAGGTGCCATCTCCTGTTTGAAGAATGTAACCTTGTCCTCGGGATATCCAAAGAACTTATGCTCCTTGAGGAAATTAACGGTAGCATCGTTGTTCTTCTCACTTGTCATGATGAAAAGATGGATATAGCTGCCATCAGCCTGTTTAACAGTATCGAGAAGATTCTCGATTATTCTCTGGAAAATATAAACGTGCTTGGTAAGTCCTATATCATACATTCCCTTGGGGTTGTCGGAACCAAGTCTTGTTCCCATACCACCTGCCAAAAGAACCGCTGCAACCTTACCTGCCTTGATGGTCTCAACACCGATCTTTGTAAACTCGTCTTTTCTTTTTTCTATTTCTGAAACCTGCATAGCTGCGAGAGGTTCAAATTTACCTCTGCCTGCACTATGTCCCAGGTTCTTACAATTCTCAAGCACCGCAAAGTCAGTCTCTTCTATCTGCTGTAAGAGTTCTGCTTTCTCGCTCTCTGTAAGCTCATCATAATATTTCAGTACATGTGTCTGTCCGTACTGTTCAAGTTTCTTTTTAGCCTCTTCAAAATTCATGTTACCCTCCAATAGCTGCTACTGCAGCATTTCATTATGATACTTCATATCTCAAAGTCAAAAAAAGCCAGGCAAGCAAATTGTTTTGACTATGGACACTTGTATCATATTATACTACATTTCACGCAAAAAAAAATGTCAGAATGTGCCTAATAAACCGCAATTTCACCCCCGGAATAAAAGCGAACAGAATAATAAGAGGATGTCTCCCGACATCCTCTTTAATCTTATTATTTATTTTGGGGAAAAGAGCCTGTGAAGACTCTTACACCTATTAAGCTATCAGCCTGCAGGCTTTGCTGCGGGTGCCGCAGGAGCCTGTGAAGAAGCCTCAGCTGCTGCCTCGGGGGCGGGCTCTGCTACAGGAGCAGGAGTTCCGGGTGTCCAACCTGCGGGATCAACAAGTATACCGTTCTTGTCAAATGTGCAAGGCACGTTATCAAGAGGTGCGCTCACATTTGCAAGCATCTTGCCGTTGTTGGCATCAAAGTAATGCCATCCGTCAGGAAGCTGTACCCAACCTACAACCTGGTGTCCATCTGCGGGATCAAGGTAATATACGCCGTCCTGAAGTCCTGCAAGACCAACTACAAGCTTACCGTCTGCACCGAAGTAGAATCTGCGTCCCTCGATGTCGTTCCAGCCTGTAACCATCTTACCGTCAGGTCCGAAATAGAACTTGTCAGGAAGGTTACCGCTCCATCCTGTTACCATAACGCCATCCGGTCCGAAGAGATAGTTAGCATTCTCAATATTCTGAAGACCTACCATAGCTGTATGTGTGTCAGGTGCAAAGAAGAAACGCTGTCCCTGCTCATTGGAGAACCATCCGCTGATAGCTACTCCATCAGCACCAAACATATACTTACCATTCTCAAGCGCCTGCATACCTGTCTGCATAACACCGTTGGGCGCAAAGAGATAGAGCTTATCACCGATCTGTGTAAGACCTGTGCGCATTACATACTGCTCATCAAAATAGTGCTTACCGTCTTCAAGATCAATAAATCCTCTCTGGCACACACCATTGGGATCAGTGTAATAGATTGTTCCGCCAAGGTTCAAAAGACCTGTACGCTTAACACCGTTCTCATCGAAGTAATAATGACCACCTTCAATATCTGCAAATCCTGTCTTGGCAAGTCCGCCTGCTCCGGGATCAAGGAAGAATACTCCGCTCTCATCCTGGAACCAACCTGTCTGAACTACACCGTTGGGATCAGTGTGATATCTCTGTCCTGCAAGATTGAGCCATCCAAACTGTTTACGATAGTTGCTGTAATAGAAAGTATTGCCACCAACATTGTTGAATCCCTCAGGAATAATACGAGAGAAATAATCTGTATAAAGGTGGTTAACGTCTACTCTTCCTGGAATACCGGGATACTGTCCGTTACTGCTAGACTGCCACATAGCATAGTCTCCGCCGTACTCAAGTGCGTTGCCGTACTGTGCGATCCACTTGGGAGCTGCTACATTGGGCATTCTGTCTCTGAACCAGTTACGGTTCGCATAAACCATTGTCTCATAGCCATTGGAATTAAGAATGCCGCAGAATGTATCTGCAATAGCCTGAAGCTGTCCGGCACTAAGTCCCTTCTGGCTGGAGTCTTCTATATCTATAGCAACGGGGAAAGATACCTGGTATGGAGCTATCCACGCAAGAACCTGGTTGGCCTCTGCTGCAGCTGCCTCAGGAGTTGTTGCATAGGAATAAATATAGATACCTGTTCTGATTCCTGCCGCATTAGCTCCGTTGATGTTATTTACAAACTGCTCATCGAGTCCTTTCTTAGTGGTTCCTACTCTGATCATTGCAAACTTAACACCGGCTGCCTTAACCTGCTGCCAGTTAATACCGCCCTGATACTTGGAAACATCGATTCCGGTGGCAACTTCTGCACCTGCCGCAGATGCTTTAGTGCCGGCTACGGGCGAAAAAAATAGGGCTGCTGTCAGAATAGGCAGTAGACCTACTGAAAGAATTGCTTTGGTCTTTTTTCTCATATACCTTCTCCTCTTACTCAAAAAAATTATCTCCACTCACTAAAAAAAATTATAACATATAAATGTGTCCATTTTTTTATAAAAACTATTCTTTTTAACTCTATGCATTAAATGATTATAAAAAAGCAATTTTTAACTAGACCATTCTGTTAGCATTTGCTAACATTAATCAACACGATAACCACATAAGGAGGAAATCTACAATGAGTGAAATTTTTGCAGGAATTCCCGAGATTAAATTTGAGGGAAAAGACAGTAAGAACCCATTAGCATTTAAATACTACGATCCCAAGAAAGTGATCATGGGTAAGACTATGGAAGAGCACCTTCCTTTTGCCATGGCATGGTGGCATAATCTTGGAGCCAACGGCGTAGATATGTTCGGTCGCGGAACAGCAGATAAGTCCTTTGGTGCCAGCACAGAGGGAACAATGGAGCACGCCAAAGCCAAGGTTGATGCCGGTTTTGAGTTTATGAAAAAGCTCGGAATCAAGTACTTCTGCTTCCATGATGTTGATCTTGTTCCGGAAGCAGATGATATTAACGAAACCAACAGACGTCTGGATGAGATCTCCGATTATATCCTCGAGAAGATGAAGGGCACAGATATCAAGTGTCTCTGGGGAACAGCCAACATGTTCAGCAATCCCCGTTTCATGGCAGGTGCCGGAAGCACATGTTCTGCTGACGTATTCTGCTTCGCAGCTGCTCAGGTCAAAAAGGCTCTCGACATCACAGTAAAGCTTGGCGGAAGAGGCTACGTATTCTGGGGCGGACGCGAGGGTTATGAGACTCTTCTTAATACAGACGTTAAGTTCGAGCAGGAAAACATTGCTAAGCTCATGCACCTAGCTGTAGATTACGGCAGAAGCATCGGATTTACAGGCGATTTCTACATCGAGCCTAAGCCAAAGGAGCCCATGAAGCATCAGTACGACTTTGACGCTGCCACAGCTATCGGATTCCTTCGTCAGTATGGTCTTGATAAGGACTTCAAGATGAACATCGAAGCTAACCACGCAACGCTTGCTCAGCACACATTCCAGCATGAGCTCAGGATCAGCGCCATCAACGGCATGCTCGGTTCAATCGATGCCAACCAGGGCGATCCTCTTCTTGGATGGGATACCGACGAGTTCCCTTGCAACGTATATGACGCAACCATGGCTATGTATGAAGTTCTCAAAGCCGGCGGTCTCACAGGTGGATTCAACTTTGACTCCAAGAACAGGCGTCCCAGCTACACCTATGAGGATATGTTCTACGCATTTATCCTTGGAATGGACACCTTTGCTCTTGGTCTCATCAAGGCTGCTGAGATGATCGAAGACGGTCGCATCGATGACTTTATCAAGGAGCGTTATTCAAGCTTCGAGTCAGGAATCGGCAAGAAGATCCGCGACGATGCAGTAAGCCTTAAAGAGCTTTCAGATTATGCTCTTAACATGAAGGCTCCCGCTCTTCCTATTTCCGGAAAGCAGGAATACCTTGAGAGCATCGTAAACAATGTTCTTTTCAACAACTGATATCTATTAAAAACACAGAAGCTGCTCACGCCTTGTGAGCAGCTTTTGCGTTAAAATAATCTTTATAGTCTATTCTCCCTATCAACACCTATTACAGTATATATTTCTACATCAGATCTCCTATATTCAAGGAATCTTGATGGTGTTTAAAAAGTGATCTCTTTAAATATCTTTTACAGAAATCTCGTAAATCGATTTCACTTTGGACTCTGTCGGGACTAATGCATAGTACTGCTGATCATTATCCAGAATAAAGCTTACTGTTTTCATTTCTATATCTTTATTCCAGTAATTACGGAGCTCATCCTTATAATCATCAAAATCTTCTTTCCAATCGATCTGAAGAACATAACCAAGCTCTACTAGTTCAAAAACAATGAGCATGCCAAGCATTGATTCTTTCTTCTTATCTTCAGAAAACTCTTCGCATCTAAACCACACTTCTCTAAGGTTATATTTCGTCCAGAATTCATTGTCAGAAATTGTACTGTAATCACTGATAAGCTCATTTATTCTATCTTGGAAGATAGGTGGAATTATAGCCTCAAGTTCTCTATTGTTTGTTATTCCATTTGTTTCAACATCAAGATTAATCTCTTCCTTAACAGGTGTGATTATCTCTATGCTATGAGCAGTAATATCACCATTCTTGTAATGTGCAAGGTCATAAGGATAGTTCATATCATCCTTAAGTTCGCTGTCATCGATTCCAAAGAGCTTAGAAATTGCCGCTGCTTCATATGCCCAAAGGCCACGATAATCTGCCCATTCCTTTGCAGCCTTGGGCCATCCCATATCTGAATGTGCCTTAAGGTAATTTTTCATATACTCCTTGAGCATCTCTTTGGCTTTTTCTTTATCTGTTGTAGCCATTTCACATATTGATGCTGCGTTTGCGTATGGTGACTCTCTATAAAACTTTGTAGATTTGAATGTTCTTTTAAGTCCGTAACCTTCTGCGATATAGCCAAGCAATATATCATCTATCCCGTCTTTATCAAGCTTATCGACTAATGGTTTTAACTTATCCTTACCAAGCTCAAGCATTATTCCTAGCGAAAAGAATCTCAAAAAAACAATATATCCAATATCCCCAAACTTAAGGTGCGTTGCATATTCAACAAACAGATCAAAAAGCTCTTCATAGCCTATATCAATGCGGTCTAAAGAGTACTGAGCATCAAGAATATCTGTAAAATCTTCTGTCAAACCTAATTTATTGTTATATATTACTTCAACATTTTTTTTTGGATAGCGCTGAATCCCTTTCTTCTCACATTCTTCTAAAACACCTATTTCACTTTTTAGTTTTGTTATATGAGGTATTTTTACCTTTAATACAATTTCTAAAAATTTTGTGGAACATCTTGTATCTCTCATCTATATCTCCTTTACGGCCAATCATCGATTATATTTCCGGCATCATCAAGCTTTGATGTTGTTACATTTCCAGCTTCATCTACTTTTGATAGAATCGACTCAACCTGTCCGTTTCTATACGCATCAAGTATTTCACTTGTTTTTAAATATGCCTCTTCTTCACTCATTCCACCCTTAATAAGCGAATCATATACCCTACTTTCGCTTAGATTTCCTTTTTTTCCAAACAACCATGACTCGGACATTTGCTTACCACTCTTCGTAGTTCCAAGGTGACCTTTACCATGCTCTATTGTTGTTGATAGAAAGCAAAACCAATCCATTTATTTTTTTCAACAATAGCCTTCACTCTCTCAGATACATATATAGATGCAACACTCCTACAACACCGAAACACATCATGTCCAGCACATTCTTTCTCATTTAAATAAGTTTCCATCGGAATAAAAGAATAGAAATTATATTTCTCATTATATCTATAGCTACTCTTCTCTAAGTCAAATGCATCAATAAAATCAGTAACATACATCAACACATAGTTACTATTTACCTTACCCGTCACCACATCAATCAGCTTAATAGGATAGTATCTTTGCCATTTCCCCATCATCTGCACATTCCCAAATATTTCTTTAATGTAAGCCTGTGCAAGAACGTATGAACATCGTTATCCAAATACAGCGTAGAGTCATCGTCACCGGATGAAACCCTACGCTGATATACATTTTATAAAAGTACTGTTCCTAAATTGACAATCACCTCGGTTCTCACGTTCATATCGAAGTAGTCTCTTTCCCTTTTAAGCGTTTTTAAAAAATGACTCTCTGTACTGTCCATCAACTAATTTAGCATGGGACTACTTTCTACTTCTCAAATAGTGATTCTAAGAATTCTATAAAAGAATCACCTAAGTATTTCATATCATCATTTGACATTCCAATAAATGGAACTGAGAAAAATCTTCCATCTTTATCAATTCCGTATGCTGTATCTCCCCCATCGGAACCAATCAAAATACTATCATCTAAAAACTCATTAACCTCATAATCATCATTCAATTCCTCTATATCTTCCTTGTCCCACAGCATAAGATAGGAATTTTCACCGATCATTCCTTCACCACTACAATATGAATTAACATACGGAACAAACACGTTATACTTCTGACTGTTAAACTTTTCCTCACCTTCCGATTTATTGTATTCTTTTAATAATTCTTGCTCATCCATATTTATCAATTACCTCCTTTAAGTAAATCCCTAAGAATTCTATTCCAATACGCTGTATATTTAGCATGTTCCTTTGGTAATAAAGCAATTTTATTATCTATACTGATTGGACTTCCGCCAAATTTTACGGGTTTCATTTCATGTATCTGTAACCCTTTCAAATCCGGACGAGTCTTGTGTATATATGCATTTATTTTATTAGCCAAGTTTCTAGCGTTATTATATTCCTCTCCCTTAACTATTCTAAATGGACCTTCAGGTTTTGGGAGTTCATCTGGATAACCCGCCCAGTCATCAATCATGAACTCTTCACCTTTCCGGGCCGCCTTCTCTACATCATCAGCTTTATCTATAACCTTCTCGACATCGTCAGCTTTATCTATGACCTTCTCGACATCGTCAAGCTTATCGACTGCTCTTTCGATATCATCGAGAGAATTGATTATCGTCTCGCCTGCCTCGGCTGCTACTTCTCCGGTCTTGGCTGCTTCTCCGGCTTTTGATCCTGCGCCGGCTTCGCCTCCGATGAACAGGTGGTTTTAAACTACTAATTCCCATGCTCCAGCCGTTTCACAAAAAATCTGGACACATTCCATCATCTTCGTCATGTGACACTAATAATACTCTTTTATTCAGCATATTTCCCTTCATGACTATTATCAATTTATTCTTTTCAATTGTTCCTGTCCATCAACAACTACTACAGAATATATTTCAACATTGGGTAATATTTTATGTATATATTCACATGCCTTTTTTTGATTATAGTCAACCGTGTGGTAATCAATAACAACTTGCTCTGCATTATTAAATTCATCCAAAAACGCATATGCCTCATAACCAGGTGCATACGAACAATCCAATATTAATATTGGAATATCCATTACAACATCTTTATACTCTATATTCTCATAGCCAAACCTTTCCATATTTATAAACTCATACTGTATTTTTGCTGTATCCCTGCTTTTAAGCATACTAAAATCCCTAGTTCCTTTTGGCTTACGATTAAAAAAATACGACAATGCAAATCCGCTACCATTAAAATTTTTCATATTATAAATATGTATATCTATATCACTTGGAAAATAATCTGGATTATTATCCACAAATGTATTATGAGCATTAACTACATCGCATAATTCTTTATAACCCGTTATGCCATTTTCATACTCTAATTCAAGCTCTATCTTATTATTCTCTTCTCTATAGCCACTGACCTTTAAATTATCGTGAGAGAAAATTCCTATCTGATCAATCCATTCTTTATATGACGTTCTAATGCTATATTTATGTACATAATGTCTTGTGTTAATACATGCAGTTGAAACCAGCGTTAATGCTATTAGAATGAATGCGATAATCCATTTTTGTTTATTCATATTTTTGCGCATTACTCACATTTCTCTAAGTAATCTTGATACTTCTCATAAGTTATATTATTGATTTTCTATTTAGATTAAAAATATCGATATCAGCTTCTTCGAATTTATCTTCTAAAGACTCCCAGCCATTTACAATAGCATATTCCTTTTCCTTGTCTGAAATTGGTATAATTAGTAACCATGCTACACTTCTATCTCTAAATTCAAGAGTTTCAAATCCATCCCATAGAAATGGATTCATCAAATATACATGCTTCATTTCAGAATCAATACGATACTCAGATATAACATTTTGAATAATATCCCCATAAGAACACTTCTTTTTTTTCATAACTTCAAATGCAACAGTAGATAAAACATTAGCAAAGAGCTTTTCTTTCTTATCACAAGCACCTATAAGCTCCACTCTTAAACTTTTGTCATTGCTTACTAAACCTATCTCACACTCAGATAAACCAATAGTCGCATACGAAGCCACCCCACTATATGGTCTATCTAAAGATGAAAAAATATCAACACTATTTTTTTGATCATCATCCCAATAGCGAAAAACTTGAGGCTTTCCTCCTATCACTTCAAGTTCCTTTTGGGCAATTATTTTTTTTATTTCCATCGTTTTTACTCCAATTTAATCACCAAAATAATTATCTGTTATGTCTTCACCTTTATGAGACCTATTCGAACTGGGTAATTCTGGTCTATAATGCTCAGGATTATTGTATTCATCTAAAAATTGTTTTCGTGGTATTCCTCTGCTTTCAGCACTTTGTTGATGCTTTCTAAATTCATATCCTGGTTTATGCCCCATATCCCACGGTTCTGCTTTATCCATAACCTTTTTAGTAACTGGGTCAATTACATCCCCATTACTATTTTTAGCATTATCCCAAACTTTGTCTCGGACTCCTTTTCTAAAGCCAGACGGTCTATCATATGATACTTGAGAATTCAAACCATCTTCAGCTGCACTTCCACCCTTTTCGACTGCCTTTGCTACATCATCGCCTTTGTCTGCAAGCTTTTCCGCTTCTGAAGCAACTTTCGCCACATCATCCGAAGCTTCTGCTGCGACTTCACCGGTCTTTGCTGCTTCTCCGGCTTTTGATCCTGCGCCAGCTTCGCCCCCAACAAAAAAGCTTCCTATAGTTGTTAGAAGATAGCCGGCTGATCCATACCCTCTGATTTAAATGATATTATGAACACCACCAAGATTCCTATCTCCTATATTCAAGGAATCTTGATGGTGTTAAAAAAGTAATCTCTTTAAATATCTTTTACAGAAATCTCGTAAATCAATTTCACTTTGGACTCTGTCGGGAGCCAACCTCTATTTTATCTTCTCCTTTATTTGAGTAATCACGCCCCAATATACTTCCATATTGCTTTCTTCAAGATTGTTTACACTATCCTCCCCGCCAAGGAATAGTGGAACTTTATATCCAACACATCTTCCATAAGGTAGTTCTTTGCCAGTATTATTTTTCCACTCTTCAAAAAAAGACTTAGCTAAACAAGCATCGGCGTATAATGGAATTTCTTCATTGAGAAATTTTTCAAATGAACAAGGAATTTCTAGGACATCATTAGTTCCTATTTCAAACATTAAAATATTTCCTTGCGTTTTTTTTCTTAAATCTATACCAAAGCAACGCCCCAGCCAATCATATCCGAACGCTTTATACAGCCCATTAAACTCAGGATACGCTTGATCAATTATCTCTGTCCATTTCTCAACATTCTCTATAGAAAAAGAATTAAACAATCCTTCTCCAAACCTTTTTCCGCCTAATAGTGTGACAAAATCATTATATAAATCACCTGAACAATCAATTACTTCCTTGCTTTTAAAATAATTCAAAAAATTGCTTATCATACTAATCTCCCTACTTTATCGTAAAATCACCAAATACTGTTCCAAATGGTAAATCCTTTATTTTGTTTTTTATTTGAATCCCCAAACTTCTATTTACACTCTTTTCTAAGGGATTTAAATTTAATATGTCATCTGCGCCTCCTAATTGCAAGTCAACAGTATGATCTATATCATACCCACTAGGTATCGAATCTTTTCCATATGCTGATTTATATCTAGATGCCGCTGAAGTTCCAGTTCTTTTGGCCGGTGTTTTTACAGTCGTAGCTTCTGAAAGTGCTTTTACTTTTGCATCCGCCTCTGCTTTTTGAACATCTGTCCACCCATCTTTATATTTCAGTTCTATATCAAACTCCTCCGCAGCCCTCGCGACATCATCGGCTTCCTCGGCTGCGACCTCTGCAACGTCATCAACCTTGTCTATGACCTTCTCGACATCGTCAAGCTTATCGACTACTCTTTCTACGTCGTCGATCTTATCGACTGCTCTTTCGATATCATCGAGTGAATTGATTATCGTCTCGCCTGCCTCGGCTGCTACTTCTCCGGTCTTGGCTACTTCTCCGGCTTTTGATCCTGCGCCGGCTTCGCCTCCAACAAAAAAGCTTCCTATCGTTGTTAGAAGATACCCTGCTGACTCATACCCATCTTCCACGCTCATGGTATCTATCTTTTGGGGAGCCTTATCATTTAGGATATTGTAAAGCGTTATCACATGCTTTCGTTTTTCTCCTGCCCATGCGGCAAGATCTTTTGGAAGATTGTCAGTGCCGTTTTTCTCAACGTACTTGACTCCTTTATCCGCAATACCGTTAATCCCTTTTCCTATCTTAAATCCAAGATCAGGAAGTTTCAAGAATCCGGTCACGGTTTCTACCACTACTGAAAAACCGCCACGTTGAAATGCTTTGTAATTCGTCTTGGCGTTCTTCTCTGTATCAGCAAAGGTTCCAGTCTCAAGATAGCTCTGCACTCCACCAGCAAGCTCAAAGAATGTAAACAGTCCCATGGAACTTAATTTATAATAATAGGCATTGTCTGGCTGATTATTTATTATCTCTTTGCCAATATCCTTGATCTTTGGCTCAATATAATCACCCATGGCTGAGAGTATCTTTGCTCCCTGTTCCATCCGCTTTAGCTTTTCTTTTCCATCATACCCTCTGCATATATCTTGGATGTTTACTTCCTTGACAGCTTTCATTCCTCGAAGTTCTGCTACCTTTATCAAGGTCTCTTCCATATGCGGCTCATAAACCTCCATCTGTTCAAGCGCCGCCGCTTTAAGTTTCATATCTTCCGTAAGATCATAGACATACTCTTCAAGGCCTGATCTGTTTACATAATCCCAGCAATCATCGTCAAACTGTTCAAAGTCCTTTATGCAGGTATCTATATATTCTCCGTCTCCGCAGATTTTCTCAAGTCCCTGCCTTGGCGGATCATAATCAGGCCTGGTAAATGTGCAATCCGTTATCTCACTATACTTATCTGCCATCTCCTGCAGATAAGCGGCGTCTTCCTCGATACCTTTCCCCAGATAATCCAGCCCATAATAGAAGTCCTCTATATTTCTTTTTATCCTCTTAAGGACATCAGTATCTATACGAGCCTTTGGCGATGCATCAACAGTACCTTCAAACTCGCCTTTTATCTCGCTGTACATATGGTAGAGCCTGTTCTGTATATTAAGCTGCTCATGGTGAAAATCCAGCTGTTTATCCCTTATATATCTTTTAGATGCTTCTGCTGCTTTTCCGACAAATGTTTCATTATGAACATATCTGTTATAATCTGCTTCAAGAGGAGCAGCTTTCTGCGCATAGCTTTCAAACTGATCATAGAGATTCTCTATGAACTGATTTGCCTCTTCGGCGTCGTAACTCTTTCCCATCATTAATTCCCCATTTATTGCGTTTCCTGATCTCCATTATCCTGAAGGTTTTCCAGCTCATCTTTTTCAGCTTCAAGATGTTCTATTCTTTTTTTCCATTCCTCTATACATTTCTCCAGTCTTTCTATTTCCGCCGCTATCTCATCAAGGAGATTCGCCGTGGATTTCTGTGAATTCTGTAAATGAACACATCCATCCGCCTGTAAATCTGCCGCCTCACATTCTCTGTCACCTCTCCATTTGGATGCTCTGGTCATATCGTATAGTTTAAATGGATTATAGATGTCACTGTTTATATCTTCTTTTTTCTTTGTAACTCGCCCTTGCACTTCTCTAAGTATTGCTATAAATTCTGTTGCTTTATTAATCTTTTCCCAAAGTTCATCTATCTCTGCTTGTATCTCTTCAATAGTCCGCATATTTATTACCCATTATCTTTTGTTTACGTCAACCTTTAAACTGGAAGCAACTGCATTATCTACATTTATCATGCTGTCCCGCATCTTAAGAAATGAAACAGGAAGTGTCATGCCCGATCCATCTTTGTACACATCTGATGAATTAAGCACATCTTTTAAGAGCTTGGTCATTTTCTTACCTACAGCGGTGTTATCCCAGGTATCTACTTTATCTAATACTGATTTGGAAAGGACACAATTAGATGCGGAGATGCCAATAGAATTGACTACCTCCGTAAAGATATTCGTGTCCATAAAGACTTTATTATCTGCCATTTCCCCTTCTCTTTCCTTTTCCCCTATGATTGTATTTGTAAACGTCTAATTAACATGTTAGCACGGTTACACCTTCTTTTTCAAGAGAGATATGAAAATTTGTAAATAATCTTTTGCGAATGATGCATTATTAAAAATCTAGCTTTTCGAAGTCCGTTTTTGTGTTAAATACAATATTTTTGTACAGAAAAGGGGTCACACCCAGATGATTAAATAATCTGGGCATGACCCCCTTTTTATGGTTAATTGGTTAATTAGGTTAATTGGAATATTTAATATTGTACCGCTCTCACGGCCGAGTCCTCATTAAACAAAAGGGTTCTCTGTAGGGTAAGGAAGAGATGCAGGCTGATTGTAGCCGATTGTCTCTGCTCCGATGTACTTAAATACCTCATAGAGAGCCTTTCCGAAGTGACCGAATGCTACAGCACCGTGGTGAGGGAAGTTGCCCTCGATAAGAACGTGTCTGTAGAATCTGCCCATCTCAGGAATAGCGAATACACCGATACCACCGAATGACTTAGTAGCAACAGGAAGAACCTCACCCTGTGCAACGTATGTGCGAAGGTGGTTGTCAGATGTGCTCTGAAGTCTGAAGAATGTGATATCTCCGGGTACGATGTCACCCTCAAGTGTTCCCTGTGTAACTTCCTCAGGAAGGTTTCTAGCCATGATTCTCTGGAACTTCATCTCGCAGCTTGAAAGCTTGCCTGTGCAAGTATTTCCGCAGTGGAATCCCATGAATGTATCTGTGTGCTTGTAATCGAACTTGCCCTTGATGCTCTCGTTGTACATATCCTCAGGAACTGAGTTGTTGATATCAAGGAGAGTAACTGAATCGTTACTTACGCATGTTCCGATGAACTCACTGATTGCTCCGTAGATATCTACCTCACATGATACAGGAATTCCGCGTCCTGTAAGTCTTGAGTTAACATAGCAAGGAACGAATCCGAACTGTGTCTGGAATGCAGGCCAGCACTTACCGGCAATAGCTACATACTTCTTGTAACCTCTGTGCTCCTCAACCCAGTCAAGAAGTGTAAGCTCATACTGAGCAAGCTTCTCAAGGATTTCAGGCTTCTTGTTACCTGCGCCAAGATCCTTCTCCATGTCCTTAACAACATCAGGAATTCTCTTGTCGCCTGCATGCTTGTTGAAGCTCTCGAAAAGATCAAGCTCTGAGTTCTCTTCGATCTCTGCACCAAGGTTGTAGATCTGCTGAATAGGTGCGTTACAAGCAAGGAAGTTCATAGGTCTGGGACCAAAGCTGATGATCTTAAGATCACGAAGACCTGCGATCGCTCTTGCGATGGGAACGAACTCGTTGATCATCTTAGCGCATCCCTCTGCTGTTCCAACGGGATACTCAGGAATATATGCCTTTACATTACGAAGGTGGAGGTTGTAGCTTGCGTTAAGCATTCCGCAGTAAGCATCTCCTCTTCCGTCGATAAGGTCATTCTGTGACTCCTCTGCTGCAGCACAGAACATGATAGGTCCATCAAAGTGCTTAGCAAGAAGTGTCTCTGAAATTTCAGGACCGAAGTTTCCAAGATATACGCAAAGAGCGTTACATCCTGCCTTCTTGATATCCTCAAGAGCATTAACCATGTCGATCTCGCTCTCGATGATGCAGATAGGACACTCATATACGTCCTTATCGTTGTAGTTCTTCTTGTAAGCTTCTACCAATGCTTTTCTTCTGTTTACTGCAAGTGATGCAGGGAAGCAGTCACGGCTTACAGCAACAAGACCAATTTTTACTTCAGGTATGTTTATCATAAAAAATCCCCTTTCTTTGCGCGTTTTTTGCGCTATACCTTTCTTGTCCTTCTTTATATCAAGAGTTGCCAAACTCTCTAAAGAACTAATTAAACATCTTGCCATGTATACATGACATTATACCACTTATGTCCGTGGCATTAAATCTGAATTTCCGCCTTTACACATGTCTTTCCTGTGAGTTCTTTGGATCTCTCATCAGGCTGCATTGTTCCGGCAAAAATATCGAACTTCTTGGAAAAGATCTTTCTGTTTCCGTCGTTGTCTACGGATGTAAATGCTCTGTCTTTTACAAAGATAGTGATCTTCTCAGAAGCGCCTGCCTCAAGGTGTACTCTCTTAAATCCGCACAGACATGCATTGGGAATAGCAAGCTCGTATTCCTTGTCCTTGATGTAAAGCTGAACTACGTCATCTGTTGCAACCTTGCCTTCGTTAGCAACTGTAACGGTTACTTCAGCACCTTCCAATGTTCCGTCTGAAGCTTTCTTAACAGCTACATCGATATCTTTGCATACTACATCGCCGTATGTAAGACCGTAGCCGAAAGGATAGAGAGGTGTTCCCTCAAAGTATCTGTATGTTCTGTTCTTCATGGAGTAATCCTTGAAATCAGGAAGCTCTTCAGAAGAATAGTAGAATGTCACAGGAAGTTTTCCTGAAGGTGAAACATCACCGAAGAGGATATCTGCAACATCCTTGCCGCCAAGTGCGCCGGGATACCAAGCCTGAACAACGGCACTGGCTTCGTTCTCAGCCTTAGAAAGGTTGATGGCACTACCTGACATATTGATAACGATAGTAGGTTTCTTCATCTCAAGTACTGAGTTGATGAGAAGTCTCTGAGGCATAGGAAGATTGAGATTAATCTTATCTCCTGATGCAAACTGGTTTCCTGTATCTCCCTCTTCACCTTCAAGGGTCTCATCGAGACCAACTACCACTACAACCACATCTGAATACTCGGCAACAGTCTGTGCCTCTGCGATCCTGTCTGAACCGTTAGGATCTGACAGAGCGCTGGCATTGGCCTTCCAAAGGTGGCTACCCTCTGAGTAAAGAACTCTTACATCATCGCCAACTTTATCCTGGATACCTTCAAGAACAGTGATGTATCTTGAAGATGTTCCGTGGTAGTTACCGATAAGTGCCACTCTTGAATCTGCGTTGGGACCAACTACGCCGATAGTCTTAATCTTGTTCTTATCAAGAGGAAGGATGCCGTCGTTCTTGAGAAGTACGATGCTCTCCTTGGCAGCCTTGTGAGCCACTTCAAGGTGTTCCTTGCTCTCAACAACAGTGAACGGGATCTCATCCATCTCTGTCTTATCAAACATTCCAAGAAGGAATCTTGTTGTAAACAATCTCTCGCAAGACTCTGTGATAACTTTCTCATCAATAAGTCCTGCTCTATATGCATTCATGAGCTTCTGATATGTACATCCGCAGTTAAGGTCGCATCCCATATCAAGTGCAAGCTTTACTGACTCCTCGGGAGTCTCTGTAACCTTGTGATTCTCATGGAAGTCTCTTACTGCCCAGCAGTCGGAAACGAAATGTCCCTGGAATCCCCACTTACCTCTAAGAAGGTCTACCATAAGGGGCTTGTTTGCGCAGCAAGGCTCGTCATTTGTTCTGTTGTAAGCACCCATAACTGCTTCTACATCAGCATCCTTGACACATGCCTCAAACGCAGGAAGATATGTCTCTTCCATATCCTTGGGAGTAGCCTTGGCATTGAAATGATGCCTGTCAGCTTCGGGACCTGAGTGTACAGCAAAGTGCTTAGCACAAGCTGCTGCCTTCATGTACTCTCCGTCTCCCTGGATTCCCTTGATAAAAGGAACTGCAAGAGTACTTGTAAGGAAAGGATCCTCTCCGTATGTCTCATGTCCTCTTCCCCATCTGGGATCTCTGAATATATTTACATTGGGAGCCCAGAATGTAAGTCCTTTATAAATATCTCTGTCGCCACGCTTGGACTGCTCATTGTACTTAGCTCTTCCTTCGAGGGCGATGATATCTCCGATATCCTTCATCATCTCCTCATCGAATGCTGCAGCGATTCCAATTGCCTGTGGAAACATTGTTGCTGTGCCGGCTCTAGCTACACCGTGGAGTGCCTCATTCCACCAGTTGTAGGCCGGAATACCCAACCTCTCAATCGCGGGGGCATCATAACGAAGCTGAGACGCCTTCTCCTCAACGGTCATCTTCGCCACGAGCTCTTTTGCTCTCTGTCTTGCCTCTGTTCTGTTCATTCATCCACCTCATTAGTAATGTTGATATTCCTAATCCGATTCCAATAACATGTATAAACATTGTACTTATGATCAGATTAGTAGTCCTATCATTTAATGCTTTTTACACCTTGAATTATGCGAAAAAGAAACAGGCCAAAGGCCTGCTCCTTAATATATCTTTCTTCCCTTCTCATCAGGGATATCGCTCTTTCTATAGAAATATGAATTGATCTGATCTCTCCATTCATTGGCATTTTCAATCTGAAGCTTGAACCGCTCTGCCACCCTCTCATAAACATCAGATGGAACCGCATTTTTGATGGAATCCCACTTTGCCGCCAGCTCTTTTGCCTCCTCCGCTCCATCAAAATGAGTATCGTAGATATGCTGGATAAGTGTCTTTCCACTCTTTAGCTTCCTTGTATATGGAACTCTGTGGAAGAAAAGAAGAAGCTCTTCCGGACAGGTGTCGGGATCATTGTACATTTCGGCGTTCTTCTTATAATATTGCTGCGCATAGCCGGTTCCCTTGTCAGTTCTGTCAACACCGATGGCGTGATGATCAGCCCTGTGGTAGGTTCCCCATCTGGAATACTCATAGCCGTCAACACTTGGTCCGTAGTGATAATGCGGTGTCACCATCCATCCTATTCCAAGAGGCGCCGTGTATTTCTCATAAATCTTTCCTGAATCAAGGAGCATTTCCACCAGGATATCTTCAGAATTCCTATCCATCGAGAATGTAAGCCTTACCCACTCTCTTGCTATAGTTTCTGCGCTTAGTGAGGTGTCATAAGCAAGTCTTCCAAAGCCATACAGATTAACCGCAGCAAGATCATTTCCTGTCCAGTTGTAATCATTACCCGTGTTAATAACTGCCGCAAAGCCCGCGTTCTTGTTGCCCATAGCTTTGCCGCTTATGATATCAGCCACGGTATCGCAGTCCTCATTGCAGTATGTATGGAAATTAAGAACTTCCTTGTACATGGGAATGAGGTAAAAGAGATCTATCTGATGTCCTGTATATTCCTGAGCGATCTGGACTTCAAGCATCTGATTTGTTCTTTTAAGTCCTCCAAGAAGAGGCGATACGGGTTCTCTAACCTGGAAATCCATAGGGCCGTTCTTTATCTGAAGGATCACGTTGTCACGGTATGCTCCGTCAAACTCCATGAAATAGTCGTAGCCCGCCCTTGCCCTGTCTGTCTTGTAGTCTCGCCAGTCCTGGGTGCAATTGTAAACAAAGCATCTCCAGATGACAATGCCATCATAGGGTTTAACCGCATCCGCAAGCATGTTGGCTCCGTCGGCCTGAGTTCTTCCGTATGTAAAAGGTCCGGGTCTTCCCTCAGAGTCCGCCTTTACAAGGTATCCACCAACTCCGGGAAGCTTTTCAAATATCTCTTTTGACTTATCCTTCCACCAGGTAATTACTTTCTCATCAAGGGGATCGCAAGTCTCAAGACCTCCTATTTCGATGGGAGACGCAAAGTTGATCGTAAGGTAGAGGGTTATGCCATAATCTGCAAATATATCCTGGATTTCTTTTACCTTGGAAAAAAATCTGTCGGTAATAAGAAACGTTGCGGCGCCTCGCACGTTGACATTGTTGATCGCAACGGCGTTGATCCCTATACTTGCCATGAATCTTGCGTAGTCAACGATCCTGTCACTTACAATTATTTCGTCGTTTTCAAAAAAGAAAGAATCTCCGGAGTACCCTCTCTCAATCTTTCCGTCCATGTCATCCCAATGATCCATCATTCGAATAGGATTTGAAGGAGAAGATTTCTCATTAAGGCTTTCAAGACTTTGGCCCATTGCCAGATGTCTAAGTAGCGCAAACACTCCGTAAAGAATTCCGTTGTCATCACTTGCCTTGATCTTGAGCTCTCCGCCTGAGGATACTACTTCATAGCCTTCCTTTGGAATGGAAGGTTCTCTTATTAAAGTGATCTTTTCACCGGAGTTTGCGACAGTACCATCAGTCACAAGCTCGATATCAGCTAGTCCCTTTAGACCTCTTTTAAGCTCTGCAACTGCGCTTTTAATGATCCTGCTCTCGGCGTTTAGCCCGTCAAGTGCAAGAACTCTAGCGCCTCCAAGCTCCGTAACTTTGCCATATGAAAGCCATAGGTCTGACCAGTTCTTTTTTTCCATTTGAAAGTCCTTTCATTTTACGAAAATTTACGAAAATATCTAGCTACTATTTTGAGTGTTATATGGTAAAATACTTCTGTAAATTTACTGTTTTTACGCAAGGAGTAAACTCGTATGATACATGATATCAACGAACAATCCCGCGAAGATATCTATTACGATACACAAAAGGGTGTCCTTTTATATCACAACACCCTAAGCGAATATCCGACTCACTGGCACAATGAGATCGAGCTCATCCTGCTTTTGTCGGGAACGCTTCGCGTCAAATTTCACAATGATAAATCATCGGTTATAAACTGTGTTCCCGGGGACATCGTTATGGTTGCTCCCGGTACGCTTCATGAGTACCTTTCCGATTCAGGCGATGGAGAAAAGCTTATCCTTCTCTTTGACATCGGCGGATATTCACAGGTTTCATCCCTTGTTCCGCTTCTCAAAGCGATGCCTGCTTATGTTCACATCAAGCAGGAAGAATATCCGGTTGAGACTGCAAGACTCCAGAACTATTTCTGGGAGATTGACAGGCTCTACGGTCAGCGGGATGAATTCCTTCAGATCTCGGTGTATTCTCTTGTAACTTTGATACTTGCCCAGATTGGTAGTATGCATCTTGGGGATTCCAATCCCATCCAGAGTACTGCCGATCCTCAGCGCAAGAATATCGACAAGCTTGTAGCCGTTACCAACTACATTGATTCACACAGATCGGATGATCTTACTGTTGAACAATTGGCTGAGCTTGCAGGATTTTCCAAGTTCCACTTTGAGAGACTGTTCAAAAACTACATGGGTATCTCCTGCTATCAGTACATAACTAAGCGAAGAGTCATGATGGCTCAGGAGCTCCTTGGCGATACGGATCTGTCCGTCATGGATATTGCTCTTCAATCAGGGTTCTTTAGTCTTTCAACCTTTAACAGGGTGTTCAAAGAGATCAACAAATGTTCACCCACTGAGTTTAGAAAGCTTTACAGAACGGGAGCGGATTTCACTCCCGCCACATAATCTTTATTCAATAGGAAGTTCAAAGGGGCACATCGGTATGCCGGCGGCGTTTTCAATGAGGGCTCCTTCGTAGGTGTTTTCACAACACCAGCGAAGAGTCTTTGCATTCTTAACATCGTCTTTGCTGCGTACAATGATGGTGCCTTCTTTTATTTCCGCATCTGTCTCGTGATAGTTGCCCTCTAAGTCCAGGATAAAGAAATCTTTTATCTTGCTTCCTTTTCCCTCATCAGAAACCTTAAGGCCTTCGGCGTGCTTAAGCACAAGGGATAGAACCACGTTACCGTCCCTATCCTTTGCTGTCGTAACTCCTGTGGCAATAGGTCCCGAATATTCCCCTGAGTATCCGTATTTAAGATGTCCTGCCCAAAGAGCAAGTCTCTCTCCTATAGGTTTCTTGGTAACAGGATGCAGGTCGTTATCTTCTCCCAGTCCCATTGTCACAACAAGTCCCGTTGAAGGGATGTCCAGGATCTTGTTCTGTACGAGTCTAAACTCTCCCCAGTTCTCTTCTTCGGTCAAGTCAATGACGAAATTTGGAAGCTGAACTGCTATGAAAGGGAGATTGTCCTCTCTCCAGGCTTTCCTGTAACCGCGGATCATCCTCTCGGTAAGGTCCGCATAATCCCACGGCTGCCCCACATTGCTCTCTCCCTGATACCAGATAACTCCGTCTATAGGAAAGTTGTGGCAGGGAGCAGTCATTGCATTATATAATCCGGAAGAATTCCAGTTGATAAAGTCTGTAGGTGGCATCTTGTCACAGGTTGCGCCGATTTTGTATTTCCACTTTCCATCAAGCTGTACAGAAGCACTTTCATTGAATATCTTATATTCCTTGATGGCACCCGGCGTGATCCTTCCAAGTCCCAATTCTATCTTGAGCCTTATGGCAAGCGTATTGTCTTTTTCCTTAGTAAGACCCTCTCTAACCTGGTATTTTCTCGGGGGATACTGATATTCAGTCTCTCCGACTTTTTCACCGTTTATATATGTCTCATCAGAATCAACCATGGTTCCCAGGAAAAGACGCGCACTCTTACCCGCAAGCTCTTTTGGCAGATCGAATTTCCTTCTAAACCAAACGCTTCCAACATGTCCTTCCAAAGGTGTTCCCGTAAACATTGTCGGAACTGTAAGCTCATCCCAGGTAGAATCATCTGTCTCTTCTTTGAACCAGGATTCCTTTATTCCAAGGTCTGCGGCATATAGGTCGTTAAGCCATTTATTGGTCTTATCTTCGTTCCACTTAGCTCTCTCTTTTCTGAAAGCTTCGTTGTTGTATGTATCGGTCTCGGCAATAAGCTCATCGTAGCCTTCAAGCATCTGTCTGCTCATCCAGGACTGAATCCTTGAGCCACCCAGCGATGCGTTAATAAGGCCGACTGCCTGACCTGTCATGGCTCTTAATTTCTCTGCAAAAAAGAATGCGACTATGGAAAAGTCCATAATGGTATCCTTGTTTACGGACACCCAGCTTCCCGTATTGTGCTCTTCGTAAGGTCCGGAAAAGCTTGTTTCTTCCACGATCTTGAAGGTACGGATCTTGTCATTGGCTTCTATCGTCCTAAGCTCAGGATATTTATCCGCAACTCTGGAACCGGGAAATTCCATGTTGGACTGCCCGGAGCATAGCCATACGATTCCGATCATAACGTCTTTTACAGTGATACTCTCACCTTCGCTATCAGAAACCGTAAGTTCATAGGGACCTCCGCTTTCCCTTGCGGGAAGGAATATGTCAAATCTTCCGGCGTCATTTACCGTAGCCTCTTTGACTGCTTCATCAAGCTGTGCCTTTACGGTAACACCGGGAGTATCCCAGCCCCAAATATGTATGCTTTTTCTTCTCTGAAGTACGCATCCGTTAGACAACAAACGCGGTAAAATAAGTCTAGCCATGGCTAATCTCCTATCTCTTAATGATTTGATTATAACCATTGCTATTCTTATTTTACCGCGTACATATTGCTAAAATCATGCTATATTATGCTATTGCGCAAGATAGTATATCATTTTAGCATTCGGAGCGATATTTTATTCTTGTTTGGCAAAAAATGCTTCTCTTTTTGTTATTACTCCTGGTCGTGTCCGGAGGAACCGATTCGAACCAGAGCTCTGTAGAGCTTAGCTTCAGCCCTTACTCTTGCTTCTTTATCAAGGATCTGGCTCTGAAGCATCTCTTCTGCTTTGGCTTTGGCAGCCTTAGCTCGCTCGATGTCGATGTCTTCGCTCCACTCCCACGTTGTGGGAAGAACTCTTACTTCGCCGTTCATAACAGAAAGCATTCCGCCGATACAGGCCGCTTTTTTCTCTTGGCCATCCGCTGTGACGACTTTGGCTGTGCCCATTCCGATAGCTGTACAGTAGTTGGTGTGACGAGCAAGGATCTCAACATCACCGTCTATTGTACGAAGCAATATCTTCTGAACTTCACCTTCATATTCAAGACCATCCAGGGATACAACCTGTAAATGATAAGAAGTGGACATATAGATCCCCCTTACTGCTTCTTAGCTTTCTCAAATACTTCGTCGATAGTTCCAACGAGAAGGAATGCACTCTCGGGAAGATCATCGCACTCGCCGTCAAGGATCATCTTGAAGCCGCGGATAGTCTCCTTAAGAGGAACATACTTTCCGGGAAGTCCTGTGAACTGCTCTGCAACAGAGAAACTCTGT
Source organism: Butyrivibrio sp. (assembly GCA_016291375.1). Taxonomy (GTDB): domain Bacteria; phylum Bacillota; class Clostridia; order Lachnospirales; family Lachnospiraceae; genus Butyrivibrio. The sequence continues at coordinate 46,407 of JAEEXE010000017.1, forward strand.
GACAGGAAGTTCTGAACCTTACGTGCTCTGTATACGGTAAGCTTATCTTCTTCTGAAAGCTCGTCCATACCCATGATAGCGATGATATCCTGAAGTTCACGATATCTCTGAAGCACCTGCTGTACTCCCTTGGCAACTTCGTAGTGCTCTTTTCCAACGATGTCGGGTGAGAGGATACGGCTTGTTGAATCAAGAGGATCAACAGCGGGATAAATTCCTTTTGATGCAATATCACGGGAAAGAACCGTTGTAGCATCAAGGTGTGTAAATGTTGTAGCAGGAGCCGGGTCTGTAAGGTCATCGGCAGGTACGTATACGGCCTGAACCGATGTGATAGAGCCCTTCTTGGTGGATGTGATACGCTCCTGGAGCGCACCCATCTCAGTTGCAAGAGTGGGCTGATAACCTACGGCTGAAGGCATACGTCCAAGAAGCGCTGAAACCTCTGAACCAGCCTGTGTGAAACGGAAGATGTTATCGATGAAAAGAAGCACGTCCTGATTCTTTACATCACGGAAATACTCAGCCATTGTAAGTCCGGAAAGACCAACTCTCATTCTGGCTCCGGGTGGCTCGTTCATCTGTCCGTAAACGAGAGCTGTTTTATCCAAAACTCCACTCTCTTTCATTTCTCCGTAAAGGTCGTTACCTTCACGGGTACGCTCTCCTACACCTGTAAATACGGAGATACCGCCGTGTGCAGTAGCAACGTTATTGATAAGCTCCATGATAAGAACGGTCTTACCTACTCCGGCACCACCGAAAAGACCGATCTTACCGCCCTTAGCGTAAGGGCAGATAAGGTCAACGACCTTAATACCTGTTTCAAAGATCTCTGTTGCAGGAACCTGATCCTCGTATGCAGGAGCGGGACGATGGATCGCCCATCTCTCCTTTGCATCGGGAGCGGGACCGTTATCAACAGGATCTCCCAAAAGGTTGAAGATTCTTCCAAGGCACTCTTCACCTACAGGAACCGTAATAGGGCTTCCTGTGTCAACGGCGTCAACGCCTCGTACAAGACCATCTGTGGAACTCATAGCTACACAGCGTACTACGTCATCTCCGACCTGCTGAGCAACTTCCGCAACCAGTTTGCGATCCTCGATCATGATCTCTATCGCATTGTGAAGGTCGGGAAGTTCACCCTCTTTGAAGCGGATGTCGAGTACAGGTCCTGTAACCTGTATTACCTTTCCAACATGATTTTCACTCATTGTTAAACTCCTTCGTTTTATAGAGCTCCGCCGATTAGGATTGTTCCGCTCCGGCAACGATCTCTGTGATCTCTTGCGTGATGCTTGCCTGACGGGCTCTGTTATAGTACAAGCTAAGTGTATCTATCATTTCTTCTGCGTTATCTGTAGCTGCTTCCATTGCTGTTCTTCTGGCAGCAAGCTCACTTGCATAGGAAATATTGATACTGGAATACATAATTCCTGCCAAATATTCCGGAACAATAGCGTTGAACACAGTCTCACTGTCCGGTTCATACAGTATCAGGTCTTTGGCTTTGCCGTCATCTGCTTTTTCCTCTGACCTTAGGTCTGACAAAGGAAGAAGCGATGAAGCCGTAGGCACCTGAGACAGCATTGATACAAAATTGGTGTAACACAGATAGATGTGTCCGAATTCACCGCTCTTGTACGCGTCGCAGATAATCTTGGCAATCTGGAAACAATCGGAGATTGTAACCTTAGCCACCTCGGCGTATTCCTCCGTGAAGATAGGCACATTTCTGTGCTTGAAGTATTCAACGGATTTTTTACCGATGGGAAGAACAGTGTAGTCTTTGCTGTCCTTGGTCTCTGACTCCATAAACTTAAATAAGTTGGAGTTGTATCCACCTGCAAGCCCTCTGTCACCTGCAATTACAACATACAGCCATTTATCGTTCTTACCACTCTGGGTATAGGGCGACCTGAAATCAGTGTTTCCGTTGGCGATGTCTGTAAGTGTTGCAAGTGTTGTCTCAAGATAAGGTTTGGATAAATCCGCCTTTTCTTTGGCCTTGCGGAGCTTGGATGCAGCAACCAGCTGCATCGCCTTGGTTATCTGCATAGTGCTTTGAACGCTCTTGATTCGGAGTTTAACAGCTTTCATACTTCCGGCCATTTTGTTGTCCTCCTATTAGTTTGCACTTGCCTTTTTCTTTAAGAAATTGTCAGTGTATGCGTTCAATGCTTCTTTTAACTTATTCTCTGTCTCTGCCTCGAGCTTACCTGTCTCGCGGATATCGCGCATAGCAGCGATTCCTGAAGGATCGTTGTCGAGGAATTCGTAAAGGCCTTCCTCATACTCTGCAACGTCTGTAGCCTCAACCTTGATAAGGATGTTGTTAACTACGGCGTAGAGTATAGCAACCTGCTTCTCAACAGGTACGGGACGGTTCTTGTCCTGCTTGAGTACCTCAACGATACGCTCACCCTGTGCAAGACGCGCCTTGGTGTCTTCATCAAGGTCGGATCCAAACTGAGCAAAGCTCTGCAGCTCACGATACTGTGAATAAACAAGTTTAAGTGTACCGGCAACTTTCTTCATTGCCTTGATCTGAGCGTTACCACCAACTCGGGATACAGAGATACCGGGGTTAACCGCCGGCATGATTCCTGAGTGGAAAAGCTCTGTCTCAAGGAAGATCTGTCCATCTGTGATTGAGATAACGTTTGTAGGGATGTATGCTGATACGTCGCCTGCCTGTGTCTCAATGATGGGAAGTGCGGTAAGTGATCCTCCTCCGTTCTCATCGGAAAGCTTGGCAGCTCTCTCGAGAAGTCTTGAATGGAGGTAGAAAACGTCTCCGGGGTAAGCTTCACGTCCCGGTGGTCTTCTGATCAAAAGTGAAAGTGCACGGTAAGCTACAGCGTGCTTTGAAAGGTCATCGTAGATACAAAGTACGTGCTTACCTTTGTTCATAAAGTACTCACCCATTGCACAACCTGTGTAAGGTGAAATGTACTGAAGCGGGCTGGGCTCTGATGCTGTAGCGGCAACTACGATAGTGTAGTCCATTGCGCCGCCCTTCTTAAGATCCTCAACCAGCGCTGTTACTGTCGAACGCTTCTGTCCGATAGCAACGTAAATACAGATAACATCCTTACCCTTCTGGTTAAGGATAGTATCGATTGCTATTGTTGTCTTACCTGTCTGTCTGTCACCGATGATAAGCTCACGCTGACCTCTTCCGATGGGGATCATTGAATCGATAGCCTTGATACCTGTCTGAAGAGGCTCTTTAACGGGCTGTCTGGCAATGATACCGGGAGCCGGTGACTCCACAGGTCTGTATTCTGATGATTCGATGGGGCCTGCGCCGTCAATAGGCTGTCCGATAGCATTAACGACACGTCCGATCATCTTCTCACCTACAGGAACAGATACAACTCTTCCTGTACGCTTAACGGTCTGTCCTTCGCTGATTCCAACATCTTCACCGAACAAAACCGCAGATACTACTGTTTCTTCGAGGTTCTGGGCCATTCCGAATGTACCGTTTTCAAACTCCAAAAGCTCTCCGGACATACAGTTAAGCAAACCGCTGACTCTGGCTATACCGTCACCAACAGTTAGAACCGTTCCGGTCTCGTTCTGGATTATTGCATTCTGATAATTCTTTATCTGGCTTCGAATGACCTCGGATATTTTTTCTGGTTTCAGTTCCATATTATCCTCCGACGTTTATTTTTCTTTATATAACTGTCTCGTCGACACGTCTCTGTATCTCGGATAACCTGCCTTTGACCGTTCCGTCAAAGAGCTGTCCCTCAAGATCAACACGGACTCCACCGAGGACTCCGGGGTCAACCTTCTGTGAAAGAAGTACTTTCTTGCCGCTTATGTTCTCGAGTTTCTTCTTAAGCTGCTCGAGCTGCGCGTTATCAAGTGCTACTGCTGTGGTAACAAGGGCATCGGCGATGCCGTGTTCCTCATTGTAGCTCCTTCTGAATCTCTTCTGACAAGAAGAAAACTCGCGCAAAAGATCTTTTTCTATAAGGATCTTGATGAAGTTGAGAAGATATTCCTGGCATCCCTCTTTGAATGCTTCATCCACAAGCTGTAGTCTTTCTTTCTTGGGTACGGAAGGTTCCGAGAGGAGAGTGATATAATCGGGATTTTCTTTGAAAAGATCCCTTATGATCTCCATTTCTCCCAGTATTTCATCCGTAAGGTTCTCTTCGGCTGCCAGATCATACAGGCTCTGCCCATAAAGATCTCCAGCTTTACTCATGATTACCTCTTTTCTGTATTAAGCTCCCACCTTGCTTATGAAGTCATCGATAAGCTTCTTGTGGTCTGCCTCATTAATCTCTTTTTCTACGACCTTGCCTGCAATATCCATTGCAAGTCCGCCGATCTCATCCTTGGCCTCGTTGATCGCTTTCTTCTTCTCCTGCTCAATATCCGCAGCAGCTCTGGCTTTGATATCCGATGCCTCCTGCTGAGCCTCTTTTACCATGGCATCTGCCTTGTTCTGAGCTTCCTTCTGTGCGTCGGAAACTATCTGTGCAGCTTCAGCATGTGCATTGGTCAGGCTGCTCTCATATTGATCCTTGAGAGAATCTGCTTCTTCTTTGGCCGCTCTTGCTTCCCTGATCTCTTTATCCGCAAGCTCTTTTCTCTTCTCAAGTATGTTGTTGATAGGCTTGAAAAGAAATCTCTTGATCAGATACATCTGAAGGAAAAGATTTAATATCTGCAAAATAAATGTCCAGGGTACAAGTGTTACAAGTTCCTGCGTCTTCTGTGCGTCCGCAGCGAACATCATAAGAGCCTGTAATTGCATATGTACTCTCCTTATTAAGACTTGAATCCTTTATTACTGCAGATAGTTCATGAACATTCCGGGTGCTACGAAGATAAGCAGAAGACCTGTAACGAATCCGTAGATACCTGTTGTCTCTGCAACGGCACAACCAAGAAGCATGGTGCTTGTAACGTCACCCTTACACTCGGGCTGGCGTCCGATTGCTTCAAGAGCCTTAGAAACGGCAGTTCCTTCACCAATACCGGGTCCGATACCTGCGATAAGTGCACAACCTGCACCGATTCCGCATCCTGCAAGTGCTATACCTCTAGCTAATAACTGAAAATCACCCATAATTCTTTGCCTCCTAAAAACTAATTGTTTTTATTTATTGTTTTCTTTTATCAAATTGTTGTGTTTATCAGCCTTCCTCTGCTGCGTTGGCAATATACATTACCGTGAGCATACAGAAAATGAAAGCCTGCATACATCCTGAGAACCAATCAAAGTACACGCCTGTGATGGCCGGGATACCAAATCCCAAGATAGGAATTTTGGAAAGGAAATTACCAACAGCTCCCGGAATAAGTCCAAAGAGTGCTGCGGATGCCAATCCCAAAGCCCAGTAGATAAGGCCATCGATAACCACGCCGGAAAGAATATTTCCGAAGTGACGGCAAGCCATGCTGACAGGTGTCGCAAGTTCCGACAGGATATTAAAAGGTGTCATAACTGCAATAGGTGTCGTGAATCCCTTCAAATATCCGCCGACTCCGTTAGCCTTGATCTTGGTAGATGTGATCATAATGAATACGACCACAGCCCAAGCAGCTTCTGTCGATAGATCTGCTGTGGGGCTTCTCAGCCCGACAAGGCTTATCAGGTTCGAGATCACGCTTGTTGCGAACAATGCCGATACAAACGGGATGAGTTTATCGAACTTGTTTCCGCCGGTATTGTTACGAACGAAGTTGTTGCCCATCTCGACAAGCATCTCTGCAAACGCCTGTCTCTTTGATATGTTCTCAGTTTTCAGATCCCTTGTAAGGAATATGCAAAGGCCTGTTATGATAGCCATTACAATCCAGCTCACCACCAGTGTCTCTGTGATGTTGATATCTCCCAGAACGGGGATGCCTGTGTGGATCGTCGCATATATCTTGGGGCCGACAACCGAGAAATCATTACTCATATCTTAGTCTTCAACCTCCTTTCCCCGCAGATATAATCCCGCGTAGTTTTATCATCAAGCTAGGAATAAAAAGAGGAATAATCCCCGACACCGGATTGATGAAAGGAATCACTATTGCCAGAATGATCCACAGGAACTGAAGAAGCGTCCTGTATCTGTAACTGACTCCCATTGTGCTCCTAGCCTTAGCATCGTCTGTAATAGACGCCACTTTTTGCACAGATACCGCCATCCAAAAGAAATTACCTACGGCGAAAACAAAACCGCCGATGGCTCCAAGAATGACTTTTATATCAAATGGCACCCAATCGGGTATAACCATGTGCAAAACAAAAAACACCACGATCATGATGAGAATGCCTGCTGCCGTACTTGCCGCTACTATTCCCGTCTCTTTCTTAACCGCAGACTGTAACTTCATGTTCTTTCTCCCCTGTTCTAGTCTAAGTTTCTAATATCAAATATGTTTGTTGAAAGATATTTCTTTGTTATTTCCTGATTTCTTTTTAGATTCCTTGTGAAGAACCGCCAGATATACCTTATAGGCAGTCGTCATAGAACCTCCAAGCCCCAATATAAATCCCGGTATATAAACCCACGCTCCCACTGATAGCTTGGAGCATAATAGATAACACGCAAACAGACACATAAGAAGCGGCATTATAAGAGAAAGTCCCAACTGACCTATCATGGCTAATTGACTAAATATTTCAGACATTCGCTTCATCTGCATCTAAAATCTGTCTACGCTCCTTTTTCAGCAAAATTCGATACAATCCTACCTTATATCTTATCTTATTTACTAACTTTTCACAACAAATGACGCCCTTTTCGCAATTTTTGCATACTTTCATTAAAAAAGCCGAATGTCGCATAAATCCTAAGATCTACGACATTCGACTTTCCAATTTTATAAATATTTCACGAAAATTTAGGTTAATCTTTCGTGTATACAGGGTTTATCAGTCTTCCTGTTCCTGCTCTACGGCAGTTGTTTTGATATGAAGTTCCTCAAGCTGCTTGTCTGTAACAAAGCCGGGTGCGCCCATCATTACGTCCTGTGCGTTCTTGTTCATAGGGAAAGGAATAATCTCTCTGATAGAGTCCTCTCCTGCAAGGAGCATGACCATACGGTCCACACCGGGAGCGATTCCTGCATGCGGAGGTGCTCCGTAGCAGAAAGCATTGTACATAGCAGGGAACTTGGCCTTAACGTCTTCCTCACCAAGTCTTACCATCTCGAAGGCCTTGATCATGATCTCAGGATCATGGTTACGGACAGCACCTGATGAAAGCTCTACACCGTTACATACAAGGTCGTACTGGTCTGCTGTGATGGAAAGAGGATCAATCTCGCCTCTCTCTGCCTTGAGAAGTGTCTCAAGACCGCCACTTGGCATAGAGAAAGGATTGTGGCAGAACTCAAGCTCACCTGACTCCTCGCCGATCTCGTACATAGGGAAATCAACGATCCAGCAGAAAGTGTACTGTTCCTTATCCATGTGTCCGGGAACCGCTGCTCCAAAGGTCTTAACGATAACGCCTGCTGTCTTCTGTGCTGCTCCAAGCTTGCCGCTTGAAAGAACAACAAGATCGCCTGATTTAAGGTTAAGTGCTGAAACAACAGCATCCTTTATAGGAGCAACGAACTTGGAAATACCTCCAACAAGCTCGCCGTTTTCGTCTATTCTGAACCAATAAGCTTTGTTTCCTGACTGAACCTCAACATCACCTATTGTCTTATCGATAAACTTTCTACTCTCTTTGAAGTCTGAAATAACTACAGCCT
>JAEEXE010000018.1 GCA_016291375.1 Butyrivibrio sp.
GTCCGAGTATAGCGCATTTTATAATGTATCATTTAATCCCTCGGCCGGGCGAATGCGGGACGATGCTAACTTATTATTGAATGGCGGTAGGATTTAATGATATACGAATTGCTCCATGACTTCGTCATTCTCGCAATTCTACAATAATTAAGAAAATCCCACTTTCATGCAAGCATGAAGTGGGATTTTTTAATTGTGACACCTATATCATTAAGAGCTGCTGACGGGAATCGAACCCGTGACCTCCGCACTACCAATGCGACGCACTACCGACTGTGCTACAACAGCTTGGGACTCATCAGAGCCACGAACATTATTGTAGCAATAGAAGATTGGCTTGTCAATTGAAAAATGGGCTGCCCTTTTTTCAAGGACAACCCATTTTATAATTGCTTCGCAATATCACTAGCGAAATACTTTTTATACATCTGTTCCTATTACTGACATGTAGTAGGAGTAGAGGTTTTTGTAGGTTGAACGGTTATAATGAAGACCGTCCGAAGCGGAAAATCCATTATTCTTAAGGTAAGAATAACCGTCGATCCACTTGATTCTGGGATCAAGCCCTGACTGTAGCTTTGAGTTGAATTTCTCAATCTGATCGTTGGAAACGGTAGAGCAGTTACCAACGGGTGTTACTGCAGCATAGTAAACTGTGATACCCTGTGCTGTCCAAGCATCGATGTTGCTGTTTACAAGATTGATGTACTTGGAAGCATTGGCAAGGTCATTTACACCGAAGTTGATGACCATTGTAGTGCCATTTCCTGCATTCTCATTAATCTGAGACATTGCAGTATTCTTGAACCAATTGTAGCCTTCTCCGACTTTGGCTACATAAGCCTTATCTCCGCTGCCTACAGCCATTCCAAGCTGAACTGTTCTGGAATCACCGACAAAAAGATAAGGAATTGAAGGAACTTCTGCTGATACATATTCTCCCAGTACGTATCCCAAAGAATCTCCGGTACTAACTTCATACCATCCGTTGTTGGTTACACCTGTAACGGTGATAGATTCACCCCAATCGAATAATCCGATAGGATTGTACTCAACGCCTGCACCTTCACGTACATTAATTCTATCAGTTGTGTACATTGTGGTAGGTGCTTCAAACTTGTTAACTGTAAAAGGCTGTGACACTTCATAAGCAGCTGCGTCTTCAGGGATGACTGCGGCTGCATCAGGCTGTACTGCTTCAGCGGGAGCTGCCTCTGAAATTACTTCAGATTCATCTGCATAGCTTACAGTTCCGTTTGCCAGGAATCCAAGACCAAAAGCAATGGCAAATGCCGCTATAAAGGGGCTTTTCACTATTAAGTTGTTTGTTTTTTCGTTTGTTTTTTTCTTCATAATACTAATTTCCATAATTTCCTATGCATTTTACATGATGAGTCCGGTGATGTCAAATTTGACTGAAAAGTATCAAACTCTTATAATAAATCAGTTAGTTGATAACCAAATAAGAAAATATGCATATTGATAGGAGATATTTATGTGCGGAATAATCGGATATATTGGTAAGAAGAGTACTAAAGAGATAATTCTGGATTCACTTGAGCTTTTGGAGTACAGAGGCTATGACAGTGCCGGAATGGCTCTTTTCCCTAATGGGGCAGAAGCTCCCTTTGTTAAGAAGGTTGCCGGACGTGTATCCAAGCTTAGAGAGATCACTGCAGGTGATACAGATGAAGCCTGTGCAGGAATCGGTCACACACGTTGGGCTACACATGGCGGAGTAAGTGATGCCAATGCACATCCTCATAATAAAGGGAAGGTTACCCTTGTACATAACGGAATAATAGAGAACTACAAGGAACTTATTAAAGAGTACGATCTTAAAGATAAGCTCGTTTCTGAAACTGATACTGAGGTTGCGGCAGCTATCATGGATCATTTCTATGACGGAGACGCTGAGAAGGCAATCAGATCAACAATAGCTGTTCTTAAAGGAACATTTGCATTTGCAGTTCTTTTCTCAGATCAGCCCGGCAAGATTTATGCGGCTCGTAACGTAAGCCCTATCGTAGTAGCTATGACTGAGCATGGCGCTATGCTTGCTTCTGACGTTGCTGCTCTTGGTGTTCATGCCAAGGAGTATGCTTTCCTTCCCGAGTATCACATTGCATGCCTTTCATCAAAGGGCATCGTGGTTCACGATGAGAAGAAGCACGAGGTTCCTCTTCAGCTTATGACTATCGACTGGGATACCAGTCGTGGCGGCAAGGGCGGATATGCTTTTTATATGGAAAAAGAGATCCATGAGCAGCCCGATGCTATCAGAGATACTATCATGCCCCATATTGTAGACGGCAGAACAACATTTACAGCTGAGGGTATTCCTCATTCTCTTTTCAGAGAAAACCAGAATATTGTAGTGATCGCTTGCGGAACAGCTATGCACGCCGGTCTTATCGGTCAGCAGCTCTTCCATACACTTGCTAATATCCACACTGATGTTGCGGTTGCTTCAGAGTTTACTTATACCAATCCTGTTATTAAGCCCGGTACACTTGTTATCGCTGTTTCACAGTCAGGTGAGACAATCGATACACTTGAAGCTATCAAGTATGCCAAGAAGAAAGGTGCAAAGGTTCTTTCTATAGTTAATGTAAAGGGATCAACGATTGCTGATAACAGTGATTATTGCATCTATACCAATGCAGGTCCTGAGATTGCCGTTGCAAGTACTAAGGCTTTTACCAGCCAGATTTCCGTATTCTATCTTCTTGCTATACACGCTGCGAGACTTAACGGTATGCTGGAGCCTGAGGAGATTAAGGCTTATCTTGATGAGCTCATGAGAGTTCCCGAGATTATTGATAAGATTCTTGAGAAAAAAGAGTTTGTAAAGAAGATGACAAGTAAGTTCCTCTTTGCCGAGAATGCATTCATGATTGGTAGAGGACTTGATTACTCACTTCTTCTTGAGGGATCACTTAAGCTTAAGGAGATTTCATACGTTCATTCAGAGGCTTATGCTTCAGGTGAACTTAAGCACGGTACCATCGCTCTTATTACTGACGGTGTTCCCGTTGTTGCACTTGTAACTCAGACAGAACTTGCATCCAAGGAATATTCCAACATCAGAGAGGTACAGTCTCGTGGAGCCAGCATCATCCTTGTTACAAGAGAATCTCTCTACAAGGATATGAATATCCCTGAGGACGATACATTTATCCTTCCTGAAATGAATGACTTGTTTATGCCGTTCCCTGCAGCGGTTGTAATGCAGCTTATCGCTTATTACACTTCATACACCAAGGGATTTGACGTAGATAAGCCAAGAAATCTTGCTAAGGTAGTTACTGTTGAGTGATTTTGATGCTTTAATGTAATCCCCACCCTTTGGAAAGGCTTTGCAGCAAAAAGACTGCATTAAAGGCTTTCCAATGGGTGGGGATTTTAGTAAATAAAAAATCTCTGAAGAAATTATTATGCAAAAGGACCATTTCTAAATTCATTGTGAAAAAGAGCTCTGTGTGATTGAAAAAAATATTTTGGAGAAGTAGTATCAGAAATACAGAGATTTTTATTTTGATTTTCGCAAATGAGGAGGAATGTGCGATGGATTTTAGAAAGATCGTTAAGTACGTTGCAGTTGCAGGACTCGTAGGAGCTATTGCTTTTTCACCTTTCACGAGTGCTATTGTGGCAGCTTCCGCTGAGGAGCCTACGCAGGAGGAGCTTGCAGAGAAAGCCAGACAGGAGAGAGTTGAGAGAGAAAGAGAAGAACTTATCGCTGAGGCAACATCTCCGGTAAACAGAACTGTTGCAGGCACAAAGTCATCCCTTGACGGATACTATCTTGCAAAGAAGGTAAAAGGCGTTGCATTTGCACCTACTTCTTTTGATAAGAGTTCTTTTGTAAAGGTTACTGATACTGATATCAAGAAGAGTTCAGCTGCATACGGTGTTGTACAGAATGTTGCTGCAGGGCTTAATGCTACCGTAGGACCATGTATAGATGTTAGCTACGGAAAGATGGTAAACGGTAACTTTGCTGCAGGTACAGACGCTTCTGCTGGTTCTATCAGCATAGGAATCCCTTCTAACTTCCGCACAGAGAATGCAACTTATTCTGTTGTAGCTGTATATGCAGGTGGCACATATAAGGTATTTGACAATATAAGCTCAGATCCTAATGCAGTAACTGCAAACGTTGAGCAGGCTACATCACCCAATGTAATGTACGCGGTAATAAGAAGATGATGTGTGTTGTAATGCGTGATCAACACATGTAAAATTATATATGAAGAGCTGAAATGCCGGGTCCTGCTAAAGACATTTAGCGGGACCCCATTCTATGTATAATAAGCCTATGAAAAAGAGTAAAAATTTTATTGCACTTTTTTATGTGCTGGCGGTATTTTTGGTAATACCTATCATAAATAACGGCACCTACACGGATATCAGCGTTTATAAGGCCAAAGCTTTTTATTATATCAGTGCTTTGACCCTCGTTTTGTATGCCATAGCTTCATTTGCCGAGGATTTTTTTGATAAAGGAAATAATGAAAATAATGGAAGCGATGGAAATGACAAGAAGTTTTTTCATGAGTCCGCCTTTGTGGCTGCAGCTCTCTATGGAGGGGCAGTTCTAATATCTGCTTTTTTATCAGGATCTTTAAAAGAGTCTGCTTATGGCGTGCCCGGCTTTCATATGGGGGCGCTGTCAATTATCATAATGCTCATTTCTTTTTACTACATTTCTATATATTTTAATTCTCATGACTTTGTATTTCACTTAATTGTGGCAGTATCTGTGTTTCCTACGATAATAGCTATTGCAAATCATTTTGGCATGGATCCTCTTGGAATGTTTCCGGAATATGCAGATCCAAGGTACAGCCTATATATTTCGACTTTTGGAAATTATGGCTGGTATAGCCAGTACATGGCTGTTGTGATTCCTATCGGATTATATATGCTTGTGATGACTTCAAAGCCGGTAATAAGGGGAGTTTACGCCGGATATATGGCACTGGCGATTGTTGCAACTATGCTGTGCGGAACAAGGATGCTAATGGTTACAGTTTTTGTATCTGTAATAGTTGTTCTATGCATGAGATTTGGCATTTGTAAAAAGAGAGAACGAAGGCTGCTTACATCAGGAAAATTAGCAATATTGTTTGCTTTTGCATTTGTTATTTATTTTGCTTCAGTTATAGCAGTAAGCTGTCATGATGAGCTTGCTAACGGAAGAGGTTATATCTGGAAACTTTCGCTTGATCTTTTCCGTGATTTTTCTATAAGGGAAAAGATATTCGGAACCGGTCCAAATCGCTATATGTACGCGCTAAATGAGTATCTTAGCAGAAATCCCAATACAGCGAATGTCTTTAACGAGCATTTCAAGGATATGGCGCTTACATCGTCTCATAGCGAACTTCTTGACTGCCTCATAAACACAGGGGTCTTGGGGCTTGCGACATATCTTTATATGATCTATAGTGTTTTTGCATCTTTTTTAAGAACTGAAGGGAATAGGCAGAAGGCTCAGATTGATAGCAAAATAAACTACAGAGAGCTTGCTTTTGCAGCTTTCTTGGCATATCTGATTTATTCACTTGGCAATTTTATGATAGTCTGTGCGACGCCTTATTTCTATGTTATGATGGGGATTATGATATCGGATACGGATTAGAACGGCCGCAGATATGAATAGATAGGAGAAAGAAACTGATGGATAGAAACAAGATGATGATGGGGCTTTCCATAATATGGTTTATGGCAGGCTTTGGATGCCTTTTAAAAGGAGATTACCTGTTTACAGCGGTAGCAATTGTTGTTGGCGGCGTATTCCTGTATAAATCTACAAAAACAAAGTAAGTTGCCTCTAATTATATTTAACTAAAACTTCCCGCACCACGGCGGGAAGTTTAAATTCATTATTATTTGGCAAATACCTGTATCTGGTAGCAGTTTCCGTTGTAGTTGGTAAGGAATCCGCCGCCATAGTATTTCCAATAGGGTTTTAACATGTTTTCGCGATGGCTTTCGCTGTTTTTATAGGCCTCAAATATATAATCAACGTATTCGTCGGCACTTTCGTTTGAAAAATCCCATTCTTCAAGAATCTTGGCGATGTTTTCGCTTCCACGCTCGTATTTATCGGTAAGACCAAGCTCGCTATATACACTCTTGTAGCTCTCACCGTTTGGCCTTGTGTGGTCAAAGTTGACGGGAAGCTCACTAAGACGCACATCTGCAACGTCAAAGAGATCATCGTTTAGCTCAAGAGCGTTTAGACCGTTTTCTTCTCTAAAAGAGTTAATCTTCTGAAGCATCACTATGTCATAGATGTCAGGGGGATTAGATGCGCTGGCATAGGCACTTCCTTCCGAAAGAACGAGAATATATGCAATTAACAATAGGGCTAGGAATATCTTTACCTTTTTCATAATTAACACCTATCTGTGCCTGACATTGATGCATACTCACAGCAGTTACGTTAATACTTTTAGGTCTGATTCCACTTCCCAAAACTTTTTTCTTATGTCATATTAATAATACGGTCCTTTTTAGACTCAAATCAAATAAATAAAACATAAAATTCTATAAACTTTTAGTAAGATTGATTACAGGGAAAACCTGTGATGAATATAAAAACAATACAAAATCTAACTAAGTTGGGAGGGACTCATGAACAACGTCATAATCGGACAATCAGGCGGGCCTACAGCCGCTATTAATGCGTCTGTGGCAGGGGCTTACGTGCGCGCCAAGGAACTCGGAGCCAAAAAGGTATTCGGAATGATCCACGGCATCGAGGGGCTCATTAACGGTAACATAGTTGATCTGGACAATTACCTGTCCAATCCGACCAATGTGGAACTTCTTAAGAGAACGCCCGCATCAGTGCTTGGCACATGCAGATACAAGCTTCCTGTGGCAAGTCAGAAAGAGGAAGACTATATCAGGATATTTGATGTTCTTGAGAAAAACGACATCGATATGCTTTTCTATATCGGCGGTAATGATTCCATGGACACTATCATGCAGTTGTCGGATTATGCAAAAGAAAAGGGTAAACCCCAGCGTTTTATCGGCATCCCCAAGACAATAGACAATGATCTTCCTGTTACCGATCATTGTCCCGGTTTTGGATCTGCAGCCAAATACATAGCAACAAGCGTAAAAGAGCTTATAAGGGACAATCAGGCAGCCGATCCCAGAAAGCCCACTGTAGTCATAGTTGAGATTATGGGCAGAAATGCAGGATGGCTTGCAGCGGCAGCATCACTTTCTAAATCTGATGACTGTTCAGGACCGGATGCAATATATCTTCCTGAGAGGGATTTTGACATGGACAAATTCATATCCAGAATGAAAGAGTTCGCAGATAAGGGTAAGCCGGCTCTGGTTGTCATATCAGAAGGTATCAAGCTTTCAGACGGCACATATGTATGCGAGCTTGGAGGCAAAGTTGCAACAGATGCCTTTGGACACAAGCAGATGAGCGCTGCTTGCAAGGTGCTTGCAGATAAGATTTCAGCAGAACTTGGGCTTCGCACAAGAACAGTAGAACTCAGCACTCTTCAGAGAGCAGCTTCTCACATGGCATCTCTTACAGACATCAGAGAGGCATATCAGTGCGGATATGAGGCACTTAATGCTGCTGCAGCCGGAGAGACCGGCAAGATGGTCGTTATGAAGAGAACAGTATCCGCTGAAGCTGCAGACGGTGAGTGGAACAGTGAGGTACCGTACTTCTGTACATATGGAACATATGATATTCATTCAATTGCTAACTGCGAGAAGATGATTCCCGATGAGTGGATTACTGCAGATGGATGCGGCCTTACCGAGCAGTTTGACAGATATGCCCGTCCTCTTATCTTTGGCGAGGTTATGCCTATCATTGCCGGCGGCCTTCCAAGACATCTGGTTATCGCCGAGGCCGTTTGATTATTTGAGATTTAATATGCAGCAAGTGCCTTATTTCGAAATAAGGCATTTGCTGTTTTTGCGGTGAAAAACTCCATGAAATGTTAGAATATATGGTAACAGGAAGGAAACCGGATATTCCGGACAATGATATAAGCAGTATCGATAAAATACTGTCGTTCATCCCAAAAATACTGTCGTTCATCCCATTGTTGTTGAAGGTGATGAATAGGTGCAGATATACTATAGGAAAAATAATATAAATTACAGTGGGGAGAGTTGAAATGAAGAATATGTTATTTTTGGCAGGATGCACCTGGATTTTATTTGCTACAACAAAATGGAAGATGTCTAATTTTATATGGGAAAACAGAATAAACAAAGTTTTTGGCTGCATTTTGGGAATCTATAATATGTTTTTGGCTCTTTTTGGTAAGGGAACAATAGGTGAAGTGCTTCTTATCATTGATTATGTCCTTATCATTATATTAGATATTTATTTTTTTATACTTAGATTGAGAAAAGGCAAAAATGGATTTGGGAAGATATATCAATCAGTGATTGGATTTGTTTTTATTATTATGTCATTATTGTATTTATTTGATCTGAAAAGAATTTATGTGGGTATAGCTATATTAACAGGCGCGATGATGATGGTTACCGTGCCGTTTCAAGAAGGTATAGAGATATTGAATAAAGAAAAGGAATAATTATTTAGCCTGGATTTATTTCGGAATAATGATTTGAAAGCTCCGTGGAAAATTATCCGCGGAGCTTTTCGTTTTTTAAATGTTGCCTATCGTAAATCTTAAGAATATGAACAAGGAATTTTCATATTTTTACGTTACAATGATTCTTGTAGATGATAAATCTCATCATCTGATATAAATGTCGCGTATGACATTTTCATAATGAAAAGTTGCATTCATGCAACGCATCATTCTCGGCTATTCGCCGAAACATTCCACTTTTTTGCCGTATGGCATGGAATAGATTAAACACATTACAGAAAGGTTTTTTATGGTGAAAAACAGAATTACTTTCGACGAAGCCAGACGCTCCGTTCAATCTATGAACCTTATTGATGGGTTCTTATTTAACAATGTCACAGATAATGAGGAGAATGCCAAACTTGTTATCGGTACGATACTTAGTAGAGCACTTGGCAGAAAAATCTATGATGTCAAAGTTGAAACAGAGAAGGTCTTTAATGGGATTGATACGAAGTATCACGGAATAAGACTCGATGCTCATATTAAGTATGACTCAGGTTCAAACGGTGTTTCTGCTACAATCTGTGATCTTGAGATAGAAAACAGAGAAGCAGACAGGAAATCATTACCAAAGAGACATAGATATTATTCGGCTCTTACAGATTCCAAGCTTCTTTCCACAAGCGAAGATTATTTCGAGTTACCTGAATATATTTCAGTTACTATAGCATCTTATGATCCATTTTTACTTGGGGAAATGTATTATGAAGCAAAAACTTGTATAGTAAACCATCCTGAATATGATTATGATGATGGCATTACGCACTTATTCCTATATGCCGGTGGAAAGATTAATACGCCAAATAAACAATATGGTGAAAAACTCCATGAAATGTTAGAATATATGGTAACAGGAAGGAAACCGGACATTCCGGACAATGATATAAGCAGTATCGATAAAATAGTTAATAGTGTTAAATCCAAAACGGAGGTAACCAAAACATATATGAGACAATGGGAAATTGAAATCGCTATGAAACGCGAAGCCAAGGCTGAAGGAAAAGCTGAAGGAAAAGCTGAAACAGCAATAGAAATGATAACTTTTAGCAGAGAATTAGGCGCAGAGGATGCGTTGATACGTTCTAAGTTAAAAGATGATCTGAAATTATCAGATGAGATGATCGATGAGCTTTTTGAAAAAGCTGATCACAAAGACAATACTCTTGCTGAAATTAAATAATATTGATATTGAAAAAGACTCTGAGGATTAATTCCTCAGAGTTTTTTTTGAAGGACTTTTTGTCTTTGCATTTATCGTTTATCGATAAAACACTGTCGTTCATCCCAAAAATACTGTCGTTCATCCCATTGTTGTTGAAATCGTTCCTATTAGCAGTTAAGCTTTTTTTGTAAGGCTTCTGGTGCCTTGCCATAACATTATGGGCAGTCAAAACACACACAACGAACAATTATTACTTGGAGGGGAAATGACTATTATATAACTCCGTAGGAGTTTAGGAGAAAAATCTTTCATCGGATTTGTTCCATTAAGATAGTTCAGTACTTTCTAACATATAGTCTCTGACAATTATATTCATATAAGTGGATTAAAACTACTATAACCTGATTATTATTATCCATAATGTTATGCCCATGAGCCGGAATGCGAAAGTGTTCCGGCTCAATCTTAAAAAATGAGGGAGAAGATGGTAAAAAACAAGCTTAGTGCTAAGGAAAAATATATGTTTGAATCCATATATGATTCTTTGGCAAGGGAAAAGCTAAGGGATTTTGAGAACGACACAGAGATACTTGCGAATGGCTACATGGAACGACAGAATATGGCAAGTATCAACATCAGGAGGGTCGAGAAGAAATTTAAAGACTATCTCAAAGAGAAGATAAGGGATGTAAGCCAGACACTACTTATCGCTGATATAAACGAAAAAAGACAAGGAGTGTTTGAGTTTTGGGACATTTATCCCGATTCTCAGTATCAACAGTATATAGACCGCTTTTTCGAAAAGGAATACTACGAGAAATTTATTTCCAGATATAAGCTTTGGCATGAGAAAATACACCGGATCATGGATCTTGGATATGCGTATCTTCTGGAAATTGTCAAAAATTACCTTAGAGATATCGACAAACTTATTGCTATGGGGTTACTCGAAGAAGCGAATAAATATATTTTGAACGAGCTTGAATTCCTCGGAGATAGACGAAACGGTGCCAAATGTACAGTCAGATGTAAAGTAAATAATGATTATATTATGTACAAGCCTGAAAGCGGCAGAATATATGAATTATATGGTAAGTTAATAAGGCTTGTCAGCGGGGATAATGACTACAAAATTTTGGCAATGGTTCAGGGAAACAGATACTTCTGGTGCGAATATGCAAGCAATGACGGATGTTATAGGGAAAGAGATATAAAAGAGTATTATAAAAACGCCGGATTCATGCTTGCTACAGCTTACCTTATGAACGCTGTGGATATTCAATATGATAATATCTGTGCTGTTGGAAAATATCCCGTAATCGTAGATGCCAAGACTGTGTCATCTATGGATTTCTTTTCAAAGCCAACGATTAAAGAAGGGAAAAAAGAGGAAAAAACAGTGCTAAGCACCTCTATAATTCCTAGGAATCTCGGAAAAAAGAGGGAAAAGGTCCGGGTTCATAGCGCTCTTGGTGATCTCATTTCAAATGAAGATACTAAGATTGAGATAATAAGTGAATTTACCTCAGCGGCTAAGCAGCGTAGGGTAAAAAAGAGATCTGAAGAATTGAGCAAGCATCTTCCAAAACTGGGGAAAGAAAGCGTTCCTGTGTGGAACTATGTTGGAGATGTGATGGCGGGATTTGAAGAAGGCTACGATAACATCACTAAAAACGCTTTTAAAATATATAATCTTTTAAGAAATTATGAGAATACCAAGATTAGAATAATGATAAGAAGTACAAAAGTATATTCTAAGCTCTTGAAAATGCTCAATATGCCGGATCTTTTGGAGAACAAAGAAGCTGCAGGGGGATTCCTTGAATATATTTTGAGGAACGGCAGCATGGATGAGTTTTCGCTAAAACATGAGATCAGGCAACTTTTGAGAGGTGACATTCCATATTTCACAACGCTTTTAAAGGATAGAACAGTCTACACAGAGGATTGGGACAGAGCGCTCATAAGAAGATATACATCCTGTATAGAGTGCATTCTTAGTAAACTGGACCAATTCTCTGAAGAAGACAAAAAAGACCAGCTATATCTAATAAAAAGCGCATTTGATTGGAGTGTGAGATATTCCTAGAATGTGACTATTCTCAGTATTCTGATAATTTAGATTTATTCTGTATCATATCATTGCTAATATCGGTACATTTCCGTTTCTTTCCGGCCTCCCGGCTCTTTGTTTATGGATGAATCCCCCTGATATCATCCATGAAACCGCGGCGGATATTTTTATAGGTTTTTGACCTATGATAATATCTGTTGCGGTATCCGGGAATCATATATGAACTTTTTGTGTACATGAGTTATGGAGATAGAATGAAAACTGTAAAATGTGGTATCATAATCAAAGTAGTATACATTGTTGTATTGCTTACCGCATTCTTTGTTTCTGTTCTATATAGAAGTATGGGCTTTTACATTTCAAATTATATTGTTTTATCAGCCTTTACTTTTTGGTTTATTTACAAAATACTTTTTTATGAAAGTGGGATAGAAATAAGAAAGAATCTACGGAGTAAGCAGGGAAAACTATTTGCTTTAGTTGGTATTATTTTGGTGATAGCGTGGCTATGTAGCCAGGTTACATATTTTTTAGATTAAAAGGAGGGAAAGAGTTATGTCATTTTTAGTATGGCTATCTAGTAGCTGTTTTTGTTTTGCAGATTGGAGCGATATATTCGGATCCTTATTTTGAATAAGCTAGGTGGGACAGGAGTTGATTATTCAGCTCCTGTTGGCTTATTTTAAAAGAAACAGTTTTTTATCAGGGGAGAGAGAATGTTCACAATAGGAATATGTGATGATGACGGGAATGTTCGCGATTTTATCAAAGGATGTGCAGATGATTATCTTGGGAAAATAGGTGCACAATATCAAACAGTTCTATACAAAAATGGGGAAAATCTTTTAGCTAGACTTTCCGAGGGTAATATTCAGATTAATCTTTTGTTTCTTGATGTTGAGATGCCGGGAAAAACCGGAATAGAAGTCAAGAACAGTCTTGAAGGAAATCAATTTGTAGAAAAGATAGTCTTTGTTACAAGCCATATTGAAACAATGCAGCAGGCGTTTGGACAAAGAGTAGTGGGCTTTTTGGACAAGCCACTGTCAGAAAAATCAGTACGGAATTGGATTGAAAAAGAATTTTCAGATTATAACAATAAGCTTGAGGTTCCATTTGGAGACAAGGTTTATAAGGCTGATGATATTCTTTTTATAAAAACTAGTGGTAACTATCTTATTGCTAAATTAGTGGATGGTAGTGAAAGTGTCCTGGTAAGAGCCGGCTTTTCATGCATTACTGATAAGTTTGGTGATAAGTTTATCCGTGTCCATAAATCTTATCTAATTAATCTTAATCATATTAAAGATATAAAATTTAATAAAATATATGTTGATAATGGTGAGGAGATTCCTCTGGGGCGCAGTTATTGGGATGAAGTGAAAAATAAGTATGATGACTATGTATTTGCAAAGGTAAAAAGGCGAATGGTATGGTGACAAGTATTGGTGATTTCGTATCTGTGTTTTTTGATCTGTGCTCGTATCTGATTACATATCGTGTTATTTTTGGCGCAAAGTATAAGAAGAATGCATTTTTCTCTTTATTTATTCTTATATCTGTTTGTATTGGACTTGTGTGTTTATCGGTATTTACAGGAAATGCAGTTAATCCAGGCAAATGTTCACTTTTGGCAGGGTTGATCATTCCTTTTCTTTTTAAGGGAAATACATTTAAATGGATTGGACTATACTTTCCGGTTTTTGGATTGCCGACAACAATAGAGACTTTAACCGGAATAGCAGTTAGTTCATTTGATGAATTTGCCACTGATACAGTTTTTAATTCTTATTTAAAGATGTTTCTGGGATATTTTGTATTCAGTGGGTTTTGTTATCTTATATACAGCTTGAAAAGAAGTAAGCGAGGTTTAGACCTTAATGTAATGCAGATAGCGCTGCTCAATATATGCACATTCTTGGTAGGAGTAGCACTTGGAAAAAGAGGTGTTTTAGTTGACGGTGCAGACCGCAATGCAATTGAATCATATTTTATTTTTGTTGTAGTCATGGTGATAATTATATATCTCCTTGTTGTTTATTCAATTTATCTTGATAAACTTCGGATGCACGAAAGTTTTGTGGCGGAGTGCCGGAAAAACACTCTTAGATCGCAGAAAGAGCAGATAGAAGCTATTTTGGAGAGCGAAAAGAAACTCAGAAAATGTAGGCATGACTTCAAAGCCCATATTTACGCATTGTCTTCTCTTGCAGATGCGGGCGATACAGATGGCCTTAAGAATTACTGTGGAGAACTGGTCGACGATGCCAAGAGCTACAGTAAGGCTATTATATCCGGAAATGTAGCAGTTGACGGAATACTTGGAAGATGCATAGATAAGTGTACGGAAAAGGGCATCAATTTTGATTATCAGATAAAGCTTTTAAAAGAAAACAAGGCTGATGATTATGAGCTTTGCATTATTTTTTCGAATATCATGAATAATGCCATCGAGGCGTGCAGACCCGGAGATGAGATAAGGCTTGTATGTTATCCCTATAATGATCTTTTGTGTATACTCCAAAGGAATCCCCTTCATAATGAGCTTAAGTATGAAGACGGAAAGCTTGTGACTACCAAGGATGATAAGGAGATGCACGGACATGGAATTGATAATGTAAGGACAATAGTTGATAAGTATGAAGGTCGAATGAATATTAAAGAACAAAACGGTAATTTTGAAGTTGAGATCCTGATTTAAAGAAATGCAGGCTGTTACATTAGTGTAGCAGCCTTTTATTATGCACAAGAATTATCTGAATTCATAAAAAATTTACTGTTAATTCAAGAGGAAATATAAGATAATAATAATAGACGGTTTATAGTGAAAAAGTTATTGGCGCTGTTCGGGAAAACGGTGCCAATATGAATATTATCTTATCTGAGGCTATTGTTTTCGAAAGGAGACGGTATATGGAAGGCATGAATACACAGGATATTCTGGGTGGACAGGACCTGTCGACGGCAAATGTGGATGATCTGATCGCAGCAATGAAGGCTGAAGAAAGTGCGGCAGCGCAAGCGCCTTCAGAGGCGGAAATTCCAGCTTTGGAGGAGACTGTGGCTGTACCGGAAGCACCTGCTCCAGAAGAGGCTCCAAAACCTAAGAGAACACGTAAGAAAGCAGCGGAACCTGTGGCAGAAGCAGTCGCAGTTTCTGAAGAAGATATACCGGATTTTGAAGAGATTCTTAAAGCAGATAAGGCTATGGCAGCAGAAGGTGCTCCTGATGCTGAAATACCGGCAAGCCCCGCAGATACGGCTGAAGCAGATGCCATGGCTGCGATAGCGGCTATGGCGGGAGAAGTAGTAGCAGAGCCTGCGGCAGAAGTAATTACTGAGCCTGCAGCAGAAGCAATTACAGAGCCTGTGATAGATGCGATGCCGGAGATTCCGGCAGAGGAAACTCCCGCAGAGGAAGCTCCTACAGAGAGCGCCCCAGTGGATACAGATGCTATGCTAGCTGCTATGGCAGGAGCAGAAACAGCTTCGGATGTTGATGCACTTATGGCTGCTATGGCTGAAACACCGGTTGCCGAAGCAGCACCTGAAGAACCTGTTGCGGATGCTATTACAGAACCTGCGGCAGAAGCAATTATTGAGCCTGCCGCTGAAGCGATTGCTGAGGCAGTGGCAGATTCCGCTCCCGAAATACCTGTAGCAGATGTAGCTGCGGAGACCACTGCGGATGCTCCTACAGATATAGACGCTATGCTTGCGGCTATGGGGGCAAGTGATGTTGCAAATGAAGCACTTGTTCAGGCTATGCCCGAACTTGCAAGCGAGGATGGTGCAGTACAGGCTCAAGCGCCTGTAGATGCTGCGGCAGACTTAGAGGCTGCGATGGCTGATACAGATCTTGATATCGGAGCAGCAGCTACGGAAGAACAGGCAGCAGAGCTAGAAGCTCTCGTTGCGGCAGCAGAGGCACCAATAGCGGAAATAATGGCAGAAGAACCTGCACCTGCAGGAGAAATTGCATTGGAAGAACCTGATTCTCAGGTAATCCCTGACATTGAGGAACCTGTGCTTGAAGAGCCTGTTCCTGAAGAAATAGTAATAGAAGAGCCTTCTCTTGGGGATGTTGTTACTATGGAGGCAGCAGCTGAAATGGAAGCAGTACCTGAGGATATAGCAGAGGATGCGAAGAGTCTCGATGATATATTAAACGCAGAAGTTGATGCTCTTACAGAGCCTGCAGCTGAGGAAACTGTTGCAGAGGAAACCGTAGCTGAGGAACCTGCAGCAGAAGTTGCAGCTGAGGAATCTGTAACAGCGGCATTTGAAACTGAAGAACCAGCAGCCGGGGAGTCTTTTGACACGGGTATGACTATGGCGGATGCCGTAGCAGGCGCTGTGAGTGATATAGAGAGCTTCCTTGACAGCGAAGACTACGAATATACTGTTATTACCAGCGGATCTAAGACGCTCTTTGTTCTTAAGACCAATGAGAGCAATGCCCTTGCGGTTACATATGATAACGGAGAGTTTGAATCTCTTCAGCCGGGATACAGCAAGGAAGATAGGCGCGCCTACAGCGATATTATGAATGCATTCGTAAAGGAGACCATTACTTCCGGCGGAAGTTTCGAGATCAAGAGGCATAAGGGTAGCAAGAGTGTATGATGGAGATGGTTTTGTAAAAAAGGTTTGGTAAATAATATAAATGCTTAAGTGGGCTCCGTGATTTTTTACGGAGCCTTTTTTATGTAATAGAAAATTGCCCAAATACCCAAAAATAAGGAGTAAAGTTGCTTATTTAGCTAGAATTTCCCAATAATTAAGAGTAGAATATAGAAATTACACTTAACTGACATAATTATCGTTTGAGGGCGAGAAAATGAGACAAAAGAAAAGTTTATTTGGTGAATGGTCTTTTTATAAAAGTGCGCTTGCTATAGCGGTTCCAATCATGCTCCAGCAACTTATTCAGAGCATGGTATCACTTATTGATAATTTCATGGTATCGGGACTTGGTGATATATCCATGTCCGGCGTTAACGTTGCGGGGCAGATCCTCTTTGTGTTTATGGTTTTTACCAACACTATATGCATGGCGGGAGGTATATTCCTTACGCAGTTTTTCGGGGCAAAAGACAAAGTGGGAATGCAGCAGGCGTTCATCTTTAAGGTGATTATGGGCTTGTCCGCTTTTATACCCTATTTCTTTGTGTGCAGAGTTTTCCCAAGAGAAGTTCTGTCACTGATGCTTATTGGTAATTCACAGGCTTCTGCGATATTGGATGAAGCTGTCAGATATATACGCATTATGTTCTGGATGGGACCTGCAATGACTCTTTCTGTGAGCGTTGCAAGTTCTTTGAGAGATATGGGAAGGGTAAAGGCGCCGCTTGTTGTGACTGTTATAGCAACCCTTACCAATACAGTGTTTAACTATTTTCTCATATACGGACATCTCATATTCCCAAGGCTTGGAGTAAGAGGAGCTGCCTATGCTACTGTTATCGCAAGGTATCTTGAACTTGCTATATTTATCGGCATTTATATCAGGACCAAGCCGGAATTTGCCGTGAAATTCAGAGAGCTCAAAGTCGACTTTAAGCTATTTGGAGAAATACTCAGAAAAGGTGCACTCATGCTTTTCTGCGAGATGACATGGGTTCTCTCAGAGACAGTTAATACCGCAATATTTAACAGTAGAGGTGGTGCTGAAGTTGTATCAGGTATGGCATCAAGCTTTGCTATTGCGAATCTCTTTTTCGTGGCCTTTGGAGGAATATATTCAGCAACAAGCGTAATTATCGGTAAGACTCTTGGAGAGGGCAAGCTTGATAAGGCTAGAGAGCAAAAGAACTGGCTCTTATCCGGAGGTGTGTTGTTTGGATGTGTTATGATGTTTGTGGGCTTTATAACTACAGCGATAGTTCCGATAGTATTTGGACGCCTTAGCCCTGAAGCTGTAGGTATATGCAGGAGAATGGTCATAGTACTTTCATTGTTTATGCCGATCTGGGTGTATATCAATGCCCAGCAGGCTGTTGCAAGAGCCGGCGGAGATACCAAGATGGGAGCATACGGAGATGCCCTTGTGACACTGCTTGTGCTTCTTCCAATGATACTCATTCTCGGAATCTATACCAATATAGGGCCTATCCAGCTGTTTATCTGTGTCAAGATGGTTGATTTTATCAAGATAACCATATTTTATTTCTGGCTCAAAAAAGAACGCTGGCTCAAAAACCTTGCGGAGGGTCATACCGCGTAGATCTTAATATAACTGCAGATATGAATTTATTTGGAATTCATACTGCATTTGGGAGTTTAAATGAACCTTATAAAAAAATTTATACCTTACTACAAACCATATATAGGAGTGTTTTTATTTGACCTTTTCTGCGCTACGGTGTTGTCAATAATTGATCTTGTGTTCCCGCAGTTTATAAGGGTACTTAGAGTTACTCTTTTTCTGGAAGAACCCGACGTGATCCTTAAGAGGATCTGGATCATCGGACTTGTGATGCTTGTCATGTACTTCATCCGATTTCTGTGCAGGTGGTATGTCACCTACTGGGGACACATGATGGGTGCCATGATGGAATCAGGCATGAGAAAAGAGCTGTTTGAAAGATTTGAAGCATTCTCTTTTTCCTACTATGACACTCACAATACCGGCGAGATGATGAGTAAGCTTGTTTCTGATCTTTTCGATATCTCTGAGCTTGCACACCACGGTCCTGAGAATATCTTTATATCTGTTGTAAAAATCGTGGGCTCTTTTATTCTGCTTATAAGAATCAATGTGCCAATGACACTGTGCCTTGCTGTTGTGGTGCTGGCTATGGCGGTATTCTCTGTTAGCCGCAACAGGAAGATGAGAGAGACTTTTTCCGATAACAGGAAGAAGGTTGCGGGCATTAACTCATCTCTTCAGGATACTCTTGGCGGTATCAAGGTTGTGAAGTCTTTTACCGGTGAGGAGATTGAGGAAAAGAAATTTGATAAAAGTAACCTCGCTTTCCTTGAGTCCAAAAAAGACAATTACAGGCAGATGGCTCTTTTCCATTCGGGAAATAACTTCTTTGAAGGACTGCTATTTGTAACAGTTATCGTTGCGGGAGGCGTATTTATCGCCAAAGGGCAGATGACTGTTGAAGATATGGCAATATATGCCCTTTATATCAATATCTTTATCAACCCCGTCAACGTGCTTGTCGAGTTCACGGAGCAGCTTCAGAAGGGACTTGCCGGCTTTGGAAGGTTCTGCGAAGTTATGGACACCATGCCTGAGATCGTGGATAAGGAGAGAGCAAAGAAACTTACAGATGTTCAGGGCGTTATAGACTATGAAGATGTGTCTTTTGCCTATGGAGATGAGGATACGGTTCTTGATCACATAGATCTTCATGTGGATAAGGGCAGGAATATCGCTATTGTTGGACCTTCCGGAGGCGGAAAGACAACGCTTTGTTCGCTTCTTCCAAGGTTTTATGATGTAACGGGCGGAAGTGTCAAGGTTGACGGCATCGATATCAGAGATGTTACTCAGAGATCTCTTCGCTCATTTATCGGGATTGTTCAGCAGGATGTATATCTTTTTAATGGAAGCATAAGGGAGAATATTGCCTATGGCAAGCCTGATGCGACATTTGATGAGATAAAAGATGCTGCGGAGAAGGCAGATCTACTTGAATTTATAGATTCTCTTCCAAATGGATTTGATACTCTTGTGGGAGAGCGCGGAGCAAGACTTTCCGGAGGACAAAAGCAAAGGATTGCCATTGCCAGAGTGTTCCTTAAGAATCCTCCGATCCTAATCCTTGATGAGGCTACAAGTGCTCTTGATAACGAGAGCGAGAGATATGTTCAGGATAGTCTTGAGAAGCTTGCCAAGGGCAGGACTACCATCACGATTGCCCACAGGCTTTCAACTATTATCGGCGCCGATGAGATCATTGTTCTTGGAAACAACGGTATTGAAGAGCGTGGTAATCACAAGGAACTTGTAAAGACCGGTGGCATATACGAGAAGTACTATCGTATGCAATTGGGAAAGCTCTGATTTTCATAGTATAATAAACTTTAGGGGCAAATATATGGTATCGATTAAAGATGTTGCCAAGGAGGCGGGAGTTGCGATTTCCACAGTCTCCAAGGTTATAAATAATTATCCGAATGTAAGTGAAGCCACAAGGGCAAAAGTTAATGAAGTTGTGGACAGACTCGGGTTTGTGCCAAACACCGTGGCAGCTACGCTTTCATCCAAGAAGGCAGGCAGAGTGGCACTTCTTATAAGGCTTGAGCAGCGCAGTAACTCCAGAGATGAGATAAATATGCAGTACATCTCGGGAGCAGTGCACAAGGCAAAAGAACTGCAGCTTGATGTTATAACTGTGTTTATGTCAATGATAGAGGACATGAGCCTTTCCGAGGTTACAAGTTACTTTGTATCCCAAGGTATAAAGGGGCTTATCATCTATGGCATGACTACCAGGGACAAAGTCCTTCATAAACTCATTGAGAGCGGCAATTTCAAGATAGTTGTAGTGGATGCGCCCATGGTAAATGAGACTACATCCTCTGTTAGCGTGGATCAGACCAAGGCTCAATACGACATTGCCAAGAAGACCATAACTGAGAATAAGAGTAAGAAGATACTTTATATTTCAGGTGATGAGTACGGCTATGTTACAGCTCAGAGACTTGAAGGTATCAAGAAACTTTGCGATGAAAAGAAATTGAAGCTCACGGTTAAGAATGGCAAGTTCTCGGAACTTACAGCCAGAGAGATCACCATGAAGTTTGCCAAAAACAATGACTGCGTTGTATGCGCATCCGACCTTATGGCCATAGGTGCCATGAAGGCGCTTATAGATATGGATATATTCAGACCTGTATGCGGATTTGACGGTATCCTGCTTATGGGCTATGTTGGTAAGCAGATGAACACTGTCAAACAGGATTTTGCAGATATTTCCGGAAGAGCACTTGAGGAACTGTCACAGCTTATGAACGGCGAGAAAGGCCGTAAGATTGTGGCAAAACATGAGCTCGTCCGTATGAAATATGAGGATATTATTTATTAAAAGAAAATGCTTGCAGAAAACGTTTTCCTATGCTAATGTACTGGTATGGTGTTTTGGAAAACGTTTTCCTAAAACAGACCAATAATTTATTATTTGAATCGACTTTTTTAACGAGAGGAGAAGAAAAATGTCCAAGCACACAAATATGCAGCGCGACGTATTGGTTCTTAATCTTGAAGAGCAGCTTGATGGAATTGCAGAGGATTTCTTTGGAAAGACCCTCAAAGAGTGCACAGATAAGGAAACTTACTATGTGCTTCTTGAAATGACAACGAGACTTATGGATGTTACCGAGCTTAGTAACGGAGAGAAGAAGATTTATTATATCTCTATGGAGTTCCTGATTGGTAAGCTTCTTTCAAATAATCTTATTAATCTTAGGGTGTATGACAGAGTTAATGCCATCCTTGAGAAGAATGGCAAATCTCTTGCACAGATAGAAGAGTGCGAGCCTGAACCGTCACTTGGAAACGGTGGTCTTGGAAGACTTGCGGCATGCTTCCTTGATTCTATTGCAACACTTGGCCTTTCCGGTGAAGGAATCGGACTTTGCTATCACTACGGTCTTTTTAAGCAGGTATTTAAGGATCATCTTCAGAATGCAGAAAAGAACGACTGGATCGAGGATATGAGCTGGCTTGAGAAGACAGATACCACCTTTGAAGTATCTTTTGGCAAAAAGAAGGTAGTATCAAGGCTCTACAATATGAATATCGCAGGTTACGACACCGGTGTTAATAAGCTTCGTCTTTTTGATATAGAATCAGTTGATGAGAGCCTTGTTAAAAAAGGCATCGACTTCGATAAGACCAAGATTGACAAGAACCTCACTCTTTTCCTATATCCCGATGATTCTGATGAAGCCGGAAATCTCCTTAGGATCTATCAGGAGTATTTCCTTGTATCTAACGCGGCGCAGCTTATCCTTCGTGAACAGAAAGAGCGCCAGTACGACCTTCACGAGCTTCATAATCATGCGGTTATTCAGATCAATGACACCCATCCTACCATGATCATTCCTGAGCTTATCAGGATTCTTGTGGAGGATAAGGCTTTTAATATTGACGAAGCCATAAGCGTTGTCACCAAGACCTGTGCTTATACCAATCACACTATCCTTGCAGAGGCGCTTGAGACATGGCCTCTTGCGTACATGGAGAAGGTTGTTCCTCAGCTTGTTCCTTATATTAAAGAGCTGGATAAGAGAGTTAAGGCTAAGTACAAGAACCCCAAGGTTCATATTATAGATAAGGATAAGAAAGTACACATGGCCTTTATCGATATCCACTATGGCTTCTCCATCAACGGAGTTGCGGCTATTCACACGGATATCCTTAAGGACAGTGAGCTCAATGACTTCTACAAGATATATCCTGAGAAGTTCAATAATAAGACCAACGGTATCACCTTTAGAAGATGGCTTCTTTCATGTAACCATCCTCTCGCTGATTTCCTTTCCAAGACGATCGGTGACGGATATAAGAAGGATGCGCTTAAGCTTGAAAAGCTCCTTGATCATATGGGTGAAGAGGAAGTCCTTGATGAGATTGATAATATCAAGAAGACCAAGAAAAAAGAGCTTGTGCAGTACTTAAAGGAACACGAGGGTGTAGACGTTGATCCCGATTCTATTTTTGATATTCAGGTAAAGAGACTTCATGAGTACAAGAGACAGCAGATGAATGCTCTCTATATCATTCACAAGTATCTTGAGATCAAAGGCGGCAAGAAGCCTACCCGTCCGATTACATTTATTTTCGGAGCCAAGGCTGCACCTGCTTATGTTATTGCCAAGGATATCATCCATCTCATCCTTGTGCTTCAGGAGATCGTTAATAATGATCCTGATGTTAATAAGTACATGAAGGTTGTTATGGTTGAGAACTATAACGTTACCTATGCGGAAAAGCTTATTCCTGCATGTGACGTATCTGAGCAGATATCCCTTGCTTCCAAAGAGGCTTCGGGAACCAGTAACATGAAGTTCATGCTTAACGGTGCAATTACTCTTGGAACAGACGACGGAGCAAACGTTGAGATTCACGAGCTTGTAGGCGATGACAATATCTATATCTTCGGAGTTAAGGCAGATGAAGTTATTAAGCATTACAAGAAGGCTGACTATGTATCCAAGAACTATTACAAGAAGAGTCCTGTGATAAAAGAGGCTGTGGACTTTATTGTAAGTAAGAAGTGTCTTTCTGTTGGTCACAAAGAGAATCTTGAGCGCCTTTACAAAGAGCTTTTAAATAAAGACTGGTTCATGACTCTTATAGACCTCGAGGATTATATTGAGAAAAAAGACAAGATATTTGCAGACTATGAGAACCGCGATAAGTGGAAGAGGATGATGCTTGTAAATATCGCAAAGGCGGGATATTTCTCATCTGACAGAACTATAAATGACTACAACAAAGATATCTGGCACCTTTGATCAGGCCTTCATAAAAATTAAGCGCCACGCAGCATAAGTAAAATGCTGTGTGGCTTTTCTTTTTGTCTTTTATTGACTCTTTTTGCCAAGTTTGCACAGCATAGTTTAATTTTCTTTTCCCTAAGTCTATAATGATGATAAGGGTTATAGATGCTGCGGTATTGCGCGCAGCTACAAATATACTTATATAAAGGGGTTACAGCTATGCAGATATATGTTGAAAAGAACTATGATGCAGTCAGCAGAAGGGCTGCAAATCTCATTTCCGCACAGGTTATCTTAAAGCCTGACAGCGTTCTTGGTCTTGCTACAGGTTCTTCACCTATCGGAACCTACAAGCAGCTTGTGGAGTGGTACAACAAGAACGATCTTGATTTTTCTAAAGTACGTACGGTTAATCTTGATGAGTATGTGGGACTTCCCAAGGAAGACGAGCACAGCTATCACTATTTCATGAATGACAATCTTTTTTCCAAAGTGGATATCGATCCTGAAAATGTCCATCTGCCAAACGGAATGGCAGCAGATATTGAGGAAGAATGTAAGGACTATGATGATCTTATCGCTTCCTTTGGAGGCGCAGATTTGCAGGTGCTTGGACTTGGAAGGAACGGTCACATCGGCTTTAATGAACCTGATGATCATTTTTCTACAGGCACACATCTTGTTAATCTGACTCAGAGTACCATAGAAGCTAATTCAAGACTGTTTGACAATGCTGATATGGTTCCGAGACAGGCGATAACAATGGGAATAAAGAGCATTATGTCTGCCAAGAAGATCGTGCTTATCGTAAGCGGAGCAGATAAAGCCGATGCACTTAATAAGTGCCTTAACGGTGCAATAACTCCTCAGGTTCCAGGATCTATCCTGCAGCTTCACAACGATCTGTATATTGTGGCAGATGAAGCAGCGATGGGGAGATAAACTATGATAATAAAAAATGCGTCTGTATTTACAGAAGAAGGTTCTTTTGTTTCAAAAGACATCTATATAGATGGCAGCAAATTTGCGGATAACGCCGGTGGTGAAACTATAGATGCGGCCGGATGCTACGCTATTCCCGGACTTGTGGATATACATACTCACGGGTGCGACGGTGTTGACTTTAGCGACGGTGAGCTTAGTACCATTGAGAAGATATTGGACTACGAGGTAAGGCAGGGCGTCACAACTCTTACACCAACCACCATGACCATCTCTGAGGAAGATCTCACCAAGGTCATGAAAAATGCAGCTTCTTACAGGAAGAGTCAGGAAGATGGTAAGAGAGCGTATTTTCACGGTATAAATATGGAAGGCCCTTTTATCTCTCTTAAGAAGTGCGGGGCTCAGAATACCAAGTATATAAAGAAGCCTGATATAGATATGTTCAACAGACTTTTTGAAGCTTCCGAGGGCTGTATCATGTTGTGTGACATAGCTCCTGAGGAAGATACTCCGGCTATGGATTTCATAAAGGAAATATCCAAGAAGTGCAGAATATCCATTGCGCATACGGCTGCAGATTATAATACAGCCAAAAGAGCTATAGACAGCGGCGCGCGTCATATGACTCATCTCTACAATGCTATGGCGCCCCTCCATCACAGAGAGCCGGGACCAATAGCTGCAGCTGCAGAAAACAGCAGTGTGGTTGCAGAACTTATATGCGATGGAATACATGTGGCAGCTCCTATGGTGAGAGCAACATTTAAGCTTTTTGGAAGAGAAAGAGTTGCACTTATAAGTGATTCCATGATGGCAACGGGACTTGCTGACGGTGAGTATGAACTTGGCAAGCAGCCCGTAACCGTAAGAGGAAATGAAGCAAGGCTCCACGATAATACTATCGCAGGCTCTGTTACAAATCTTATGGGGTGCCTAAGACACGCAGTACTTAATGTGGGTATTCCAATGGAGGATGCTGTGTATTCCGCAACGATAACTCCAGCAAAGGCGGTACGTTGTTACGATATCACTGGCTCCATAACTTCCGGAAAGTATGCCGATCTTGTCATACTTGATAAAGAAACACTGGAAGTTAAATATGTGTTTGCAAGAGGAAAAATGATACGATAATAATAAAGCGGATACCTGTTAAGCCCCATATAATAAAAGGGGTCAGATGGTATCCGCTTTTTATTATGATAAAGATCATTGTTTAATATGTTGTCTTATTATGGAGCGAACTGTTTCCTCCAAATGAGGCTTTAGCTCATCGAGAGATACGGGATCTTCGTACATTATGGAGCTGTATCCCGTGGAGCCCACAAGCTCAATTATGAGAAACAACATAACTTCGGGATCGTTGAATTCATATCCGGATTCATCAAGCATCTTCTTATATGCTGCCTCAAAGTCCACTTCAGTGGTAATAGACGGCGATGTCAGAGTTCTCTTAAATACCGCCCAGCTAAGGTCTTTATATATGAAGGATAATAATCCTTTATTGGCGGCAAGCTTATCCAGGACATAATCCATGATAAAAATAAGTCTGTCCTCAAAAGCAGTGAGGTTGGCTTTCTTGAGCGCTTCATAGGCCTCCATAAAAAGGAGACTTGATTTATGTGCTATCAGTCTGTTCTTGACGTCATATTTATCCTTAAAATACAGATAGAAAGTTCCCTTGGCAACGCCTGCCTTTTCTACGATATCTGCGATAGAGGTCTTGTTGATTCCCTTAGATGTAAAGAGATCAAAGGCGTTATTGAGAAGATTTTCCATCTTGCGTTTTTTGTTCTGATCCGCTTTTCCCATAAAATGCCTCGCGATTTGTACTTTGCCGGTTTAGTTTCGAAAATAAATGTTTAGATAAATATACCATATTTTCCGCGGCTCAAAAATACTACTACAAGAACAAAGCATGAAAATGTATAAAAATGCACGAAAATGAGTATTGACCAAGATGTTAGCAAGTGCTAACATATAGTTCTAAAATAATGATATTATTTATCAATTTATCAGATGTTAGTAGAAAGAGGTTCACTATGCAACTCGAATTACAGAATATCAAAAAGTCGTACGGAGAGGGAGGAAGCCGTATAGAAGTACTTAAGGACATAAGCCTAGGTGTTGAGAAGGGCGAGTTTGTAGTACTGCTTGGTCCTTCCGGATCCGGAAAATCTACTCTTCTTAATATAATAGGAGGAATAGATAGTGCCGATTCAGGCAAGATTGTTATCAGAGGTAAGAGTATGTCCGATATGGATGAGAAGGCTCTTACAAGCTACAGAAGAGACCACCTTGGTTATATTTTTCAGATGTACAACCTTATCCCTAATCTTACTGTAAGGGAGAACATCGAGGTAGGAGCATACCTTTCCAAGAATCCCCTAGATATCGACGAGATTATTGAAGTTCTTGGGCTAAAAGAGCATCAGAACAAAATTCCCAGTAAACTATCCGGAGGTCAACAACAGCGCTGCGCTATAGGTAGAGCTATTGTGAAGAATCCGGATATTCTTTTGTGCGATGAACCTACGGGAGCTCTTGACTACAATACTTCCAAGGAAATCCTTGCGCTTATCGAAGAGGTCAATCAAAAGTATGGCAACACTGTGATCATGGTTACCCACAACGACGCCATTAAGAACATGGCAGACTTTGTGGTCAAGCTAAGGGATGGTGTTATCAGAAAGAGCTATCGCAATGAAGTAAAACAAAAGGCCGCAGAGCTTGACTGGTAAAGGAGACATACAATGAGAAATCCTTTAAATAAAAGGCTTAAGCGTGAATTCGTAAGTGATATAGGAAAATACATTGTTATCTTTTTGCTGCTTGTTTTGTCCATAGGCTTTGTGTCCGGATTTTTGGTGGCCGGTGAGAGTATGAGCAAAGCCTATGATGAGAGTTTTGAAAAATATGCCGTTGAAGATGGCAATTTCAGGACGGAAGAGAAACTAAGCAGTGCACAGATAGATCGAATAGAAGAAAAGAATGTAAGAATACTTGAAAATTTTTACATTGAAAAGGTATTTGATAATAATACCAAGTTAAGAATCTATGCAAACAGAACAGATGTAGACAGGGTCTGTGTTATGTCGGGAAAGCTCCCTGATAAGCAAGGAGAGATCGCCATAGACAGAATGTATGCAGACAATAACGGACTTAAGGTGGGTGACACGCTTAGCACGAAGAATGACACCTACGAGATCACAGCCCTTGTTGCTCTTTCTGATTACAGCGCACTTTTTTACAACAACAACGACATGATGTTTGATGCGTCAGCCTTTGGAGTTGCTGTTGTGTCACAGGATCAGTTTGATGAATATGCAGAAGGAAACGTCAGATATAACTATTCATGGTTGTATGACAAAGACAAAAGACCTGCTGACGACATCGAAGAAAAAGATATGTCGGACGATCTTATGGAGTCCATATCAGCAAGAGTTGATTTGGAGAATTACGTTCCGAGATATTTGAACCAGGCAATAAACTTTACTGGGGAAGATATAGAAAGTGACAGAGCTATGATGGAGGTTCTTTTGTATATCATGATGATCATCATAGCTTTCGTATTTGGCATCACAATTAACAACACTATCCACAAAGAGTCGTGTGTTATAGGAACGCTCAGGGCATCCGGTTATACAATAAATGAGCTTATAAGACATTACATGGCGATGCCTCTCATTGTAACGGTAGTGGCGGCTATCATCGGCAACATTCTTGGATATACAATCTTTAAAAATGTTTGTGTAGCCATGTACTACAATAGCTACTCACTTCCTACATATGTGACCGTATGGAGTGTTGATGCATTTGTAAAGACAACGGCGGTTCCATTTCTGATAATGCTGGTGGTTACTTATTTTATTTTAAGGAAAAAACTCAGGATAAGTCCGCTTAAACTGATACGACGAGATCTTTCCGGAGGCAGGCAGAAAGACGCTGTAAAGCTTAGCAGTAGGATAAAGTTTTTTGAACGTTTCAGGCTACGTATTCTTATACAGAATAAAAGCAGCTACATGATCCTTTTTGTGGGGCTTCTTTTTGCAAATATGCTTCTGTTCTTTGGGATGATGTTGCCGCCTCTTATTGAGCATTTTCAGGGCGTTGTTACAAGCAGCATGCTGGCTGAGCACACATATATAATTCAGATTCCCGCAGGAGTTATGGATGAAGATGATATGTTCTCTTCAGCTTTTACTTATACTCTTTTGCAGCACAAGATCACTACCAATAATCCTGATGCAGAGAAGTTCTCGGCATTTGGCCTTAAGACTATAGGTGAGGACGGAACAAGAGTTGAAGATGTGACACTTTACGGCATCAAGGATGACAGCCGCTATATAGATGCGGATTTTGATGACAAGACAGTACTTGTATCCTCGGCTTATGCGGATAAATACGGCATCGGTAAAGGGGATGTCATCACCTTAAAAGAACCCTATGAAGATAAGTATTACGGGTTTAAGGTCACGGGGATTTATGATTACGATGGCGGTATCACGGTATTTATGAGCAAAAAGCATTTAGATGACATTTTGGGTACTGACGAAGATTTCTTTTCCGGGTATTTTTCACACAGCGAGATCACTGATATAGATTCCAAGTATATAGGCACGGTGGTGGATGAGGAATCCCTTACCAGAGTCAGCAGACAGCTTATGATCTCCATGGGCAAGCTTATGTATATGGTTGATGGGTTCTCGGTTATCCTCTTTATTGTGCTGATGTATCTTTTGTCCAAGCTCATTATAGAGAGAAATGTGCAGTCCATATCTATGACCAAGATACTGGGGTACACCAAAAGAGAGATAGCACTGTTGTACATAGTCCCCACAGCTATAGTTGTTGTGGGATCACTGCTCATATCCTATCCGATCCTGTCTTATGTGATGGTTGGGATATTCAGAGCAATGCTTAAACAGATGATGAGCGGATGGATCGTTATCTGGCTCGATCCGTCAGTCTATATAAAGATGTTCCTGCTTGGAATTGTAACCTATGCGATAGTAGCAGTTATTGAGTATCGCAAGATTGGACTTATACCCATGAGCGAAGCACTTAAAAACGTGGAATAAAAAATAACATAAAACCGCATGATGAGCGCAGATGAGAAAAGTTCTCCTTGATTTTAATGACTAATGGTCACAAAAATATTGACTAGCGGTCATAAAAGTGCTATACCATATTTATAAAAATGACCAACAGTCATAAACAGGAGGAATGATCATGAACAAGCTGTCAAAAGTTATCGTAAAACTGCGATATTTCATACTTATTCTGGCTTTTGCGCTTCTTATTCCTTCCGCAATCGGCTACTTTAATACAAGAGTTAACTACGATATCCTCACTTATTTACCTAAGGATATTGAGACTATGAAGGGACAGGATATACTCCTTGATCAGTTCGGCACAGGCTCTTTTGTACTATATGTTGTCGAAGGCATGGAAGAAAAAGATGTTGCTGCTCTTAAATCAAAGATTGAGGATGTCGACCACGTTGAAAAGGTGCTTTGGTACGACTCGGTGATGGATTTGTCGGTACCCATGACAATGCTTCCCGGTGACATATATGATGCATTTAATTCAGGTGATGCCACGATGATGTTTGTGATCTTTAACGAGGGAACTTCGGCGGATGCCACTATGGATGCCATAGAAGATATCCGAAAGATTTCAAATAAACAGTGCTTTATGAGTGGCATGAGTGCCATTGTTACGGACACCAAGAATCTTGCAATGGCGGAGACACCCATATATGTAGGTATAGCAGTTCTTTTGGCGGTTCTGGTGTTGTCACTTACCATGGATTCATACCTGATTCCGCTGTTCTTCCTTACGAGTATAGGAATGGCGATTGCCTACAACATGGGAACCAATATTTTTAAGGGAGAGATATCTTTTATAACCCAGTCTCTGAGCGCGGTATTGCAGCTTGGAGTAACCCTTGATTATTCAATCTTCCTTTGGCACAGCTACGAGGAAGAACTTGAGAAGACGGATGACAAGAAAGAAGCTATGGCAAATGCCATAAGCGCTACTTTCCAATCAGTTATGGGTAGTTCCATTACAACGGTTGCAGGCTTCGTTGCTCTTTGCTTTATGAGTTTTACTTTGGGACTGGACCTTGGAATCGTTATGGCTAAGGGAGTTGTGTTTGGTGTAATCGGATGCGTTACCATACTTCCTTCCATGATACTTGTATTTGATAAGGTTATAGAAAAGACAAGACATAAGCCGCTGATGCCTGAGTTTACTAAGCTTCCCAAAGCAATAGCTAAGTTATATCCGGTGTTATTTATTCTCTTCCTTGCTCTTTTGGGACCTGCGATCTACGGCAATGAACACACTAATGTTTACTACGACCTGACTCAAACACTTCCTGAAAAGCTTGACAGTGTGAGAGGAGCCAATGAGGTTGATGCAAGATTTGATATGAACTCCGCCTACATGCTTTTGATAGACAAAGATCTTGATGTGGCATCTACAGAGCAGATGATAAAAGAGCTTAAGAATACGGATGGTATTCTGACGGTGCTTGGAGCCGATTCAGTGATAGGACCTTCAATCCCACGCGAGTTTATTCCGGAGGATCTTTTATCGGATTTTGAAAGTGACGACTGGAAGATGCTTCTTTTGACAACAGACTATAAGATCGCTTCCGATGAGATAAACGCCCAGATAGAACAGGTTGATAAGATAGTTAAAAGCTATGATCCGGGAGCTATGGTTGTAGGCGAGGCGCCATGTACCAAAGATCTTATTAAGATAACGGCGCATGACTTTAAGGTGGTTAATGCCGTGTCCATAGGACTTGTTTTTCTCATAATAGCATTTGTGCTTAAGTCCGTATCGCTTCCTTTCATCCTGGTTGCGGTCATTGAGTTTGCCATCTTTGTAAACATGGGACTTCCCTATTACACAAATACCACGATACCGTTTATCTCGTCGGTTGTAATAGGAACGATCCAGCTTGGCGCAACTGTTGACTACGCAATTCTTATGACTACAAGATATCTTTCCGAGAGAAAGAACGGTCACGACAAGAAAGAGGCGACGCTTATTTCTCTTTCAACAGGCATGAAATCGGTAATTGTAAGTGCCCTTAGCTTTTTTGCCGCAACCTTCGGCGTAGGACTTATATCAAGTATAGATATGATCGGTTCCCTCTGTAACCTCATGGCCAGAGGTGCCATCATCAGTATGTTTACGGTTTTGCTGATACTTCCTGCCATGTACATGATTTTTGACAGGCTAATCATAAAGACGACCTTCGGCATGAAGAATGTGGATGTTGCAGAAGGACGTATACATGAATTTATTCATCATCACAGACATAAGATAGCAGGATGAACTGTGTAAGAGAGTATTTCCTGCGAAAAGGAGTAAGATTATGATCAGGAAAAATTTAATCAAATCATTATCTGTTGTAATGGCTGCCATGTTGGCAGTTATGACGGTAGCCTGCGGAGCTCAGACAAGTGAGAGCGCGGCGACTGCTATAGAACAAACTCAGGAAGAAAAAGAGCTTGAGGAGAGCATGGTAAAGAGCACTGCGGGATCTTCGGAGGAAGCCGGCAAGGTGGAAACTGTGTATGTTACCGCTGATGCAAACGGAGCCGTTGATGAAGTAATAGTAAGTGAATGGCTCAAGAATGCAGACGCTTCAGATACATTATCTGACACCACAACTCTTGAGAATATAGTAAATGTAAAGGGAAATGAGACCTACGAGGATAACGGCGATGGCACAGTTACATGGGCTGCCAAGGGATCTGACATCTATTATCAGGGAACAACTTCCAAAGAGCTTCCCGTTAAGATGAAAGTTTCATACAAGCTTGACGGAAAAGATATTTCTCCCGAGGAACTTGCAGGAAAAAGCGGAAAAGTAACGATCCGCTTTGATTATGAGAATACAGACAAGCAAAAGATTGATGTGGATGGAAAAGAGATTGAGGTTTATACACCATTTGCAATGATCTCCGGAATGACCTTTGATCCTGAAAAGTTCAGTAATGTAGAAGTATCCAACGGAAAAGTAATATCAGAGGGCGGTAACATCATAGTAATGGGTATTGCGCTTCCGGGACTTAAGGATAGCCTTGATATTGATGATGATAAGTGGGATGAGATAGATGAAGATGGAGAGCTTGAGAAGAAGCTTTCAGATCATTTTGAGGTAACAGCAGATACATCCTGTTTTGAACTTGGCATGACCATAACGATGGCAAGCGCTGATGTTCTTTCTGACTTTGGAATGACGGATATGACAGATTCAGGCAAGATAGATGAGCTTAAAGACGACATGGGTGAGCTTAACGATGCGTCAAATAAGCTTGTTGACGGTAACAAAGAGCTTAAGGACGGAACAGGAGAGCTTCGCGACGGTGTCGGAGAGCTTTATGACGGAACCGGCGAACTCAAGGATGGAACTAAGGACTTCTATGATGGAATCGTAGAATATACCAATGCAACAGGAAAGATAAATGAAGGAGCTTCTGCTCTCGCAGATGGAGCAAAAGAGGCCAAGGAAGGCACTCACAAGATGAAGAAAGCCATGGATGAGGCTAAGCTTGTGGAGAATGCCAATGCCCTTGCAGAAGGTTCGCAGCAGGTAAGTGACGGAGTTGCAACAGTAGCAAAGATGGCTGAGAGTCTTTCGGGTCTTTCTTCATCCATGCAGGAACTAAGTAACCAGAAGGCTGCTTTTGAGGCAACAGCAGCATGGCTTCAAAACGGCGGGGATTGTACAGCTGAAATAGTAAAATGTATGTATCAGCTGACTAACGGAGCAATAGATTCCGGAGAGAAGGCGGTTGCCTGGAGAAATGCGCATTTGCAGGCAGTTGCCGAGGTTAAGAAGCTTGGCGGATATAGGGTTGTGGCAACGCCAGTAAATAACGGAGAAGATGTACCTGTAATCAATTCCCAGAGCGGTACTCTTAATAGAGATGATGCCGATAATAACGGCAATGACGCAGGCGGCGACCAGGGCGGAAACGGAGATCAAAGCGGAAATGGCAATGGAGACGCATCTGCAAACGGCGGAGATCAAGGTGGAAATACCGGCAATGGAGGAGCATCCGCAAACGGAGATCAAGGCGGAAACGGCGGAAGCGGAGATCAAGGCGGAAATGGCAATGGTGAAGGTGGCTCTTCAAGCGAAGGCCAAGGCGGAAGCAATGGTAGCAGCGGCTTAGGAGATAACAATCAAGGCGGAAACGGCGGAAGCGGAAATCAAGGCGGAAATACCGGTAATGGTGGTGCACCTGCGAATGGCGGAGACCAAGGCGAAAATGGTAATGGAGGCGCATCTGCAAACGGAAACGGAGATCAGGACGGAAATACCGGCAATGGAGGCGCACCTGTAAACGGAGATAACGGAGTTCCTGCCGGAGCGGGCACTCAGAGCGGCAATGGCACTACAACATACAGCCCGCTGGCAGATCCTGCGCTTGCTAACCGGAACGCAGATATCCTGCTTCAGAGTAATGCAGTTGTAGGAAATTCCGGAAATATGCGCTTTAGCGTAAGTGCTCTGGATGGAAGCGTTGAGTACGAGCAGGGCGAGCTTGCCGGATATGTTCAGACAGCTAATGAGTTCTACAGCATGATCGGTGCAGCTAAGAGTGCTGCAAGTACTTTGGGAACAGTTATAAATGCTATGAGCTCAGCTACGTCAAAGGGTATGACACCTGATGCGGCAAAGTCTCTTCAGCAGCTTGTTGTTGGATCTCAGAAGGTCGCTGAAGGAAATAAAGCTCTTGCGGGAGGTCTTGAGGAACTTTATAAAGGCACAAGTGCTCTTGATGAAGGCCTTGGAAAACTTAGCGACGGAGCAAGCCAGCTCTCTGAGGGAACAGGAACTTTGGTATCTAACAACGATAAGCTCGTTGATGGCGCATATCAGCTAAATGACGGCGCAGTTCAGTTAAATGATGGAGTTAAGGAATTAAACGACGGCGTTATCGAACTTGATGACGGAGTACAGGAACTTCTTGACGGAGTTATAAAGTTTGATGAAGAGGGCATCGATAAGCTTTATGAAGCCTTTGACGGAGACCTTACAGAGTTTACAGATAAGCTTACGGCGATCAAAGAAGCAGGATCCAACTACACAACCTTTGGCGGGGCAGCAGATGATATCGACAGCAGTGTTAAGTTCATCATCAAAACTGACGGAATAAAAGAAGCCTGAGCTGTAGCGATTACAGGGATTTGATGTGGTTAATTAGACAGTTTGAATAAAGTAATAGGTGTACATATATGTGTATATATAAGCATATAAGCGCATAGAAACTGTAGAAGCATGCATTTTTATTATTTATGAAAATGCATGCTTTTTATATGGTTCGAAGCAACTGTACTGCCCAAAACAAGCTGAATAGCAGTGTATGAGCGGTAGTTTCCTTTTTGGGCATCCGGGACAGGTCAATCTATAGGCGCTGCTTCCTTTATTCTCTTCACTTTCCTTTTAATCAAGGATTTCCAAAAGAAAAGATGAAAACTCTTTCCTTTTCCAACGTAATAGAATATACTTAAAAAAGGCTAAATGTAGTTAAAAATGAATTATTAAGAAACAACCATCACATCAAAAAGGAAAACTATATGAAAAAGACTGTCAGAATGCAGGATATTGCAGATAAACTTGGAGTGAGCACTGTTACTGTATCCAAGGCCCTTTCGGGCAAGAAGGGTATGAGTGAGGAGCTTAGAAGAGAGATAGAGGAACTGGCTTCCAAGATGGGATATAGGCCCATTGAACGCAGAAGGGGAGTCAGATCCATTGCGGAGACCACTTTCCCTATAGGAATAATAGTGGCAGAGCGGCATATGGCCAAATATGTTTCCTTCTACGGTAATCTTCAACAGCTTGTTTCTACTGAGATAGCTGCCAAGGGCTGCGGAAGCTTTCTTGAAACTATTTCAGATGAGATGCTTCAAGACCTTCGTATGCCCAACATTCTCAGGGAGTCCAAGGTTGCAGGAGTTATAGTGATTGGATCGTTATCTCCCGGATACATGGACAAGATAGCAAAGTTCAAACTTCCTGTTGTATATCTGGATTTTAGTGAACCTTCGGGTTGTCATGACGCTGTTATTTCCAATAACTTCTATGGCGCATATACTATGAC
This sequence comes from Butyrivibrio sp., assembly GCA_016291375.1. GTDB lineage: Bacteria > Bacillota > Clostridia > Lachnospirales > Lachnospiraceae > Butyrivibrio. The sequence goes on from JAEEXE010000018.1 coordinate 35,446, forward strand.
GGAGTATCTTTTTTCAAAAGGACATACCAAGATCGGCTATGTTGGAACGCTTCTGTCTACGGGAGCCATAACGGATAGATACCTTGGCTATGAGAAGGCGCTTCTTGAGCACGATCTAAAGCCAAGGAAGGACTGGATAATAAGCGACAGAGACAGATATACCGGCGCAATGGATGAACAGCTTATGAAGCTTCCTAAGGAGATGCCTACAGCCTTTGTTTGTAACTGCGATCTTACTGCAGGCATGATGATAAACAAATTAAGAGCTGCCGGATACAGGGTTCCTGAGGATGTATCAATTGTCGGATACGATAACTTTATTTATCCCGGTTTATGCGATATAGGGATAACTACCTACGATGTGGATACCAGAGAGATGGCCAAGAAAGTGGTGCACAATCTCCTTCGTATTCTGAGAAAAGAGCACTATCAAAAGGGTCTCATCATCATAGGGGGATCCCTCATAGAAAGAGATAGTGTAAGAGCTATCTCTCAGTAAGGAGATTATTACTTAAAACAAACCAAGTCACAGCTAGGGTTTGCTGTGACTTGGTTTGTTTTAAATATTTAATAGCGAACTGCAGGCTAAAAAGCTAACAAATATTCTGTTAGCTTTTTAGCCTGTTTTTTTATGTGTATATTCAACAAAAAAGCCTAAAACATAATGGTGAAAACAAACAGACTTTAATTTTGCCGGGTGAAATCCATTGACTTACGCTAGCTAATTAGTATACTTAAAAACAGTTAAAAATGAGTAATTTAATCAAATGAAATATTAGTATCGAAAGGGCGGTCATAAGAGGAAACATGGACGAGCTTTTATTGGCAAAGGAGCTGGAGAATTGCCTTAATACAGATCTTATTCCCTTTTGGAAGAATCTTATAGACAGAGAAAATGGCGGTTTTTGCGGTTATATGGACAATGACGGCAATAAAGATTCCAAAGCTCCAAAGGGAGGGATACTCAACAGCAGGATACTGTGGTTCTTTTCAAAGGCAGCGGCGGAATTTGGAGATGATAGCCTTGAACCATATATGTACAGTGCATTTAGGTTTCTTATAGATAAGCTTTGGGACTATGAATACGGGGGCTTGTACTGGTCGGCAGATTATACCGGAGAGGTTCTTGATGATACCAAGCATACGTATAATCAGGCTTTTGGAATCTATGGGCTGTGCGCTTATTACGAAGCTACGGGAAATGCAAGAGCTTTTCACAGGGCGATAGCTCTTTATGATCTGATCGAAGATAAGATGAGGGATGAAGATGGCTATCTGGAAGCTTTTAGCAGAGATTTTTCTCCTGCATCCAATGAAAAGCTTTCAGAAAACGGTGTTAATGCTACAAGGACCATGAATACGCTTCTTCATGTAATGGAGGCTTACACTGAGCTTTATCGCATGGCGGATAAAGCCGGGGCAGAAGACTATAAGAAAAAGCTCTTTTGCAATCTAAAGGAGATTTTGTGGCTTATTGCAGATAAGATTTATAATCCGAAGCTTAGGCGTCAGGAAGTGTTTTTTGACAAGGATTACAGATCTCTTATGGATATCTATTCCTACGGCCACGATATAGAGAGTGCATGGCTTATAAACAGAGCTGTAGATGTGCTTGGTGACCAAGATACGACGGCAAGGTTAAAGCCCATAATTGACACGCTTACAAGTGAGGTCTACCTGAAGGCATATAGGAACAATTCTATTCCCACTGAGTGCGCGGAAGGAATTGTTGATGAGAAAAGAGTGTGGTGGGTGCAGGCAGAAGCCATGACGGGCTTCTACAACGGTTATCAGAATGATCCGACGCACAAGGAATATCTGCAAGCGACCTTTGCTATCTGGGATTATATCAAGAAAAATCTTGTGAATAAAAACCTCTATCCAAGCGAGTGGTACTGGTATGTGGAAGCGGATGGCACACCTTCTTATGAAAGGCCACTGGTTGAACCCTGGAAATGTCCCTATCACAACGGAAGAATGTGCATGGAGATGATAGGAAGAATCAGAGGAAAAGATAAGGAATCATATTTAGAAGCATCAAGTAAAGACGGAGAGAATAAGTTATGATACACGAATTATATTACAGGGAAAAAGAAAAACAGGAGCAGCTTATAACAAGAAAAAACGAGAAGGATGAAAGCTTCTACAACGGTCTTTTCGACAGATACAAGCATTCTGTACTAAATAGAGAACATATCCCCCTTACCTGGAGATATGACCTTGATAAGGAGAGTAATCCCTATTTTATGGAGCGTCAGGGAATCAATGCGGTGATGAATTCCGGTGCCATCTACCATGACGGATGGTTCTATCTTATGGCCCGCATCGAAGGCGCAGACAGAAAGTCCTTCTTTGGCCTTGCAAGGAGTGAGAACGGAATTGATAATTTCAGGTTTGTTGGAGAGCCGGTGCTTCTTGATGATATTGACGAACTGGAGACCAATGTGTACGACATAAGGCTTACAGAGCACGAGGATGGCTGGATCTACGGAGTTTTTTGCTCGGAGAAAAAAGATATAGAAAGCGATGATCTCTCAGCGGCTGTAGCCTCTGCGGGAATAATAAGGACCAAGGATCTTGTTAAGTGGGAGAGACTTCCTAATCTTGTTACATTAAGGTCTCCTCAGCAAAGAAATGTGGTCCTTCATCCCAAATTTGTTGATGGAAAATACGCTTTTTACACAAGACCCATGGATGATTTCATCGATACAGGTTCAGGCGGCGGAATAGGCTTTGGCCTTTGCGAGGACATAACTCATGCAGTAATTGACGAAGAGAAACTTACAAGTATCAGAAGATACCATACCATTACTGAAGCCAAAAACGGCGAAGGTGCTGTGCCCATCGAGACGGACAGGGGCTGGCTTCATATCGCACACGGCGTAAGAAATACTGCTGCGGGACTTAGATATGTTCTTTATGCATACGTAACTGACCTTGAAAAGCCCTGGATCGTAACCGCGGAGCCGGGAGGTCTTTTGCTTGGACCAAGAGAGAACGAGAGAGTTGGAGATGTAAGTAATGTGGTCTTTTCCAACGGATGCATAGTAAGAGGCGATGACGTGTGGCTTTACTATGCGGGAAGCGATACCAGAATGTATGTTGCAACAACGACTGTAAGTAAGCTCATGGATTACTGCTTTAATACGCCAAAAGACCCCGGAAGGAGCGTTCTGTGCGTACAGAAAAGAATAGAACTTATAGAAAAAAACAATAGATTACTAAAGGAATGTAAAGGAGAATAAAAATGAAGCCAAATATGAAATATAAGATGATTGGATGTAACGATGTACCTAACATGCCTTGGCAGGATAAACCTGAAGACCTGGGAGCAATACCGGTATGGAGATATACCAAGAATCCGATAATCGGAAGAAATCCTATCCCGGGTGTTGCGAGAATCTTTAACAGTGCAGTGATGCCTTATAAGGGAAAATATATCGGTGTATTCAGAGCAGAGCAGACTGACGGAATGCCCTTTGTATATCTTGGAAGAAGTAAGAATGGTGTGGATTGGGAGTTTGATCATGAAAGAGTTCCTTTTGTAGATGAAGAAGGAAAAGAATTCATGCCAAGATATGCCTATGATCCCAGACTTGTAAAGGTTGAGGATACTTACTATATCATCTGGTGCCAGGATTTTTACGGCGCAGCTATAGGTATGGCAAAGACAACGGATTTCAAGAAGTTTGAGAGAGTTGAAAATCCCTTCCTTCCCTTTAACAGGAATGCTGTTCTTTTCCCCAGAAAGATAAGCGGTAATTACGTAATGTTATCAAGACCTTCCGATAGCGGACACACTCCCTTTGGAGATATTTTCCTTAGTGAAAGTCCTGATCTTGTATATTGGGGCAAGCACCGCCATGTCATGAGTAAGTCAGAGAAGTGGTGGGAGAGTCTCAAGATCGGCGGAGGTGCTGCGCCTATTGAGACAAGCGAAGGCTGGCTTCTTTTCTACCACGGAGTTACCGGAACCTGTAACGGATATGTATATTCCATAGGGGGAGCGATACTCGACAGAGATAATCCCTCCAAAGTTCTCTATAGATGCAGCACATTCCTTATTACTCCCGAAGAGTGGTATGAGGAGAGAGGATTTGTGCCTAATGTGTGCTTCCCCTGTGCAACTATACATGACGCCGCGACAGGCAGAATTGCTATATATTACGGAGCTGCGGATTCCTATGTAGCACTGGCATTCACGACTCTTGATGATATAATTGACTATATTAAAGAACACAGTATCGTCAGAGAGACAGATACGGAAATAGGAAGAAAATAAGGTATGAAAACGGGAGTATTAGCACAAAACGGGGAGCTACAGGTAATTGGAAGATCACCTGTGGGCGAAGATGTCACACTTTTTTGGACAGGAAGCGGAGTCAGCTTTATAACTGACGCAACCGACGTATGGGTGGAACTTGAAGCTGCGTATGACAAACTTGATCTGTGGATCGAGGTAGTTATTGACGGCGAGGTATCCCAGAGAAGGGCGCTTGATAAGGGTAAGAACAGGATACATATTTTGGGCGGCGGTGAACTCAGAACCAACAGAGAGTTCAAGATACTTAGGACCACTCAGGCATTCTTTGAGGATACGGTTTCCTATATCAAGGTCACTGATATTGAGACTAACGGCGAGTTTTCCAAGGTAAAAGAGAGACCTCTTTTCCTTGAGTTTATCGGAGACAGCATAACTTCAGGAGAAGGCGCTGCGCTTACAAGGCAGAACGACTGGACTCCTGCCACTTTTAGCTGCACAAGTAACTATGCATATATTACGGCAGGAATTCTGGGGGCAGATTATAACTGTATATCCCAGAGCGGATTTGGGCTGTATGCTGCTTGGGATGCGGATTACACTCATGTAATACCTCCGCATTATGAGCAGGTTGCAGGAACTCTTGAGGGTGAAGCAAACGCTGCTGTCGGTGCTCAGGATGACTGGGATTTTGGCAAAAGAACTGTAGACGCCGTTATTTTAAATCTTGGAACCAACGATCAGAGCGGCCTTAACTGTTATAAGACCGAGGAAGAAAAAGCTAAATTCCTGGAAGGCTTTAAAAAGACAGCGATTAATTTCCTTGGAACCATAAGGAAAAATAACCCTGATGCCTATATTTTATGGGCATACGGCATGATGGGAGCACCTATCAGCAGCGACATAGAGGATGCTGTAAAGGAATACAAGAGAATATCCGGTGATGAAAGGGTATCATTCTTTGAGCTTCCAACTTGTCACGGCGATGAGATCGGAATGAGAGTTCATCCCACTTTAACAGGACATAAGCATGCGGCCAAAGCTCTTTCTGCTGAGATAAGAAGAGTACTGGGGTTATCCCAAAGACGCATCCTTAATGTTATGAAAAGAGCTATGAAGGGCGAAGAGCTTACAATAGGATTTATCGGAGGCTCTATAACTCAGGGCTCTCTTTCCAGTACACCTGATAAGTGTTATGCAAAAAGAGTATTTGACTGGTGGGAAGAGAATTTCCCCGGCGCAAAGTTTAATTATGTTAATGCGGGAATCGGCGGGACAGATTCCTATTATGGAGTTGGAAGATGTGATGATGATCTGTTATGTCACGATCCCGATTTTGTTATGGTAGACTTTTCTGTAAATGATGAAGTTAAGAGCTTTTACGGTGAAACCTATGAGGGACTTATCAGAAAACTTGTATCATACAAGAGTAGTCCGGCGGTCCTTGCTCTTTATAATGTCTTTTATGATACCGGCGTTACTGCAGAAGATATGCATAGAGAGATATGCGATCATTACTTTGTAGAAGGTATCAGTATGAGAGATACTGTCTATAAGGATATTAAAGACGGCAAGTTTACCCGTGATGATATAACTCCGGATGGGCTTCATCCAAATGACAAGGGGCACGAAGAAGTTGCAAGGCATATTACAGAATATCTTGATGAGCTCAAAGCCAAAGCGGCAGCAGGTGCTGTGAGCGGTTTGGCAATTTCTGCCGGAAATTCATCACAGGATAATAATTCTGCAGGGCAGCAGGCTGAGCTTCCTTCGCCAATTACTTTCAACAGGTTTGAAAACGCCGGGAGGACTGTGCTTAATAAGGAATTTGGTACAGTAGGAGAAGTATATACTTTTGAATTTAATGGTTCAAAACTTGGGGTTCAATACAGGAAGACGGTTAAAAGACCTGCACTCATGGCAAAGCTTATAGTTGACGGAGACACACTTCATCCGATCATCCTTGATGGTAATTTTGATGAGGATTGGGGCGATTGCATCCACCTTGAGCATGTCTTTACTCACATGGATCCCTACGATCACATCATAAAACTCGAGATAACCGAAAAAGAAGGTACCGGAAGCGGCGATAAGACACCCTTCCTACTGTACGGATTTTATTATTGAAAACTAAAACTCCCCGCACCGGGGCAAGCCCGGTGCGGGGAGTTTTAGTTGCTGATAAGAAAAAACTTTACCGATAGGTAAAAAGTTGTATAATACTTTTAAGATTAAATAAAAACGTTTTTATTAGCATAAAATCGAGGTGTAGAGAGAATGAGTTTTTCGAAAGATTTTCTATGGGGAGCCGCATCGGCGGCACATCAGCTTGAGGGAGCATATCTTGAAGATGGTAAGGGACTTGGCATTTGGAATTTTTTTGAGCATGAGGGCGGACATATTGCTTATAACGAAACCGCTGATGTTTCATGCGATCATTATCATCACATGAAAGAGGATGTTGCTCTTATGAAGCAGATAGGGCTTAAGAGCTATAGGTTCTCTGTCAGCTGGCCCAGAGTAATGCCGGAGGGCATAGGAAGAGTAAATGAGAAGGGTTTGCAGTTCTATTCAGATCTTGTGGATGAGCTTATATCAGCAGGAATAGAGCCGATGATAACTCTTTTTCACTGGAATCTGCCACTTGCTCTTTTTGAAAAGGGTGGATGGAAAAATCCTGATATAGCCGATTGGTTCGGTGAATATACAGAAGTAGTTGTAAAGCGTCTTGGAGACAGGGTTAAGTATTGGATGACGATCAATGAACCTCAGATGTTCATTGGCTTTGGTCTTGGAATGGGACTTATGGCGCCCTTTGAAAAGAATGATACACAGACTATGCTTAATGCATCAGTAAATGTTTTCAGAGCTCACGGAAAGGCTGTGACCGCTATTAGAAAGTATGTCGGAGCAGAAGCTAAGATCGGCATGGCGCCTACAGGAAGCGTATGGATTCCAAAGGACGATTCTTCTAAAGAGTTGGAGAGATGTAGAGAAATGTCTTTTGCCATAGATAAGGACAGTTTCTTTATGGGCAATTCCTGGTGGGCGGATCCACTGTTTCTTGGACATTACCCGGAGGGAAGTGAAGAGATATTTGGAGATATGCTTCCTAAGCTTTCCAAGGAGGAATGGGATGAGATATCACAGCCTCTTGATTTCTACGGCTTTAATGTTTACGAGGGTGCTCATGAACATTTTGATGATGAGACTAAGTACGGAAGATATGAGTACATGGGAAGCCCACATACTATGATGGGATGGAGCATTACTCCGGAAGTTCTCTACTATGCTCCTAAGTTTTTCTATGAAAGATACCATAAGCCAATCATGATCACAGAAAATGGTATGGCGGGCATGGACTGGGAGTCTATGGACGGTAAAGTCCATGACTACCAGAGAATTGATTTTACCCGCAGGTATCTTCTTGAGCTTGAGAGAGCTGTAAATGACGGTATTGATGTCATTGGATATCAGCACTGGTCTATCATGGATAATTTTGAATGGTGCCAGGGCTATAAGATGAGATTTGGCCTTATCCACGTAGATTATCGTACTCTTAAGAGAACGCTTAAGGATTCAGCTTATTGGTACCATGATGTGATCGCATCAAACGGAGCAAATCTATCTGTTTGAATTTAATATCAGGCTTTTTTATATACCGCAAAAGACTGAGGCGCTGTGGTAATCTTGCCGTCTGCAAAGCTGCTTTCTCCGATTGAATAGATAGGAGCAGCTCCTAAAGGCAAGATGCCTATATCAGCGCTGCAGGTATTACCTGAAGGATTAACAGCTATAATGAGATTTCCTCTTCTGTATACGAAGGGGAAATTTTCTTTTTCTGCATAAATAACTTCAAAAGAAGCATCGGCATTTAGATCCGCATACTCATGTTTAAGTGCTGTGAGTCTTCTGACTTCGTTTAAAAGAGATGAAGGATCTTTTTCCTGACTTTCTACAGTGGGGGCGTCACTTGCATCATCAACAGGGAGATAGAACTTATCCTTTGAAGCACAAGAGAAACCGCGGCCATCACTGTTATCCCACTGCATGGGAGTTCTGGAGCCTGTTCTGTGATATCCGCCTTCTTTGGTTTTGACATTAAGATAGCGCATACCGATCTCGTCTCCGTAGTAGATAAAAGGTACTCCGGGGAGCGTCAGGATCATGGCATATGCAAGTTTTAGTTCTTTATTTGAAAGAGTTCTTGCAGGCCTTGGGGTGTCGTGATTACAGGTGATAAAGCTTATGTAGCCCTTATCTTTAGTCCTTTCATATCTCGGGAGATAGTCATCAAGGAAACGCATTATGTCACCATGACCGTCTTTTTTAATGAAGCTGTGGTCACCACCTTCTGTCTCGTAGTCGCGGATTAGTGTATTGTATCCGTTTCCCCAGTGATCCAGATAAAAATCAGCGTGGAAACCGTAGTTAAGAGCCTGTCCGGGATCACACCATTCAGCTACAAGGGCTGCTTCAGGATAGTCCTTATCCATCATTTCTTTTATATCCATCCAGATCTTTCCTGTAAGAGATTTGTTTTCATCATCCTCTTTTACCAGAGAATCAGCCATGTCTACTCTGAATCCGTCGCATCCCTTATCAAGCCAGAAGCGCATTATATCCTTGAGTGCTTCTCTGGTTGCGATGCATGCAGGGGCATCTGGAGACTTCTGCCAGGGCTCTGTGCACTTTCCGAAACCGTAATTAAGGGCAGGCTGACATTTAAAGAAGTTGAGCATATAGCAGCCGTCTCTTTCTGCTTCGCCGCCTATATATGGATGACCTCCTATTCCACAGAAGGCACCGTTTGTCCAGACGTATCTGTCTGAATATTCATTTCGCTCGATTTCACAGCTCTTTTTAAACCATTCATGCTCTTCGGAAGTATGTCCCGGAACAAGATCCAGGATAACGCGGATGCCTAGTTCATGTGCCTTTTCAAAGAGTTTTACAAGGTCATCATTGCTTCCGTATCTTGGAGCGACCTTTTTGTAATCTCTGACATCATATCCTGCATCCTTGAAGGGAGAATCAAAACAGGGATTGAGCCAGATAGCATTACATCCAAGGCTTTTGACGTAATCAAGCTTATCTGTGATTCCCTGAAGATCTCCGATTCCGTCGTTATTTGTGTCATAAAATGACTGGGGATATATTTCATAGAAAACTGCATCTTTTAACCAGGCAGGCATTTTTTCCTCCTAAAATAAAGATTGGCTCCGATCATACGTATCGGAGCCGGATTATCAGTTACATCACTGATCGGTTTACAATAATTTCGTTATCTCTCCGATAACACCCTTCATGCGGTCGTCGGAAAGACCAAAGTCCATCTGCTTGTAACTCCAAGCTGCACGTCCGATGCCGTATTTATCAAAGGTCTTACAGATAACGCGGTACCACTTAAGGGCATCCTCCGGAGTTGCTCTGTCTATTACTCCGTACTCGCCGCAGTAGAGCATAACACCTCGCTCTTCAGCTACTTTAACTGCTTCAGCGAGATATCTGTCAAAGAATTCGGGGCCAAAGAGAGCATCTTTGTCAAAGGCTGACATATCACCTGTGATGTGATCAAGGTGTTTATTGTTGTTCTCTATATATTCTCCGTATGTAGAATCGAAGGGCATTCTGAATTCAGGATCCATTTCGGCGATCCAGGGAGCACCCTGATGAGTGAAGATAAGTGGTTCATAGCAGTGAAAGTTATATACGATATTTTCATCGTAAGGTGCTGCCAGATCCCTTAGAGCTTCGATGCTGTTGTTATAGTATCCGCCCACAAGTATCTTAATGCCGGGAGCTATCTTTCTGATTCTCTTAATACATTCTGTTGAAATGTTATTCCAGATCTCGCAGTACTCTTTTTTGGTCACTTCATTAAGAAGCTCAAATGCAAGCATATTATCGTTCTTGCCAAATCTTATGGCAAACTGCTCCCAGAGCTTATAGAAGCGTTCCTGATAATCTTTCTTTTCAAAGAAACCAAGCTCGCCCTCGCCGCTGTCAAAGCTATAGCCATAGGTTTTATGGAGGTCTAGGACCATGTTGAGTTTATTCTTTTTGCACCACTCGATAGCTTTCTGGATATAAGCAAAGCCGTCCTCTTTGTAGTTGCCCTGAGCATCTTCCACAAGGTCATAGTCCACGGGAACTCGTATGTGATCCATTCCCCAGTTCTTTATTACTTCAATATCACTTTCTGTGATAAAAAAGTCGTATCTTTCCTTGGTGTGATCACACTGGGAAAGCCAGCCTCCAAGGTTAACGCCGTGGGTATACCCTTTAAGTTTTTTCATATAAATGTCCTCCTAATGAAGAGCTTTTTGACCTTCATTGTTTCAAAATTCACACGGATTAATTGTAGCATGTTTATACTACTTTTTTCAGCATATAATTATGCGATTTGAACAGGACATCTTTTTTACTTATAATATGCCTTGAGACAAAAAAATAGGACAGCATGGAGGATATTATGAAAAAGAAATTATTATCTATCATCATGGCTACTGTTATGGCGGCAGCTGTGCTTTCAGGATGTGGTAAAAAAGATACAGTTGAACCCATGGAAGAGGCAGTGGCTGTGGAAAGCTCTGCTGAAGCGTCATCTGAAGCAGGAGCAGAAGGAACTTCAGTTGCGGAGACTTTAGGCAAACCCGCTACAGACAGAAGCGGTAATGAAGTTAAGATTCCCGATGAGATAAACGGAATCATCTCAATGGCTCCTTCAACAACACAGATTCTTATTGATCTTGGACTTGGAGATAAGATAATTGCCTGCGATACATATTCTTACCAAAGCTACGCAGATTCACTTAAAAAGGATATTCCGCAGTTTGATATGATGACTCCCGATCAGGAGCAGATCATTGCACTTGGCGCAGATGTTGTATTTACAACCGGCATGAGTGCTAGTCACGGCGAAGATGTATTTGCTTCCGTAAAAGAGGCAGGAGTTTGCGTGTGCGATACACCAAGCAGCGCAAGTATTGATGATATCAAGAAGGATATTGAGTTCTTTGGACAGGCTACCGGAAAGAGCAGTGAGGCAACCGCTATTGTAGATTCTATGCAGGCTTCAATAGATGAGATAAAAGAGATTGCTTCCAAGATTCCTGAAGATGAGAAGAAAACAGTTCTTTTTGAATTGTTCACACCTACAGGTGATGTACCTTCAATTTATACAGCGGGTTCAAATACATACATCAACGAGATGCTTGATATTGTAGGTGCGGTTAATGTTGCGGGAAAAGAGCAGGAGCAGTGGCCTGCACTTACAGAGGAAGCTGCCATTGGCATGAATCCTCAGGTTATTCTAACTGCTGACATGTATACTGATGATGTTATTAATGTACTTCTGTCCATGCGCGGATGGGAAAACGTAACTGCAATCAAAGACAAGGCAGTTTATCAGATTGACAATGATACCGTTAACCGCCCTAATCAGCATGTTATCAGTGCCATGATCGAGATGGGCAAAGATATTTATCCTGATTACTACAATGATGTAGTAGATCCTTTTGCAAGTATATGAAAAGAAAAGTAATGGCTGTGACTTTAGCTTCTGTTCTGATACTTTTACTGTGTATCGGTATAGGAAGCGTGTCGGTTTCGCCGATGGATGGACTTAATATCATACTGAGTAAGTTATTTAAAGTTCCGCTTTCAGAGAGTATTGCACCCACAAACGTGTCTATTTTCTGGGATATCAGAATGCCCAGAGCACTTACGGCATTTCTTGTGGGTGCCGCTCTTTCCGTAAGCGGCGCTATAATGCAGGCTCTATTGCAGAATCCCTTGGCTTCATCCTATACAATGGGTGTATCCGCCGGAGCCTCTCTTGGCGCGGCTTTTGTCATTATCACAGGTATAACCGGAACGATATTTGGGATGTTTCTTCTTCCTGTGTGCGGCTTTGCGTCAGGCCTTTTGACTGTATTACTGGTACTGGCATTTTCGGTTAAGATTGACCGGAATATGCACAATCACACTATCATACTGTTTGGAATGGTTTTTTCTCTTTTTGTAAATGCGATTCTTACCCTGGTAAGCACCCTGAGTGGAGAACATATGCAAAGGCTTATATTATGGCAACTTGGCTCCTTCTCAGGAAGAAGGTGGATCCATGTGCTGGTTCTTTTTATTTGCCTTGTGCTTGGTGTTATCGGTACCATGATGTATCATAGGGAACTTGATATTATGAGCTTTGGGCAGGAACAGGCCATGAGCATGGGAGTTGAAGTTGGACGCTCCAAGATCGTGCTACTTCTTTTGTCATCTTTTTTGACAGGCGCAGCGGTTTGCTTTTCGGGAATCATAGGCTTTGTGGATCTGACTGTTCCCCATATTGTAAGGCGAATATTCGGGGCAAGGCACGTTTTCGTGATACCCATGTCGATGGTACTTGGCGGCGCATTTATGGCGCTTTCGGATATGGCGGCCAGAACAGTTCTTGCACCAAGGGAAATTCCTGTTGGAGCAGTTACGGCGCTTGTTGGCGCACCTTTTTTCGTATGGGTGTATTTTCACGATAGAAAGCAGAGCGGCAGGTGATTACCATGGGAGAGATTATACTTGAATGCAGAGATCTGGTCTGCGGATATGGGCGTAAGCCATCGGATAATCCTATAATTAACGGAATCTCTTTTTCCTTAAAAGCAGGGGAGAGCCTTGCTATTTTGGGACCAAACGGCTGCGGTAAGACTACGCTTCTTAGAGCTATCGGAGGGATAATTCCTTATGAAGGCAGCATACGTATAGACGGAAGAGAAGTCAGGGATATGAAGAGAAAAGAGCTGGCTTCAAAGCTGGCAATTATGTCCCAGCTCTCCGGTGTTTATTTTTCCTATACCGTGGAAGAAACTGTTATGCAGGGAAGGTATCTGTACTGTGACAATATCTTTGGAGTTCCCGGTAAAAGAGATAGAGAAGTAGTGTCCGAGTGCATCGAGAATACCGGGCTTTTGAAAATAAAGGATAAGCAGATAGGGCAGCTCTCAGGTGGTCAGCTTCAGAGAGTGTTCCTTGCGAGAACTTTGGTGCAGGAAACACCTATGCTGCTACTTGATGAGCCTACCAATCACCTTGATCTTAAATATCAGGCTGAGCTTACGGATTTTCTTAATGACTGGAGAGTAGCCGGGAATACTTTGATCGGAGTATATCACGATATCAATATGGCGATGCTTGTTGCGGATAATTATTTGCTACTTAAAGATGGGGAAATACTTTGTTTTGGAAAAAAAGATGATGCTCTTACCGGAGATAACCTAAAGACTTTGTATGGACTTGATGTTGAAGCATACATGCAGAAACGTGCCGGGCTTTGGGCTTAAAAAACTTAAGAAGTACCGTCGAATAATCTCAAGATTTATTGTAGAATAATATTTATTTCACTTATAAAAAGGAGAGATTATATATGAATAAGAGAAATATAGCGATTATAGCAGAGATAGTACCAATTCTGTCGACGGTTATATGTTATCTGCTTATAAGATTTGCGCCCGGAACCGGAGTGGCAAGTAAGATCGTTTCAATAACAGTACTTCTCGCTTTTCTTGGGTTTGTGTTCTTCTTTGTGGGACGTGCCCTTTGCAAGGGTGATAAGGTCGTAAAGATACTTGGAATATTTGATTTCCTATCGACTTTATTTATCGTCGTACTTTATGTAGTTGCTTTTTTTGCCGTTGGCTTATAATCAAAAATCTTCACGCGTTGCGTGAAGTTTTTTGTCTAAAATAATATGACAAAGGTCATAGGAACAGGAATTAAAAAGATGCTTATCGAGAAAATTTTTGAAGTGGCAAAAGATGCAGGAAATATCATGGTGAGCGCAGAGCGACCCAAGATCATGGAAAAGGCGGGACACGCCAATTTCTGTACAGAAACCGATGAGAAGATTCAGGCTTTTTTGATAGAACGGTTAAAAGAAATCCTTCCTGAAGCGTCATTTCTTGGCGAAGAGGATGGACAGGATGTATTTCAGGAGAAGATGGAAAACGGATATTGCTTTGTTCTGGATCCAATAGACGGAACAAGTAATTTTATCTTCGAATACAGGCCTTCTGTGGTTTCCATAGGCCTTTTGAAAGATGGAAAGCCATATATGGCCGTGGTTTACAATCCCTATGATAATATGCTTTTTTCCGCTATAGCAGGGCAGGGGACTTACATGAATGGTGATAAGATCATGTCCTCCGACAGTCCTCTGTCCGACTCCCTGGCAGTTTTTGGAACAGCACCTTATTACACGGAGCTGCGTGAAAAATCATTTGAACTTGCCAAAGAACTGCTTCCGAAGTGCGTGGATCTTAGAAGATCAGGTACGGCTGCTTGGGATATGTGCTGCGCAGCGCTTGGAAGAGTAAGTCTTTACTTCGAACTTAAGATACAACTTTGGGATTATGCAGCAGCAGCTCTTATAGCATCTGAGGCAGGCTGCAGAGTTACAGATATAGAAGGTAATCCGCTCTCTTATAAAGGGCCAACATCATGCCTTTGCGTAGCAAGGGGTGTCAAGGATGAGGATATCGCCTTTATGAAAGCTTATAAATAACTGTAGTGGGGATTATCAGCGAGAAGTTGTCTTAGTATGGCATAATCTAATATTGAAATAATTTATAAATGCTTAATTGTAAAAATGGCTTTTGATGGTTTACAATATAACGTAGAAACGCTATTGGATTTTTGAAACGCAGATATTTTTCCTTGATAAAGGAGAGTGGAATATGATCGAAGATATATTTGCGAGGTTTGATGAGTATTATCTTTTCATATCCAATAATGAAAAAAAGATCGCCAAAGAAAATATGCTGGCAATAAAAGCGGTTATTTATTTTTCTATGGTAGGCGGTTTTGTGTATTTTGTTTCCTCATGGGCTTTTAGGATAACAACTAAGCTGGAGCCTATTTTTATTCAGATTATCCTTGAGCTTGTGGTTTTTAATTTTCTGTATAATAAGCTTTATCCTCGCATTTCTGATTCTCTTAAGAAGGTGAGGGTATTTGCTTTTTCTTTTTACGGGTTGATCCTGATCACTCTTGCTTATACCGAGACATTTAGAAATCCCGGAATGAGATCATTCATACTTCCCGCAGGTGTTTTCATAATAACTGCTATCTACAAGGACTATCTGATGATCACAAATCTTTTTGAAATAGCTGTCTGCGTGATATGTATAGTCATCAGCTTTATTATGAAACCAAGGGAAGTTGCCAATGTTGATATAGTAACAATAATCATGACTTTCTTCCTTGCGACCTTTGCACTCAATGTTATAATGCTCAATAATTCCAGGCAAAATCAGGACGTTAGGAATGTTGAGAAAAAGAGTGTCACAGACCTTCTTACAGGACTGTTTAATAAGCTGTCTTTTGAAGAGAAGTGTAAGGAATATCTGTCCGGAAGGGTTGTGGGAGCAAAAGCGACGCTCTTCATATTTGATTTTGATAATTTTAAAAGTGTTAACGATAATTATGGGCATCAGACAGGAGATGAGGCTCTTAAGCTGTTTGCTCATGTGCTAAAAGATTATTTCCATCCGACGGACGTTGTGGGACGAGTCGGTGGAGATGAGTTCATGGTTCTTGTAATGGGAGAAATGCCCGAGGATTTCATTAACAGCAGGTGCAATAAGATACAGCATGAGCTTAGGGTTGCAAAGGTCGGCGACGCTGCCGGTTTTTCATGCAGTATAGGAGTTTGTGAGGATAAAAATGCTCGTACATTTGAAGAAATGTATAAGATTGCTGACAGTGCCCTCTATGATGCCAAAGAAAACGGTAAGGCTTGCCATGTAGTGAAAAGAGAATAGGACTTTAGAAAGATTGTAAATGTTTTTTCTTGATTTTTTTTAAGATAAAGTGTATGTTATATGTGTCCATACAACTGGCGGATAAGTGGGTGACCACGAGGGAGTATGGAGAATAATATTGAATGTCGACCGCCTGGGCAACCGCTTTTTGTGGTTTCCCAGGCGGTATTTTTTTCGAAAAATGCAAGCATTTTCCGAAAAAAATACGCTCCGCAGGGAAGCACACTCGCGCGAATTGAATTTGTTGCTAACGCAACCGCGCTCGGCGCATGAATTTCGCAAGCGAAATTCAATCATAATTATCTATACGGAGGACAGATCATGGTTAATTTACAGCAGGAAATCTCACGCACTACTTACCCCGGAAGAGGCATTGTTATTGGCCTTACAGCTGATGGAAAGAAGGCAGCATGTGCTTACTTCATCATGGGCAGAAGTGAAAATTCAAGAAACAGAGTATTTGTAGAGGATGGAGAGGGCATACGCACTCAAGCTTTTGACCCTTCTAAGATGGAAGATCCCAGCCTTATCATCTACGCACCCGTAAGAGTTCTCGGTAACTCAACAATCGTTACAAACGGCGATCAGACAGATACTGTGTATGATCTTATGAAGGAAGGCAAGACTTTTGAGCAGGCTCTTCGCACAAGAGAGTTTGAACCTGATGCACCTAACTTTACACCTCGTATTTCAGGAATCATGAATGTTGAGAATGGCAAGTACGATTTTGCTATGTCAATTCTTAAGAGCAACAACGGAGATCCTTCTTCATGCCAGAGATTTACTTTCACATATGAAAATCCCAAGGCAGGCGAAGGCTATTTTATCCATACATATATGAAGGACGGCAATCCCCTTCCCAGCTACGAGGGTGAGCCTACTTTGGTCAACATCGAGGGAGATATCGATACATTTACAAACAATGTTTGGAACGCCCTCAACGAAGATAATAAGGTTTCACTTTTCACAAGATTCATCGACATCGAGACAGGTAAGTACGAGTCAAGGATCATCAACAAGAACAAATAATCTGCGATATAACATTTTGGGATAAAAAAGAAATAGGAGAACGGATATGAACGAAATTGAACTTAAATACGGCTGTAACCCCAATCAGAAGCCTTCAAGAGTATACATGGAGGATGGAAGTGACCTTCCTATCAAGGTCCTCAACGGAAGACCCGGATACATCAATCTTCTTGATGCTCTTAACGGATGGCAGCTTGTTTCTGAGCTTAAGAAAGCAACAGGGCTTCCTGCAGCTACATCTTTTAAACACGTATCACCTGCAGGTGCCGCAGTAGGAACACCTCTTTCAGATATTGAGAAAAAGATCTATTGGGTAGAGGATCTTGGTGAGCTTTCACCTCTTGCCAATGCTTATGCAAGAGCTCGTGGTGCTGACAGAATGTCATCATTTGGTGATTTCATATCTCTTTCTGATGTCTGTGACCTTGATACAGCTAATCTTGTTAAAAGAGAAGTTTCAGACGGAATCATTGCTCCCGGCTATACAGATGAGGCTCTTGCAGTTCTTAAGGCTAAGAAGGGCGGCAACTACGCAGTTATAGAGATAGATGAGAACTATGTTCCTGCAGCTATTGAAAAGAAGCAGGTATTTGGCGTTACATTTGAGCAGGGACATAACTTCATCGAGATCGGTGAGGATATGCTCACAAACATCGTTACAGATAACAAGGATCTTCCCGAGTCAGCTAAGATCGATCTTATCATTGCACTTATCACACTTAAATATACACAGTCCAATTCTGTTTGCTATGTAAAGGGTGGACAGGCTATCGGTATCGGTGCAGGACAGCAGTCAAGAATTCACTGTACAAGACTTGCCGGTTCCAAGGCTGATAACTGGTTCCTTCGTCAGGCACCGCAGGTTCTTAACCTTCCTTTCCTTGATACCATCAAGAGACCCGACAGAGACAATGCTATCGATCTTTATATCGGTGCTGATTACATGGATGTTCTTGCAGACGGCAAGTGGCAGAATATCTTCAAAGAAAAGCCTGAAGTATTTACAGAAGAGGAGAAGAGAGCTTGGCTTGATAAGAACACAGATGTTGCTCTCGGTTCAGACGCATTCTTCCCCTTCGGTGATAATGTTGAGAGAGCCTTCAAGAGCGGCGTAAAGTACATCGCTCAGCCCGGCGGATCTGTTCGTGATGACAACGTAATCGAGGCAGCAAACAGCCACGATATGGTAATGGCATTCACAGGACTTCGTTTGTTCCACCACTGATAAAGAAATACATAATAAAATCCCGTGGGAAAAAGCAGTGTTCATAAGACAGTAACACAAAATGAGCGCTGTC
>JAEEXE010000056.1 GCA_016291375.1 Butyrivibrio sp.
GTAGACTACTACACCAAAAGGTGTGTTACTTGTTAAGTTGATTGAACCGCCGTGTACCGAACGGTACGCACGGTGGTGTGAGAGGTCGGAATTTCTCAATTAAGAGAAATTCCTCCTACTCGATTTGTACAAGACCGGCAAGCGAATGGAGGCTTGCATGCAAATTCAGTTATGCCGATTGCTTTGCCAGTTATGAGGATATGCGAATTTGGTGATTATATAAATGTTGTGGCGATGTCCGTCATCCTTGACACTCATAAATCAGAATGCCGGTTACTCAACACCGATGGCGATGGACTCATGAGCAGCTGATTAGTACCGCCATCGGCTTTATCAGTGTAGCATTCTGATTTATGAGCATCAAGGACAGGCCCTGCCTTTGGCAGGGTGACTACTTTATTACCTCAGGCTCAGGATCTATGAGCAGCTGCATCGCGGCTAATATAGGTAGGGAGGATGGCAGGCGTAATGGCAGGGGGTGGCTGCCGATAATTGGGGAAAAGGCAAATATAGGTAGGAGGAATGTCAGGGATATGTCTACCTATAATCGGGGAAAATGTAAATATAGGTAGGTGAAATAGCGGGGATATGTCTACCTATAATCGGGGAAAAGGCAAATATAGGTAGTAGGAATAGCGGGGATTTGTCTACCTATAATCGAGGAAAGTGCAAATATAGGTAGGTGAAATAGTGGGGATTTGTCTACCTATAATCGGGGAAAAGGCAAATATAGGTAGGAGGAATAGCAGGGAATTGCCTAACGATAATTGGGGAAAAGGCAAATATAGGCAGGAAGAATAGCTGGGAATCGCCATTCAAACGCTTGCGGCGCGCTTTTTCTATTTTTCCAAAAATGAAAAATAACAACGATGCATTCGCCAAGCTCACTATGTATCCCGCACCACGCCTACAATACAATGTATTCATACAAAATAACTTGTTTCATTAAAGGAGGAACAGTATGAATACCATAAGTTTAGCTTTAATAGCAGCAATCGTAGTTATTGCGATCGTTGTGATCGCCGCAGGATATGTGAAGGCGCCTCCGGATAAAGCATTTATCATTTCAGGTATACGGAAGGCACCGCGAATCTTGATAGGACGTGCGGGGGTTAAGGTTCCGTTCTTCGAAAGAGTCGATAAATTGTATCTTGGACAGATGACTGTTGATATTAAGACAGAGCAGTCGGTTCCCACAAATGACTTCATCAATGTTAATGTTGATGCTGTTGCAAAAGTAAGAATCGGAACAAGCCAGGAAGCAATACAGCTTGCAGCTAAGAACTTCCTTAACAAGGCACCTGAGCAGATTACAAATGACCTTAAAGATTCCCTTCAGGGTAACATGCGTGAGATCATCGGTACACTTGCTCTTAAGACAATCAATACCGACAGAGACAGCTTCTCAGATCAGGTTATGGAGAAGGCTTCAAGAGATATGAATAAGCTCGGTATCGAGATTCTCTCTTGTAACATCCAGAACGTTACTGATGAGAACGGGCTTATAAATGACCTTGGTATGGACAATACAGCTAAGATCAAGAAGGACGCTGCAATCGCAAAGGCACAGGCAGACAGAGACGTAGCAATTGCACAGGCTGAGGCAGATAAGGCAGCCAACGATGCAAGAGTTATTGCTCAGACAGAGATTGCTGAGAAGAATAACGCACTTGCAATTAAGCAGGCAGAACTTAAGAAACAGGCTGATACAGCAAGCGCTGTAGCAGATGCAGCATATGCAATTCAGGAACAGGAACAGCAAAAAACAATTCAGGCTGCAACCGTTAATGCTCAGATTGCTAAGGCAGAGCGCGAGGCAGAACTGAAGCAGAAAGAAGTAATTGTAAAGCAGCAGGAACTTGCAGCTGAGATTGAAAAGAAAGCCGATGCTGAGAAATATCAGGCAGAGAAAAAAGCTGAAGCTGAACTTATTCAGCGTCAGAAAAAAGCTGAAGCTGCCAAGTATGAGCAGGAGCGTGAAGCTGATGCTAAGAAAGCTCAGGCTGAAGCACAGAAATATGCTGCAGAGCAGGAAGCTTCAGGTATCAAAGCTAAGTATGATGCAGAGGCAGCAGGTATCGCTGCTAAGGGTAAAGCGGAAGCCGAAGCCATCAAGGCAAAAGGTATCGCTGAAGCCGAGGCAATGGAGAAAAAAGCTGAGGCCTACAAAAAATACAACGGTGCTGCCATGGCTGAGATGATGATTAAGATTATGCCTCAGATGGCTGCTGAGATTGCAAAACCTCTTTCACAGATCGACAAGATCAATATCTATGGCACAGGCGATGGAAGCAACGGCGCAAGCCAGATTTCAGGAAACATGCCAATAGTTATGAAGCAGGTATTTGATACAATGTCAGAAGCTACAGGCGTTGATTTCACAGAAATCATGAAGGCCGGTACATACGATGCTAAGGTTAATAAGAACATCAACCTTAATGGCGCGGGCGTAGACATCAAAGTGGACAATACAAAAGCTGAAGAAAAGAAGTAATATAAAAAGGAGACAAGCAAAAAGTCTTTGACAGAACGTGGTGAACAGTGTACACTAACTATTGTTTG
The DNA here is from genome assembly GCA_016291375.1 of Butyrivibrio sp. Taxonomy (GTDB): domain Bacteria; phylum Bacillota; class Clostridia; order Lachnospirales; family Lachnospiraceae; genus Butyrivibrio. The sequence goes on from JAEEXE010000056.1 coordinate 2,563, forward strand.
GTGAACGCTGTTCACCTTTTGCTTTTAATGATTTAGAGGTGAAGAATAGCGTGGCTATATCTACAGGGGATGGAATGGAAAGAGATAAGATTGGCAGTCGTGACAGGATTTTGGCAGCTGCGACGAAGGAATTTCTTGAATATGGATTTAAGGATGCTTCATTGAGACGTATAGCTTCTTCGGTTGGCATGACTGTTTCCGCTCTCTATAAGCATTTTTCCAATAAGGAAGATATCTTTTCTGCAATAGTTGAACCTACCTACAGAGAATTCCTTGAGTTGTACGCCAGAGAAGAGACGGCTCAGTTTGCAAATATAGAGAAATACGGTGCTGAGAAGATCTTTGACAGTAGCAAGGATTCAGAATTCGTAGTTAATTATGTATATGACAATATTGATGCATTTAAGCTGATCGTCTGTAAATCGGCGGGAACAAGGTATGAGAACTTTGTTCATGAGATTGCAAGCAGAGAAGAAGAGACAACACTTAGATATATCAAGCTTGCACGCAAGCATAGTAACGGTATTAAGGCAAGGATAAACAAAAGAGAACTTCATCTGCTTGTATCTGTAAACGCAGAAGCTGTTTTTGAAACGATAAGACATGATTTTTCAAGAAAAGATGCGATTCATTATGCGCGCACTCTTGATGAGTTTTTTACAGCTGCATGGAAGAAGTACTTTGGTTTTACTTAAAGGATATGTGATATAAATTTTAAAATTGCCCGCTCAGGCGGGTTAAATTTTAAATTTATTGTTAGCGATAGCTAACTAATAAATATTATCATTTGGAGGAGAAAAAATGGGAGGACAAAATAAAGAGCAGAATATATTTAAATATATATTCAAGTACGCCGGCGTATATAAAAACAAATATATTGCCAGCATAATCTACGCTTTTATAGGCGTAATCTTTTCACTTATTCCATATATTCTAATGGGTAAGATCGTAAGAAATCTTGTTGAGGGGAATAAAGACATATCTTTATACCTTCAAATGTCACTGCTTATTGCAGCATGCTGGATACTGAGAATACTGTTCCACAACTTTTCAACGAACATATCTCATAAGACAACCTTTAAGCTTCTGGGTAATATCAGAAAAACACTGTGTGACAAGCTTTCAAGACTTCCTCTTGGAACAGTCCTTGAGACGCCTTCAGGAGCCATGAAGAACATAATCGTAGAAAGAGTAGATTCCATGGAGACAACTCTTGCACATATTATTCCGGAGTTTACTTCCAATATCACTGCGCCTATAGTGATGTTTGCATTTATCGTGGCAATAGATTGGAGAATGGCGCTTTGGTCACTGGCTACTCTTCCTTTGGCAGTCATATCAATGGCTTTTATGTTTATGGATTATGAAAAGCCCTTTAAGCGTACGCAGGAGAGCACCAAGGCTCTTAATGACACTGCTGTTGAGTATATTGGCGGTATCGAAGTTATAAAGGCTTTTGGTAAGGCGGAGAGTTCATATGAGAGATTTGTCGAGGCTGCCAATGAGAACGCAGCAAGCTTTGTAGATTGGATGAGGAAATGTATAGTTTCTCATTCCGTTGCGCTGACTTTTGGCCCTGCAACACTTCTTGCGGTTCTTCCCGCAGGAGCATTCTATATGTATAACGGAAGTCTTAGCTTCGCAGGCTTTATCAATATCGTGATTTTGGCTAGCGGACTTGTGACGCCCCTTACAACAGTAATGGGATACAGCGATGACATAGGAAAGGCAACATCCATATTTGGAGAGATTGATAAGGTACTTGAGGAAAAAGAGCTTAAGAGACCCGAAAAGAGCGTTGCTACTCCTTCTGATAACGGAATCGTATTAAAGAACGTCAAGTTCGGATACAAGGATGAAGAGGTTCTGCACGGCATCAGTCTTGATATCAAGCCCGGAACCATAACAGCTTTAGTTGGTCCTTCAGGAAGTGGTAAATCAACCGTTGCAAGACTTATAGCATCTCTCTGGGATACAGATGAAGGAAGTATCAGAATAGGCGGAGTTGATATAAGAGATATGTCTCTTGAAGACTACAACAAAATGGTTGCCTATGTTTCTCAGGACAATTTCCTCTTTGATACAACAGTCAGAGAGAACATCCGAATGGGAAGAGCGGGAGCAACAGATGAAGAAGTTGAGCGCATTGCCAAGGAAAGTGGCTGCTATGACTTTATCATGGAACTTGAAAATGGCTTTGATACAGTAGTTGGCGGATCCGGAGCACACCTTAGCGGAGGTGAAAGACAGAGGATCGCAATTGCGAGAGCTATGATGAAGGACGCATCCATTGTTATTCTTGATGAGGCCACAGCTTACACAGATCCTGAGAATGAAGCGGTTATCCAGGCATCGGTTGCAAAGCTCGTTAAAGGCAAAACACTTATTGTTATTGCGCACAGACTTTCAACCATCATTGATTCTGACAACATCGTTGTAATCAACAACGGAAACATAGAAGAGATGGGAACACACAAGGAACTTCTTGATAAAAAAGGATTGTATTCCAAGATGTGGGAAGCTCATATATCCGCCAAGGACAGCGACACAGAAGGAGGTGTGGCATAATGATAGAAACACTCAAAAGATTTTTTGCCTTTTGTTCCAAAAAGAACAGAAAAAAATTTTATGCAGCCCTGGCACTTGGAATTGTCAGTGCACTCCTTGGAGCCATGAAATATCCAGCTCTTGGTTATATCATAATGAATTATCTGAACGGAACCTTGGATAAGAAAACTATACTGATAGGATTTCTTATAATGACGATTCCGCTTATCATAGAAGCCATAATCAAGGGCTATACAACGATGCTTCAGTGTAGAGGCGGATATGGAGAATGTGCTGAAAAGAGAATTCATATTGCCGAGCACTTAAGATTTATCCCCATGGGATATTTTAACGAGAACAGCCTTGGACAGATCACATCTGTCACTACCAATACCATGGAGGCTCTTGGAGACGTGGCTACAAGAGTTGTAATGGTAACAACTCAGGGCATACTTGGCACCAGTGTTATCATGCTTCTTATCTTTATATTTGATTACAGGATCGGTATTGTTGGTCTTGTGGGCATTGCTATATTTGCCGTTATCAATTATTTTATGAGAAAACACGGCGAGAAGATATCTGCAAGGAAAATCGCTGCAGATACATCACTTGTTGCCAATATTATCGAATATATTCAGGGAATTCCTGAGGTAAAAGCCTATAACCTTGTCGGAGCATCAAGAAAGAAGCTCAATGACAGTATTGATGAAGCGGGAAATGTATGTACAGATCTGGAGATTTCCGCAAACTCTTTTGTCCCTTTTGAAAGAGGGGTGTTAAAGCTTACAGGCGTTGCAATCATGTTTGCTTCAATCTGTTTTTATCTAAACGGAACCATGGAGCTTGTAACAGCCATTGTTATGATGATCATGTCGTTTCAAGTATATGAGGGACTCGAGGCAATGGGCAGCTTCTCAGCGCTTCTTAGAATAGTTGATATGTCTGTTGCAAGAGCAAACGAGATCCTCAATATCAAGCCCATGGACATTGAAGGCGACAACATAGTTGCAAATAAGAGTGATATAGCTGTCTGCGATATTGATTTTGCATATGATGAAAAGAAGATAATTGACGATGTTGCTCTTTCTATCCCATCCGGAACAACGGCCGCTTTCGTTGGACCTTCCGGCGGAGGAAAGACCACACTTTGTCACCTGATCGCAAGATTCTGGGATGTTGATAAGGGAAAAGTTGAACTAGACGGAAAGAATGTAAAGAAGTATTCAATGAACTCTCTTATGAACAACTACAGCTTTGTGTTCCAGAATGTATTTCTTTTCCATGATACGATTGCCAATAATATTCGCTTTGGTCAGCCGGATGCTCCTCTTGAAGAGGTTATAAAGGCTGCCAAGAAAGCGTGCTGCCATGACTTTATTATGGCGCTTCCTGATGGGTATGATACTGTTATCGGGGAGAACGGAGCAAGTCTTTCAGGTGGAGAACGCCAGCGTATCTCTATCGCTAGGGCTATTATGAAGGATGCTCCCATAATCATTCTGGATGAGGCAACAGCCAATGTTGATCCTGAGAATGAAAAAGAGCTTATGACAGCGATAGAAGAACTTACCAAAAAGAAGACAATACTCATGATCGCGCACAGATTAAAGACGGTAAAAAATGCCGACCAGATCTTTGTTGTGGATCAGGGTAAGATCGTACAAAGGGGCAAGCACAGCGAGCTTGCAGCCCAAGAGGGAATCTACAAGAGATTTATTGATTCCCGCCGTCAAGCAGTTGGTTGGAAGATTTCATAATACATTAAGTAAAGAAGCTCATGGGATGGCAAGATCCTATGGGCTTCTTTACTTAATAGGACTTTCTTTTTTATAGTATAATATGTACAAATACAAGTGCAGGTGTGTATGTGCGAAAGGAAGAGCTTCCATGACATATTTTTCATGTTTTTTTCTTGATAATGAAAAAGATATAATAGTAAGTCTGTATAAGGATCTGGACAAGCTGTATTACGTCATGTCCACCCCAAATCATCATTCGGGAAATCTTATAAGAAACCTTGCCAGGCGCTTTAAGCTGCCTCTTTCCGAAGATGGCAACGGAATGCTTGTAATAAGGGATGAAGTTCCTTGCTATATCGATGGAAATAACGAGGAGAGCTATATCTTTTCCCTGGGAGATATTGAGGTTGCAAGGATACATCCCGATGGCAGTGTTGACCGCATGGCCTCTATGCCGGCAATTTCCAAAACACTTATGAGTCAGTCCAAGGATTATAGCCTCGATGCGGACAAGACCATTTTTAAGACTTATATCAACAAGAAGCTCAAATTCCGTGCAGATCTGCACACTCACATGAACGGCAATCTTCCTGCAGACATGCTGATTGCACTTGGAATCTATCATCAGATAAGATATCCCCTATATTATGTCAAAAAACTGGATCTGCAGCTTACAGATAAGCAGTGGGAGAAGGTGAATGCTCAAAGGGAGAAGGTTGCAAGGCAGTTTGTTTATTCAGATCTTAAGGGCAAGTATCTTGATCGTAAGATCAACGACAGGACTTTTATCAACTTTGCGGATCTCATTCTAAACAACCTGGATAACGCAGAGATGAATATAGTTAAGATAAGAGGCTCTCTTTCTGTCATAAAAGACGGACAGGCGGTCTTTACCAATCTTGAGAAGGTGTACCTTTATAGATATGTCTTTACCAAGGGAAAAGAGAGTGAAGAAAAAATAAGCATCGACAACATTTCCCAGATTCCCGATGAGGATGTTAAAAAGACGCTTATTCAGATGCTTAGGGATAAGGAAAATCCTGATTACTGCAATAATACTATCTTTCAGGATAAGCTTTTGTGGATAGCCAGAAATTATAAGAGATATGGCATAAAATATGCGGAGATAAGTGATACCACACTGGTAAAAAAATATGAATCCCTTGATATGCTTAAGCAGGTGCATGAGGTTATGCCCAAGATCTACAAAGAGACAGGTGTAATGATCCGCTTCCTTGCAGCAATGAGAAGGATTCCGCTTACCATCATAAAAGACGCCGTGACACCGTCAGATTACCTTGCGCAGAACCTTGAGGTTTTAAAAGCGACCGCACTTGACCCATATGTTGCCGGCTGTGATTTTGTAGGCGAAGAGATAAACGATATCATCACTTTAAAACCGGCATTTAAGGAGATAGTAAAGATCGCGGCTAAGGATTCTTCTTTTGTAATAAGGATACACGCCGGAGAGAACGACAGCCAAAAGGACAATATAGCCCACAGTATTCTTTGCGTAAAAGATTCATTGGCACCGGGGCAGAAGATGCCAATAATACGACTTGGACACGGCCTGTATACTTATAGTCCAAGATCAGTAAAGGGCAAAGCGGTACTTAAGCAGCTAAAAGAAAACGGAGTAGTTCTTGAATTTCAGCTTACAAGTAACGTAAGACTAAACAACCTAAATTCACTTGATAAGCATCCCATAAAACAGTACTTAAAGCAGGGAATAAAGTGCGTTCAGGGTACTGACGGAGCCGCACTTTACGGAACCAATTCAATAGATGAAGAGCTTTCACTTCAAAAGCTTCTTGGTCTTTCTGAGGATGATATGATGCTCATGAGGTTCTCAGAGGAGACTATTATAGAAAAGAGCATGAGAGCCTTTGATGAAAAGTCGGAGCGGTATAACAAGCTGCTTGATGGCCGCGATATGGAGGAAGTCTTACTTGAAAAAATGAAGACCGTCAAGATAGGTAAGAAGCTTGCGAGAAACGACGGACTTGATGCATATACAGAGCTTAAAGACAAGGTCAGCGAGATTACCTGGGATTGTACTCCTGTTGTACTTGTGGGAGGAAGCTTTAATACCGAGAAAAGGGCTACTAGAGTTACGGCAGAGGGTAAAACTCAGCTTGATGAACTTATAAAAAAACTTAATCCTGAAGATGTGTGCTTTGTTATAGGCCATAAGCTTTCTGGATATGAAAAGTATCTTGTGGATCATAATAAAAAGGGATTCAAGATATATGCTGTAGTTCCCGCGATTATTACTAAAGCAGAGAGAGACAAGCTTCTTGCTGCTAACGTTGATATACGCGTATCTCCTGAAGCACAGGGAATGGGTATCTACAAGAGTTTTAACTACGAAATCTTTGAGAGAAGACCTTCTATGGTCGTAGCATTTGACGGAAACAGTGCTGCTGCAAATCTGATCCAGGAAGCCAAAAACGGCAAGGGCAAGGCTCTTATCCTTGTATGGGGGCGTTCTAAGACCCTCAGGCAAAAAGCGGAGTCTCTAAAAGGGTATGTGCACCTTTTTGATGAGATAGTTCCGATCAGTTCCTATCTAAAGGATTGGGGCGTTTTGTAAACGCCGGATTATACTGTTGAGTATCAATACTGATGAATAATTGAGTATATTAGGTATTATTTTTTATTTTTACATAAGATGTGCTATTATATGTGTTGAAAAATACATAAAGCGGAAGGTGCCTGCAGTTGTATATCGCAAAAAATCGATACTCTGCAGGTGAAAAGGGAAGCAGGTGTAAATCCTGCACGAACTCGTCACCGTGATTCGAACTTGGCCAATGCCGATTTTGATAAGCCGGGAGACCTGCCTGTCGCTGTACATGGGATATCCAAGCCACGAGGAACTGGTTGTACGAAGATTGATCTGCTGTAGAACGCAGCAGGTGAGTGTTATTGCGCTCTTATATAATATCAATTGAACTACGGGACTCGTGCCAAGGCACGGGTCTTTTATTGTTCTTAATGGCTTAGAGAATCACATATATCTATATGGAGGAAAATTATGAAAAAGAAAACACTTGCAGCAGTACTTGCTGCCATGATGTGTGCATCAGCATTTGCAGGATGCGGCAAAACACAGACTCAGGAGCCTTCAACAGAGGTATCTGTAGGAGCTTCCGAAGAAGCGGCAGCAGAGACAACTGAGGCTGCTACAGAGGCTACAAGCGCAGAGGCAGCTGAGGATGGCGCACTTGCAGATGGCACTTACACAGCTTCTTTTAGCACAGACGGATCAATGTTCCATGTTAACGAAGCATGTGATGGAAAAGGAACTCTTACAGTTAAGGACGGAGAGATGACTATTCACATATCTCTTCCTTCCAAGAACATAGTTAATCTGTTCCTTGGATCAGCAGAGGATGCACAGAAAGAGGGCGCAGAGCTTCTTCAGCCCACAGTTGATACAGTAACTTACGAAGATGGAACAACAGAAGAGGTTAACGGATTTGATATTCCCGTTCCCGTACTTGATGAGGAGTTTGACGTGGCACTTGTTGGAACAAAGGGTAAATGGTATGACCACAAAGTAGTAGTATCTGACGTAGAAGCACTTGCTTCAGAGGAAGATCAGGCTGCAGCAGATGAGGTTGCAGAGCTTATTGATGCTATCTATGTTCAGAATTACACAGATGATACCAAGGATAAGTGTGCTGAGGCCAAGAAGGCATGGGATGCACTTACAGATGCACAGAAAGAGCTAGTTGAGGGAGAGAGCGCAGATCCTGATTACTTTGGAAGAGATACAGGTGATGCTTCCAAGGACGATGCTCTCAATGCAGACAGTATCGGAGAAAAAGAAATCCTTGTAGTAAGCTTTGGTACATCTTTTAACGACAGCAGAGCTCAGGATATCGGCGGTATCGAGAAGGCCCTTGCAGCAGCTTATCCCGACTATGCAGTAAGAAGAGCTTTCACAGCTCAGATCATTATCAACCACGTTCTTGCAAGAGATGGTGAAGATATTGATAACGTAGATCAAGCTCTTGAGAGAGCAGTTAATAACGGGGTAAAAGAGCTTGTTATCCAGCCTACACACCTTATGCACGGCGCTGAGTACGATGAGCTTATTGATGCCCTTAAAAAGTATGAGAAGACATTTGATAAGGTAGCTGTTGCTGAGCCTCTTCTTGGAGAAGTTGGTAAGGATGCTACAGTTATCAATAGTGATAAAGAGACCGTTGCAAAGGCAGTAGTTGCTGAGGCAGTTAAGACTGCAGGCTTCGACGGCATTGACGTTGCTGAGAAGGACAAGACAGCATTTGTTCTTATGGGACACGGAACATCACATACTGCAAACGTAACTTACAGCCAGATGCAGACACAGATGGATAAGCTTGGTTACAAGAACGTATTTATCGGAACAGTTGAAGGCGAGCCTGAAGAGACAGAGCTTAGTGTTGTTATCGACAAGGTTAAGGAAGCAGGCTACACCAAGGTTGTCCTTCGTCCCCTTATGGTTGTTGCAGGCGATCATGCCAACAACGACATGGCAGGAGACGATGAGGATTCCTGGAAGAGCGGCTTTGAGGCATCAGGTGCTTTTGAAAAAGTTGATTGCCAGATCAGCGGACTTGGAAGAATCGCAGATGTACAGAAGATTTATGTTGAGCACACAGGTGCGGTTATAAAATAAATACACAATAAGGATATTATGGATAGACAAAAAAACACTTTGTTAAAAAGCATAAAGAGCATTTTGTTTTTCCTGTTTATCACCATAAGTTTAATCGGATGCGGCAGTATTTCAGATGGGGAATATGCCGCATCTGTTACTCTTACGGGAGGAAGCGGAAAGGCAAGTATAGACAGTCCTTGTAAGGTAACTGTAAAAAACGGTAAGGCTACTGCAGACATTACCTGGAGCAGTTCCAATTATGATTACATGATGGTTGACGGCGTTAGATACGACCCCGTTAACGAGGATGGGAATTCTGAATTTATAATTCCCATTAAGCTTGAGAAAAAGATGAAGATACAGGCGGACACTGTTGCCATGAGCACTCCGCATCTCATCGACTATGAACTCTTTTTCTCGATAAAAGATGCAAAGTCCGGCGACAAAGCAGGTAATCCCGAAGAATTCGGTGAAGAGTCCGGCGATGCAAATGATGAAGGCGCAGACAGCGCAGATATTGCGAACAAGGCGCTTGTTAATAAAGCCCCCGATATCGAAGGGCTTGAATATTTAAGTACCGACCAAAACGCGTATGCAGATTGCTACGCTATACATAGATATAACGATGGATACGCTGTTCTAAGCGTATACGATGGCAGAAATTACTTGATCGTACCTGAGGGAAAAGATATCCCTAAGGGGGTTAAGACTTCGGGAAAGAAAGCAGGAAAAGGCGAAGGGGCCTTTACTGTAATACAAAAACCGCTGGATAAGATATACCTTGCAGCTTCAAGCGCCATGTGCCAGTTTGATTCAATTGGTGCCATAGGAAAGATTGCGCTCTCCGGAATAGAAAGAGATAATTGGTATATAGAAAGCGCCAAGAAGAGCATGGATGCCGGAACATTGGGATATGGCGGCAAATACAGCGCTCCCGATTATGAGAAGATAGTTTCAGGAGATATACAGCTTGCCATTGAGTCAACCATGATCCTCCATACCCCCAAGGTTATGGAGAAGCTTGAAAAGCTGGGAGTTCCCGTGCTTATAGACAGATCAAGCTATGAGAGCGAACCTCTTGGAAGATGCGAGTGGATCAAGGTATATGGTCTTTTGACAGATAAAGAAAATGAAGCAAAAAAAGCTTTTGAAGAACAGGTGAGCCTTGGAAAAGCGGCGGAAGGCGGAGAAAAGACCGGCAAGAAGGTTGTTTTTTTCTCAATTAATTCAAAGCACCTTGTTCACACAAGAAGAGACGATGACTATTTTGCCAAGATGGTTGAGAAGGCAGGAGGAGACTATATTGCTCCCGGAAGCAGCGATGCAAAGGGTAATTCCTCATACATATCGGTCAGCATGGAGGCTTTTTACGATTATGCCAAGGACGCTGACATACTAATATATAACTCGACCATAGAGGATAGTCCTGAGTCACTTGATGCGCTTAAGAGTGAAGAAGCCATCCTGGCGGATTTTAAAGCGGTTAAGGATGGAAATGTATGGTACACGGATAAGTCTCTGTATCAGTTTACAGACAGAACAGGAATGATAATAAGTGATCTTTCAGGCATCTTTACAGGGAATCTGGAAGATACTGAGTTTTTCCATAAATTGCAGTAAAGGTGGCAAATATGAATATAGAGCACATACTTCCTTCGGACATAGAGAAAAGAAGCTTTGAGATAATACGAAAAGAGCTGGCAGAGAGCGGGAAAAAGATTCCTACAGATGTTGAACAGACTGTTGTTAGGGTGATCCATACTACTGCTGACTTTGAGTACGCTGATACTCTCATGTTTTCTGATGATGCTGTAGAGAAAGCAAGGCAGGCAATACGAGATGGAGCCTGCGTTGTTACTGATACCAACATGGCACTTTCAGGGATAAATAAGAGATCACTTGCAAAGTTTGGAGGAGAAGTGTACTGCTTTATGGCAGATGAGGAAGTAGCTGCGGAAGCTTCCAAGAGGAAGGTCACAAGGGCCTATGTCAGCATGGAGAAGGCTTTTCGCATGAATAAGAAACTCATCTTTGCAATCGGAAATGCCCCGACTGCTCTTATTAAATTAAAAGAGCTGATGGATGAGGGCTACAGACCGGAGCTTATAATAGGCGTTCCTGTGGGCTTTGTAAATGTGGTAGAGGCAAAAGAACTGATACTTGAAAGTGACGTTCCCTATATAGTTAATCGCGGAAGAAAGGGCGGAAGTGGCGTTGCTGCAGCAATTGTCAATTCGGTTTTGTATTCCATGGATGAAAAAAGGGGTATGAAATAAGCTGCGGAGGATGTGTATGAGCGAAAAGAAACTTAGAAGCGGATATACAACCGGAAGTTGCGCTGCTGCTGCGGCAAAAGCAGCTCTTATGATGCTGCTGACAGGAGAAGATATAAACAATGTCAGTATCGTAACCCCCAAGGGACCTGTGTACAATGCTGAGATCGTGAATATAATCAAAAGTTCCGACAACCGGGAAGTAACCTGCTCTGTCATAAAGGACGGAGGAGATGACCCGGATGTGACGACGGGAGCTTATATAAATGTAACTGTGAGAAAATCAGATAAAGAAGGCATATTTATTGATGGCGGAGAGGGTGTAGGAAGAGTTACAAAGCCGGGACTTGATCAGCCAATCGGCGCCGCAGCCATCAATTCAGTTCCACGCAAAATGATCCGTGAGAACCTTGAAGAAGTGCTTAGGGATATACGGCCCGGCGGGCAAAGGGGTCTTGAGGTCATAGTGAGTGTTACGGGCGGCGAGGAAATTGCAGCAAAGACCTTTAATCCCATGCTTGGAATTGTTGGCGGTATCTCAATTCTTGGGACCACCGGTATTGTTGAACCTATGAGTGACAGTGCGATCGTGGAGACAATAAGGACTCACGTAAGGGTAAAAAAAGCTGAGGGAAAAGAAATTTTGCTGGCGGCGCCCGGAAACTACGGAATAACATTTTTAAGTGAGAGATACATGCTTGAAGACGGAAACGCAGTCATGACTTCCAATTTTGTCTATGACGCAGTGAGAATCGCGCTTGAGGAAGGCTTTAAGAAGATGCTGTTTGTCGGACATATCGGTAAGCTTGTAAAGGTCGCGGGCGGAATAAAGAATACGCATTCAAGGTACGGTGATCACAGAATGGAAATCCTGTCGGACATCGCAGAGATGTATGAGAAATCCGGCGGCGAACGGAACAAGGCCGGTTCAAAAGCGCAGAGCGCATCGGGTGGTAGTATAAGGGCCGAATTGTCCGAGTGTGTAATGACGGATGAAGCAGTCAGGATTATCACGGAGAAAGGCCTTGCGGACAAGGTTTTTCCCAGGATGGCAGAGCTAATTAAAAAGAACATGGAAGAGTGGGCGGGAGGAAAAGTACAGATCGAAGTTATTGTCTTTTCCAATGAATATACGGAGCTTGTAAGTACAGATAAGGCACATGAATATATAGAGAAGTTGTGAAACAAGGGAGAATAGCATGATACATTTTGTCGGAGCAGGTCCCGGAGCAGTGGACCTCATAACAATACGTGGACAGAAGCTTATACAAAGCGCAGACGTCATTATTTACGCGGGCTCTCTTGTTAATCCAAAGCTTTTGGATTATGCCAAAGAGGACGCCAAGATCCATGACAGCGCAAGGCTCACCCTCGAAGAAGTTATAGATATTATGAAGGACGCTGAGAAAAAAGAACTTGATGTTGTAAGACTTCATACGGGAGATCCCAGTATTTACGGCGCTATAAGAGAGCAGATGGATGAGCTTGATAAGCTTGGAATAGCCTATGACGTAACGCCCGGAGTGAGCTCTTTTTGCGGGGCGGCGGCAGCGCTTGAGATTGAGTACACACTGCCGGGGATCACACAGA
>JAEEXE010000019.1 GCA_016291375.1 Butyrivibrio sp.
TAACCATCTTGGTAAATGTGTAACCACGAAGCACGAAATCTCCGCCGTAGCCGATATCAAAAGCGGCTGCTGTGAGGCAAAACATTGTATATGAAATTCCTATAGCGATAAGTGTATTTTTGATCATAACTTTAATCATTTCTTTCATGACGATTCCTCCTTACAGTCCGAGATACTTCTTGAATTCGGGTAAATACTTCCTTGAAACATAATCCTTTGATCCGTTCTTAAGTTTTAGCAAAAGTGTTCCGCTAAAGCCCGGTTCAATGCTGTCCATGTATGAAAGGTTTATAAGCGTGGACTTTGAGATCTGCATGAACTTATTTCCCAGCTGGCTTGCTAGTTCATACAATCTCTTTGGTGAACGGAATAATTTCTTTTCACCGTAAATAACGGTATCTCCGTTCTCGACACGAACCATATAGATGTCTTCCGGTTTAAGCACAACAAGCTCTTCCCCTGCGCGCGCCGTCACGGGTACCGCCTCCGTGCTAAGCATATCAACAATTCTGCCGATATCCTCCGTCATCTTATCTGTATGGATTTCCGCATATGCTTCATGAACTTCAGGTGATATTATTACGTTTACTATCATACGCTTCCCCTTTCATGATTCCATCATACAACAGCATATGATTCCTGTCTTTGGATTTGCGGTAAGTGGCAAAAATATGTGGGTGAAATGCAATAATTCGCATAAAAAAATCGAGTAGGTTTTTTCCCTACTCGACTTTGCGACAAACATTTTTCTTTTCTATTTTTACAGTCCTTTTTTTGCATGCAGATAATATGAATATAATATCGGAATGACCACTACGATAAAGATGCTTACAATTACAACAATCTCGGGGGCTTTGGTCGTTATTCCCATTATTATCATTATGATCCCGCCGATCATCCAAAGGTATCCGGCAAGGCGATGTGTCTTTTCCCAGTTAAGCTCATTATCCAGTGTCCACGGCACTTTGATACCTACCGCATAATTCTGTCTCGTCTTAGGAAGCCAATTTCCAAGTATCAGAAAAAGCGCACCGACAAATACCAAAGTATAAACCTCCGGAGAAGTTGCAATCCCGACATTGTAGGTATAGAGCATTGTCATAGTGGCTATTGATATAATGGGAACGAGCCATAGAACGAGGTAAGCAATCTTTTTATTCTGATTCTTGGCCTTAGGGTCCAGCGAGGTAATAAAGAGACAGAACAAATGCAAAACCAACAATATAAGCGGTACTCCGACCACCGCAAACAGCTTGGATGCATATCCGTCTGCCTCTCCGCCGACTCCGAAATGAGTTGTCATTGTTTCGGGAAGCTTGTCCCATATGATAAGTCCTGCCAAAACAGGTAATAATACTGCAAAAGATGATATCAGAATTTCTCTTAATCCGTATTTTTTCATGTTATTTGTCCCCTTTCAGTGACGACATCCATACCATGATCTCTTCCAGTACGGATGTATTCAGATGATAAAAAATAAAATTCTTTTGCTTCTCTTCATAGATCAGATCGGCATTCTTAAGAATCTTAAGGTGATACGACATTGTCGGCCCGGTCATATCAAAATGATTTCCGATATCACCCGCGGTCATTGGCCCGTCTTTCAGCATATCCAATATCTCTCGCCTGGCCGGATCCGATAATGCTTTGAACGTCTCCGCAAATCCCATTGTTTCCTCCATAGTATTTTGAAAAATATCTATTTAGATGTTTATCTAAATAGATGATAGCACTTTATTTTCGATATGACAATACCTTCTAACTTGACATATTAATCAATCAAATATATATTATTTCCAGGATTTTTCTAAATTCTCTCGAAGAATATTCAATCTCTCGAGTTTTTCCTATTTTTATTTGAATATGAGCACTCCTACGTATTTTTCATATTCACAAAAATGTCGAATAGAACATATTGACAATATGTCTTATTCAACATATTATAATAATTAATTCGAGGTATACATGTACGAAATTGAATTTTATGACACCGAAGAAGGAAAGTGTCCCGTTCATGAGTTTTTAGATTCTTTGGAACCTAAACTCAAAGCAAAGACACTCAGAACCATTGATTTACTTGAAAGCAACGGAACAGCTCTGGGCTCTCCATTTACAAAATCTCTTGGAGATGGGTTGTTTGAACTCAGAACCAAGCACAGTTCCAATATCACTAGAATTATTTATTTCTTTTACATTGGAAAGAAAGCCATTCTCACAAACGGTTTCATCAAGAAAACCATGAAAACGCCTAAGTCCGAACTATATCTTGCCAAAAAGTATAAGGAGGACTATGAACTGAGGTATAAAACATGAGTAGCTATAAAGAATATAAAGAAAAAGCACTAAAGGATCCGGCTGTAAAGGCTGAATATGACGCTCTTCAACCTGAGTACGATCTCATTCAGGCAATGATCGATGCACGTAAAAAGCAGCATCTTACTCAGAAAGAGCTATCAGAAAAAACAGGTATCACACAGGCAGATATCAGCCGAATAGAAAAGGGATTACGAAATCCCAGTATTTCAATGTTCAAACGGCTTGCTGATGGACTAGGATTGCAACTAAAACTCGTCCCCAAGTCAAATACTGCAAAGGCGAGCAAGATATAATGCTATGTATATGTGACCCTCCGTACAGATATACGCAGATGAATATATTTTGACATTGCTCCCGGATGGCTTATAATTGTTAG
The DNA here is from genome assembly GCA_016291375.1 of Butyrivibrio sp. Classification (GTDB taxonomy): domain Bacteria; phylum Bacillota; class Clostridia; order Lachnospirales; family Lachnospiraceae; genus Butyrivibrio. The sequence goes on from JAEEXE010000019.1 coordinate 2,693, forward strand.
ATGTCGTCGCTCTTTTTACTGCGCCGGCAAAACATCTAAGGAAGACTTCGCAAGCAAATTCCCCAAAATTATCGGTTCCGGATTGGGACTTGGAATTAAGATTGAAAACGGCGTTGTTGTTTCATTTGATATTTTCTCATAAATAGGATTTTTCGTGCGCACGCTAATCGCAGGTTCTATCATTTAGCAGCTTCGCAAATTATATCAATGCACTTGTCGACTCCAAGTGTTGAACTCTTAAGGCACAGATCATAGTAGTCAGCGTGACCAAACTCAGTGTTTGTGTAGTACGTGCAGTACTTCTTCCTCGCCTTGTCTACCTCTTTCATCTTCTCTAAGATCTGCTCCTCAGTATAGTCCGGCATCTTCTCCTTCATGTGCTGCAATCTGAAATATTCAGTAGCAGAAATAAAGACATGAAGCGTCCTGTCGTATTCCTGAAGGATCATGTTGGCATTACGTCCAACTATGACACAATTTCCCTTTTCAGCGACCTTCCTGATCGCCTCTCTCTGGGCTGCGAAGAGTTTCTCATTGAGAGGCTTGTTATAGAAATCAAAAAGACTCTGTCCAAAGCCATACTCTCTTGGAACCTTCTCATCAAACTTGCGAACTTCCTCAGGCGAAAGAGATCCCGATTCAAGTGCAGCATTTATGATAATATCTTTGTCAAAATAGTATAGCCCAAGTCTATCGGCTACCGCTCTTCCGATAGTACCTCCACATGCACCGAATTCCCTGCTGATGGTAATAATGTTTTTCATGGCACTACCTCCTCAATAAACTCATGTTTATATCCGGATAGATCCTACTTCATTACAAAACCTTGTTAAGAAAATCAATGGTACGTGCTTCCTTAGGATTAAGGAGAACCTCCTGTGGTGTTCCCTCTTCTATTATATACCCGCCGTCCATAAAAATAACCCTGTCGGCGACTTCTCTTGCAAATCCCATCTCATGAGTTACGATTACCATAGTCATACCCTCTGCTGCAAGGTCTTTCATAACCTGAAGAACTTCTCCAACCATCTCGGGATCGAGAGCTGATGTAGGTTCATCAAAAAGCATGATGTCAGGATTCATGCAAAGAGCTCTTGCAATGGCAACTCTCTGCTTCTGTCCTCCTGAAAGCTGACTGGGATAGCTCTTTTCCTTATCGGCAAGGCCGACTTTCTTAAGCATATCCTTAGCTCTCTGAAGTGCCTCTTCCTTACTGCACTTTCCGAGCATGACAGGTGCCAGCATAAGATTATCGATAATGTTCATGTTGTTAAAGAGATTAAAGTGCTGGAATACCATTCCGATATTCTCTCTGACCTTATTGATATCGACTTTCTTAGCTGTAATTTCTTTGCCGTCAATGAATATGTTACCGGCAGTTACAGTCTCAAGCTTATTAAGGCATCGCAGGAATGTTGATTTTCCGGATCCGGAAGGACCGATTACAACAACTACTTCACCCTTGTAAACTTCATTGGAAATATCTTTTAATACTTCAAGGTGTCCAAAACTCTTCTTGAGATTCTCAACCTTGATCATTGTAATATCTTTATTCGCGGCCAACGCTCAGTCTCCTTTCCACAACCTTTGCACTTCTTGAAAGGATAGTAATAACTATAAGATACATGATGCCGACAATTGCCCATGTCTGGAAAGACATAAAGGTATTGGCCTGCACATTCTTGGCAGTATTAACAAGCTCCGGGAAGCCGATAACTGACAGTATCGATGTATCTTTTAACGTGATAATGAACTGGTTGATAAAAGTAGGGATCATGGTCTTAATGGCCTGTGGAAGCACAACCTTTCTCATTGCCTGGGAATAGGAAAGACCAAGTGATCTCGCAGCCTCCATCTGACCGGGATCAACAGATAAAATACCAGCTCTTATGATCTCTGCCATATATGCTCCGCAGTTAAGCGCAAGGCAGATAGTACCTGCATGAAGCGCCGGAAGCGAAACGTTAAAGCCGCCTATTATAGTATTGAAAAAATACGGCATTCCAAAGAAAACAAAGAACGCCAAAACTATCATCGGCACGCCTCTGATAACATCTACAAAAATCTGGGCAATAACGTTGCAAACTCTGTTCTTAACAACGCCCATGATTCCAAATATAAGTCCTATAAAACAAGCAAAAAACAGTCCCAATAATGCCAGAAGCAGCGTTCTTCCGAGCGCTGCTAATAACATACCGCCATAAACAGTAATTATTCTAAACATAAATTATTCTCCGAGATATTTAGCAAGAATCTCATCATACTTGCCATTTGCCTTAATGTTTGCAAGTCCTGCGTTGAACTTATCGATAAGTTCCTGACTATCCTTGGTAAATACAGCAAAGCCATACTCTGCAGGATCGTTTCCTGTTCCCTCAACGAGTTTAAGGCCAATGCCTGAATCCTTGATTGTAGCAGCCATGATCGGTGTATCATCAAAACAAGCTGCAACCTGTCCGCCTACAACAGCCTGATAAACTGTCGGTGAATCCTCAAAATATGTAACGGTAAATCCATACTTCTGTGCAAGACCCTCAGCATATGTAGCTGACATTGTACCTGTCTTAACAGCAACAGATGCTCCCTTAAGATCATCAAATCCTGTTATTGAAGAATCAGCAGCAACTGCCATGCTCTGGTCTGCTTCAAAATATCCGTTTGAGAAGATCCATCCGGATGCCTTACGCTCATCTGTGATAGAAGCGCCTGCGATCATACCGTCTGCCTGTCCTGCCTGACAAGCCGCAATTGAAGCGTCCCAACCAAGTGACTTAAGCTCATAATCAAATCCCTGATCCTCAGCAACTGCAGCAAGGATATCCACGTCAATTCCTACGAAATTGCCGGCATCATCTGTGTACTCAAAAGGCTTAAATACTGTATCAGTTGCGATAATCCACTTCTTACCGTCTGAATTCTTGTCCCCCTCGTTTCCTGCTGCGCCCTGTGCCTTTGAGTTGCCACAAGCAACTGCAAGTACAGCCATAGCTGCAGTCATCATGATTGCTAATACTTTTTTCTTCATGTTCACTCTCCTCTGACAAAAAATAATAGTGTGGGTGTCATAAATGTATTTTGAAACCTATATCATAGCAATTCACCACACTAATGTACTAAGTTATATGCACCTATTATAAACTAAAACCGAGGGATTGCAAAACAATGTTGCATCCCTCGGTAAAACATCTTTTTTTATTATAATCTTGTGGTCCACTTGGTACAATCAATCACCTGTGCACCCATATCTTCGTAGAAATCAGGCTCATGACAGACCATGATTATACTTCCCTTGTAATCCATAAGAGCCCTCTTAAGTTCCGCCTTGGCGTCAACATCAAGATGGTTTGTAGGCTCGTCCAGCACAAGCAGATTGGATTCTCTGTTTATGAGCTTGCAAAGTCTTACCTTAGCCTGCTCTCCTCCTGATAAAACCTTACATTTACTCTCAATGTGCTTAGTAGTAAGCCCGCACTTAGCAAGAGCAGAACGCACTTCATACTGTGAAAAACCGGGGAACTCCTTCCAGATTTCCTCCATACATGTAGTCTCAATATCCGGAGGCATCTCCTGCTCAAAATATCCGACTTCCACATTTTCTCCAAGTTCCGCACTACCGCTTATAGCCGGGATAAGTCCTAGTATACTCTTAAGAAGAGTTGTCTTTCCAATTCCGTTTGCACCTGTAAGCACGATCTTGGTGTTTCTCTCCATAGTGATATTAAGGGGAGATGAAAGCGGTTCATCATATCCTATAACCAGGTCTTTAGTCTCAAACACAATCTTGCCCGGAGTTCTTGCTGTTTTAAAATTAAACTCAGGCTTTGGCTTTTCCTGAACCTTTTCAATAAGATCCATGTTATCAAGTTTCTTTTGACGTGCCATTGCCATGTTCCTTGTAGCAACCCTTGCCTTATTTCTGGCAACGAAGTCCTTGAGGTCTGCAATCTCCTGCTGCTGCCTGTTATATGCAGCCTCCCTCTGAGCTTTTTTCATCTCATAGACTTCCATAAACTTGTCGTAATCACCCACATATCTGTCAAGAGAATGAGTCTGTCCATCCATATGGTAAATAATGTTCACAACGCTGTTAAGAAAAGGAATGTCATGCGATATCAGGATAAAAGCGTTATCGTACTCCTGCAGATATCTGGTGAGCCACACAATGTGCTCTGCATCCAGATAATTGGTAGGCTCATCAAGCAAAAGAATATCCGGCTTTTCCAATAAGAGCTTGGCAAGTAGTATCTTGGTTCTCTGTCCTCCGGAAAGTTCTGTAACATCCCTGTCAAGTCCCAGCTCAAGAAATCCAAGTGCCCTTGATACCTCTTCAATCTTGGAATCGATCAGGTAGAAATCTCTGTTGGTCAAAAGATCCTGTATTGTGCCAAGTTCTTCCATAAGAACTTCAAGTTCCGACTCCGAAGCCTCGCCCATCTTGTCGCAGATCTCATTCATCCTCTGCTCCATAGCAAATAAAGGCTCATAGGCTGACGCCAGAACGTCTCTTATTGTCATACCGCTTTTAAGAACAGCGTGCTGATCAAGATAGCCTACATTCACATTCTTGGCCCACTCTATCTTGCCTGCATCGGGCATAAGCTTACCGATAATTATGTTCATAAAAGTGGACTTGCCTTCGCCGTTGGCTCCCACAAGTCCAATGTGCTCTCCCTTAAGAAGCCTGAATGACACATCATCAAAAATGGCTCTGTCTCCAAAGCCATGTGTCAGGTGTTCAACATTTAAAATACTCATCTAAACCTCACCATTGTCCCATACTGAGAAACTCAACAGCTTTTGCTCTTCCATGCTGATATACTCTCTCAAGTTCTTTTTCATCTTTTTCTATGGGACTTACATTAAGAGGAGCATCGGGTCTTATTACCATGACCTCTCCTCTTTGTTCTTTCTCTCTGATATATTTCTTTTCATCATTGTACATGATGTGACGCTCCGCCATGCACTTTATCATGTTGGGATATTTCCTGAGCATGATCTTGGCAATAGGCATGAGCTTCTGCTCGCCCTTTACATAATCCTTGGGCTGAGTCTCTATTACAAGGATCTTGTCATAGCCCTGATCCTCCATAAACTTAAGAGGAATGGAATCGGAAATCCCACCGTCAAGATATACTCCTCCGTCAATATGAACAGGCTTTGATACAAGAGGCATGGACGCTGATGCCCTGATCCATTCGATATCCTCTTTCCCTCCTGTAGTGAGCTTGTGATACACAGGTTTTCCTGTCAAAAGATCTGTTGCAACGCAGTAGAATTCCATCGGATTCTTTTGAAATGTATCTATGTCCCACACATCAAGCTTATAGGGAAGTACATTGTAGCAAAACTCTGCATTGTATATATCCCCGGTGCTGATAAGTGAAGATATGCTGTGATATCTTTTGTCCCTGCAATATTTCTTGTTATATCTAAGTGCCCTGCCGTGCTGCTTGGATTTGATGTTGCATCCAAAGGTTGCTCCTGCGGATACTCCTACAGCACCGTCAAAGGTAATGCCTCTTTCCATAAAAACATCAAGAATGCCGCAGGTAAACATCCCGCGCATTGCTCCGCCTTCCATTACAAGTCCGGTCTTCATCTTGTTAAAATCTCCCCTATGCAGTCAATAACTGCTGCTTCTCTAATAATCACTCCTATGCTGTCTGCGACGATCTTACCTGATTTAGGATTCTTAACAGAATCAATATGTCCCTTAATATCCGCCTCGACATCCGAATACTCAAATGATAGATCGCAACCTTCCATTGTGCAATTAATAAGCTTAAGGCCTTTGCAATAGCAAAGTGGCTGTGTTCCTATTATCTTGCAGTTTATAAGCGTGAGATTCTCTGAATACCACGCAAGATACTCACCCTTAACTACACTGTCTCTTACAGTGACGTTCTTGGTGTGCCAGAAGGCATCCTTGGTATCAAGGTTACTGTTTGTGATCTCCATGTTCTCAACGTACTGGAAGGAATACTTGCCCTTCATGTTTACGTTATCAAGCTTTATATTCTTGCTATCAAGGAATAGATACATAGACTCAATGCTTGAATCAAGAAGAGTTATATTGTCACATTTCCAGCCAAACTCCTCTGATACTATATCACATTTTTGAAGTGTTATGTCGGTACATTCTCTTACAGCCTTGATGCCACCAAGCTTGCAATCATGTATCCTGCCGTTTTTGTCATACCAAAGGGCTGCTCTTGTAAGCTCGTTCATAGAACTGTTTACAATCTCAAAGTCAGTAACATGCCACAGTGGATAGCGAAGGGAAAACTTACAATCACTAACCTTTATATTTCTCGCTTCTTTTAAAGCCGACTCTCCGTCTGCCGGTCCGTCAAAAACACAGTTCTTAACTTCTGCATCCGTAAGATTATATAATGCTCTTTCCTCATCCAGCTGTTTGTTTTCTACAATATTATTCATATATGGTACCTCAAACCTGTTTGGCTACAGCCATGCTATTGCCAATCATTGCTATATGCTGTTATAAACGATCGGTCCTTTTTATTTATTATATAGCCGGCGTTTACTTAGCATAAGACATTATAACAGAAAAAATAGCATCCATAACAAAGCTCTTTTATATCTTAGTAAATTCGGAGTAATTCCCTAGTATGATATAAAACTACCGCCCAACATGCTCATATCATATTGCCATGTTCAGGCGGTAATTTCAAATCAGTATCATTATTTTTCAATCAGTGCCACATCTTATGGGCCATGTCATTCACATCCTATGTATCAGGGCCATACGCCATATCCGTTCTATCCGCCATACTTGGCAACAAATTCATCAATAGGTATAGGCATTGAATAATAGTAGCCCTGAAGATAATCACAACCAATCTTCACCATATCAGCCGCCATTTTCTCATCCTCTACGCCTTCCGCGGTCACGCTAAATCCCATTTTCTCGAAGGTATTAACAAGATTAGGCAAGATAACATCAGGATTCTTACAATAATCCCACACAATACTCATATCGAGCTTGATATTGATAAACGGATACTTCTTGAGCCTCGAAATATTTGAATATCCTTTTCCAAAATCATCAAGGACAAAGAAAAAGCCTTTTTCTCTGATATTACCGATCTGCTTCTCCATAAGCCCCTCTTCACCCATCGCTTCTTCCGTCACTTCCAGGTGAATAACTCCGGGATCTACCTCATATTTATCCAATATGGCGTGCAACCTTACATCAAGATCAGATCTCATAAACTGTATGGGAGAGAGATTTACATTGACCCATTTCATTCCCATCTTTTTAATATCATTTTCCTGAATAAATTTACAGGTCTTGGCAAATACCTGCTCACCAAGCTGATTGATCTTGCCGTTCTTTTCAGCTATGGGAATAAAGAGTCCGGGAGGAATAAGCTTTCCATTCTCATCACGTATTCTCGCAAGAGCTTCTGCGCCTACAAGCTTACCTGTGGCTCCGTCAATTACAGGCTGCATGAATACTTCAACTTTATTGTTATCAACAGCATATTCCAGCGCTTTCTTTATCTCTGTTCCTTTGGTCGCTTCTTCCATGACCTTGGCATCTACATAATTTATGCTGCCGTCTTCACTCTTTTCCACAATCTCAAGCATACTGATAAGCATGTTTAAAACCGCATCGCAGCTACTCCAGTTTCCGGATTCAATAACCGTATATCCTGCCTCGAGATAAAGCTCCGTATCATTGGATTTCCATGGGCTCATAAAACGCTTAACGAGAGTGTTGTGAACCATCTCTACATCCATATTTTCATCGCCCACAATAACAAATCTGCCGCTTCTAAAATAGAAAACTTTGTATTTCCTAAAAGTCTGATACAGATAATTTCCTATTATAGAAATTCCTGTATCCATCTGCCTTCCGCCGTATATTTCCCTGACCTCGCTGTAGTTATGGATAATGAAAGCCATGATCTTATACTTCTTTTTGCCATTAATCTCATCAAGATACTCTCTAAGTGCCCTGCTGTTGAAAGCATAGCTTCTGGACTCAAGATAGAAATCCGGATTCTCAAAGGTCAGATAGATTATTGTTATGGCAATAAGACAGAACGTATCCATAATAAGGTGATGAGGATACATGATCCTGAAAATAGTTCCTGTCAAAAGAATTGTATTATAGAAAAATACGCCCTTAACATCCCTTCTTCTCTTGGGAACATTCCTAAGCTGCTGCAGTACAAAGAAAGATCCAAGTATCAAAAACCACTGGACAAAATTCAGGAAAAAGTAATATTTCCCTGCGTGATACCCACTTTCATCGATATAAAAAATTGCATGTGTAAAGGGGCTTGACAGCACTACAAGAAAGGAAAATATAATCGGAATCTTTACAAAAAGAGATCTCTTCTTGCCGTCAGTATAATCTATCCTAAATACATTTAATGTAAAGAAGTAGAAATGAAGTGCCCTGAAAATGAAAACAATAAAATAGGCACCGTTTAAGATATATAGCAAAACAATAGAGAAAGCTTGGTAATGGTCATCCGCAATACTGGATACGATATCAAGAGTCGTTACCGCGCACTGAATAATCAGAAGACGCAAAAAGGTACGATTCATCTTGATCGGCAAACGAGGAAGATAAAAATAATAGACTGCATATAATAGAATTACCAAAAGACTTGGGACTGCAAAACTATAGTTCCACATATTAAGACCTCACGGCGTTTCATTATAGCAAAACAATTGTCAATTTTTGATTTATAAAATAACTCAATTTAATATTACACCACTTTTTTACATATGTGCTTCATTTTACATAAATTTAAGGAAATTCTCCCATCCATAAAAAAAGTCCCCCGTAAAAAAGTCAGTATTTTTCTATAACTTCACTGTTTATGAAAATTTAATAATTTAACAATGCAAAGTATTACAAAACTACTATGTTTTTATCGGTTCATAGTATATAATGTAGACATTAAATGAAATTTTGTTGTAAAACCACTATAGGTTGAGGGGCCTGACGTTTTACAAGCCACTTCATTTAAATATTTCTTATGAGATGGAGGAATTGCATAATGAGAAGATCTAACAAGATCAAGACCGGCATGAGCCACGGATGTATCGAGATCATGGCTGACGCTATAAAGGCAAAGGAGCAGAACTTGTCCTACGGCAAGCTTAAAGCGCTTGAGATGATGGGAAATGTAGCGCTCAAGGATGAAGTTTATGAATCCGAGTATTCGGTTCACACTCAAGACCTTATTCGTAGAAAAGAGCACACTGCTGAGAAGAAAGCAGTTGCCTTTGTAAAGATCAGATAAGATATATAAAGAGAAGGTTTATATATAAAAACTAAATATCGGGAAAAAGACCTCGGAGAATTCTCCGAGGTCTTTTATTTCTGCACTTTGATGCGATCATCACCGGCAAGATAGTTAAGAAGAGCTTGACGCGCATGCTCTTTATCAGTAGCTTCAACACTTACGGTGAAGCGATAAGTATGATTGATCTCCTCGCCGGATTTCTTTTTCTTTTCTGTTTCAAGTATGGACTTATCCTTGGTGTCTTCACCTGTAAGCTCCATAATATCGTTTATGGCAAATCGCCTGAACATGTCCTTGTGTTTCTCATTCTTGAGATAGGTGTTAATAAGACGTATCGTGGCACCCAGATTAAGATACTCTCCATGAAGATACGACTCCATATCAAGGATATCGTCCCTCTCCTGCTCCTTGCTCTCATCCCAGTCAAGTTCATGCTTAAGCATCTCCTCTTCGCTGGCGGGATTGTTCTTTTGCCATTCCATTATGTGCCACTTCCAGATCTGAAGTCTCTTCCTGTTAACATCCTCATCATTAAGCTCCGACATTTTCTGGACTGCATGTCGTACTCCCCTTGAGACCAGCTCCTGTGTGGTATTGTTCACATCATAGGTTCTGCTTAAAATAATCTTCTTTTTCTCAATATTTTCTATGGAAAGCCCCATAGTATCCCCGGAAAGACAGCTAAGATACAGAATATAGTCACCGTGGCGCGCAATAACAACAGGCCTTTTGCGGATCACGTCTTTAAACTCCGTAAAAGACCTCAGAACATCGTCATTTTGAATGTAACGAAAGGTTCTGCTCATATTGCCTCCTTAGAGGTATTTCTTCTTAAACTCCTCTATTCTGCAGGGGTGTCCAAAATAAAATCCCATAAGATCGGATACAGGATACTGCCTTGCAAGATTGGCGGTTTCCTCATCTTCTATTCCCGTAAAACAGGTTCTTATACCAAGTCTGTGTGAAAAAGATGTGATGGCTTCAACCATATACTTATTGGTATAATTATCGCTCATTCCGCCTGTAATTGCCGGAACAAGATTTATAAAATCAATAGTCAGATGCCTCACAAGATCAAGGGCTGCAAAGTCTGAAACGTCCAGCCCGATCTTAAGTCCGCAGGACTTAAGGAACTCAACCTGACTCATCAAATGCTCAAGCGAAAGCTGTCTGCTACTCTGCGTAAGCTGCAAACAAAGCCCTGTTGCAGGATAGCCTGTTTTTCTCATTATCTCCAAAAGAGTCGTTCTAAACTCAGATCTCTCAAGCTGCATAAATGCAAGATTCACGCTAAGATAAAAATCTCTTCTCGACTTCTTAATATCAATGGCGTCATAAAGAGCATTTTCAAGGATCCAGTTTCCAAGGGAATAGAAAACAGGGTCCTGCTCAAGCCAAGGCACGAAATCAGCTGGAGAAACTTCACCATAAGGCTCTTTTTCCCACCTGACAAAAACCTCCATACCCACAAGATTGTTGCCTGCAGCCGAAAAGATAGGCTGATATTCCAGATGGAATCCCTCAAATCCATTAAGTACACTGTTTCTTATCTCATTTACGATCTCTATGCTACTGTTGCTGTTCTCAGCCTGATTATTGTGAAAGATAATGAGATTGCCGTGCTTCTGAGTTTTGGAATGATCAAGTGCATATTTGGCGCTGGTGTAGATAGAATGCTCATCAACTTCCAGGTCGCTTGCCACAATAAGGCCGCCACCTATCTCGGCGCCAACTTTTTTGCCGTCCATAAGAAGGCCATCTCTGGTGTAGGTCCTCATTCTTCCATATAACTTCTTGATACGATCAAGGTCAGTGTCCGTCGTAATAAGAGCTATGATCGTGCCCTCACCTCTGTACGCCTTTCCGTCAGGGCCGCCCTCTTTCTGAAGTCTTGTGGCAACAGCTCTCAAGATGCTGTTACCTGTCATATAGCCATATCGCCTGTTTATCTCAGCAAAATCAATGATATTTATCATCAGGATGGCGTACTCTTTTTTGGCAACCTTAAGACTTCTCATATAGTTGAGCATCTCAAACTGATTGGGCAAAAGAGTTATCGGGTCATTATTGTCCACGATACCCTTATTGATTATGGAACATGCATAAAAAACAGGTTTGTCAGCGTAATCTTTGATCACCACACCTCTACAGGAGCAAACAACATACTCTCCGTTCTTGTTCTTTGCTCTGTATTCGAAGTTTGGATCAAGCTTAGCTCCTGCATAAACACGCTGAATATACTCAGCATATTTATCTCTGTCATCAGGATGAATGCGCATCTCCCAGACCGAAGCAGCATTGTATATATACTCCCCTGTCAGTCCGAAATAATCAACTGCATTAGCTGACCACCTAGATATATTTTTTTCCATGTCATAGACATAGACATAACGGCTTCTCGATGTTACAGCAAAGGTATCGAAAATCCTGTTTATGGTATCGTATGTTCCTCCCGCCATCGTTGCTCAATCCTCTTTTTTCCTCAATCAAGTCTTGTTGTCTTGCCGTTGACAAAACGTCTTGCTTTAATAAGCCTCTTGTTGAAATACATAGCGTTATCGGCTTTTTTGACTATATCTTCTATATTGGCACCATCATCGGGGAATCTGGCGTATCCCGCGCTTATGGAAATCTTAAGATTAATATCCCCTATAGTCACATCTCTTGCCACGTTGGATCTGATCCTCTGGATCACTTCATCATAGAAAAAGGTGTCGTGCTTGCCGTGGATGACCACAATAAACTCATCTCCTCCTATACGGAAAGCAATATCATCCTCTCTTATACTGTTAAGAAGCCTCTTGGCAACCACATTAAGAAGCGAATCCCCGGTGTCATGTCCGTAGGTATCATTTACCTTTTTGAAATCATTAAGATCTATATAAATGATACCAAAAGATGCTTTTTTCTTGATAAGATCGTCCGTATGCTCCTTGTAGCTTCTTGGGTTGTTAAGATTTGTCAGAGAATCGGTATATGACAAAACCTCAAGTTCTCCCGCATTTACCTTAATGGACATATACGAATAAATTGCAATGGACATAAGCGCGCTTATGATAATAGCGATCAGGAATACCATTACTATCTCTTTAAGGTTCATCCAGTATCCTGCGGGTGATATCATAAGCGTCCAGAAGCCACCGCCCACAGTATTTATCATCGAAGAAACCGGAGCCGCAAGCTCTTTTTCCGAGTACTCCATGATGATGCGATCCTCGCCGGTAACCATATTGTTGCCGATGAGCTTGTACTCATATCCCTCATCTGCCAGGGCTTTAATATTAACCTCGGACAAAAAGTCAGACAGATCAAGGGTTATGGAAGCAAAGCCCCAGAAATTCTCAGAACTCTTACCCCCAAGATACACAGGTCGCCTTATAACGATGCCATAACTTCCATCGCTAAGGGATATAGGTGCCAGTATCACGGACAATCCCGTTTTAACGCTGTTCTCTGCATATACGCCTTCTACACTGTCGGTAAAAAGATTCTTCCTCTCGGCGATTCCGTTATCCAAAGGATACATGTAACTTATGACTCCGTTTGGTGCCAGAGAAACGCCCATTACATCAATATAATCATCAAAAAGAGCTTCTCCCATAGTCTGAAACTCTTGCTGCGTAAGGTCTCCCGCTTCATTTGTTACTTCTATTTCCAACATCCTTGTGATATATTCTCTGGACTCTATCTCTGCTCCTATCCTCTCACTGATGGAGTCTGCAAGAAACTGTGCTTTTTCCTTCCTAGATGCCGCAGCTCTTGTCAGGTAAAAGAATGCTATGAAGGTTGTAATGATAAGCGTCACTATAAAAGTAATCGCGCCTACCCTTTTGTACTTTCGTGTTACCATATACATCCTCACGATATTTTAGAATAAACTACATACATTATAACAAAAGTATGGGTTCTTGTGGGTTTGAAGAATCATGAAATAGGAAATTCTAAAGATTTCCTTGATATAAAAATAGGGGCACAAGCCTGTGCCCCTAAATACTCAAAAAAACTCGTATAGTGATTACTTAACTACAATATTAACTATTCTGCCGGGAACATAGATTTCTTTTACAATTGTCTTGCCCTCGATCTTATCGGCGATGAGCTCTTTGCCCTTGGCGATAACTTCATCCTTGGGATCCTCTTTGCCAATGGCAAGAGTTGCCTTAACCTTACCGTTTATCTGAACAGCAATCTCTACTGTATCTTCTACACACTTTGACTCATCGTATACGGGCCATGGCTCGAAGGCGATTGTGTTGTCGTGTCCAAGATTCTGCCAGATCTCTTCACCAACGTGAGGACAGATACATGAGAACATCTTAATGAAGTTCTCAGCGTACTCTCTGGGACAGCTGCCTTCTTTATATACTGCATTGACAAAGATCATCATCTGAGCGATGGCTGTGTTAAAGCCAAGTGCCTCGAAATCACCTGTAACCTTCTTAACTGTCTGATGATAAACTTTCTCAAGATTGCCATTGTTCTCATCTGTGATATTACCTGCTTCTGTAAAGAAGGTATATACACGGTTGATGAACTTTCTTGCTCCCGTAACTGCTGCTGCGTTCCAGGGCTTTGAAACCTCCAAAGGTCCCATGAACATCTCATAGAGACGAAGAGTATCAGCGCCGTACTCCCTGACAATATCACTGGGATTAACAACAAACTCAGGGAAACGCTTACCCATCTTAATACCGTTCTCACCAAGGATCATTCCCTGATGTACAAGCTTCTTGAAAGGCTCTTTTACAGGAGAAAGTCCCTTGTTGTAAAGGAAGCGGTTCCAGATACGTGAGTACATCAGATGTCCTACAGCATGCTCGGGACCACCGATATAAAGGTCAACGGGCATCCAGTGCTTAAGGAGTTCCTGATTAGCAAACTCTTTGTCGTTATCGGGATCGATATATCTGAAATAGTACCAGGAAGAACCTGCGGAACCGGGCATTGTTGATGTCTCCCTTGTTCCCTTAAGTCCGTTCTTGTCATATGCCTTCCACTCAGTTGCATTCTCAAGAGGTGCCTTGCCGCCGCGACCCTTATAATCCTCAAGTTCAGGAAGGATAACAGGAAGCTCACTGTCATCAAGAAAAACTATGCTTCCGTCCTCTTTGTATACACAAGGAACGGGCTCGCCCCAGTAACGCTGTCTTGCGAAGATCCATTCACGGAAGTGGTAATTAACCTTCTCCCTTGCAACACCCATATCAACAAGCTTCTTGGTGATAGCTTTCTTGGCATCTTCTACAGTCATTCCGTTGAACTCCTCAGAATTCATAAGAATGCAGCCCTTGCCAAGATAATCCTGTTTCTCAAAAGCATGTCCTGAAACATCTACTGTTCCCTCAGGATTGTTGATAACCTGAATGAGAGGAAGTCCGTGAACCTCGGCGTACTCAAAGTCTCTCTGATCGTGAGTAGGTACCGCCATAACAGCACCTGTACCATAACTTGCAAGGACGAAGTCACCGATGAACAAAGGTACTTCCTTGCCATTTACAGGGTTGATCGCATAGATTCCCTTAAGAGGACAACCTGACTTGGTCTTGTTAAGGTCTGTACGATCAAGATCGTTCTTTTTAAGTGTTTCATTTATATATGCCTGAACTTCATCAGGATTTTCAACGCGGTCCAAAAGTCCCTTTACGATCTCTCCGTCGGGAGCAAGTACCATAAAGGTAATACCGTAAATGGTCTCGATACATGTTGTGAAGATTGAGAATTCTCCACCACCAACAATCTTGAAGTCAACCTCTACACCTGTTGACTTACCGATCCAGTTACGCTGGATCTCCTTGGTTGATTCAGGCCAATCAATCTCGTTAAGACCGTCAAGAAGCTCCTCAGCAAATGCCTGCTGATCGATAACCCACTGCTTCATCATCTTCTTAACAACGGGATATCCTCCACGCTCTGACTTGCCGTCGATTACCTCGTCGTTGGAAAGAACTGTTCCAAGTTCTTCACACCAGTTAACCGGCATATCGATATGCTTAGCATAACCATCTTCATATAATTTCTTAAATATCCACTGTGTCCACTTATAGAACTTGGGATCACTTGTAGCTATCATCTTGGACCAATCATAGTCAAATCCAAGCTCCTTGAGCTGCTTGGAGAAAGTCTCGATATTCTTCTCTGTGAATCCTGCCGGATGATTACCTGTTGTAACCGCATACTGCTCGGCAGGAAGGCCGAATGAATCGTATCCCATGGGATGCAATACGTTATATCCCTGCATTCTCTTCATACGTGACATTATATCTGTAGCTGTATATCCTTCAGGGTGACCTGCGTGAAGACCTACTCCTGACGGATAAGGGAACATATCAAGGGCATAATACTTGGGCTTGGAAAAATCCCAAACATCTGTCTTAAAGGTCTGATTCTCTTCCCAATACTTCTGCCACTTACTTTCTATTGCGTGATGATTGTATACTTCTGACATGAGATACATACTCCTCCATTCTCAAACTATCTACAAAATTTTACCACATGCAAATATCTTGTCAAACCTGAAATACATTTAATAAGAAAAAGCGCGGTCAAAAAACAGCTCTTGTCATAAGCTACCGATACTTCCCGCCCCGGCGAGCCTTAACTGTAGTTTTTTTGCTGCATTGTATCGCAATTATATTTGCGCCAAGGTTGGATAAACATATGCTGCGCTTCATAAACTCACAGATGAACCAAAGAATTTTGTAACTATTCATGCAGATGATTTTATAACCCTTGTCTGTTTTTCTTAAGGTCATATCACTTTCCTGCATGCGAAGAAAACTGTCTGAAGCAGGGCGCATTATAGTACCATACAGTCATGGTCATTGTCCGCAAAGCGGACTAACACAATAAATGAAAGCACGAATACCCAAGCTCATAATGAGTTCGGTTATTCGTGCTTTCATTTATTGTAGGTGCTAAGCACCGTATGACCATGACATAAAAATAAATCAGCGCCCTGCAAGTTTTTTCATCGCATTTTTACTGAATGTACTTTGCTGCCCAGGATTTTAGCTCGTCGCGGGAAATGCCCACATTGAACTTTCTTCCGCCATCGAAGTGAATGCGGGTGTATGTGTTTTGCAGGTCTTTTATGCTCTTATCAATATCGGTTCCGCCGGAAGTTGCAAAAAGAACCACATGCTTTCCGGAAAACTCATATTCTTCAAGGAATGAATTGATGATATGGGGCGCCGTGTACCACCAGATAGGAAAGCCCAAAAAGATCAGATCGGCTCCTTCTACATTTGCAACGCCTCCACCAAGTTCGGGTCTTGATGTAATATCTTTCATCTCTATACTGCTTCTTGATAATTCGTTCTGCCAGTTAAGATCCTCTGAAGTGTATCTGTTCCTGGGAACTATCTCGTAGATATCTGCTCCTATCTCTGCTGCCAACTGATTGGCAATACTTGCTGTAACTCCACTAGCTGAAAAATACGCAACCAATACTTTTTTGCTCATATGATCCCCCTCGGATTGTTTTTTTGTTCAAACAGGTCTGATAACTAGTTTCTGCGGTTCAACATGCCTTGATTCGCCTTTCCTTCCTCGGCAGACGATTCCTTCCTCGATATTGATAAGGTCGGCGTGTTCCTTCATGGCTTCCATTATCTGCTTTACCGCGTTCTCATAATCCTTTGCATCCATGGGAACCACATAGTCGTGATTAAGGTGCTCTGTAGATATGACCGCGGATCTGTATCTGGTGTCATATCTGATTCCGTAGAAAGTACATATTTCTGTATTGAGAGTTCCGTTACTGTCACTACATTGCATTGCGATATACATGATGTCACCCTCCAAGCAAAACAACTAAAAACAATATACAATTGTACACTTTAATGATAATACATTTTAAGGAATTATTCCAATAAATAAAGAGTCGCTTGCGAATCTTTCGCGTGCTGAATATCCTATTCAAGAACAAAGAGTCGCTTATCACAAGAAAGAATGTCGCTTGCGACATTCTCGCGCCGAGCGCGGTTGCTGAAGGCAACATATTCCTATCGCGCGAGTGCGCATCCATAGCGGAGCGCTTTTTATGATATAGGAATTTCGGAGAAATTTCCTATATCATAAAAAAATCCGGCAGAAACCTGCCGGATGAATTTTACTGATTTAACTTATTGAATTAAATAAATATATCTGATCACTTTCCCATTGAGGCAATAAGTGCATCAATCTCAGCCTGAGAGAGCATCTTGCCCGGATCGGAAGAAACTTCTGCTGCCGGTGCTGCAGTTGCTGCCGCTGCGGCTGATACTGCATTGGCACCTCCGCCTGCTTGCGGTGATTTACCCATTATACTGGCAAGCAAAGCCTGCTGTTCTGCATTAAGTCCGTTAGAATCCATATTTTTCCCTCGCCCCTCAAAAGATTGTTACTTTTTTGACTATCATATATACGCACAAACTTCTGAATATATGTATATTGTATTCAAGAGAAAAAATATCGTCAAATAAACAAACTATAAATTTGTATAAAGAATATATAACTACCTATCAAGTGCAGAAAAGTACTCATCAGCAAGCCTTCTTAAGTTATCCTTGAATTGCAAAAATGATCTAAGATAACATGTCGCATGTATTTTTATCAGTTATTATATGCATTCCGGAGTTCTTTGATAATTTTTCTCTTGCGGATAATGCCTTGATTTAAAGTTATTTTTTTATTTCTTTGTATAACTGGTCAAAAAGGTCTTTCTTTATTATGTAGATATCATGCGGATCGTCTTCTCTAAAGGCTATGTAATCTCCCACGGCTCCGGAATAATATTTTTCGTCATCCCAGGCAGTAAAGAGCTTCACACACTTATCAAGAGGACGTGCATAGATGCTGGCATTTCCCTTGCTTACTGCATGATTAACATACGCCATGACTGATTTCTTTTCACCGGTGACGCTGTTTTTTATGCTTGGATCATATTCAAATTTTTTGTCAAAGCTGTCATCAAGGGGTTTGTAGCTCTTTTTAAATTTCTCTTTTGCTATAGGATAAATCTCTCCTGTAATGCCAACCATAAGATAATGGGACTTATCTATTGTTATATCGATATCGCCTTCAAGCGTTCTGACTGTGATAAGTGTTCCCTTCGGGAAAACATCCGTAAGCTTCACATAGCCAAACTCCTGCGGAATTTTATCATATTTCTTCATTCCATCCATACTAAGCGTAGTCTCTTTTGCATAAATTACTTCATACATGTTGAAGTATTCATTGATCCGCTCATGCAAATAGTCTGTAGCCAGTATGTCAAGCTTGCCGGAAGCTTTTATTTTGGATTCATTATTATCTTTTTTATCTTTGTACTTTTGCTTTAGCTTCTCAGGTCTTATAGCACCGCCTGCCTTGAATATGTGTCCGCCGCCTCCTCCGAGGTCATCTGCAAGGAAAGCAGCAAGCTCATTGGCATGAACTTCTTTTACACAGCTTCTTACAGAAAACTTTATCTCCAGAGGACTTACATAATAAGCAAGGCACACGTCAACTCCTGCAGTTTCCAGTGAAAAATCACTCATAACTCCAAGAATATTTGGGTCGCAGGCTTCCGCGTGTATAATGAGATACTTCTCTTTTTTGAAATACTCATAATTGAGAATAGCGTTTCCGGTAATCTTAAGTTCTTTTAATGAGATGTTGGAATTGCTCATCTCAACGATAATGCTCTTATTTACTATCAGTTCATCCTGCATATCGCGGTCCAGAGGATGTGAAACCTCGGAAAACTTGTTGGTATCAGTATAAAGTCCGTAGTAAAGAGCGGTTGCAAGGAGCGGATTGTCATTAACATCAAGCCCCTCTTTTTTGATGAGGTCCCACACAAGAGTAGAGGCACTTCCAAGGTTACTCCTTACGTCAGAAAGCTTTGGAAGATCCGCTGATTTCTGATGATGATCTATCACTGCAACATGTTCGGCTTTAATCCTGGACACATTCTTTTGTCCGTACTGGCAGTCAATCGTCACAAGAAGCCCCTTTACCTCATCAAGCTCCGGCTCGTAGGAAACCGGAATCTCAAGCTTATCAAGCATGATCTTGAGATTGCTCTTTTGAATCTTGTTCTTTCCCCGATAGATAAACTTTGCTTTCTTGCCCATCTTATCAAAGTACCACAAAAGAGCGTATCCCGAAGCAAGAGCATCGGCATCCGGATTATCATGACACTGAATGGTTATGTTATTAAATTTAAGTAGCTCGCTTAATCTCATATACCTATATCATCCTATTCCGTAAGCGTCCCTCTGCTCCTGTGGCATCTCGTGGTCCTGCAAAATGTCTTTGGCCTTTTTAATCAGGTCGTCTAAGTTATATCGGCGGAAATAACCAAGGTGATTATCAAAGTTTTTATCCTTAGATAAACACGGGAATGTATCTGTAGGAGCATGGTATCCCATAGAGCTTGTAAGATAGCCAAGTTCAATGAAACTGTCCAGATCAAAAATATTGGTTATTGATGAATAGTGGAAGTATATGCATGAATGCTCAGTATCAACTGTAAATGTGCTTTCATAGTCTGCAGTAGAATTTGTCGTATATTCTGTCATTCCGACAAGTTTTCCCGTCATCGCATCATATCTACATAGATTGCCGTCAGTAAACGGTACAACCAGCAAATTTCTTCCGCTTCCATTCTCTTTTACAAAAACAGGTCTTCGCATTTTTACATCAAGGGTAGGAATAACAGCCATATTATTTCCCTTTATATCTTTTATAACTATATTTTTTTCATCAGTTAATGCGATAAATTTTCCATCATCATTCATAGATACACACAATGTACCATTCCAACTATCATCATATGAAACGGGATATATTTCATTTTCATTTATATCAATGATATAATCATCCCCATGCTCATCAGAGCTAAATGTACTGTACGTTGACGCAATATAAATGAAGCCTTGCTTTTCAAAATAATAAAGTCCCTTGACATTATAATATTTATCCGTGGGAATACGGTATTTGTCTGTCTTTTTAGAAGAAACATCATATACCATTATGTATGTATCCAAAGTCTCATTTTCCGCGAAAACGATCTTGCCATTTTCATACTCCGGAATATCATTTGTATCATAATTGTAATTATTTATCTTTTCTCTGGTGAATTCTCCTGTTTTATAATCCACTGAGACCAGTCCAAGCTCACCGTCTCCCATTTTTGCATTAGACATCAAAAGTTTTCCGTTACATGTTCCGAGGAAAATAAATTGGTATGCTTTTGCTCCACTTTCAGGCTTAGACAAAACAATGCTTTTAATATACTTCTTATCATTTGGATCAAAAAGATCAAGCACTACGCTTTCATCTACATCCGAAAGTACCGCTGCAACATTATCATCCATATATGAATAGTAAATACTGTCCGTCTCAGGTGCGGTCTCATAAACTTCCCATTCATTATCATAAACACCGGAATTATATTGTATTATCCGCTTTCCGTTATCGCGCGACAAAAATAACCCTTTTCCTACCGTTGCCTTATCAAGTTCATCCGTAAACCGCAATCTGGAAACAAGAGTATTATGATCTCTCTTTTCAGCTTCTACGTACCCTGCCATATGACCGTCACGTGTTATATAATTCGGAGTAGTCATATCTTCGTTTGCAAATGCATATACTATTCCTGAATTTAAAGTAAAATGATGAAGTTCTTCTCCGGAATCTACATTCCAAATATCAGAAGCATCTCCTGAATAATAAGCTATGGAGTTATTCTTCTTTATATATAGAAAATCAGAAGCATACGCAACATCATTGGTCACAAAATCTTTTTCCCATTTCACGGAAAGATCTTCAGGGTTCAAGCAAATAATCTTTTCTCTGTCTGTTTTACAAAAAAAAGATGAATAATACTTGGTATTTGTATTCGCGGTATCTTCAATATATGCCATAAAAAGCTCATTATCTGTAGGAAAAAGGACTGCCGGTACATAATCACCGTCTGTGTTTTTGCATATTGTTTTTCCCGATGTTATATCATATATTCCTATTCCTACTTTTTTATTTTCATCATGGAAAGTAAATGCAATCCTTGTATTGTCCTGTGACAAAACAACATTATTTATATCCTCTGACATGTAAAAAGAATCAATCAGCTCTTTGGGGAGCTCATATTTGTCATAAATCTTCCCGTCCTCTTTTGAACAGAAGCAAAAAGTCCCACTATTTAACGTAAACATTATATTCCCGTCTTTAGTGATATTTATTACATCATCAATTATATACTCATCTTTTAGTTCCTTTTCCCATAACTGTTCACCTGTTATTGGATTGATGCATACTATAAAATGACTTCCGGCCAATATCGCTTTTTCTTCGGAAATGAAAGTAAAGCAAGAAGGAACATCTCTATTATTCTTGGGGCTGTAATTATAGAGCTCTTTATGTTCAGTAGAATCCCATATTTTTATATTGCCGAATCTGTCTATTGCACACATCATGCTATCTTCGGGAGATGAATAAATTTCCTCAATACTTCCCGACATCTCATAATTCCACGTTGATGTAATGCCACCATCATTATTAGGTAAATATGCCATTGAAGCCTGTGTTATCGCCTTAACAGCCTCAGGTACCACCGGTCTGTTCGGAATCTCATCGCTTGGAACAGCACTAAGAGCCAGGTGAAGCGCATTAATCCTATCTCCGTTTTCAAGCAACTTCTCTGACTCATTTGCAAGATACTTGGACTGGCTGATAAGAGAAGCGCGGTAACTGTCGTTGACCTTCTTGTTACTGTAGATCATATATCCGGCAAAGGTTAGTGTGACAGCCAGTACGGCAGCAAAAATAGCGGTCAGCCTTTTCATTTTATACTGACGCTGTCTGTCCATAAGTTCGTTGTAGGAACAGCCAATAAGAGTTGCTGCAAGACGGGGAAGTTCTACGTTCTTGGCTTCTCTTGCAGGCAATCTAAAATCACAGGAAAGAGGCTCAACCGGGATTGTTACCGTCTCTTCTATTCCATGTTCATTAACTCTGGTAATCTCTTTATTTTTGAGTATTTCAGGCACCACATCAACCGGCTCACCGTCAGCCAGCACTGTAAGAATCTGGTCCTGAGTATGATTCTTTAAAAAGAGCTTTATCTCTCTTTCAACCCACATGGATTTGCAAGTATTGGTAGAGCATATTACTATAAGATAGTCAGCATTCTCAAGTGCCTCTGCGATTGTTCCGCTAAGGTCACTAGTGATCGGAAGCTCGTCGGTATCCCTAAAGATCCTCTCGATCTTTTTCATGCCGGTCTTTTTTCTGATTTTGTGCGGAATGTGATAGTGTTCAAGACCACGCTCAACCATTGCTGCGATCTTATTATCAAGCTCAGCGTGTTTGTAAGAAATAAATGCATTATAGTGTAAACTCATTTTCCCCAACTCCAACTTTTTTGTTAAATAAATTTAAATAATTTCAATGATTATTATACAAGAAAGGTTCAATATGACCAAGAAAAAAATCGCACTTGAAGTAATTAACCGATTAAAAAAAGAATACCCCGACGCCGTATGTACTCTTGCCTATGACAAAGCGTGGCAACTGCTTGTCAGCGTGCGCCTTGCAGCACAGTGTACAGACAAAAGAGTCGACATGATAACGCCTTTATTATATGAAAAGTTCCCGACAGTGGAGGCTCTTGCAAACGCTCCCGTCGAGGAGATAGAAAAAATAGTTCGTCCCTGCGGACTTGGTAACTCCAAGGCAAGGGACATCTCTGCCTGTATGAAAGTTATTCACGAAAAATATAATGACAACGTCCCCGACAACATGAAAGAGCTGCTCTCTCTCCCCGGTGTAGGGAGAAAGAGTGCCAATCTTGTCCTTGGAGACGTTTTCGGAAAGCCCGCTATTGTCACAGACACACATTGCATAAGGCTCTGTAACCTTATCGGGCTTGTAGATAATATAAAAGAACCGGCCAAAGTGGAAAAAGAGCTTTGGAAGATCATTCCTCCCGAAGAAGGAAACGCGCTCTGCCACCGATTTGTAACACACGGAAGAGAAGTTTGCATAGCAAGAAGACCAAACTGCGAAATATGCTGCCTTAAAGACATCTGTAAAACAGGAAAAAAGACCTTACTTTAATCACTACACTCTTAAAGATCTAATAAGAAAAGCAAAAGATATTTTGGGTGACCATGAATTATCGCAAGACCAAAAAGATGCTTATGGCATAAATTAATCGAATACTATTATTCAAAAAACAGGTCCCACCGCAATGTGGAACCTGTTTTACTAAATCATTATTACTTTGCCTCTCCCTCCGGGAAGATAATCTTGTTAACAAAGAAGAATATTACCATGCTGACGCCGCCGTTAAGGACTGTGGTTCCGATGTTGTAGACAAAGTCAGGCACAAACTGTCCTGCAACAGCAACCCAGGCGCAGTTAATGGAATTAACTATGCAGGTTATTACACAGAAGGCCAGGAAGTACCACATTGCCTGGTACCAGATATTGCCTTTACTTCTAAATACGAAGCTTCGCTGTATAGGGAAGTTCACGCACTCGCCGATCACCATGGCGACCATATATGCTGCGAAGTAGGCAAGGCCGCCTTGAGCTGTATCATATCCGATAATATTCCACTTAAAATCAACACCAAAAAGATTAACGGGAATACCGGGCCAGCCAAAGGCCTTATCCCCAAGTCCCTTAAAAGCATGTGGGAGAAACTGTAATATCAGGTATTTAAATACCGTAATGACGTTTGAAACTATAACAAACAGTCCGCCCTCTCTTATCCACTTTGCTGCTTTGGGATGCTTTGCAGCATATTCATTCCAAATATTCATAATATTTCCTCCGGGTGACTTAACTATAAAAACCTTTATCTTTTATTACAGAGTATTTTACTCTGCTTTCTTTAAACGATTCTCGTACTCTTTATTTCTTTTGGCATTCCTAAAATAGCCGCCTATTATCTTTCCGACTCCCTTAAAGAAATGTCCGTTGACAAGCCTGACAATTCCATCAACCATCTCTGAACTTACGGCGCCGGCTGTCATCTTAGCCATAGCTCTGAAAGGCATATTGTAGATAAACAATATATTAAGATCAGGCTTTCCGCTCTCATCAGCCTTTTTCTTCATGGCTGTAAGGCGCTTGTAAGCAAATCTTGCAAGTCCGCTCTTTGCGTAATACATCTGGCAAATAGCATCATTTTTTCCAAGAAGTCCGCTCCATTTTCCATCAGGAATATCTGTTCCAAGAAGATTCCTGTACTCGTTATCCTCAACAAGCTGGATATTTCCTGAATAATATGAAGGAATACCGGATGCATCGTAGGGATAATCAGTAGTAGTGCCGTCAACGTAAAGTCCCGTTGAGAGCTTTATATCCGCACTGCTCGCACCTATCATAATGGTATAATTTCCTTCTTCAATCTCCCACTTATTTGTTTTGACATTAAAGTAACGGAATGTCTTATCGTCAAAAGAGATGCGAACTTCCTTGCTCTCTCCCGCCTTTAAAAAGATCTTTTTAAATCCCTTAAGTTCTTTCTTGGGTCTAAATACCTTGGCTCCCTTGAGTGAAACATAGAGCTGACAAACCTCTGCTCCGTCTCTGCTTCCGCAGTTCTTTAATATAAAAGACACTCCGTCTTTGTCCGCTTTCATATTGCTGTATTCAAAGCTTGTATATGATAGTCCGAAACCAAAGGGATATAAAACCGGTATATTGGCAGTGTCATAATACCTGTATCCCACATAGAGGCTCTCTCTATACTCAGAAGTTCTCTCCCTGCTTGGATAATAGCGATAGCAGGATGTATCCTCAAGTCTTCTTGGAATAGATTCGGATAGCTTACCTGAAGGATTAACGTCACCTGTTAGTATATCCAGCACTGCTCCTGCCCCTGCCTGACCGTTTAAGTAACAGTGAAGAAGAGCTTTAAAATGATGATGCCAAGGCATCTCTATAGCCGAACCGGCACTGATTATTCCAACGAGATTGGGATTAACCTGACCAAGCTCCTGAAGGAGGTTGATCTGATTCTGAGGTATTCTCATGTGATTTCTGTCCATTCCCTCGGACTCACTGTCTTCATTAAGTCCAAAGAAGAAAAGAACCACATCAGCCTTCGCTGCCAGGTCAAGGGCTTCCTTTCTGGTTGCAGCGTCCTCCTCTCCATCTCTTGAATAACCTCTGCTCTTTCCTACTATCTTCAGATTGTAGTTATCGATCATGCCAACTACAGTCTCTATTTTGGTAGGATTAACAAGAGAAGATCCCGCGCCCTGATATCTTGGTACAAAGGCAAAATCGCCAATTACAGCAACGCTTATTCCGCTCTTAAGAGGAAGGATCGCGCCTTCATTCTTAAGAAGAATAGCACTTTCTGCAGCAGCTTTTCTCGCAATATTGTGATGAGCATTCTTGTCAAACTCCTCACTCTTACCCTTGGCATTTTCATTAAGTGTAAGAACTGCGTCAAGAAGTTCATCTACTCTTTCATCTATATCGCTCATCTTGACTTTACCGCATTTAAGCCCCTCTATGAGCTCTCTTGCAGAATCAAGTCCGGGATTAGGCATCTCAAGATTGGAACCTGCGGCTACTCCGCGAGCATGATCGTTGGAAGCGCCCCAGTCGGTAATAACGATTCCGTCAAAGCCCCATTCCTCTCTCAAAATATCATTCAAAAGATGCTTGTTCTCATTGGCGTATGTTCCATTGATCTCGTTGTAAGCAGACATTATGGTCTTAGCCTTACCCTCTTTCACCGCGATTTCAAAACCTGTGAGATAGATCTCTCTAAGAGTTCTCTCATCGATCACGGAGTTCATGGCCATACGTCTAAGCTCCTGAGAATTGACTGCGAAATGTTTAGGGCAGGCATATACGCCTTTTGACTGGATACCCTTAACATAAGAAGCCGCCATCTTTCCGGCAAGATAAGGATCTTCAGAAAAATACTCAAAGTTTCTTCCGCATAGCGGGCTTCTCTTGATATTAAGCCCCGGCCCCAAAAGGACATTCACTCCCTCAGCCATAGCTTCTTCACCAAGAGTACTTCCTATCTCTTCTCCAAGCTCCTCGTCCCAGCTTCCTGCTATTGTTGCAGCTGTAGGAAAACAAGTAGCTGGAACAGATGCATTAAGTCCAAGGTGGTCTCCTGCACCGGCCTGTTTCCTCACACCATGAGGTCCGTCCGAGCAAAAAACAGATGGAATGCCAAGTCTTTCAAAATCTCTGGACTGCCACTCTCCTTTTCCGCTAAGGAACGCTGCCTTCTCTTCTATTGTCATCTTCTCAATGATATCCTGATGCTTCATGGGTTTCCCCTCTCTGTTTATTAAATGATCTGCTTAGGCAGATCGGTATCATCCAATAGAGTTTCACTATGGAAAAACAATATCCCATACCGCAGGCAGAAGCGCTTAATGCGCCTTCTGCCCACGGTTTCGGGATTTGTGTTATTTATGTCTTTTGGTCAAAAGACATGTTGCTTTACTAAAGCTTATGTTTTATCAAGCTTCCGAAGTTGCTTCCTCTTTTTTGCTGTTAAGATATTTTTTGATCATCTTGAAGCAGCAAAGTGCAAGGAGTGCTCCGATTATAACATCTGCAACGATCATAATGATCTGCCACTTAGCCATACCCATCTTGAGGTTCTCGGGAGCATATGCTCTTGAGTTAACTACTGTGTAAAGGATATTGCCTGCAGCATCGCGCATAGCCTGCTGAGCGCCGTTGGTCTCTCTGAACTGTACGTTGTTAGTCGCTGTAGGATAGTTAACAAGCATACAATCTGTACCGTTTCTGATAGCCTGATCGGAACTCATGTATCCGTATACACCGAAGTAGTCGGTAAGAACGAATCCATTGAAGCCCCACTCATCTCTAAGTACGGTCTTAAGAAGCGAGCTGCTGCCGCCTGCCCAACGATTACCAATGTAATTGAAGGAAGACATTACAGCGCAAAGGTCTACATTCTTAACGCAAAGCTCGAAAGGTCTTAAATAGATCTCACGGATAGCCTGCTCATTTGACCATGTGCAGAGCATATCACATCTGTTGCCTTCCTGGTCATTCATTGCAAAGTGCTTGATATAAGCATATACACCATTCTCCCATGAACCCTTACAAGCCTCTGCTGCAATAAGTCCTGAAAGAACTCCGTCTTCTGAATAATACTCAAAGTTACGTCCTGCAAATGCTGTTCTGTGGATATTCATGGCAGGTGCATACCAACCGGATACATCCATCTCATTTGCCATCTTGCCAATGTAATCACCAAAGCTGTATGCAAGATCCTTGTTAAAAGTAGCTGCGATTGTTACTCCTACAGGGAATCCAAGAGATCCAACCTGTGTGAAGTTGTTATTGATAGAAGCAGGGCCGTCACAGTCATTTGTACGAACCTTGCCAATTGAATCAACTGAGTTGGTCTGATATCCGCCAAGTGAAATAAGTGCGTTCATATCATCAAGTGTCATTGAGTTAAGAAGCTCATCCCACTTAGGGTCGTTCTTATCAAGACCACGAAGGTCTGCAAGCTTAAGACTCGTTGCAGCTCCTGTTGTTACTGCCTCTGCACTTGGATCCTCATCCTGAGCAGTTGCTTCAGGTGTAAGGTAATTGCTGATATTGTAGAAAGTGCTCTTAGCCTCTCCGCTCATATCATAGTTAGTAGGAGCCTTGGTTGCCTCCTCATAGTTAGCAAATCCGTCTGCTCTGGAAAGATATGTAACATCTCCCTCCGCATAGTCAAATGCATTTGTTGCTGTAACAAGATCGCTTGATCTCTTGTTTGATCCGTTAAATGTAAGTGTGTCACCTACAGTATATGTCTTTGAATCGATCACATTATGTGAGTCTGCGTTAATGGAGATCTCATAGTCTCCTGCCTCAAGTACATAACCCTTGGCATCCTTGTAATCGTATGATGCCATATCTTCTGCTGAGAAAGTGATGTGAACAGTCTCTGATGCGCCGGGCTCAAGCATTCCTGTCTTTTCAAACTGGACAAGGTTAGCGCTTGATTTCTCAATTCCGCCGTTTGTATAAGGTGGATTGTAGTATACTTCTACAACATCCTTACCTGCTTTGTCACCTGTGTTTGTAACAGTAACGTCAAAAGAGATATTTCCGTCAGCTTCAGTGATGTCTCCCATCTCCTGTTTGAAGCTTGTGTATGAAAGTCCATATCCAAAAGGATACTGAACTGTCTGGTCATAGTCGATAAGACCTTCGACAGCTGCTGTCTCGTAGAACTTATATCCAACAAAGATACCTTCTACATAGTTGATGAATGAAACATACGCTGTAGACTCAACACCTGTAAAGCCTGTTGATGTATAAGCAAATTCATCCATGTTCTTATAATTAAAGTCACCAAAGTTGTTCCACCAAGGTGTCTTTTCCATATCGTAAACATAAGTGTCGATAGTTCTACCTGAAGGATTAACCTCACCTGTTACGATCTCGCCAAGAGCAGCCATACCAACGTGGCCCATTCCTGCAGCCCAAAGTGCGCTCTTGATCTGAGGATGATCTTTGATAAATCCAAGTTCGAAAGCATTGGCTCCGTTGTAAACAAGGATTACCTTATCGAAATTGTCACATACAAGATCGATCATCTCTTCTTCTCTGTTAGTAAGCTGAAGATAATGGTCACCTGCATCCCAGTCATTTCCTTCGTTGAGCGTATCGTCATATACACCTGCTGTGTAAGTTGTTCCGTCCTGGAAAGATCCGTCTACAACTGAAGGCATATCAACGGGAAGATCTGCTCCCTCACCGCCTGAACGGCTGATAACAACCATAGCTGTATCTGAGAAATTCTTAGCATTATCAATAAGTTCCTGAGAATAAAGAGAAACATTGGGTTCAGGAAGTGTCCAATCCTGTGCCCACATTCCAACTACAGGTCTGTCAGCCTTGTAGTCTGTATAGAACTTGGTAAGTTCTGTGTTAGTCTCAATTCCGGCATCCTTAAGGGAATCAAGAAGTGAGATCTTGTCGTACGCATCGTTAAGTGATCCTGAACCTGCGCCACCAAGAATCGCATCAGTTGAAGCCCATCCGAATACGTTGAGCTTAGATCCCGTTCCAACCGGAAGAAGATTGTCGTTGTTCTCAAGAAGGACAATTCCTTCCTCTGCAATCTGCTTAGCAAGAACAGTTGTCTCGTCAGATGTTTCTTTTGTAATTGTTCCGCTTCCGCTTACAAGATCGAGCATCGTGCTCATAGGTCCTGTGCAGATCATATTTACGCATACAACAATACCGATGATCATTGCTATAAGCGAAGTTCCTCTGACAAGCCTTTTAACCGGCTTTTTCATTTTCATAACTGCAACCATGCAAGCAACAGCAAGTGCAACTATGATTCCGATAGCTATCAAATAGGGTCTGATAGAAGAAATGACGTTTAACACGTCGTCCATATTGATAGATAACATGGTATAACCTCCCTTTTTTATTCGCGCCCGTTTTGGCGCAGGATATAATTACTATAATTCGAATTTATCACACAAAAAAAATCGTGCCGTTTTTGTCATAAACGGTTCGATTTTTGTCATGAACTGTATTATTCACCTTTCTTTCTGCTCGTACTAAAAACACTCTCAAATACGAAGAAATGGGCGCTAGGATAAAAATGTTTGCCATACGAGCAGAAAGAAAGCGCTACTCCAATAACCTTAACCAGCAGTCCCCCTCCCGCCCCAGCCGTAAGCCTGAGCGGAATATGAGTTTCTATCCGATAATGCGTAAATCTCGGACGAGGATGATGATTTTTTTAATAAAAAAAGCAGTGGCAACCCGACTTCCTTGAGCAACGCGAAAGGAGGGGTGACACTGTTTTTTGAATTTAAAAAATCACACCGCAGACGAACAAAAGCATTATCGGATAGAAACCCATATTCCTCGCATTGCCTACGGCTGCGGAATAAGAATCTTAAGTTCGAACCAGTTGTCGTTTATGTCGAAGTTGAGGGTGCCGTGGTACTTTTCAACGGTATAGCGGATACTTTTAAGGCCAAAGCCGTGATTTCTTTTATCTGATTTGGTGGTTACAGGATACCCGTTCTTGATGGTGAGCCTGCTCTCACAATAATTGTTTATCTGTATAAGCACAAAGTTTTTCTTGGGAGATATGGCTATATGGATAAGTCTTTTGTCCGCATTTTCAATAAGAGAAACATTCTCTATAGCATTATCGAGGGCATTACCAAAAATGGTACATATATCCGCAACATGCATAAAATCAAGGATATTCCCATCCGCAACGCAGGTTATCTTGATATTATTGGCACGACAATTGAACATCTTACCGGCGATCAATGTATCAAGGACACTGTTCCCTGTCTGAAGCTCGGGACTGTAGGCTTCGAGCTCCTGCTCAAGTGAATCGATCCACTTTTTTCTCTCCTCATCGCTCATCTCGGCGCGAAGCCCTGCTATCTGATGCTTAAGATCATGATATTTCATATTTACCAGGTCAAAAGAGTTCTGATAGTTTCTGTATTTATCGTACTGTGCCTTAAGCATGGCCTGAATATTTCTTAGCTCTTTTTCCGCAAGAAGCTCACATATCCTACTCTGGTACACGTAAAGTATCATGATTCCGGCAATATCAACGAGTGTCCTTATGTAGAATATATCCGCCGCGACACCTGATGAAAAAGGTGTATTCTGCAGGATAAAACTAAGATTACTGAAAGCAAATATCGCAGCTGCTATCACTATAGCCGCCCATAGCTCATGACTGTTTATCTCTAGTTGATTGACGCCCCTTGTAATGCTAACCTCCATGTAATGAGCCCAGATAAACACAAGACCATATACAAATACAAAGATAGCTGCCTGAACAACCTTTGAATCAGTTTTACCCAAAAAGAAGCATGCAAGCTGCCACTCCAAAGATGCAGCAAACTCCGCCAGAAGAAATGCTCTTGCACAATAATAGCCAACAACATTGACAGTCACATCGCAGATAAGAAACATGTATATGTACATCAGTGCAACAGCCACAAGCATGCAGGGAATCCAAAACACCACGGGAAGATTTTTGGTCAGCACAAGAAAAGCACTCTGAAAAAGAAGCGCCACGACTGAATATAAGGTAAACCTTTTGTTATTCACTTTTCTTTTTAGCACAAGGCAATAGCTAAAGCATGCAAGCCACTCGGCTATAGCCGTGTATAATCTTGGAATATCCTGATAAATAGCATCCATTAGTAATCACAACCTCATCCTTTTTTTCACGACAAAGAAGCCATATAATCCGTAAGCGCACTCATGAAATCACTTTTTCTGGCTCTGCTTATAAGAAGGTGCTTTCCAGCAATGACACAGCTACTATTTTCAACTCCGTCAACGTATTTGAGATTAACGAGATACCCCTTGTTACTTCTAAAAAAGCCATGCTTTGAAAGCTGGTCATCAAAATCTTTTAGCTTAGCTCTTATAGTAAACTCGCCGCCGCTTGTATAGAAATTGAGATTGTGCCCTTCGCTCTCTATGTAAAAAATATTGTCGATATCAAGCTTCTTTACTCCGGAAGGCATATCTATGGATATTATGTTATTGCTCTTTTTATTAAGTCTTCCCAGTGCTCTTCCAAGCTTTTGAGAAAAAGCAAAATAATTGACCGGCTTAAGTACGTAATCGAGAGCATCCACCTGATAACCTCTGATGGCATAGTTTGTCATATTGGTTATGAACATGATAACCACATCCTGATCGAGCTTACGTATCTCTTCCGCAGCAGTCATGCCGTCCATCAGCTTCATCTCGATATCCATCAGGATTATGTCAAACTGACCCTTATATCCGTTTGTTATCTCATCTCCGTCGCGAAACCTGGTAATCTTGAAATAATGACCACTCTCGCTCTGATACTTATTAACAAACTCAGTCAGCTGCTGTGCATATGAATCTTCATCTTCAACAATTGCAAGCTGTATCATGAATCTTTTCTCCGTTTTCTCTGTAAATGTACCACCTTAAATCATATATATACGTAGCCACAAGATATTAAACGCCAATATTGAATTGGGCAAAACATAATTTGGTTAAATCCATCACGATAATCAAGAATAATAAAAACAAGATCGTTTCGTCAAGTCTCAGATTTCCCTCTTTATCATCTGATAGTATAATTATACCTTATATAACGTTTATTATTATCTTAAAAAAGCATAAATAGGAGAATTGCAAAAAATAAGCACGCAGATTCAATCCCAAAGATAATCCACGTGCTCATTTCCATTTTAACTTATCTATATCATGATAATTCTATACAAATTCCATCATACAATCACAATTACAATCCCTTTTCCATGCCTCTTCCGGTCTCATCAGCCATTTCACCGCATGTCCTCCCAGGCCTCTATCATCCAAGCAGCTCCTGCAGCTGTTCCTTCGTAATTGCTGCAGCGCCCAGAGTTTCTTCGTTTAGAAGCTCATCCGCCAATTCTTTTTTCTTGTTCTGAAGATGTATGATGCGCTCCTCAATAGTGTCCTGCATGATAAGCCTGTACACCGTCACAACATTCTTTTGCCCGATCCTGTGCGCTCTGTCGGTGGCCTGATTCTGGACAGCGATGTTCCACCAGTGGTCGAAATGAATGACGATATCTGCCGCAGTCAGATTAAGTCCTGTTCCTCCCGCACGAAGCGAAATGCAGAACACAGGCGTATCATCCTCCTGAAACGCATCCACAAACCTTATTCTGTCCTCTTTCTTAGTTGCACCTGTCAAAAGATAATGCGCTATGCCTTCCTTCTTTAGAAGCTCCGTGATCCTCTCAAGCATTGTAGTAAACTGGGAGAAAAGAAGAATCTTGTGTCCGCCCTCTGCGGCACTCTTTATCATCTCGATAAGGAGATCCACCTTGGCGCTTCCTCCCTTGTAATTCTCATAAATAAGTCCGGGATCGCAGCATATCTGGCGTAGCCTTGTTAGTTCTGACAAAATAACGATTCTATCCTTCTTAATATCCTCTTCGCTCCTGTCATCAACCATAAGCTTAACGCGCTGAAGATGCGCTTTGTAGAGTTTTTCCTGCTCATCCGTCATTGACGCATATATATTTTCTTCCAGCTTATCAGGCAGATCTTTTAGCACATCTTTCTTAAGCCTTCTAAGCACAAATGGTGCGATCATCTTCTTAAGTCTGCCCCTAGCCGCTTCATCTTTTTCCGAAACCAGAGGAAGCTCAATGCTATCATGGAAATGCTTATAAGTAAAAAGATATCCCGGCATGCAGAAATCAAAGATGCTCCAAAGCTCACTGAGTCTGTTTTCTATAGGAGTACCGGTAAGCGCCACTTTAAATGAAGCACTTATAGACTTAACCGCCTTAGCTCCAAGCGTCCCGGGATTTTTGATAAACTGCGCCTCATCTATGATCATGCACTCAAAGCTCTTGTATCTGTATAAATCTATATCTCTTCTAAGAAGATCATAGGAAGTTATAACAACATCTGTCTTTTCTTCCTCAAGTTCATCCAAAATCCTTACTCTGTCAGGCTTTATCCCAACAGCAAGCTCTGTTTTGAGTATTCTTGCAAATCTCTCTATCTCATGTTTCCAGTTATACACAAGAGATGCAGGGCATACGATGAGCGAGCACCTATGCTTTCCGATATTCTGCCCGTTCTTTTTCCGCTGAGAATCATCAGCAAATGCAGAAGTGGTTGATGCATTATTCCTAAGCGCCTCTTCTTTAAAACTTAATAAAAGAGCCAGCACCTGAAGTGTCTTTCCAAGTCCCATGTCATCGGCAAGTATCCCGCCAAAGCCATTGGATTTAAGTGTTTGAAGCCACAGATATCCTGTCTTTTGATAATCACGAAGCACGTCTTGTAAGGATTCCGGAACCTCGTATGTCTTTTCGCCAATTCCCGAAAGAGACTCTATAAGCTTCTTAAAATCCCTGCTTTTCCCAAAAGAAACTGCAGTTCCCGCGTCGTTATAGAAATCACCTTCCAAGTCATATTCATCGCCGTCATCATAAGTGTCATCAGCACCTATATAAGCACTCTTAATAAGACTATCTATAAAAAGAGCTCTATACGACGGAACCTTGGCATATCCTAGCTTAATGTCTTTATCAGAAAGACCAAGTCCGTCCGTTAACGAAAACAACACATCAAAGTTTCCGCTTTTTAGATCAATAATTTCTCCGTTCCCAAGCTTGTAATATCTCTTTTTCCTATCATATTTGGTGAGAATATCCGCAAGCTCCTCCCTGGACATCTCATCCGAAACCATGGAAAGTTCCAAAAGGTCCGAAACCACAGATACACCAAGTCTAACCTTAGGAGCAGAAGTGATCCTAATCTTTCTCACATTTTCTGATAAAAAGACTTCGCCAAAATCACTCAATCTTGGTACATCTTCTGAAAGGAACTGATAGAGCCTATCATCGCCATACAAGCCGCCTTCAAGGACAAAAACCCCCTTCTCCTCATCTTTTTTGTCAAAATAAGGACTGATAAGCTTCGCCGTATTATTCTCAAGATAATAATTACGTCTAATATCATTCTCTTCAATGTCACGTTCAAGACGCAGGCTATCTGAGAGGATGCTAAAAGAAATTTCACCCTCGTTTAGTTTGGCTCCACTCTCTTTTCTGCCGCCAATACCGCCCAACTTATCTTCTCCTGCAGTAGTCCTGTAAGTTGCCTTCACGTCACAGATTATAGTCTCTGAATCAGGCATATCGATATAAACGCCAAACTTTGGAATATCCGGCGAGTACTTTTCCGGCTCATAGCCAATGCAGCTGATGTTGAAATAGTCACTTAGTATGGGAAAAAGACCTGTCGAAAAGAGCGGAAGATCCTTGTCTGAAATAAAAAGCTCATTCTCCGTTCTTCTGGCAAGCAGAAAACGCATGAAAGGAATAACTGCCTCACAATCGCTTCTGTCGATCATGTGAAGCATCTTTTTCCTCTCAAAAAAGATATATGAATAGCCCTCAAACATAGTGAAGGCGTCAGATTCAAAAGTAATGCCTGTCTCGGTCTTCTGAATTCTAAGGTCGATCGGCGGGAAAACTCCGGCGACATCCAGCAGCCTTTCATTTGTATATCTCGCTCTAAAATCAGTATTGATGAAATACACGCTTGTTGCAGCCTTGAAGAACTCGTCAATCTCATGGCCTGATAACTCAATCTGCTTGGCATGTCCTTTGGCGTAGGAATAGGAAATCTCTCCACTTCCCGAATAAGACATATAGGGATCGGAGAGCTGTTTTTCTCTGAAATATGCAAAAAGAAATCTGATAATCCTTGCAGAAGCTTCCGAGAATGCAGAAATATCGTGGGTAAACTGAAGGTGCTTACCATAGCTTACAAAACTCTTTTCGGATATAGCATGTAGAAGCTCGATGATATCTTTAAGAACATAGCTATGCCCCGTACTTCCTGAACGGATGTTAAAAGATATAGTGAGTCTGTCCCTACTTAACGCCGCATGCGGCTCCAGTTCAACCAATGACTCCTTGCGATAAAGCATGGGAACATCACTCTTTGGCTCGTACTCACGAAGGAGCTTTTTGGTCTCAAAAGATGTATAGTGAAAATGCCCCGGCGCATCAGAAACAAACCGCCTCCCCGAGCCGGAAATATAACCATTTGTGTAGTTGTCACGTGAATTATTATGCATACAAGTCTATGATAACATAATAACCCCTGCTTTTACTCACTAATAAATTCTATTTGCACTGTTATATTTCTTTCTTAATTTTTCAAATTTGTCACCTTCATTGCTGCGAGCAGATTCCCTTTGTACCATCCTGCATCCGTCAGCCGATACACAATATGACTTTATTTCCGAAATATTAGCATCATTATCATATGTATATATGATTCCATCATCATATTTGAACTGGGATAAACTATTTTTTATTGTCAAAAGACCACATATACAGATTGGTCCATTTGTCTTCGTTTGCGTACATACAAATAGATACTTTTGTTTTCTGCCTTCAGAACGCAAAGCATAAACTTTCCCTTGAAAGCCTACGGAATTAATGCGTGCAATACTCCAATAAAATCCGGTGTCCTCAGTGAATTTACGCGCCATGTCTTCAATTTTAGTATATTGTGTTGTCTGTGTAAATCCCTCACTAAGCGCATTACTCATATCCTGACCAATAGAAAGCCAATCAACCTCATTCTCCTCCATCTTATACTCAACAGTCTCAGTGGTTTCAGCAGGCATCACTCCCCTGATTGTTTGTGTTCCCACAAATCCCGTAGCTGCAAGCATTCCCGCGGTCGCAAGACCTGTTATTAACTGTACTACTCTTTTCTTCATTTTCTGTCCCCTTTCCTTTTTAGACAAATGTCCCGACAAATACTTGATATTTTAAAGTCGGTATATAATAAAATAAATGCGTAGAGGCTTTTATACTCTACGCATTTGTTATATCATACTTCATACTTTATTGTCAAATATGTAATCATATTGTAATCAATCTTCACTCGGAGACTTTATAACAAGACTAATGTACTCACTTCTGTTATACAAGACTCTACCCCACTTCAATGCGGTCAGCGTTAATCCTATAAAATGCGCTGTACTTCTTGTGCGTCACGTAATATATTCCGGCAAAGATATCTTCGTAACATAAGCGCTTACCGGTTTTTGAGTTCTTGTTGACTTTTTTAAGTTTTGCCCTTAAATCAGCTATATACTTATCTGCTATGTCAAAATCTGCTGAAGCTTCATACACTTCATCCCATGCCTGATCCATATCCGCCAAAGCAACTGGTAAGTATACTATTTCATAACCCATTTCAGCCATTCACCGTCCTACGCCTATCTTGAAAATGCTTAGCAACCTCAGCGTCGCTAATCCATCCTTCCTCTTCTCCGGAAGCAAATCCGGCATTAAGCTCACTGATGATTTTCACCATAGCCCTGGCTTTATCAAAAATCTCATCATCCTCTATACTATGTATGCTATATTCTCCATGTCCATTTTTAGTAAGATAAACAGGCTTACCTGCTTCTACCTTATCCAAAACCTGACCATAATTACGCAATTCAGAAATTGGTGCAATTGTTGGCATATATAACACCTCCGTTTCTTATCGTTATTATATGATCCAGTGCAATTCTTCAACCTATTCTTCTAAATATTCTTCGAAATATTCTTTAAAAAACCTGCGTGTAAACAATGCTTCCACGCAGGCTTAGCTCTATTATTCAAAACTATATTTTTGTAATGAAGCTCCTTTGTAAGCCCTATCATATTCATGCATAACAGCAAAATATGCATCTTCTTTATCTGATCCCTTTGTTCTCCTATTTTCATCATTAGTTTTATTTGTATATGAATAGTAGTCAGTCATACCCTCATATATACGCCTACGAGCATAATCCTTATGTACAAGTTCTTTCCCATCTGAAGAAACCGCATATGTCTCATAAACACTCTCCCCATTAACACTGCTATGATTATAGATAACGCCATCTTTATAAAAAAAGGTATCTGGCTCAGGATGAGGGGTGCGTAATGCTCCGATAAACCGAACTTTCTCGCCCGCTTTTTGAGTATAGAATCTCGCCATATTTTTTCCACTATACAGCAATAGAACCTCTCCATTATAGCCAATCGAGTGTATTTTAAATGCGCTATACTTTGAACCCATACTTTCTTTTACCTGTTGGAAATTATTAAACTGTGTGAGACCAAAATCCCCCACTTCTTTTTTACTCATCCTACTGCTGTAAGAAGCATTCTCTTCCATCGCAAATTCAACCGTTTCCGTGGTCTCAGCGGATGTTACCCTTACAATTGTCTGTGTTCCTACAAATCCTGTAGCTGCAAACATTCCTGCGGCTGTAAGACCTGCTACTAAATGTACTACTCTTTTCCTCATCTTCTTTGACTCCTTCCGATTATATAGTTGTATAAATAACAAATGCACGGAATAAAAATTCCATGCATTTGTTATATCATCATTTACATATAATCGTCAAGTGCGTAATTTTTTATTAACTTTGTTAGATTAATAGCAAATACTATTGATATGTGCTTGCATTTGCTTACTGAAGCCGTCAAAAAAAATGTTTTTACAACTTCCATTTAATTCATTGTAAATTCAATAGTTTCAGAATAACCTAGTGAATCACGAAAATTTCTTAACGTTTCTTCATCTATTGTACAATAATCTCTGGGTGACGTATTGTCAGATCTGAAATAGCCTGAATAGCTCCCATTATCTTTATACACAAAATAATCTTTATGTTCCAAATCTGTCCCACTTGGGGACAAAAAATATGTTTCAATACCGTGTATATTTGAATCTGTATCAGTTATGATCAGTCCAGCATCTGTCACTTCTATGGGGCTCCACGAATTAAGTGTCCCTGCGCAATATACATTACCATTATTTTCTGTGTAGAAATTCACTTTGGAGCTAATCACACTATATGGAATAGCTAACTAAGTCTTCCACATCATATATAACAGCGAGAACATCAATATCGCAACCATTGATATCAACATTTCCGGGCATCGTGTACTCAACGGTTTCTGTAGTCATAGCCGGTACTATTTCCCCATTTGCCGGCACTACTACTGTTCCTGTCATTGCAAGCATTCCCGCGGTTGCAAGACTCGTTGCTAACTTTAATACTCTTTTCTTCATTTTGTGTTTCTCCTTCCTTATTTAAGCTAAAATTAACTACACTGACTCTTATATCAGATAATTAATTACAGTAATTAGTATATCATAAAATTCTCTTGCCTTCTTAACGTCCTCATCGGTTATAGGCAAAGCACCTTCTCCGCCGTATATAAGTCTGTAATATGCGCCGAAAACTTCTTTTGCCCGTGCTTGATGCTCCGTTGGGATTTGTTTAACATAATCAGAAAGAAGACCTCTGTCTGTGAAGCTCTCCTTTGATTTCTTTCGAATCAGCTTCTTTATCCGCGTTACATCTATCTCAAGTTTTTTGTCAGGCGGCGCCATATTATACCTTATCTTTCCGATTATTTTCGTTCCGAAGATGAGCGTGAGCAGTATTACCACCACACTTCCAATAACAGGCAGAACCACTCGTATAAGCTCATATGCAAGACTCTTTTTTTTATTATCGCCGGCGTCACTATCCGCTTCGTTCGGCGTGATCACAGGAGCGTGACTTGGTTCATAGCCGTATTGTTCCTGCTCCGTTTCTTCCGCGCGCACTCTTTTCCAGCTGTTCTCTTCCTGAGATCGGTAGGCGCTTGTTGGTTCAAAAGGTACCCAGCCTACATTTTCTATATAGGCCTCAGGCCATGCATGGGCGCATCGTCCGCTGACATCATATGAATTCTCTTTTTCAAAAGGAAACATATAATGATATCCAACAGAAACTCTGGCCGGAATCCCCGAAAGGCGCAGCAGCATTATCATAGAAGAGGTATAGTGTATGCAATAGCCTTCACCTGTTTCAAACAAAAAGCGCTCTGAAAGTGCACTTGCCCCCTCTGAAGTATTCATGTCATAAGTTGTATTTCCAATACTTTCAACATCCGTAGAATATTTATATTGTCTTAGATAAGCTTCTATGGCTCTGCATTTATCGTAGTCACACGATAGGCCATATGTCAGCTCCTTTGACAGTTCTTTTATCCTGTCACTTGCTCCTTTTGTTTCAAGATAAGGCTTAAGCATCTCCTTGAAAAAACCTATCTTGCAGGCAGAATCATACTCTGCTTTGCTGACATAGTCAGAGAGATTTGGTCCGTAGGTACGCCTAAAATAATCTACTGCCTCTTCATACGGGATAGCTTCGTAGTTATCCTCTTTGGTCTCTTGACGTATCAATCTCTCCAAATACGGGCTTCCGTAATCGATATTCATATAGGTCACATTGAGGTCATACCCTTTTTTATGCACACTCTTGCCGGTACCGCCTTCAACTTTTTTGCCCAATGTTTCCAGCTTCAACGCATTAAGAGGTGCAATTTCATCCTGCGTCTTAAGATACTCATACTCAATCTCCATAGAATCAATCTCAGAAAAGAGACTAGCTGTATCTTTGTCCACATTGTTGCGATACAGGAAATTAACAAAAGAAACTATCTGTGCCTTTTCACTTCCCCTTCCACCTGACAGATATACAACCCTTCGCCTCTTGCGTTTAGTACCTTTATCGTCCTCATAAACATAATAGGGTCTGTCCAGAATCCTAAGTGTAAGCTGGGTAGAATC
The DNA here is from genome assembly GCA_016291375.1 of Butyrivibrio sp. GTDB lineage: Bacteria > Bacillota > Clostridia > Lachnospirales > Lachnospiraceae > Butyrivibrio. The sequence goes on from JAEEXE010000019.1 coordinate 43,153, forward strand.
CGACAAAGAGACCTTTCCTCCCGTAACTCCCAGATTACTGTACCCGGTCTTATAAGTTCCATTTCCGAAAATATCGGGCATATAGTAGTTAAAAGAGCTAATGAATCTGTTTCCAGCTTCCAGTGCCTTGCTAAAGTCAATGGGTCTTTCCGGTTTTGGAATAGCAAGCACGATCAACCCAAGTATCATAAAGAACAAGAAGGGAAACGCCTCTTTCTGTTCACAAAGAATTTTCTGGATGGCTGACAGGACTAGTATCAAAAGAAATACAAATAGCAGGTTCTTGCTTTCTTTTCCAACAAAAACAGCATTCTTTTGAAAATGCAGATACAAAGCTACTACGCACAGCACAAAGCTGCCTGCCATAATAACCGTTTTTATTTTGGGTGCAGATACAATGGCAATGCGAAGAACAGCCGCAATGATTGCAGCTACGCCTATATGCGGAAAGTCAGTTTTAGAAAGAAGAAAATACAACAGAGCACTTGGGAGTATAGAAAAAATATCAGATACTCTTTTGCTCACATATATCTCAAAAAGGTGTCCGATGCAGCTATAAAAAGCAAAAAAGAGTATCACTGCAAAAATAAAGGTCTCGCTGTAATACACATCAAAAGAAGCGCTTGTTAGCCTGAGTGCTTCAAGACATATAACAAGAAATGAAAACACAAAAATATGAATCCGGAGTTCATCCGATAACAGTGCAATAATCTTCTCCGGGCTGAATTTGTTCTTTGATGAGGATGATCGTTTCATCGCCATAAGCATCGCTCCTGCTACTTATCATCTCTTTTAACTTGGATACTTCGCTGTCTGTGCTGTAGAAAATTCCATCCGCAACGCAGTTGTAAAATTCAAGGAAGCTCTCGTATGAATCCACCATTTTCTCTGTGACAGTTCCCGATGGATATATGAGCTTTATAGGTACTCCCTGTCCCGCGAAATTAAATGCACACGAAACTATAAGCTCAAGGAACCTGTCTCTGTCTTTCAAAAACTGCGTATCCCACTTTATCTCGGGAATATTTGCAGCCTCAAGGATCATTGTGAGCGTTCGTTTTTCTTTTTTATCCGGAAGTCTTACGACAAGGTCACCAAACTTAGCGGATATTTTCCAGTTGATCGCCGAGATTGGATCGCCCTTTTCATATTCTCTCATATCGCTCCCCGGGATGTCCTCATTTTGAATGGTACTCTTAAGTCCCGTGCTGTTCACTATGTTCTCTATATCAACAACACTTTCGCCGGCATTCGTGATCCTAGGGCTGACTATTGCCCTAAAGCTATAAGGCACCTTGAATCTCAGGGTGAATATTCTAAAAGGATCGGTAAAAGAGACAAAGCCCGCTCCCACATCATAAGCACCTGCGTATCTGCAGTTAAGGCCGGATTTAAGCTCTTTTCTCTTAAAAGAATCAAGACTTACTTCCATTCCATCCTCGATACCTTTAAGCACACACCTGTCTACATAGGTTGTAAGCTTCATCCTGTGTATAGGAAGAACACCGTCGTTTTCAAGTACGAGCGTAAACTCATGCTCATCGCCCTTTAGTACCTTATGCACATCCATCGTTTGATATATAGAAAGGAACTTGTAATTTATAAGAATATAGAAAAAAGAAACAGGAATCAGAAGTATCAATGCATAAAGCCACACAAAAGAGACTGCTCCTCCGTAAAAGCTTGAAAAGACCAGACTCGCGATAAGAAATAAAAGATATAGGCATAAACCTTTTTTATGAAAAGTGATCTTCATGATACACTTACTTTCTCCAAGATTTGTTTAACCACGAATTCCTTTTCCACTCTTCCCATCTTGGCCTGCGTCGTCAAAACGATCCTGTGTGGAAGAGTCGTTATTGCTGCATTAGCGATATCCTCCGGTATGCAATAATCTCTTTCATCTACATAGGCAAGTGCCTGCGCATATCTTAGCATTGACAAAAGAGCTCTCGAAGAAGCCCCAACAGCGACTTCCGGATTACTTCTCGTCGCCTCGACTATTTTTACCGCATATGACAAAAGGTCATCGTGAATGCTCACTTTCTCTGCTTCTAAACGCATATCCAAGATATCTTTTCCTGAAAGAACAGGTGTGGTATTTGCATGAAGCGTTCCCTCAAGAAAGCTCTTTGCCATATTTAATGAAGCGCTTGTCTTAGGATATCCGACAGAAATCTTTATCATAAACCTGTCAAGCTGCGACTCGGGAAGAGGATAGGTACCTGCCTGTTCGGAAGGATTTTGTGTTCCGATGACCATAAAAGGCTGCGGAACAGGGATATCTTTTCCATCTATAGTAACCTTATGCTCTTCCATAACCTCCAAAAGAGCTGCCTGCGTCTTGGGCGAAGTCCTGTTGAGCTCATCAGCTAGTACAATGCTGTTTACAACAGGTCCCTCCATAATCTTAAATTCATTTGTTTTGGAATCGTACAATGAAAATCCCGTGATATCTGAAGGAGTAGTATCCGGTGTGCATTGAATTCTTGCAAAAGAAACAGCGATTGCGTCGGAAAGTGCCTTGGCAAGTGTCGTTTTTCCGACTCCCGGAACATCTTCAAGCAGAACATGTCCGCCGGCTATGAGCGTCGCGATTACCTTATCAATCACATCGCCCTTTCCAACTATTCTCTCTTCCATACACTTTTTTAGCCCAATAATATTCTCTCTCATACCCTCTCACCCCGTACGTGTTATTGATAATTATTATACCCCAAAGCCGTTTATACAACTACTCAAATAAAGCTCCAAGCTCTTTATTTGGCGCTTTACATTTCTTTTTACAATTCGTACTTGCAATTAATTATAATAAGTTGTATAAAAGATGATGTTCGTCTTTTGGACGGATATAGGAGATTAAATTATGGAAAACAGAAAAGAGTATGCTGTAGAACTTAAGCACAACGGTCACAACTGCTGCCAGGCAGTTCTTGTAGCATTTGCAGATACACTTAATATGTCCGAGGATGAGCTTCGCAAAATGGGAGCAGCCTTCGGAATAGGTATGGGATGTATGGAGGCAACGTGCGGTGCACTTATAGGCGCTCAGATGGTTCTGGGACTTGCTAAATACAACGGCAAACCTGTCATCCGTGAAGCTGCTGACATTTACAGAGAATTTACTGATAAATCAGGAGCCGGCATCTGCAAAGTCCTTAAAGGTGTTGAGACCGGTAAAGTCCTTTGTGACTGCGATGACTGCGTAAGGAATGCTGTTGAGATCATCGAAAAGCATCTTGAAAACGCATAAGTCTTACAACATTTCTTGAGTGTAATAGCATAAATAATGAGGAGAAATAATGAAAAAGAATAACCTGATCCTAGTAGGTATGCCCGCTTCCGGCAAAAGTACGGTTGGTGTCATACTTGCCAAGATCCTTGGATACAATTTCCTTGACGCGGATATTGTCATCCAGAAAAAAGACGGCAGAAAGCTGTCTGAGATTATTGAAGCCGAGGGAATCGAAGGCTTCGTAGAAATTGAGAATAAAGTTAATTCAGAAATTGAAGCAGAAAAAACAGTTATAGCAACAGGCGGAAGTGTAGTCTACGGCAAAGAAGCCATGGAGCACTACAAGAACATCGGAAAGGTAATATATCTCAAAGTAGATATGGATATCCTCTCTAAGCGCCTTAGAAACGCCAAGCAGCGCGGCGTTGTAATGAAAAAAGATCAGTCTCTCATCTCTCTTTATAACGAGAGAAGCCCTTTATATGAAAAGTATGCAGACATAACCATTGATGAAAAAGATCATTCAATGGAAGAAGTCATTGCAGATATACTTTCGAAGTTATAATGTTAAGTATGCACAAAGAAGCCCCAATAACTCATCTATTAAATGAGTTATTGGGGCAATTTAGTTACTGATTATTCTTTTATTTTATTCCCAACTAGTGAGATTGAAATTTATCTCTGATGCGCTGTTGTATGCATCCCAGAGCTTAGAATCATTGAAGCTTCCTTTATAATCAGCTCTCTTACTCTGGTCGGTTGAATCATTTGTATATCCCCAGTTTGATGAATTCACGTAGTCCTTATGAACAAGCTCTTTTCCATCAGGAGTGATCATATATGTCTCAAAAGAATTCTTGTTACATGCGTAGATTACTCCGTCCTTGATCTTAACAGGGTAGGTTCCGTCTGTGTAAAGGAATCCAGGAACTCTTAATACTTCGTCGCCGGTATCAGTGAAGAAGTAAACGCATCTTGGCTCGTTTATGGGCTGAACAGCTAAAACATCGCCGTCATAACCTGCAACTTTTACTTTTGCATATCTGCAACGTTGTGACTCTAATAAATCAATACAATTCTGAAAACTATTGTAGAATGATTTCTTTCCGGTACTCTTCAAATCTCCGCTCAGTGTTAAACTTGAAGCATTCTCAGCTAATGGAATCTCAAGCATTTCAAATTTGATATTTGAAGCACTTTCGTACTCATCCCAAAGCGCTTGATATTCTTTTTCCCCGCCTTTAAAATCTACTTTATTTTTCTCGTCATTTGTATCATTGGTGTATCCCCAAAGATCATCATCGACATAGTCCTTGTGGATAAGGCTTCCATCTTTGGATACTAAATAGGTTTCAAAGGACTTCTCATTACATGCATAAATAACACCATCTTTTATTTTAATAGGATGTGTAAAATCTGTTTGAAGACGTCCGGCGTGGAATATTTTTCCACCTATATTAACATATACATGCATATCGTATATTTCATGGTTAGGATCTTTAAGCTCTAACGTATTTGGAAATGTATCCGAAGAAATAGTTGAACCGTTCCAACCACTCTGTGTTTCAAAAAAAACTTCTGCATCAAGCCCCTTTAGTTTTGTCGTTGTATAAAGTGTTCCGGCTCCTAGCCAACTACCATCCTTGCGAAAAAGGACATCATGAAAGCTATCCATATCCTCAACAGTTCCTACCATTCCCCTGTCACCGGATTCTGTTAAACTGGATTCATTCACTTCCATCCTGTGATCAATTGATTCTACTGTCTCTGCACCTACAACTGCCTGTGTTCCCACAAGTCCTGTGAGTGCAAGAGCTCCTGCAGATGCAAGACCTGCAAATACACTTATTCCTCTTCTTTTCATTGTTTTCCCTCTTTCCTTTTATGTTTTTATATTTAAAGATTAAAAATCTTTATTCCCACTTTGTATGATTATTCTTCTACTAAATCATTCATCTTTTTACCAAGCTTAACTTCGTAGATAATGCCTTTGACTGTAGTAATAATCCCATAAACCGCAAAAGCTATTGCTGCAATCGAAACAATATACGGAGCTACCGGGTGTACCTTCATTACCCATGTGATAGCAAGGCCTATAAGTGCCCAGGCAACAAACGCCCCTAATACTCCCATTGCGATTCCGAGCAAACTAAAGAAAGTAAGGCTCTTCATAACGGTTTTAAAAACTACAACAAACATATATAGCATGAAATATAAAACACTATACATGATCACAAATAATATAGGTATAAATACAGCATTGAGCGCACCACCAAGAAATCCACTTGGCACGCCTGCTCCCTTAAGTATCTGGCCATGACTTTCGTCGAGCATACTTATCATGATAAGTACGTTTAATACAAGCGAAAGCACTATTAATATTACTCTTCCTACTGATTTTTTACTGATTCCAAACATTCTGTCTCCTCCATTCTGTCTGCTAAATAATACTTATTAAATGTAAAAAAATAGCATGGAGCTATCTAAACTCCACGCTATTTGTTATATCATAATTTACATTTATTTGTCAAATATGTAATTATCACGTTATCATTTATTCACTTATGACATCTTTGCTACATGATCAAATTCATCAGTAATTTCCTGATCCGGAGCCTTTGTAACAAGGCTGACAATAACAATTACAATTACAGCCACAAGGAATGCAGGTGCAAGTTCATAAAGATCCCAAACGCCGCCCATGGGTCTTACAGCGTATTTCCAGACAAATACCATGATACCGCCGGATAACATTCCCGCAATTGCTCCGTAACGATTAGTTCTCTTCCAGTACAGTGAAAGAAGCATGATAGGTCCAAATACCGCTCCAAATCCGGCCCATGCAAATGATACGATTCCAAATACAGAGCTGTTGGGATCCCATGCTATTATTACGCCAAGAACAGCAACGGCAATAAGTGTTGCTCTGGCTGTGATCATAGCTGCTGTCTCTGATAAGTTAATTCCAAAGGTCTCTTGGATAATATTCTCAGAAACAGATGAAGATGCCGCTATAAGCTGCGAATCCGCTGTAGACATTGTCGAAGCAAGGATTCCTGCAAGAACAAGTCCTGCAAGAAGAGCGAACACAAAACCATTCTCACTTATCTTCTGTGCAAGAACTATAACCAGTGTCTCAGCTGTTGATGAGCTTGTAGGATTGGCTTCATCGATAAGACTACCAAGTTCTCCTCCAACTGTGAGAGCTCTTCCAACAACACCTATGAATATTGCAACAGAAAGGGAGAAAACAACCCATACAGAAGCTATACGTCTGGATAGCCTCAGCTCTGAAGACTTTCTGATCGCCATAAATCTAAGTAAGATATGCGGCATTCCAAAATATCCAAGTCCCCAGCAGAACATAGTAATCTTACTGAATATTCCGTAAGGCGCAGCTGAACCATCCACATTTACATGCGTAGCATTCATGCTAAGAAAACCTGCTAGAGAAGCCGCATTTTCTTTTACCGCTCCAAATCCTCCTGCGGTCACAACGCCGTAACCAAGCACAAAGAAAAGAGCTGCAGTCATTACTATAGACTGAATGAAGTCTGTTTTGGATGCTGCCAGAAATCCACCCGTTGTGGTGTAGCCAACGATAATAACAGCAGATGCCATCATAGCAAGCTGATAATTAACACCAAACAAGGATGAGAAAAGTTTACCGCATGCAGCAAATCCGGATGCGGTGTAAGGAACGAAGAATACAAGAATAAACGCCGCTCCTATGCAAAGAGTTATATTACTGTTATCCTTAAATCTTTTTTTGAAATAATCCGGAATAGTGATCGCATCAAGCTTCTCCGTATAGTTACGAAGGCGCCTTGCAGTAAAGAGCCAGTTAAGATATGTTCCGACGATAAGTCCAAAGCAGGTCCAACCTGCATCGGCGATTCCGGAAAAATACGCAAGTCCCGGAACACCCATCAACAGATATGAACTCATATCAGATGCTTCCGCGCTCATTGCCGTAACGAACGGACCAAGCTTTCTTCCTCCCAGATAGAAATCCTTGACGTCATTGGTCTCCCTCGAGCTAACAAAACCCACAAGAAGCATTCCGGCAAGGTAGACAAAAATTGAAATGATAATGCCGATCTGTGATAGTGTCATTTTTCATACCCCTTTCAATTATTCCCAATACTTTTTTAGTTTACCAAAATGAATTACCAGCGTAAATATACATCTATCGCAAATCATAATAAATGTGCTTTATAACAAAAAGAATCCCACGCGTTTCTGCGTGGGATTCTCAACTTGATCAGAATTTATGCATTAACGATCTTACCGAAGTCGGGCTTAAGGCTTGCGCCACCGATAAGTCCACCGTCGATATTGGGCTTTGAAAGAAGCTCAGCAGCGTTGCCGGCGTTCATTGATCCGCCGTACTGAATACGAACTTCATCAGCTGTAGCCTGATCATAGAGCTTAGCGATAAGCTCACGGATAAGCTTACATACTTCTTCAGCCTGATCAGCTGTAGCTGTCTCGCCTGTTCCGATAGCCCAGATAGGCTCATAAGCGATAACAAGCTTCTTAACCTGATCTGCTGTTACACCGTCAAGATCCCAAGTGATCTGTCTCTCGATCCACTCCTTATATGTGTCAGCCTTACGAAGAGCAAGGGACTCACCACAGCAAAGGATAGGTGTAAGGCCTGAAGCAAATGCCTTCTTAACCTTCTGGTTAATGAGAATATCATTCTCTCCGAAGATATCTCTTCTCTCTGAATGTCCGATGATGATGTACTCAACACCTGCATCCTTGAGCATAGGAGCTGAAATCTCTCCTGTATATGCACCGCTATCTACGATGTAGAAGTTCTCAGCACCAACGTGTACGTTTGTGCCCTTAACAGCTTCAACAACGGGTACGATGTCGATTGCGGGTACACAGTAAACAACATCAACTGCATCGTTCTTCACAAGATCCTTGAGTTCGTTGCAAAGAGCTACAGCCTCACTGGGAGTTTTGTTCATCTTCCAGTTTCCTGCAATAATTCTTCTACGTGCCATATTTTCACCTCATTCTCATCTATTGTCTGCAGCATAAACGCCGGGAAGCTTCTTGCCCTCGAGGAACTCAAGTGAAGCTCCGCCACCTGTTGAAATGTGGCTCATCTTGTCAGCATATCCAAGCTGGTTAACTGCTGCTGCACTGTCACCACCACCGATGATTGTTGTAGCAGATGTCTCTGAAAGCGCCTTAGCAACTTCCTTAGTTCCTGTTGCAAGAACAGGGTTCTCGAATACACCCATGGGGCCGTTCCATACTACAGTCTTAGCAGACTTAACTGCATCTGCGTAAAGAGCGATTGTCTTAGGTCCGATATCAGCGCCCTCTTTGTCAGCAGGGATCTTGTCAGCGTCAACGATTGTTGTGCTGATTGAAGGATCGTCGATAGGATTCGGGAAATCGTCGATGCATACTGTATCGATAGGAAGAAGGAGCTTCTTGCCGGCCTTCTCAGCCTTCTCCATCATTTCCTTACAATAATCAATCTTAGTATCATCAAGAAGTGACTTACCAATCTCATATCCCTTAGCCTTAAGGAATGTGTAAGCCATACCACCACCGATGATAAGTGTATCGCACTTCTCAAGAAGAGTGTTGATAACGTTGAGCTTATCTGCAACCTTAGCACCACCAAGGATAGCTACGAAAGGTCTTACAGGGTTCTCAACTGCATTTCCAAGGAAGTCGATCTCCTTCTGCATAAGGTATCCAACTACGTTGCTGCCACCCTTCTCTGTTATGAACTTTGTTACGCCTGCAACTGAAGCGTGTGCTCTGTGAGCTGAACCGAAAGCATCGCATACATAATCGTCTGCAAGATCAGCAAGCTCTTTTGCAAAAGCATCTCCTGCCTCTTCAGGCTTAGTCTCCTCTTTACCTCTGAAACGAGTATTCTGAAGAAGAACAACGTCACCCTCGTTCATAGCTGCAACAGCTGCTGTAGCGTCAGCGCCTGTTACGTTGTAATCAGAAATGAACTTAACTTCCTTACCAAGCTTCTCTGAAAGTCTCTTTGCAACAGGTGCAAGTGACTCACCCTCATTGGGGCCGTTCTTAACCTTACCAAGGTGTGAGCAAAGGATAACCTTGCCGCCATCACCGATAAGCTTCTTGATTGTAGGAAGAGCTGCTACGATTCTTGTCTCGTCAGTAATCTCACCGTTCTTAAGAGGTACGTTGAAATCACAACGAACGAGAACGCGTCTGCCCTTTACGTTAATGTCATCTACAGACTTTTTGTTTAATCCCATTTTTTACTCCTTTATATAATAATATTTTAAAACTTTATAATGCCTCGTATCACCTCGATGGGTGATTACTTAAAAAAGGGTCCTGGTCCAAACGGACCGGACCCTTTAATGGTTTTTATTGTTTTACAAGGAAGTTCGAATCATCGACTCGAAAGGACCTCGTCGGATTCTCACTTAACGAACTTCTCGAAGTACTTGATTGTACGAACCATCTGTGATGTGTATGAGTTCTCGTTGTCATACCATGAAACAACCTGAACCTCATAGAGGTCATCACCGATCTTGTTAACCATTGTCTGTGTAGCATCGAAGAGTGAACCATATGTCATTCCAACGATATCAGATGAAACGATCTCATCCTCGTTGTATCCGAATGTCTCAGGATCAGAAGCCTTCTTCATAGCCTCGTTGATAGACTCCTTAGTTACCTCTGTGCTTGACTTAACAACTGCGAAGAGAAGAGTTGTTGAACCTGTAGGAACAGGAACTCTCTGAGCAGCTCCGATGAGCTTGCCGTTAAGTTCAGGGATAACAAGGCCGATAGCCTTAGCAGCACCTGTTGAGTTAGGAACGATGTTAACAGCGCCTGCACGTGCTCTTCTAAGGTCACCCTTTCTCTGAGGTCCGTCAAGGATCATCT